>NZ_CAXIQN010000021.1:0-82951 GCF_964031615.1 Duganella fentianensis
CTTCGACAGCAGCTCGCGCACTTCCATTTCAACCAGTTCCAGCAGTTCTGCGTCGTCAACCAGATCGCACTTGTTCAGGAACACGATGATGTATGGAACGCCAACCTGACGGGCCAGCAGGATGTGCTCACGGGTCTGTGGCATTGGGCCGTCAGCTGCGGAGCAAACCAGGATTGCGCCGTCCATCTGAGCAGCACCGGTAATCATGTTTTTGATGTAGTCGGCGTGGCCTGGGCAGTCAACGTGAGCGTAGTGACGGCCAGCGGTTTCGTACTCAACGTGAGCGGTGTTAATGGTAATACCACGTGCTTTCTCTTCTGGAGCAGCATCGATCTGGTCGTAAGCTTTAGCTTCGCCGCCGAATTTCTTCGACAGAACGGTAGCGATAGCAGCGGTCAGGGTGGTTTTGCCGTGGTCAACGTGACCGATGGTACCGACGTTGACGTGCGGCTTGGTCCGTTCGAATTTCTCTTTTGCCATTTCAATCTTCCTTAGATCAAAGTTTTAAAGTTGCAGGCGGGGATCATCCCGCCCGCAAAAAATATAAAAAATTACTTGGCTTTCGCGGTAACGATAGCGTCGATAACGTGCTTAGGCGCTTCCGAGTAGTGCTTGAATTCCATCGTGTAGGTTGCACGGCCTTGCGTTGCGGAACGCAGGGTGGTCGAGTAACCGAACATTTCCGACAGAGGCACTTCAGCTTTGATGATCTTGCCACCGCCGCCTGGGATCTCGTCCATACCTTGCACCATACCACGGCGGGACGACAGGTCGCCCATCACGGTACCGGCGTAATCTTCTGGCGTTTCCACTTCCACCGCCATCATCGGCTCCAGAATCACTGGGTTGGCTTTGCGGCAGCCGTCTTTGAAGGCCATCGAAGCAGCCATCTGGAACGCGTTTTCGTTCGAGTCCACATCGTGGTACGAACCGAAGAACAGCGTTACTTTAACGTCAACCACTGGGTAGCCAGCCAGAACGCCGGTGTTCAGCGTGCCACGTACACCCTTCTCAACTGCAGGGATGTATTCACGTGGAACGGTACCGCCTTTGATCGCGTCAACGAATTCAAAGCCTGCACCTGGTTCTTGCGGTTCGATCTTCAGAACCACGTGACCGTACTGACCACGACCACCGGACTGCTTAACGAACTTACCTTCGGACTCTTCGCAAGTCTTACGGATGGTTTCGCGGTAGGCAACCTGTGGCTTACCGACGGTCGCTTCCACGCCGAATTCGCGCTTCATACGGTCAACGATAATTTCCAGGTGCAGCTCGCCCATACCACCGATAATGGTCTGGCCCGATTCTTCATCGGTCTTAACGCGGAACGAAGGATCTTCCTGAGCCAGACGGTTCAGTGCCAGACCCATTTTTTCCTGGTCAGCCTTGGTTTTTGGTTCCACAGCCTGTTGAATCACTGGCTCTGGGAAGACCATTTTTTCCAGGGTGATGATCGATGCTGGATCGCACAGGGTTTCACCGGTGGTCACGTCTTTCAGACCCACTGCAGCAGCGATGTCGCCGGCGCGCACTTCTTTGATCTCTTCGCGCTGGTTAGCGTGCATCTGCAGAATACGGCCCAGACGTTCTTTACGGCCTTTTACCGAGTTGTACACGGTGTCGCCAGCATTGATCACGCCCGAGTACACGCGGAAGAAGGCCAGCTGGCCAACGAACGGGTCGGTCATGATCTTGAAGGCCAGTGCCGAGAATTTCTCGTCGTCAGCCGCTTTACGGCTGGCTGGCTCTTCGTGCTCGTCGGTACCGGTCACAGCAGCGATGTCCACTGGCGATGGCAGGTATTCGATCACAGCGTCCAGCATAGCCTGTACGCCTTTGTTTTTGAACGCGGTACCGCACATCATCGGCACGATTTCCGACGCGATAGTACGATCGCGCAGTGCTTTCTTGATTTCGGCTTCGGACAGGTCGCCCTCTTCCAGGTACTTGTTCATCAGGTCTTCGTTGGCTTCAGCAGCGGCTTCCACCATTTTTTCGCGCCATTCAGCGGCCGAATCAGCCAACTCGGCAGGAATGTCGACGTAGTCGAACTTCATACCCTGGGTTGCGTCGTCCCAGATGATCGCTTTCATCTTGACCAGGTCGATAACGCCTTTGAAGTTTTCTTCAGCGCCGATAGGGATCTGGATCAGAACCGGGTTAGCTTTCAGACGAGCGCGCATCTGATCGTAAACTTTGAAGAAGTTGGCACCGGTACGGTCCATCTTGTTTACGAAGGCCAGACGTGGCACTTTGTACTTGTTAGCCTGACGCCATACGGTTTCCGACTGAGGCTGTACGCCACCGACTGCGCAGTAAACCATGCATGCGCCGTCCAGAACACGCATCGAACGTTCCACCTCGATGGTGAAGTCCACGTGGCCTGGGGTGTCGATGATGTTGATGTGGTGCTCAGGGAAGTTGTTCGCCATACCTTTCCAGAAGCAGGTGGTCGCTGCCGAGGTAATGGTAATGCCGCGCTCTTGCTCCTGTTCCATCCAGTCCATGGTGGCGGCGCCATCGTGAACTTCACCGATCTTGTGGTTCACGCCCGTGTAGAACAGAACGCGCTCGGTGGTGGTGGTCTTACCTGCATCGATGTGAGCGGAGATACCGATATTGCGGTAGCGCTCGATGGGGGTCTTGCGGGCCATAATTATTCCTAAATCTTTGAATGGACAAAACCGAGCCACTTCAAATTACAAAGTGTGCCCGGCCTCGAACAACAGATAACAGCCAGTTTTTGAAAAAACCGGCCGATTTGATTAGAAGCGGAAGTGCGAGAACGCCTTGTTCGCTTCTGCCATACGGTGCACTTCATCACGCTTCTTCATCGCACCGCCGCGGCCTTCAGCCGCTTCCATCAGCTCACCGCCGAGGCGTTGTGGCATGGATTTTTCGCTACGCTTGTTAGCGGCTTCACGCAGCCAGCGCATGGACAGAGCCATACGACGTACTGGGCGCACTTCGACCGGCACTTGGTAGTTAGCACCACCAACGCGACGGGATTTAACTTCAACCAGTGGCTTGGCGTTGTTCAGCGCGGTAGCGAACACTTCCAGAGGATCTTTACCGGTTTTCGCTGCGATGTGCTCGAAGGCACCGTAGATGATGTTTTCTGCGACCGATTTTTTACCGGACAGCATCAGAACGTTCACGAATTTCGCGACATCCGTGTTGCCGAATTTTGGATCCGGCAGAATCTCGCGCTTGGGTACTTCACGACGACGTGGCATATCAATTCCTTTCAATCTTCAGTTGAGGTGCGCAGATATGGGATTCGCACTCTCGCGGAGGGCCATCATAGCCATCCACTTACTCGACCAAATGCGGTCGATTACATTCACTAAGTGAGCTGCCACAAAGCGAAAACTGTCTACTACTGAGCGATTACTTCTTCGCTTGTTTAGCGCGCTTGGTACCGTATTTCGAGCGAGCTTGTTTACGGTCTTTAACGCCCTGGGTATCCAGTGCACCGCGAACCATGTGGTAACGCACACCTGGCAAGTCTTTTACACGACCGCCGCGCAGCAGAACAACGCTGTGCTCTTGCAGGTTGTGGCCTTCACCGCCGATGTACGAAATTACTTCGAAACCGTTGGTCAGACGCACTTTAGCGACTTTACGCAAAGCCGAGTTAGGCTTCTTAGGAGTGGTGGTGTACACACGGGTGCAAACACCACGTTTTTGCGGGCTGTTTTCCAGCGCCGGCGATTTGCTTTTCACGGTCAGAGCGACGCGTGGATTGCGAATCAGTTGATTGATGGTTGGCATCGTTTAAACCCAACAAAATTACAACAGTTAATAACCCGGACCGGAGTCCGGCGACTAAAACTTCGTCCCGATCTACTGCCACAGCGCAGGCGCCAAAAGCCACTCACGAGGAGTAGCCAAAAATAGCGTATACGATGCGCAGACTAAATTGAGAACTCGCGAGTATAGACCTGACCGGAGGCGCAGTCAATCAATTTCGCGGCAGAATGCGGGCTGGCGGGGTGTGGTCAGGCTAGCAAGAAGGTGGCCAAACACCGGATAATACCGGCCATGATATCGCTTTCCGCCCCCCGTTCCCTGCTGCGCCCTGCTTCCCTGTTCGTCCTGCTCAGCTATGCCCTGCTGACACTGGTGCCCCTGCTGCCGCTGGCACTGGGCGGCAGCGTCACCGATCTAGCCCAGACCATGGGCGTCGCCGCCGCGCTCTGGCTTGCCGTCTGGGCAATATTGCAACGCCCCGCATGGTTCCACTGGCTGCTGCTGCCGGCCTTTCTGGCCCTGCCGACGGAAGTGTATCTATTCAAATACTATGGTCAGGGCATCTCCACTCACCATCTGGGCATCATTGCCGAGACCAGCCCCAAGGAAGCCATGGAGTTTCTGGGCAATAAAGTCTGGCTGATGGCGGGGCTGATGCTGGGCGTGCTGGGCTGGTGGCTGGCCGTGCAGCTGGCGGCACGGCGCTGCCCGCAGCTGGCATGGCGCGGTCTGAGCCGCTGGATCGTGCTGGCCTTGCTGGCACTGCTGGCAGGCTGGCAATGGTATGGCTGGGAATTCGGCGTCAAAGGCAAGCCCGTGGTGCGCAGCGCGCCGCCTGCCAGCGCCTACCGCCCGCTAGCGGCCAGCAATTCCGGCTCGGCGTCTGGCTCAGCTGCGGCCAGCGCAACGAATAGCAGCGCCAGTGCAAGCGAAGATGACGAGGAAGACGACGAGGAAACCGGCAGCGCCCTTGCCGGCGCCAACCATACCCGTCTGCACTTTGCCGCCCTGCCTTGGTGGCTAGGTTCGCCCTTCAATCTGTCCCACGTGGCGGCCTCGTGGCCGTTCGGCCTCGGTGTGCGCGGCATCGATTTCTACAAGGAGCGCAGCTATCTGGCCGATCTGGGCCAGCGCAGCCGCAATTTCCGCTTCGGCGCCCACCAGCGCCAGAGCGACAGCACGCCTGAAGTCATCATCATGGTGATCGGCGAATCCTCGCGCTACGACCGCTGGGGCATCAACGGCTACCAGCGCGACACCACGCCTTTACTGGGCAAAGAAAGCAATCTGGTCACGCTGGCCGATATGATTACCTCCGTCTCGGCCACCCGTTTGTCCGTGCCCATCATGATTTCCCGTAAGCCGGCCACGCAAAGCCTGCGCGAAGGCTTCTCGGAAAAATCCTTTATTACGGCCTACCGCGAAGCGGGATTCAAAACCTGGTGGCTGTCCAACCAGATCGCCTTCGGCAAATTCGATACGCCGGTTTCCGTGTTCGCCAAAGAGGCCGACGTGGTGCAGTTCATGAATCTGGGCGGCTACACCAAGCACTCGAACTTCGATCAGGTGCTGCTGGAACCGCTACAACATGCCATGGCCGACCCGTCGCCGAAAAAACTGATCGTACTGCATACGCTGGGCAACCACTGGAACTACAGCCAGCGCTACCCGCAACAGTATGACCGCTGGCAGCCCTCGCTGTATGGCGTGGACAATCCCGTCTACACGGATCTGAAGATCAAGACGCGGCTGAACAACAGCTACGACAATTCTATCCTCTACACCGACTGGTTCCTGTCGCAGGTCATCGGCCAGCTCAAAGGCGGCCCGCGCCGCAGCGCCATGCTGTATGTGGCCGACCATGGCCAGACCCTGTACGACGACCGCTGCAATCTGGCCTTCCACGGCCACAACACCCAGTACGAATTCCACGTACCGGCCATGCTGTGGTATTCCGACCAGTACCGCAGCGACTATCCGGACAAGGTGGCCCAGCTGATCGCCCACCGCAAGGACAAACTGGCGACGGAAAACGTGTTCCACACCCTGCTCGATCTGGCCGACATCGCCTACCCCGACGAAAAACTGGAATGGAGCTTCCTCAGCCCGCAACTGAAGGCGCACAAGCGCTACGTCGACAGCTACGGCTGGAGCAATTACGACAACGCCAGCTTCCGTGGCGACTGCCGCGAAGTCATCGACAAAGGCAAGCCGCTAAAGCAGGAGAAGTAATTCCTGCTCGTCAGGGTGGGCCATATAGCCGCTGAGCCAGTCGAATACCTGACGCGCGCGTGCGGCCACGGCAGCATCGAAACCCTGGGTTTCCAGCAAGCGGATGCCATTGGTTTCCACCAGCACGCCGGGCAACAGCTGCAACTGCTGCTGATGGCGCCGTACGCACCACGGCTCCAGTTCGCGCTGCAGCAGGGGCGCCAGCACCAGATTGTGCGACGAGACGATCACCAGCGCCAGCGCGGACAGGCGCTGCAGCACGGCCGCCGCGGCCGAAATCGATTCCAGATGATTCGTGCCGCGGAAAATCTCGTCGATGATGAACACTGCCCGCCCCTGCTCGGCCAGCGCCAACAATTCGCGCGCACGGCGCAGTTCGGCCAGATACAGGCTTTCACCCTGATCCAGCGCGTCCTCGCTCTGCATGCTCGCATACACGGGCAGCCGTGCCACGCGGGCCTGCGCCGCATAGCAGAAGCCGAAGGCGCGCGCCGCCAGCAGATTCAGCCCCACAGTGCGCAGCAGCGTGCTTTTGCCGATGCCATTCTGGCCTGAAATGAAGGCGCCCTTGTGTGCCAGCTGCAGATCCAGCGGCTGCGCCTGTTCCAGCAAAGGATGCACTCCCTGCGCCAGTTGCACCCCGTCGCCCTGCTCGGCCCAGCAATGGCGTGGCTGCTGGCGCAGATGGCGAACCAGCGCCAGATCTGCCTCCAGCGCCGCCATGCGCGTGAAACAGTCACGCAGCCACGGCAGGTGCGCCTGCACCGCCGTGCGGCTGTTGAAATAGTGACGCAGATTCGCCAGCCACAACCAGTCCTGATACTCGGCCACGCCGGGCAGGCTGCCCAGCGGCGAGGTGGCCAGCAAGCGATTCAATCGCGCCGCTTCAGCAGCATCGGCCTGCCACGCCTGTGCCAGCGGCTGCGCCAGTCCACCCAGTAGAGTATGGCTACGCAATAGCTGCTGCAGCGCGCTGCGCTGACGCGTCCAGACCTGCATGGCCTCGTGGTAGCGCATCTGTACGGCCAGCAGCGCTAGCCAGAAGCCCAGCACCAGCAGCCAGACCAGCGGCCACGCGCTGGCCAGCGCCAGCGCCACCGAAGCGAGCAGCCCCAGTGGCAGACATGGCAGCCAGCGGCTCCAGCGTGGTGCAGGCTGTATCGTTTGCTGCCACAGCGTCGCACTGACCTCGCAATCCGCCTGCCGCAGCCCCGCGCAAGCCTGCTGCAACGCCGCTTCCTGCGCGGGATCATCCAGCAGTTTACGCACGCACGCTATGCTGGCCTGCGCTGCGCCGCTGCGGCTATGCAGCCGTCGGTGCAGTTCCTGCTGGCCGAAGATGCTGGTGCCGCGCGCCAGCTGGGCGCTATAACGGTCCAGCAGCAGATCATTCCACGTCTGGTGGTCAAGCACACTGTCCTCGGGGTGGGCGCAGCGCTGGTACTGCGCCACGTCGCTGGCAACGAAGGGATAGTCGTACGGAGCCGGCGGCGCCGGCAACAACAGGCGGGACAACTTCTCCAGCATCGACATAAATTACTCCGAGTTAAGCAACAGAGCCTCACATGGTGAAAATTTCAATTTTATCAAGCCGCTCCACGTCGATTTGCGCAAAATCTAAACGTGTAAGACCAGCATGACTAAACTGACAGAGGCGCTGCTACACCGTGGCGATATCCACTGCTGACAGGAGCACATCATGGCTAAAGTCTATTTCACGCTAGGCGACATCATTTCCCTTGATTTGAAAGAGGGCGACAGCGCTGAACCATCCCGTAAACCACGCTTCGCTTCGAAAATGGGATCATGGCATCGCGCCCCTGCTTCGCCCATCGTTGATAGGCTCATGCGCGAAGTCGGTGTATCCAATGAGGAAATCAATGCGGCGTATCGACTGGCTCGTCAGTCCCTAGGGCAGAAATAACTGGAATATTCATGGCGCGTAACGGGATTTATGAAAAGCTCACCGCTGACCCGGACGATCTGGTGGGCATACTGGCCTACATTGCATATAAGCAGCACAAAATCGAGTTTTGCCAGATAACTGCCGACGGCAATCCTAGTCGTGAACAAATCGAACAATTTCAGACGGTTGCGGCGATGGAAACCTCGCTCGAACATTATCGAACGCAAGCTGGCGCTATGGTTCAGGTCTTCATCAATGCAGGCTTGAAAAAAATTGCAGAGCGGGCAGACGCAGAAACGCGAGAAGATGCTTTGTTTCATCATCTGCGTGAGGTCCACGCTGATCTCAGCAGTGAACTACAAACCATCAACGCTAACATCGTCAGCAAGCGCACTTTGCTAGGCTGGCTACGCGATGTCGGAGCCAATCTGTTAGTCAATCTCGTTACCATCTTAATGATAGGAACTTTGGTACTGGGCTACCAATCCTATTCCCGCATGCAGCAGGACACGGAATCCAGAGTAGGGTTGCACACTCCGGACGCGGAAGATTCCGCTCTACAGCCTGCCGACACCAGCAAACCGAACGGACCGCGGACAGGCCGGACGCGCGCGGACAGCGGACAAGCGCAGCAATAACCATATGAATCAATAACTTAGCACATGGCACAGTTTCTGCATAGAGAGCAGCAACTCTTATTCAGACGCTGCCATGATCCGCGATACATCACAACAGGACACCGTACTCACCGCACCGGCCGGCCAGCGCCGGCGCCGTCTTCTGCTTGCTGGCGCCGCTGCCGTGCTGCTGGCGGGTGCCGCCTATGGCGTGCTGCATAGCTGGCGCGGCAGCAGCCACTCCGTCAGCATGGCGCGCCTGCGCATTGCCGAAGTGGGGCGCGGCACGCTGGTGCGCGACGCGGCAGTGAATGGCCGCATCGTTGCCGCCGTCAGCCCCACCCTGTATGCCGCAGCACCGGCTACCGTCACGCTCAAGGTGGCCGCTGGCGATACGGTGAAAAAAGGCGATGTGCTGGCCCTGCTGGAATCGCCCGATCTCAGCGACGCACTCAAACGTGAACAGTCCAGCTATCTGCAACTGGAAGCGGAAGTGGCACGCCAGCAGATACTGGCGCGCCAGCAGAAACTGCTGGCACGGCGCGATGCCGATACGGCCGAAATCGAACGGCTGTCGGCCCAGCGCACGCTGGAACGCTACAACGCCGTCTCCAACGAAGGCATCATCGCCAAGATCGAATACCAGAAGGCCAAGGATGCACTGAACTCGGCGGAAATCCGCGCCCGCCACGCCGCCCAGGCAGCCGAACTGGAAAGCGATAATGTGGCGCTGGGGCTGCAGACCAAGCGCAATGAACTGGATAGACAGCGCCTGTCGCTGGCCAACGCCCAGCGCCGTGTCGACGAACTGACCGTGCGCGCTCCCGTCGATGGCTTCATCGGCACGCTGTCCGTCGCCAACCGCAGTGTGGTGCCGGTCCATGCGCCGCTGATGACGCTGGTCGATCTGTCACGCCTAGAAGTGGAACTGGAAGTGCCGGAAACTTACGTGGCCGATCTGGGTCTGGGCATGCATGCGGAGGTCGATTTCGGCGCCGGCCGCGCCACCGGCAAGCTGTCGGCCCTGTCACCGGAAGTGGTGAAGAATCAGGTACTGGCACGGGTGCGCTTCGAAAAAGAGCAACCGGCCGGCCTGCGCCAGAACCAGCGTGTCAGCGCCCGTTTGCTGATTGACGAACGCGCCAACACCCTGATGCTGGCGCGCGGTCCCTTCGTCGAATCGGAAGGGGGGCGCTATGCCTACGTGGTGCGCGATGGCGTGGCCGTCCGTACGCCCGTCAAGCTGGGCGCCACCAGCATCAGCAACGTCGAAATTCTCAGCGGCCTGCAAGCGGGCGACAAAGTCGTCATTGCCGGTACCGAAACCTTCGAGAACGCCGCGCGCGTCTCGCTCAATCCATAAACTCACGAGGCCTGCCATGCTGCGCATGAAAAACCTGAGCAAAGTCTACCGCACCCACATGATCGAAACCCACGCCCTGCGCGGCTTCGAGATCAACGTCCAGCAGGGCGAGTTCGTTACCGTGACGGGGCCTTCCGGCTCCGGCAAGACCAGCTTCCTCAACATTGCGGGACTGCTGGAAGAATTCACCGATGGCGAATACATCCTCGACGGCATCAACGTGCGTGGCATGGACGATAACGCCCGCTCGCGCCTGCGCAATGAAAAGCTGGGCTTCATCTTTCAGGGCTTTAATCTGATTCCCGACCTGTCGCTGTTTGATAACGTCGATGTACCGCTGCGCTACCGCGGCTTCAATGCGGCCGAACGCAAGGAACGCATCGAAGACGCGCTGGCCAAGGTGGGACTGGGCTCGCGCATGAAGCACTATCCGGCCGAACTGTCCGGCGGCCAGCAGCAGCGGGTGGCCATCGCCCGGGCACTGGCCGGCTCGCCCAAGCTGCTGCTGGCCGACGAACCGACCGGCAATCTGGATACCCAGATGGCGCGCGGCGTGATGGAACTGCTGGAAGAGATCAACGCACAGGGCACCACCATCCTGATGGTGACGCACGATCCCGAACTGGCCGTGCGCTCGCAGCGCAATGTGCACATCATCGATGGGCAGGTGGCCGATCTGGTGCGCAAAGCGCCCACGCTGGTCCAGCCACACACACAGACGGTATAAGGAGCCCCGCATGTTCCAGTACTACTTCATGCTCGGCCTACGCAGCCTGCGCCGCAATCCGGCCCTGACGGCGCTGATGGTGCTGACGCTGGCCGTGGGCGTGGCCGCCAGCATCGCCACCCTGACCATTCTGCACGTGATGTCGGGCGACCCGATCCCGCACAAGAGCGACCGCCTGCTGGTGCCCGTAATCGACAACGGCCCGCTGGCCGGCTACACGGCGGGCGACGAACCGAATGACCGCCAGCTCAGCTACCGCGATGCCAACAACCTGCTGGCCAACAAAGTGGCCGAACGTAGCACGGCACTGTATGGCATCAGCGTGGCGGTGGAACCGGCGCGCAAGGATCTACCCCTGTTCAATGCACGTGGGCTGGCACCTACCAGCGACTTTTTCAATATGTTCGAGGTACCGTTCCGCTACGGCCAAGGCTGGAGTCCGGCCGAAGACAAGGCCGCAGCCGATGTAGTGGTACTGAGCCGCAAGTTAGCCGAGAAGCTGTATGGCGATAGCGATCCGGTAGGCCAGCGTGTACGCATCAATGGCCAGCAGTACCAGATCGTCGGTGTGCTCGATACGTGGAATGTGGTGCCGCGCTTCCATCGCGTGATCGGTACGCCCGATGGCGCGTTTAGCGACGAAGATGAACTGTATCTGCCATTTGCCACCAGCGTGCGGCACGAAATGCAGCGCAACGGTAATTCCAGCTGCAGCGGCGATATCGGCCCCGGTTATCAGGCCTACCTGAATTCGGAATGCACCTGGATACAGTTCTGGTTCGAACTGCGCAGTGCACGTGAACGGGGCGCGCTGCAGGACTACCTGAATAGCTATGCGACCGAACAGCGCAAGCTGGGACGCATGCAGCGGCAGGCCCCCAACAAGCTGTATGACGTGCGCGAATGGCTGGACTACATGAAAGTGGTCGGCAACGATAACAAGCTGTCGGCCTGGCTGGCGTTCGGTTTTCTGATCCTGTGTCTGGTCAATACGATCGGACTGCTGCTCGCCAAGTTCTCCGTGCGCGCTGCCGAAGTGGGCATACGCCGCGCACTGGGGGCCTCGCGGCGCGAGATCTTCCAGCAGTTCCTGATCGAGACCACGGTGATCGGACTGGCCGGCGGCCTGCTAGGCCTGCTGCTGGCGTTCGGTGCACTGGCCCTGATTGCCATGCAGTCGAAAGCACTGACGGTGGTGGCCCATATGGACTGGCTGATGCTGCTGCTGACCTTCGCCCTGTCCGTAGTAGCGGCCGTGCTGGCCGGGCTGCTGCCTACGTGGCGCGCCTGCCAGACCACGCCAGCCCTGCAACTGAAATCCCAGTAGCGCCACCGCGCTGTGATGCCCCGGACCTAAGGAACCCTGCACCATGCAACTGCACCCCATACTGTCTGCCCTACTGCGCAACAAGACCGGCCCGCTACTGGTGGCCGTGCAGGTTGCGCTCAGTCTGGCCATACTCGCCAACGCGCTGCACATCGTGCAAGTGCGTCAGGCCGTGGCCAGCCGCCCCAGCGGTCTCGCCAGCGAAGCGGATATCTTCTCGCTCAAAGTGCGCCACCTCGAGCCGCGCAACCATCAGGCCCAGCTCGATGAACAGCAGCGTGAAACAGCAGCTCTGCGCGCCGTCGCCGGTGTCCAGTCGGTGGCCTACACCACCCAGATGCCGCTGTCGCGCTCGGGCAATTATTCGGGTCTGTCACTGGACCGCAAGCAGCTCACTTCCAGTGTCTCGGCCAGTACCTACTATTCGCCCGATTCGCTGATCCACACCTGGGGCCTGCAATTACACGAGGGACGCGATTTCCAGCCTGGCGAAATTCCCGAAATCGACACCCAGACCAGCCAGGACTTCCCCCACAGCGTGATCATCACCCGTCAGCTCGGCCAGAAACTGTGGCCCGATAGCAGCACCTATCTGGGCAAGACCCTGTATTACGGCGGCGGTGCGAGTGCCAAGGAGTTGCGCGTGGTGGGCGTGGTGGCGCGGCTGCAGACACCCGGTGCCCAGATCACCGAGCAAGCGGATTTTTCCGTCCTGCTGCCCACCCGCCTGACCGGCGAGGACTCCTCGACCTATACCGTGCGCACCGAACCGGGCCAGCGGGAACGGGTGATGAAAGAAGCTGAAAGCGCGATCCGCAAGACTACGGCCACACCCGTCATCACCCGCCTGCAATCGGTCAGCGAACTGCGGCGCGACCGCTACCGCGCCGATCAGGCCCTGGCGTGGATGCTGGTCACCGTCAGCGTGCTGCTGTTGCTGATCACCGCCAGCGGCATCGTCGGCATGGCCAGCCTGTGGGTGACCCAGCGCCGCAAGCAGATCGGCGTGCGGCGTGCACTGGGCGCGCGCCGCAGCGATATCCTGCGCTACTTCATCACCGAGAACCTGCTGATCACCAGCGCCGGTGTGGCCGCCGGCGTGCTGCTGGCACTGGCGCTGAACCAGCTGCTGGTTAGCCAGCTGGAGATGCAGCGCCTACCGGCCGGCTATCTGCTGGCCGGTGCCACCCTGCTGTGGGCCCTGGGCGTGGCAGCCGTGTATGGACCGGCATGGCGTGCGGCCAGTATTTCGCCCGCCACGGCCACCCGTAGTACCTGAAACAGTAACCTCCCCCGTGCTGCGGGCGTGCCCCGCGCGCAGCACGACAATGATATGCTTGCAACATGCCTACCGTTTTAATCATCGACGACAACGCTGCCGTCGCCATCGCACTGGAAGTGCTGTTCTCGCTGCACGAGATCGAAGCGCTGCGTGCTGCCACGCCGGAAGAAGGGCTGGCCCTGCTGGCACGCCAGCCGGTCGATCTGGTGATCCAGGATATGAACTTCAGTGCCGACACCACCTCGGGCGAGGAAGGCACGGCACTGTTCCGCGCCATCCGCGCACGCCATCCCGATCTGCCCGTGATCCTGCTGACGGCATGGACCCATCTCGATGCGGCCGTGGAGCTGGTGAAAGCCGGCGCCGCCGACTATCTGGCCAAGCCGTGGGATGATCACCGCCTGATCGCCACCGTCAACAACCTGATCGATCTAGGCCGCACCAAACGCGCCCTGCAGCAGCGCCTGCAAAGCGAGCAGCGCCAGCGCCATGCACTGGAAAGCGAATACGATCTGCGCGGCATGGTGTGGCAGGACCCAGCCACGGAACGGGTGATCCATCTGGCCTGTCAGGTAGCGCGGGCCGATGTGCCAGTGCTGATCAGTGGCCCCAATGGCAGCGGCAAGGAAGGCATCGCCGCCATCATTCAAGCTAATTCCAGCGTACGCAACGGCCCCTTCGTGGTGCTCAACTGCGGCGCCCTGCCCTCCGAACTGATCGAAGCAGAACTGTTCGGCGCCGAAGCGGGGGCCTACACGGGCGCATCGCGCGCACGCGAAGGCAAATTCGAAGCGGCCGATGGCGGCACCCTGTTCCTCGACGAAATCGGCAATCTGCCGCTGGCTGGCCAGATGAAGCTGCTGCGGGTGCTGGAAACGGGGCGCTTCGAGCGGCTAGGTTCCAACCGCGAACGGCAGGTGAAAGTGCGCGTGATCAGTGCCACCAATGCCGACCTGCCCGCCATGATACGGGCCGGCAGCTTCCGCGAAGACCTGTTCTACCGTCTCAACGTGATCGAACTCAAGCTGCCGCCGCTAGCCGCCCGCCCAGCCGACATCCTGCCGCTGGCACGCCACTTCCTCGGTGCGCAGGCACGCCCGCTGCATCCATCCGCACAGGCGGCGCTGCTGGCGCACAGCTGGCCCGGCAATGTGCGCGAACTGAAAAACGTCATGGCCCGTGCCGGCCTGCTGGCCAGCGGTGACAGCATCAAGGTGGCCGATCTGGGCCTGCCCGCTGCCAGCAATGAAGACGCGGTGCGCGAACCGGACCGCGATGCCATCGGACTGGCGCTGAGCCGCGCCGGTGGCGTGGTGGCGCAGGCGGCGGCAGAGCTGGGGCTGTCGCGTCAGGCGCTGTACCGCCGCATGGAGCGGCTAGGCATCGCCCGTCCCTGATGCAGCGCCCTGCCCCGCGCCGTCCCCCCATGCGGCTGTCGCTGCTAACGCGCTGGACCGCCATGATCGCCACCCTGCTCACGCTGGGCATGCTGATCGCGCTGGCCCTGCTGCACTACCTGCCGGACCAGCCGTGGTTGGTGCTGGCCATCTGTCTGCTGTGCGTACTCCCGATCGGCATTATTACTATCCGCGCCCAGCTGGAAACCATGCTATCGCTGTTCCGCGCGCTCAGCGGCACCGTGACCAGCTACCGCGATGGCGATTTTTCCTTCAGCCTGCACTGGCCACAGAACGATGAACTCAGTGATCTGGTAGCCGCCCACAACGCACTCGGTGACGTGCTACGCCAGCAGCGGCTCGATCTGGTACAGCGCGAACTGCTGCTCGATACCATGGTGCAGAACACCCCCGTCGCCATGCTGCTGCATAACGATAGCGGCAGCATCGTGTATGCCAACATCGCTGCACGCCAACTGCTGCATCAGGGGCACAAGCTGGAAGGTCACAAACTCACCACCATTCTGGCGCAAGCCAATCCGGCTCTACGCGAAGCACTGGATCGTGGCGGCGACGGCCTGTTCACCAGCAGCGGTGCCGATCCGGCCGAAGACGCGGAAGACGAAGAAGTATTCCATCTGGCGCGCCGGCGCTTCCAGCTCAACGGCCGCCAGCACGAACTGCTGCTGCTGCGCCAGCTGACCATGGAACTGCGCCGGCAGGAAGTGCAGACGTGGAAAAAAGTAATCCGCGTGATCAGCCATGAGCTGAATAACTCGCTAGCGCCGCTGACTTCACTGGCGCACTCCGGTGCCGAGCTAGTCAGGCGGGGCCAGACCGAGCGGCTGCCGCAGATCCTCGCCACCATCGAGGAACGCACGCGCCATCTGGAAAGCTTCATCCTCGGCTATGCCCGCTTTGCCAAACTGCCGGCGCCACGCGTGTCGCCCCAAAGCTGGGACGAGTTTCTGGCTCAGCTAGGGGAACTGGTGCCGTTCGAATTGCAAGGCAGCCCACCGGTAGAACCGGCCAGCTTCGATCCAGCCCAGCTGCAGCAGGCTTTGCTGAACCTGCTCAAGAACGCCCACGAATCCGGTTCGCCAGCCCATGCGGTGACGCTGGAAGTGCGGCCCCTGCCTGGCGCCGTGCGGATCGACGTGCATGACCGTGGCCCCGGCATGAGCGAAACCGTGCTGGCCAATGCACTGGTGCCGTTCTATTCCACCAAGCGCAGCGGCACGGGGTTGGGGCTGGCACTGGCGCGCGAAATCGCCGAAGCGCACGGCGGCCGCATCCTGCTAGCCAACCGTGTAGGCGGCGGCCTCAGCGTTACTCTGTTCCTGCCAGTGTCTGCAACACACCACTAAGTGCGCTGCTAGCAGCATGCATTCTTCATGATATTTTGCACAACAGAAATTGTATTTTGGAAAATGTTCCGCATTTAGCCCCTGAGTTAGTTTATCGCTATGGATCCATAAATTCCCATTAGAAAATAGCGAATTGACATGCCAAAACGACAGGCGTACTTTGACTTCGCAGTCAATGTTTTCGGTTTTTTCACATGTCTCACTACGCGGGGATCACATGAAATTAACTTCACTCTTAGCAGCGGGCTTACTCGCTGTCGCTACCACAGGGGCGTATGCGAATGACTATGCGCCAGCCACCGTCGCCATGACGGGTGGCCCCACTAACTGGTCGATATCGTTCGGGACTACCCACTCGGATGGTCAGGCTTTCACCGATACGTATAAGTTCAGCTATTCCGGTCTGCCCGGTTCGGCCACGGGAGCTTTCTTCAACATCGCCTCGGTGACCGGCAATCTGGATTTCAGCTGGGCAGATATCAATGGGACGCCACTGACTGTAGTCAATTCGTGGCCGGTTTCCGGTTCGGTGTTTTTTGTCACCCCGGTCTCCGGCTTGATCACGCTGACCATCAATGGTACCGGTAGCGGTGTCGCCAGCTACGCCGGTACACTGGATGTCACCGCCCCCGTTCCAGAACCTGCCACCTACGGCATGATGCTGGGCGGTCTGGCCCTGCTAGGCGTAGTGGCACGACGCCGCAAAGGCTAGCCCCCCCTCCCAAAGACGCTACGGCGTCTTTTTTTACGTCCCCGCCATGCCGGCTGCTAAACTGCCGGCATGAAACTCTCTACCAAAACCCGCTTCGACGCTCCTGGCCACCCGCCAGCCACGATCACCGAATTCCAGGGCGTACGCAGCCTGCACCTGGGCACCTCGTGGGTGCAGGGTGCCATGCGCATCGCCAAGCCCGACCAGATCGAACTGGAATACGTCCAGATGATGATGATGTGGCTGCTGTTCAATCCGCAGCCGCGCCATGTGGTGCAACTGGGGCTGGGCAGCGCCGCGCTCACCAAGTTCTGCTACCGCCGCCTGCCCGATACCCGCGTCAGCGCGATCGAACTCAATCCGAATGTCATCGCCATGTGCGAAGCCCAGTTCACCCTGCCACCCAACGACGAACGCCTGCAAGTGCGGGAAATGAATGCCATGGATTTCGTGCTCGATACGGCCAACCACGGCAAGGTGGATATCCTGCAGGTCGACCTGTATGACGAAGAGGCGCGCGGCCCCGTGCTCGATACGCCGGAGTTCTATCAGGCTTGCTTTGACTGTCTGAGCGAAGACGGCATGATGACTACCAATGTGTTCGGCGACTTTTCCAACTACGACAAAAATCTGCAGGCCATGGAACAGGTGTTCGATGCCGTCGTATGGTTACCGGAAGTGCATGATGCCAACATCATCGTGATCGCTTTCAAACGCGCGCCCGTGCTCGATTTCAGCGTGCTGTACGAGCGGGCCGGTGCCATCAAGAAGGCTTACAACCTGCCCGCCAAGTCGTGGGTCAACGGGCTCAAAGGCTGGATGCTGGATCAGCACTAGATCAACCTTGCAGGCTGCGCTATTGCGGCGCGGCATCCACTGGTCTGTGGTGAATTTGCACCACTTTTGCACAGAAAATGGAGCATGCATCGAACATAATACGGCACGCACCAATTTAAAGCACGAAAAATTGCCAGATGTGCGGAATTCGCAACAAAGTGGGGCATCCACAATTGCGGCACTGCAAAAACTACCGTTAGTATTTTTCTCCGCCCTGCGCCAGTCACCTTGACGGTCACCGCCGCGCAGGTCCCAACTAGAAAGAGAAAACGATGAAAAGAGCACCGCAATTCCAACGCACGCTGCTGGCAGCCGCCGTTCTGGCCCTGTCCACCGGCTACGCCAGCGCCGAAGGCAATGACGCCCCGGCCGAACAAACCGTGGTGGTACTGGGTTCGCGCTCGGTCGCCAAAACCGCACTCGATACGGCCGCTCCGGTGGGCCTGATCAGCCTGAAAGACATGCAGACCGCCGGCCCGCTGGAACTGGGCAAGCTGCTGCAGACGCTGGATCCATCCTTCAACTTCTCCAGCACCTTCATCAGCGACGGTACCGATTCGATCCGTCCGGCCACCCTGCGTTCGCTGGGCCCCGATCAGGTACTGGTACTGGTGAATGGCAAGCGCCGCCACCAGCAGGCCCTGCTGAATGTGCAGCAGACCATCGGTCGTGGTTCGGCTGGTACCGACATCAACGCCATTCCGCTGGGCGCGATTCACCACATCGAAGTACTGCGTGACGGCGCGGCCGCCCAGTACGGCTCGGACGCCATCGCCGGCGTGATCAACATCGTGCTGAAGTCGCAGACCAGCGAAACGCAGGCCAGCGGCAGCCTCGGCACCACCTCGGAAGGCGACGGCGATATGTACTCGGCCAGCGCGAATACCGGCTTCGCACTGGGTCAGGATGGCGGCTTCCTCAACCTGACGGCGGAAGCCCGCAAACGGGGCGAAACCAACCGCGCCGGCGTCGACTCGCTGCGCGTCAATCCACCGCGCGTCACCCAGCACATCGGCGACAGCAATACCAAGGATGGCTACCTGTGGTGGAACGGCGCCCTGCCGATCGACAAGGCCAGCGAGTTCTATGCCTTCGGTGGTGTCTCCAAGCGCAAGAGCGATTCCTTCGGTTTCTTCCGTTCGGCCGGCGACGACCGCACCGTGCCTGCCGTATCGCCTAACGGCTACCTGCCAGCCATCCACACCACCATCAAGGATGCCTCGTTCGCTTTCGGCTACCGGCGCGATCTGGCCAATGACTGGAAAGCCGACATCAGCATCAACTACGGCGCCAGCGAACTGGCCTTCCATGAATCGGACAGTCTGAACGTCAGCTACTGGTACGAGAAAAAAGCCGATGGCAGCATCTACGGCGAATCGCCGCGCGAAGCCGATACAGGCACGCTGAAATTCAACCAGACCACCTTCAACGCCGACATCAAAGGTCCGGTGCAACTGGGCGGCGCCAGCATCTTCCTCGCCACCGGCTTCGAATACCGCGCCGACAACTACCAGATCGTAGCGGGTGATCCGGTGTCCTACCAGTATGGCCGCACCAATAATCCGGCCATCGTCATCAAGACCCCGAGCGGCGCTACCGCAGCTTCCGGCATACAGGGCTTCCCCGGCTACACCCCGGCCACCGCGGTCGATTCGGGCCGCCACAACATCGCCCTGTTCCTCGACGCCGAGCACAAGCCCGTCAACGAGCTGACGCTGGGCGGCGCCGTGCGCTACGAAAAATACTCGGACTTCGGCAGCACCGTCACCGGCAAGCTGAGCGCCCGCTTCGACCCCACCAAGCAGTTCGGTCTGCGCGGCAGCCTGTCCACCGGCTTCCGTGCACCGAGCGTGCAGCAGGAGTTCTACAGCTCCGTTTCCACCAACCTGAATAACGGCGTGCTGACGGAAACCCTGACTGCGCGTCAGGGCAGCGCCGTGACCAAGGCCTTCGGCATCGCGCCGCTGAAAGAAGAAACCTCCACCAGCGGCAGCGTCGGCATGGTGCTGCGTCCGGCCAGCAATATGTCGCTGACGGCTGACCTGTACGAGATCAAGATCAAGGACCGCATCGTGTTCTCGAGCGAGATCGCCCCGGAAGCCAATGGCGGCCCGATCGCCAACATCCTCAAGCCGCTGGGCGTAGGTCAGGCGCAGTTCTTCACCAACGCGGTCGATACCCGTACCCGTGGTCTGGATATCGTAGCCGAACATACTTCCAAGTTCGCCGCTTCCACGCTGGTGCTGTCCGGCCAGCTGGGCTTCAACAAGACGGAAGTCACCAAGCGCCATTCCACCTCGTCGGTGCTGAGCGGTGCCCAGCTGTTCGACCAGTCGCAAGTGACCCTGATCGAACACGGCCAGCCACGCAAGCACCATGTGGTGGCAGCGGATTACACGGCCGGCCAGTGGAACCTGAACACGCGCGCCAACTACTACGGCGAAGTACAGGCTGAAAACTTCAGCCCGCTGCAGAAATGGGATGCGCGCTGGCTGGTCGATGCTTCGGTGCGGTATGCCTATACCAAGCGCACCTTCTTCAGCGTGGGTGTGAACAATCTGTTCAACCAGACTCCGTCGAACTGGAGCAACGGCGGCGTGTTCCCGAAACTGGGCTTCACCCAGTGCTGGGAAACCTGCCCGATCGGCGTGAATGGCCGCAGCATGTACGTGCGTGCTGACACCGCCTTCTAAGCGGAATCGCTAGCGGCGCACAGGCAAGGCCGCCGCTAGCTGTAATACCAGCCCTTCCATCTGCTCGGCTGGCACCTGTGCATAGCCGAGCATCAGCCCCTGCGCAAGCACGCCACCCTGCGTGGCCTTGGCGCTCAAGGCTTCCGCCACCACGCCCTGCTCCAGCAGGCGCTGGCTGATCACCACATCGCTCCAGCCCTGATCCCTGAAACACAGCGCCAGATGCATGCCGGCCGATGTGCCGTGCAGCGTGACATGCTGGCCCAGATGGCGTTCCAGCGCCGCCACCAGCGCATCACGCCGCTGCCTATACAGCCGCCGCATACGCCGCACATGACGGGCAAACTGCCCGCTTTGCAGGAACTCGGCCAGTGCCAGCTGCTCCCCCACGCGCCCCCGTGCCGACGACTGCGCACGCATCTGCGCAAACGCCGGTGCCAGTGCCGCCGGCACCACCACAAAGCCTATGCGCAGCGCGGGGAACATGGTCTTGCTGAAGGTGCCCAGATACACCACGGGCGCATCATCGGCCAGTCCCTGCATGGCCGACAGGGGGGCGCCATCATGACGGAATTCACTGTCGTAATCGTCTTCGATAATCAGCGCACCGGCACGGCGCGCTGCTTCGATCAGCGCTATCCGGCGGCTCAGACTCAGCACGCTGCCCAGCGGGTACTGGTGCGACGGCGTGGTGTAGATCAGCCTTGGCGGGCGTAACAGCCAGTCATCCGGCTGCGGTGCAATACCCTCGTCGTCCACCTCGATACCGGCCACATTCAGGCTGGCGGCACGTGCTGCTGCCAGCGCACCGGCATAACCGGGGTGCTCGATCCAGATGGTGTCGCCCACATCGGCCAGCGCACGCAGACACATATCAAGACTGCTCTGGGTACCATCCGTAATGAACACTTGCGCCGCATCGCATACCACGCCGCGGGCGGCGCGCAAATGTTCGGCCACGGCCACCCGCAGCGGCCACTCGCCGGCCACATCGCCATAATTGAGCTGGGCCGGTGTCAGGCTGCGCCAAGCCCGTTCCAGTAGACGACGCCACAAGGCCAGTGGAAAGTGATCGAGCGCCGGCACACCGGGCACGAAGGCACCGGCCAGATGCACCGCCGTGGGTGGCGTGCGCAGATTACGCACGCGCTCTGCCAGCCCCACCTGCACGGCAGGCGGCACCACTTGCGCGCTAGCCACCTGCAGGGGCACCGCCGCCACCACTGTGCCGCGCCGGTCACTATGCACATAGCCTTCGCTGGCAAGCTGCTCGTAGGCATACAGCACGGTATTGCGTGCCACCTGCAATTCCTCGGCCAGCGCGCGCGAAGGAGCCATTGCCGTACCGGCGGCCAGCGTGCCCTGCCGGATCGCACTACGTAAGCATTCGTGCAGCAGGCGCTGGCGTGACCAGCCATGCTGGCCGTGACGGGCAATGTAGGCGTTGAACAGCAGGGAGTAATCCATTCTGGCTCCAAAAAATAACAAGGTTCTGGATCTTTTTAAGGAACCATCACTCCATTATATTGGCACTTCAATTCAACCGGATGGAGCTTATGACCACACCAGAAACTGCCGCAGCACCGAGCGAGCGCACGCGTATCCGCCGCATTCCCACCAATGCCGTCTACGACACGGCCACCCTGCATGCCATCGTCGATGCGGCCTACCTGTGCCACATCGCCTTTGCCGACGACAAGGGCGCACACTGCATTCCTACGGCCTGCTGGCGCGAAGGCGGCCACCTGTACATTCACGGTTCCAACGGCAGCCGTATGCTCAAGCGCCTGACGGAAAGCGAATGCTGTGTGACGATTACCCATCTCGATGGACTGGTGCTGGCACGTTCTGCGTTCAATCATTCGATGAACTACCGTTCGGCCATGATCTATGGCCGCTTTGTAGTGGTCAGCGACGAAACCCAGCGCCATCGTGCGCTGGAAAACTTCATGGAACATCTGGCACCCGGGCGTCAGGCAGAAATCCGCGCTGGTTCGGATAAGGAATATGCCGCCACCACCATCCTGCGCATCAGCCTGGCGGAAGCGGCCTGCAAAATCCGCACAGGTGGTCCGAACGATGATGAGGAAGATATGCAGCAGCCAGCATGGGCAGGCGTATTGCCGCTGGCACTGAAGCCGCTGGCACCGGTGATGGACGAGGGCTGCGTTACGCCGGCTCCGGCGTACGTGCAGCAGTGGCAGCAGGACTGAACTGCTCGCGCCACCACAGCGTCAGCATGCAGACGATGAACAGCAGACCTGCAGGGGCGACCGGCAGCAGTGCAGCCGGCTGTTGTGCCGCAGGTGCCGGTGCCGCACCACCAGATGCGTGCACCGGCACCTGCGGAGTATGGCGCGCAGCATAGCGCGCCGTGGCATCACGCCGCAACGCGCGCTGCCACGCCAGCCAGTCATTCGCGCCGTACACGTACACGCGCTCGGTTTCCTGTGTATCACCCAGCGTCATGGACAGCCAGCCTGCCTGCGCTGGCCAGACGGCAGCGCAGACCGCAGCCGCCTTGTCACCGCGGCGCTGCAAGGGCTGCGGCGGCATGCCCTGCACCTGCAGCACGGTGCCCGCCGCTGCGCCCTGCACACACAGTTCGCTGCGCAGTCCTGCCAGCGGCATAGGATCATCCAGCTGCCATGCCAGCTTGCTACTGCTCGGCAAAGCGAGGGTATCGAGCGCCCCCTGCCACCACGTCGCCAGTGCCTGCGGCGCGCTGATGGCATAGCGGTGCCATTCCGTTAGGCCCAGCCAGACCACCCGGCCACGCTGCAGATCGCGCTGCCACAACCACGGCTGCTTCCTGTCATCCTGAGCAAGCACGCTCCAGCCTGCGCTCTGCCCCGACGGATTCCAAGGGGCCGGTGCCAGCGCCAGCTGCGAACCAGCCAGCGCAAACTGGCGCATATCCTCCTTCTCCGTGGTAGCCGACTGGACCTGCAGACGCAGGCCGAATTCACGCTGCCACAGCGCCGTATCCGACGCATTCCCGCCCAGCACCACCAGTGGCACACCCTGCTTCACCTGCGCCAGCAAGGCGCTACGTGCAGCGGGTGCCAGATGTTCGATATAGGCAGCATCGGCAAACAACAGATTCGGAGCGGTCAGCGCTGCACTTGCCGTCTCCTGTCGGGCGATCGATTTGCCCAGCGTGACATTCCAGTCCACCAGCGCGCCACCATCTACCAGCAACTGGTTCAGGCTACGCGCATCGAACGATGGCGCATCGAACAAACCACGCACCTGTAACGGCGTCGCCACCTTTACCTGCAAGGGCAAGGCCCCCTGCGCTAGCACCTTGCCTGCCGCATCCAGTAAGCGCGCCTGCAGCACCATGGCTTCTGCGACTGGCGGCAGCCATTGCACACTCAGCGTGGTACTGGCTTGGGCAGCGGGGCCGGAATCCGCCAGCACCTGACGGTTCTCCGCCAGCAGTTGCAAGCGCCAGCCACTCTGCGCTACGCCGCGCCGTACTGTCAGCGTGAACTGCCGTCCTAATGCCAGCGTGCGCGGGAAGTCCAGCCATAGCAGATCGGCTGCCTTGGGCGTCCATTGCAGCGGGCGGGCCGGCACATCGCGCCACTCGGCATCGCGCAAACCATCGCCGCGCAAATCAATCGCACTGGCAGCGGCCACGCCCTGCAGTTGCGTTGCAATGATCGCCGTGGGCGCATCGCTCTGGATCACCAGCGGCGCCGCTGCACCGGCCGGCAGGCGCAATCCCGCCAGTGTGAACGCCAGCGCCAATGCGGCCAGCAACACCAGCGCAGCATTGATCCGCTGGCGCTTCCGCAGATACAGCGCAGCGCTGACCGCACCGGCCAGCACAATGACCAGTCGCACTAACCACTGCTCGAACGAAGTCGAGGCGAATATGGCCGATAACATGGCGGTGTTCATTGCACGGGCTCCTTGCCACTCCACGCACGGCGGAATGCTGTATCACTGACACTGCGTGCCTGTAGCAGCACAGGCGCTTCTGTCAGGGTGCCGCGCAGCCATGCACGCAGCTCGCCTCGGCAAGGCACACAGCCATCCTGTACATCCTGCACGGCACGCTGCGCTGCCAGCTTCTGTTCGGGGTCGGTGATGCGCTGGCTGATGGCTTCACGCGCAGCCTTGCTCCACAGCGCCGGCAAAGTGCCATCCTGCGTCAGTGCCTGCACCAGCTCGCGCACTTCGGCAGGCACACTAGTGGCAGCCGTGCCCTGCGCCCGCTTGTAACCCAGCACGCCGACAATATCACCACTCATGCGCTTCTCTTCCTTCAGTGCCGGCGGCACAAATGCCGTGCGATGCAGATAGATACGCTCGGCAGACTGCAATTCCTTGATCGCTTCGAGCGCCTTGTATTCGGGCGGCAGTGCTGTCTTCGGCGTGATGGCACGCAGCGATTTCTCGGCATCCCACATCGCTGCCAGTGCGCGCTTCAAGATCGCTTTGGTCTTGGGATCGAAGATGGTGGCGTTGTCTTCCTGATCGTGGGCATGACCGAACTCCTTGAGCATGGAACTATCACGACCAAAGCCCGCTGCTGGCGGGCCGTCTTCGTGGCCATGTTCGTCCGCGTGTTCATCGCCGAACAGGCTGGATTCTTCACCAAGGAACTGGCCGTAACGCAGGCGCAGCTTGGCCTGATCATTGGCGATGGCTTCGCTGCGGCTGCGCACCGTAGCGGGCGGCATATTGGGCTGCGCCTTCATATCGGCCAGCAACTGCTCGGTATCGATGATGATCTGGCGCTGGCTGCGCAGCGTCTCCGGCTTGGCCAGACTAGGCAAGGCGGTTGCATCCAGACTTTCCGCTTCAGGCGCGGGCAGGCGCAGCGTGTAGGTCGGCGACTGGGTGGTATGCGGATGATCGGGCGCATTGTCGCTCGCGCGCACGAAGAAATACAGTTCATCACCCGGCTCCATACCCAGTTCGCCCAGACTCCACTGCTTCTTCCAGTTGCGCTCTTTCGGATTGCCCGACTGCGGCAGCGGCACTTCGCGGTCGCTGAAGCGGATATTCTCGCCGCTACCGCGCGCCAGCGTCATGTGCAGGCTGGCGCGGCTGATCGCATAATCATCCTTCGCACTGACGGCAATCTGCACGCTGCGTGCATCACGCGCCAGCACATGTATCAGTTCGGTGGGCTCCGTAATCGTCACCTCCGGCGCCTGATCAGGAATCACGCGTATGGTGTAGCGGCTAGCACCCGTCTGGCGCAGTCGCCAGAACAGCGATTCTTCCACGCGCTGGCGCACACACTCGGCGCCCAGTTGCAGCACGCTGCCATCGCCCAGTTCTACTGCAGGCAGCACCTTGCCGGCATCCTTGAGGCACCAGTACACCTCGGAATACTGCCCTATCTGCAGATCGCGCGCCGCCGTCTCGAAAGCCTTGCTACCCGTATAGGCTGGCGGCACCACGCGCAGATAGACTTCGCCACCACCGGCCACACGGGCACTGCGCTGCGCTGCTACGGGCGCGCCGCCGGACGACTGGCGACTCTGCACCACGCTGCCCATCACAAGCCACAGCAGCATTACCAGCAGCGGCAACACGGGCCAGCGCGCACGGCTGCGGGCAATCGCTGTATAGTCGGCCTCGCCCAGCACGGCGTGCAGACGCGCCAGCAAGCGTTGCTGCTGCAGGCGGCCGATGGCGGAAATGGCATCCATCGCCAGCAGATCGGCGCTATCCTCCAGTGCCGGAATGGCTGCGTTCAACCACGAAGTCCATTCCGCATGAATGCGCTGACGCCAGCGCTGCAAATCATAAACCACCCACAGTGCTGCCATTAGCAGACCCGCCAGCATCATTAAACGTGCTGCCGGCAGCAGCCAGACGGCGATCAGCAGCGGCGCCAGCAGCGCCGCCCAGACGGGCAGACGGCGCACGAACACCGCGCGGCGCAGGCGCTGACGTAACAGCTCAGATTCGTCGCGCATGGCTCAGTACCCGTTCAATCAGAAATAGCGCCAGCAGCACATAGGCCAGCCAGCGCGCCGGTTCCGCATCAAGTATGCGCACGCCAGCACTGGCCGTGGCACTCCACTGCTGCGAAGTCAGTCCGTAGGATGGTACGGCGGCTGGCTGTAACTGCTGCCAGCTTTCGTACAGTACACGGGCGGCCTCGGCATCGCGCGGCGGGAACGCCGCCGACGTCCAGAAACGTCCCTGCGCCGTATCGGCATACTGTAGATGCATGCCGCTCGCCAGCTGAACATCCACCGGCTGCCCTGCCGCCGCTACACCGTCCTGCGCTGCCTGCCCCGCTACCTTAAGCTTGTGCGGAGTCGCGGTTCCCAGCCACCAGTGCGGTGCCGCCCACTGCGCGGGCACTGCATCGGGTCTATCCCAGATAATCAGGCTGGTTGCCGGACTAGGCGCATCGGCCAGGCGCACCGGCTGCGCGCCTTGCGCCTGATCCGCTGACACACTGGCAAAGGCAGCGAACATGGCACGCCATAGCGCCATGCGTTCCGGTGTGGTCGCCAGCACCACTTCCTGCACAGGCAGCGCAGGCGCTACTTTCTGCTGGGCGCCGTTCGCCGGAGCGGGCAAAGTACGCACTGCCACCGCATGGGCAAATTGCGGCGGATGCGCAGGCATCGCCAGTTGCTGCGCGCGGCTCACGATCAGCAGCCGCGCCGCAGCGCGCCACTCGCGCTCATGCTCGGCGAGCCAGCGCAATGGCTGGGCAGGCAGTTCCATCTGCGGGGCGTGCGCCATGCCTGCCGCAGCAATCTGCTGCTGCGCCCACACCGGATCGGCACCTTGATCCAGCAGCACAGTATCACCACGCCACGGCACGATGGTCGCCGCCAGCCATGCCAGCAGCGCAATCAGCAGCAGGCAGCGCACCAGTAACAGCAGCCGGTCACGCCACTGCCAGATGCGTAGCTGCTGCGGCGCGGCGGCAGGCAGGAAGCGTGCCGTTGCCAGCGGCTCTGCTGTCAGGCGCTGGCGCTTCTGGCGGTGCCACCACCACGGCAGCAACAGCAGCGGCAAGGCCAGCCACCAGTAGGGATATGAACTCAAGATCATTAGCTGGCAGCCCTTCGTGCGCTGGCCGCGCGCAGCCAGCCGCGCAGCACTTCCACCACCGGCTGCTCGATACGCGCCTCGCAGTGCACGATATCGCTCTGCCGGCAGGCCTGCGCCACGCTATCGAAATGGGCGCGGCTCTGCTCGCGGTAGCTGGCACGGTCGGCGCTGTTCAGACGATGCAGGCCGCTACTGCGCTCAGGATCACGATAGGCGGCACCGGCGCGGAAACTGGCATCCACTTCGGCCTGCGTGCGTAAGGTCAGCAGCCGCACATCGTGACGCATACGGCGCAGGCGCTGCAGCGCCTCGCTAAGCGGCGAAGGCCAGTCGAGAAAATCGCTGGCGACAAACATCACGCTGGGGCTGCGGGCAAAATGCAGATGGGCTTTCAGCACTTCGCTAGCGGGCAGGCCACCCAGCGGCTGCGCCTTGTTCAGCTGTGCCAGCACGCGCTGCAACTGGCGCGGCCCGCGAGCAGCTGGCGTGAAATCCACCTTGTCGCCGCTGCATACTACCAGCCCGAACGCATCGCCCTGACGCTGGGCGATCGCCGCCACGCAGGCCAGCACAGTGCGGGCAAACCATAACTTGTCGATGCCATTGATTTCGCGGCTAGGTTCGGCCATGGACGCCGTGGCATCCAGCCAGAGCCAGACGGCCACATGGCTATCGCGCTCCGCTTCGCGGATAAAGTAACGGTCGGCACGGGCCAGCAACTTCCAGTCCACGCGGCGCCATTCGTCGCCGGGCGCATACGCGCGGTACTCGGAAAACTCCACGCCGGCGCCCCGTTCGCGGCCCGCATGGATGCCGTGGCCGAGCCCCGCCAGCACGTGACGAATCACCAGATCCAGATCACGGGTCTGCGCCATCACGGCGGTGGTAGGCATCATGGTCTGCTAACGGCCTTATTCGGGACGGATCTGTTCGCGCAGCGCCTGCAGAATCTCGGCAATCGCGATGCCGTCCGCTTCCGCTTCGAAGTTGCGCAGCACGCGGTGCGCCAGCACCGGCAACAGCATCTCCGCAATATCTTCCCGCGTCACTGCCAGCCGCTGCTGCATCAGCGCACGCGCCTTGGCTGCCAGTACCAGTGCCTGTCCGGCACGTGGGCCGGCGCCCCAGCCCACATGCTTCTGCACGGCGGGCACCGTACTCAGGGCAGGACGGGTAGCGCGGATCAGTCGGGTTGCATAGGCCAGCAGGTGATCGCCGATCTCGATATCGCGCACCAGTTGCTGCAAACGCAGCAGGGTCGCCACATCCATCACCGGCTCGGCATCGCGCAAGCCCGTATGGGTGGTGGCCGACACCATGGCGATTTCTTCCGCTTCGGTCGGATAGCCGACATCGATGCGCAACAGGAAGCGGTCCAGCTGCGCCTCCGGCAGCGGATACGTGCCAGCCTGCTCGATAGGATTCTGGGTGGCCAGCACGAAGAAGGGCTTGGGCAAACGGTGCGTGCGGCCGGCGAAGGTAACGCTGCGCTCCTGCATGGCTTCCAGCAGTGCCGACTGGGTCTTGGGTGGCGCACGGTTAATCTCGTCGGCCAGCAGCACCTGCGTGAACACGGGGCCTTGCTGGAAGCGGAACTCGCGCTTGCCGGTGGCGTGGTCTTCTTCCAGTATCTCGGTGCCGACGATATCGGACGGCATCAGGTCGGGCGTGAACTGCACGCGATGAAAGTCCATATCGGTAGCTTGCGAGAGTGACTTCACCAGCAGCGTCTTGCCCAGCCCCGGTACACCTTCCACCAGCGCATGGCCGCCAGCCAGCAGGCAGATGATGAGCGAGTCGATCACGTTTTCCTGACCGATGATTACGCGCGCCATGCTGGCCTTGAGCGCCGTGACTTTGGCACTCAGCGCTCCGATTTCATTTTCGCTCCAGGCGACGGCACCTTCGGCCTGCATCAATGTAGACAAAATCAAGCTCCCAACGCGTATTGAATGATGTTGACGGCAAAGCGGGTGTTATCAATCGCCAGCCAGCGTTTGTTGCGGAAGTCGTAATCCCACTCGCAACCGTAATCCTTGTTACTGTACAAAAGCCGCACGCGGCCGCCGAACTCCACTGCCTTCAGGTAGTCGTGCACCAGATCGTCGCCCCAGCCGTTCAGTTCTACGCTGGTATTCGGCGGTCCGTCGAAATGGAAGAAGCTCGAATACACGGGATGGTTGTTGGGTATCTTGTGCAGCGCCTTCGCGCCGAAGATACGGCCGATTTCAGCCTCGAACGATTTGGCGAACAGTCCATCGATATCGTGGTTGCAGTCATCCACGAACAGGAAGCCACCACCACGCACATAGCGTTCCAGATTGCGCCGCTCGGCTGGCGTGAACTGCACCAGCTTGTGGCCAGCGAAATAGCAGAACGGCGCTTCCAGCATCTTCGGGTCGGATAGCGCGACAATGCGCTCAACGGGATCCACCCGCAGGGTCGTATATTCGACCAGCGAGTTGAGCACATTGCTCGGCATGCGGATATCCACATCCCAATCGCCCGACTCGTAAGTCAGGCGGGTGAAATAGAAATCGTAACTGGCCACGCGCTATCCCGTGCTGCCTCAGACTGCGTCCGACAGCGAGGTAAAGTTAAAGTCGCGCACCTTCATCGGCGGTATCAGCATCTGGAAGCGCACTTCGTCGCCACCGATCACCACCGGCTTGCCCAGTTCCTCGATATTGTTCAGCATCGAGACAGGGCTTTCGTTGAAGCGGAAGTTCTTGATCGGGTGCTTGATCTTGCCGTTCTCGATGTAGAAGGTACCGTCACGGGTCAGGCCCGTGAGCAGCAGCGACTGCGGATCAACCATACGGATATACCATGTGCGCGTGACCAGCACGCCCTTCTTGGTACTGGCGATCAGCTCCTCGGTCGATTTGCCGCCACCAGCCATGATCATATTGCCGTGCCGGCCAAACGCCTGCTGTCCCTGTTTAGCGGCCCAGTAACGGGTGTAGTCGAGCGAGGCGATCTGGCCACCCTTGATCACATCGGTACGACGGCGTGCCAGCATGGAAGCACTATCCCATGGCAGTACCGGCACTTCCGTATTCCACGGATCGGCCCAGACATTCACCTGTTCATCGAACAGCTTTTCACCGAGGCGGTTACCGCCGCCCTTCTTCGACAGGAAGCTACGCCCCTCGTCGGCCTGACGCGCGTCAAAAGCGCCGAACATACGGCCGATAATTTCCGAGGTGGCCGCTGGTTCCAGTATCACCGTGTAGCGGCCCGGTTCCAGCGCCTTGGCCTCGACCGAACGCAAGGCTTTTTCGATCGCCACTTCCGACGCTTCGCGCGCACTGAACAGGCGTGCATCGCTGGCGGCACGGGTGGCCCAGCCGGAACCGCGTCCGTCTTCGGTGCGGGTGGTGATGGTGAAATCCAGATCACTGTAGGCCTGATGCCCGAACACGCCGTTCGAATTGGCGATGGTTTCGAAGCCCGTCTTATCGACAAAGAAGCCTGCTGCCACCAGCCCCTGCTTGCGGCAGGCGTTGATGCTGGCCGCTGCCACTTCGGCACGGTATTCGGGATCGATGGCGGCAGTCGCCGCATTGAAGGTGCTGGTGGCCTTGTATTCCTGCTGTTTAATCGCCGGCATGAACTCGGGATTTTCCGGTGCCAGCCGCGCCACATCTTCGGCACGCCGCACGGCTTTTTCCAGCGATTTGTCATCAAACTCGTTGATCGACGCGGTGCCCTGACGCTTGCCGAAGGCCACGCTGACGGTCAGCTGGGTATTTTCCACCAGACCGGCCGTCGATACGCTGTTGCGCGCATAGCGGATATTGCCCTGCCGGCTGCCACTGATCTGCACCCGGCATTCGTCGGCCTGCGCATAGCTCATGACTTTGTCGCAGATACGCTTGGTCTCTTCCTGAGTGAGCATCTTCATGGCTTATCCTATCTTGCGGGCAGTGTTGATGACGTTGATACCGTTGAAGCGCGTGGTAGGCGAACCATGCGATACCGCGCTGACCTGACTAGGCTGGCCCTTACCGTCGAAGAAGGAACCGCCCATGCGCCAGTCGCGCTCGTCGCACAGGGCCGAACAGGCATTCCAGAATTCCTGCGTGTTCGACTGGTAGGCCACGTCTTCGATCGGGTTGGTGATCTTGCCGTTCTTAATCTCGAAATACAGTTGGCCACCGAACTGGAAGTTGTAGCGCTGCTGGTCGATCGAATACGAGCCGCGGCCCAGAATATAGATGCCTTTCTTGACGTCCTTGACCATCTCGTCCGGCGTCAGCTTGTGTTTGCCCGCTTCCAGCGAAACGTTGGGCATACGCTGGAACTGCACACTGCTCCAGCTATCGGCATAAGAGCAGCCATGCGATTCCTTCTCGCCGATGATGGCCGCCTGATCGCGCGTAGCCTGATAGTTGACGAGGACACCGTTGCGGATAATGTCCCAGCGTTTGGACGGCACGCCTTCATCGTCGTAGCCCACGCAGCCAAGCGAGCCGGGAGTAGTTTTGTCGGCCACGAAGTTGACGATGTCGGAACCGTATTTGAAATTCTTCGCACGCCATTTATCCAGCGTGGCGAAGCTGGTGCCGGCATAGTTGGCTTCGTAGCCCAGCACACGATCCAGTTCGGTGGCGTGGCCAACCGATTCATGGATGGTGAGGAACAGGTGCTCGGGCGACAGCACCAGATCGTACTTGCCAGGTTCGACGGATTTGGCTGTCAGCTTTTCGCGTGCCTGCCGGCCCGCCGCGCGGGCATCCTCGATCAGATCGTAGGCGCCCTTGTACAGCGTGGTGACGCCACCGGCAGCAGCCACACGGTTGGCCGGCTTGGCATCAAAGAATTCATAGCCCATGCTGGCCGGCGAGGACAGACCGTCACGGGTGCGGAAACGGTTGGTGGCTTTATCGACGGCGGTTGCCGTCAGCGGCGACCACAGACGGTGAATGTCCTGATCGATGTAGGAACCGTCGGTAGAAGCGAAATACTTCTGCTGGTTCACCTGGAACAGATTGGCGGCCATGAAGCTGGCACCCGCTTCCAGACCGGCCTTGTTGGCAGCGATCAGCATCTCGGCCTTTTCCTTGATGGGCACCGTGCGCCAGTCCTTCTTGAAGGGCGTGGCCCACGCCACTTCGCCTACGCCTTTAACGGGTGCCAGCACCACAGGTTCGGTCTGCAGCTTGGCGTTGGCACGGGCTATTGCCACCGCCTGCCGTGCTGCCGCCACCACCGAGTCAGGCGTCATCACATTGGTCGAGCAGAAACCATAAGCGCCGTTGGCGATCACGCGCACGCCGACACCGGACGATTCCGTGTTGACGATGTTTTCCACGTTCAGATCGCGCGTGGTGAGAAACTGGTTGAGGTAGCGGCCTATACGCACGTCGCAATAACTGGCACCGGCCTGCGTGGCGGCGTTCATGGCCGCATCGGCCAGCGCTTTCTTGAACTGCACCGCCATCGGATTCAGCAGCTCTTCCGCGGCGATGGTATGGCCGAACACCGGTATCAGCAGGCTACCGCCAGCGGCAGCGCTTATCTTGAGAAATGAACGTCGTTCCACAATAACTCCCTGAAATGAAAACAGGGCCGGAATAGCTTCCGGCCCCGGTGACTACCTGACTTTAGACGGCATCCGACAGCGAGGTGAAGTTGAAATCACGTACGCGCATGGCCGGTATCAGCAGCTGGAACTGCGACTCGTCACCCGACAGAATTTCCGGACGGCCCAGTTCTTCGATATTGTTCAACATCGTTACAGGGCTTTCGTTGAAGCGGAAGTTCTTGATCGGGTGCTTGATCTTGCCGTTCTCGATGTAGAAGGTACCGTCGCGGGTCAGGCCCGTCAGCAGCACCGATTGCGGATCGACCATACGGATATACCAGGTGCGCGTTACCAGCACGCCCTTCTTGGTATTGGCGATCAGCTCCTCGGTGGACTTGTTGGTACCAGCCATGATGATGTTGCCGGGCGTGCCGACGGCGCGCTTGCCCTGCTTCTTGGCCCAGTAGGTCGAGTAACCGAGATTGGCCACTTTACCGCCCTTGATGATGTCCTGACGTTCGCGCGCCAGCAGGCTGCCGGCATCCCACGGCAGCACGGCCACATCCTTGTCCCAAGGGTCGGACCAGACATTCACCTGCTCGTCAAACAGCTTTTCGCCCAGACGATTGCCGCCGCCTTTCTTGGACAGGAAGCTGCGGCCTTCGTCGGCCTGACGCGCATCGAAGCCGGAGAACATGAAGCCCAGCAGATCGGAGGTCGCCGCCGGTTCCAGAATCACCGTGTAGCGGCCCGGTTCCAGTGCCTTGGCATCGACCGAACGCAGAGCTTTTTCGATCGCCACATTCGATGCTTCACGCGCGTCGAATTTATTGACGTCGCCCACGCTGCGCTTGGCCCAGCCCGAACCGCGACCATCTTCGGTACGTACAGTCACGGTGAAATCCAGCCCCGTATCGCGCTGGAAGCCGAACACGCCTTTCGAATTTGCCACCGCATTGAAGGTGGCGTTATCGCTGAAGAAGCCTGCTGCAACCAGCTTGTTCTTGCGGCTGTTCTCGATGCTGTAGGCAGCCACCTGCGCGCGGAACTCCGGATCGATGTCGGCAGTCTTCTGGAAGAAGGTATCGCTGGCAGCGAATACCTGCTTGTCCGGGGTCGGCATGAACTCCGGATTTTCCGGTGCCAGCTTGGCCAGATCTTCCGCACGGCGCACGGCTTTTTCCAGCGACTTGTCATCGAACTCGTTGATGGTAGCCGTACCCTGCTTCTTGCCGAAGGCAACCGACACTACCAGCTGGGTATCTTCGATCAGACCCGCGGTGGAAACGGCATTACGCGCATAGCGGATATTGCCCTTGCGGCTGCCGGTAATATTCACTTCGCACTGGTCAGCCGTGGAGTAGGACAGCACCTTGTCGCAAATATGTTTTGCTTCTTCTTGACTCAAATTCTTCATCTCGTAATCTCCAGGGCTTAGCCGATTTTGCGTGCGGTGTTAATGACGTTGATGCCGTTGAAGCGCGTGGTACTTGCGCCGTGCGACACCACCGAAACCTGCGACGGCTGTCCCTTACCATCAAAGAAGGAACCGCCCATGCGCCAGTCGCGCTCGTCGCAGATGCCCACGCAGGCATTCCAGAACTCCTGGGTATTCGATTGATAGGCCACGTCTTCCAGCATCTGGCCGATCTTGCCGTCCTTGATTTCGTAGTACAGCTGGCCGCCGAACTGGAAGTTGTAGCGCTGCTGGTCGATCGAGAAGGAACCATCGCCAACGATGTAGATACCCTTCTTGACGTCCTTGATCATTTCATCCGGGGTCAGCTTCTTCTTGCCTGCAGAAAGCGAGACGTTAGGCATACGCTGGAACTGCACACTGCTCCAGTTATCCGCGTACGAGCAGCCGTGCGATTCTTTTTCGCCGATGATGTGCGCCTGATCACGCGTGGCCTGATAGTTGACGAGGATGCCGTCCTTGATGATGTCCCAGCGCTTGCACTTGACGCCTTCATCGTCATAGCCGACATTGCCGAGCGAACCCGGAGTGGTCTTGTCGGCCACGATGTTGACCAGCTCCGAGCCGTATTTGAATTTCTTGGTCTGCCATTTATCCAGCGTGGCGAAACTGGTGCCGGCGTAGTTGGCTTCGTAGCCGAGCACGCGATCAAGTTCGGTCGGGTGACCGACCGATTCGTGTATGGTCAGCCACAGGTGTTCCGGCGACAGCACCAGATCGTATTTGCCCGGTTCCACCGACTTGGCAGTCAGCTTGGCCTTGGCCTGCTTGCCTGCAGCGCGCGCATCTTCGATCAGGTCATAGGACTTGGTGTACAGCGTGGTCACGCCGCCCGCTGCCTTGATTTTGTGCTCGGGGCGGGCATCCAGATATTCGTAGCCCATGCCGACTGGCACCGACAGGCCCTGACGCGAGCGGAACTTGTTGGTCTTCTGATCGACCGCGGTAGCAAAGACCGGCATCCACAGACGGTGCATATCCTGATCGATGTAGGAGCCATCGGTCGAAGCGAAGTACTTCTGCTGGTTCACCTGGAACAGCAGCGACTGCATGAAGTTGGCGCCGCCTTCCATCCCGGCCTTGTTGGCAGAGATCAGCAGTTCGGCCTTCTCCTTGATCGGCACGGTGCGCCAGTCCTTGACGATAGGCGTGGCCCACGCCACTTCACCCACACCTTTGACCGGCGCGAGGATCAGGGGTTCGGTCTGCAGTTTGGCATTGGCCTTGGCAATTGCCACAGCCTGACGTGCGGCAGCGGCCACGCCATCGGCACTCATGTCATTGGTGGCGGCAAAGCCGTAGGCACCGCCTGCGATCACGCGGATGCCGACACCGGCCGATTCCGTGTTGACCACGTTTTCCACGTTCAGATCACGGGTGGTGATGAACTGGTTCAGGTAGCGCCCTACCCGTACGTCGCAGTAGGAAGCACCAGCCTGGGTGGCCGCCGTCATGGCGGTATCGGCCAGCATCTTCTTGAATTGCAGGGCGACTGGCTTGAGCAGATCTTCTGCCGCAATCGCGCGGCCGAAGGCGGGCAGCAGCATGGTGCCCAGCGCCAGACTACTTATATTGAGGAATGCACGTCGTTCCATCGTATCTCCAGAGTGTCACAACTAGGTTGGGAAGACTGGCCTACTGGCCACGGCTGGAGTTTTGCTCCGCCGTTTTCTACGTTCTACTGCACCTGACATATCCGCCGCTGTAATGGCTGGTAATTCAATCTTAGCGCCAGATTAAGCTACGGTACAGGCAAAATATGTGCCATCGATTGCAGCTCGCAATCCGCTGTCCGGCGCGCCCTGTCAGCAGGGTTTTCCGTGACCACGGTGTCCGCAAACTGTCCGGCCAGTGTCCGGCTGGTGTCCGCGCTAATCCCCCGTACGCACTAAGGGGATTTGCTTGACCTTACGACAAGCTTGAACGATCATCGCGCTGGACGCGCAGTGGCGTGTCACCCTATTCTGCAACCCGAGGAGATTTCGCATGAAACGTTCCATCCTGTCGGCACTGGCAAGCACCCTGCTATTCTGCGCTGCCGCTGGCGCCACCGCCGCTGAAGACGCGGCACTCAAGGCGGCCATCGCCGCTCCATCGCGCACGCCGGACAATGTGGCGCGCGACGTCTACCGCCATCCGTATGAAACCCTGAGCTTTTTCGGCATACAGCCCGGCATGACGGTGGTAGAACTGGCACCCGGTGGCGGCTGGTACACAGAGATCCTCGCACCGTATCTGCGCGAACGCGGCAAGCTGATTGCCGCCGGCCCTGATCTGGCGGCGCCCGGCGAAGGCGAGCGCAAATCGGCCGAGCGTTTTATGGCCCGTCTGAATGCCAAGCCGGAGGTATACAACAAGGTAGCACTGGGCGTGTTTGCCCCGGCCCGTGGTGCCTATGCCTACGCACCGGCAGGCAGTGTGGATCTGGTGGTGACCTTCCGTAACATCCATAACTGGATGCCGACCGGTCCGGATAATCTGAAAGCGCTGTTCGGCAGCGTCTACACCAGCCTGAAAAAAGGCGGTGTGTTCGGCATCGTCGAGCACCGTCTGCCGGCAGGCAAGGTGCAGGATGCTTCCGCCAGCAGCGGCTACATGCATGAGCAGTATGTGATCGGTCTGGCCGAAGCGGCAGGCTTCAAGCTGCTGGCCAAGTCGGAAGTCAACGCCAACCCGAAAGATACGGCCGACCATAAAGGCGGCGTGTGGGCGCTGCCACCCACCTACACCAACAAGGATGAAGATCGCGCCAAGTATCAGGCCATCGGCGAAAGCGACCGCATGACCCTGAAGTTCGTCAAACCGTAATTCACCTGCGACACACGGCCGGCAGCTGAGGTGATCAGCTGCCGGCTTCCTGCGGGCGCACGCCGCTGGCCACCATGGCGGCCAGATCGCTGCCCGACACCACGTTCTGCACATTCAGCAGCAGTACGAAACGCCCCTGCACCTTGCCTATGCCCTGCAGCATTTCAGCCCGCACTTGCGCACCGAAAGTGGGCGGCGCTTCGATATCGGCTGCGCTAATATCGAGCACGGCGTTCACTGCATCGACCAGTATTCCGATCACAAACGGTCCGTCTGCGCTGGCTACCTCCACCACAATGATGCAGGTACGCTTGGTAATTTCTCCCGTCGCCCGTTCCAGCCGGCGCGCCAGATCCAGCACCGGCACGGCCGTACCGCGCAGATTGATTACGCCGCTGATACAGGGCGGCATCTGCGGTACCGGCGTCACCCCCAGATATTCGAGGATCTCGCGCACCGCCAGTATGCCGATGGCGAACATCTCGCGTCCCAGCATGAAGCTCAGGTACTGCGCCGAGCCTGCAGCCACTGAGGGCGACGACTGCGACTGCGGCTGCGCTAGCGTCAGGCTGCTCATGGCGGCCCCGCTCAGAACTTGACGAAGTGGGACTCGTCAGGCTCGCTCATTTCTGCCATGCGCCGGCTACTGCCCATACCGCCGCTGCGTGCCGACGGTTTGCCGGGCCGGTGCACCACGGCAGGCCGCACCGTACGGGTACCACCGGCCAGCTTGAAGAACGACATAGTCTGCTGCAGCTGTTCGGCCTGCGAGCTCATTTCCTCCGCCGTTGCCGCCAGTTCCTCCGAACTGGAAGCATTCTGCTGGGTGGTCTGGCTCAGTTGCGTCACCGCCGAATTAATCTGCCCCACACCGGCCGACTGTTCTTCCGAAGCGGCGGTAATTTCCTGTACCAGATTCGAAGTGCGGCGGATATTCGGCACCATTTCATCAAGCAAATGACCGGCTTTCTCGGCCAGTTCCACGCTGCTCGACGCCACCTGTTCGATTTCCTGCGCCGCCACCTGACTACGTTCGGCCAGTTTGCGCACCTCGGCCGCCACCACGGCGAAGCCTTTACCGTGTTCACCGGCGCGGGCAGCTTCAATGGCGGCATTCAGTGCCAGCAGGTTAGTCTGGTAGGCGATATCGTCGATGATGCTGATTTTCTTGGCGATCTGCTGCATCGCAGCGACGGTCGACTTCACGGCTTCGCCGCCTTCGGCCGCTTCCACTGCCGCCTTGCTGGCGATGCCGTCGGTGACGCGGGCATTTTCCGTGTTCTGCGAAATCGACGCCGTCATCTGCTCAACCGAAGCACTGGTTTCCTCGGTGCCGGCCGCCTGCTCGCTGGCGGCCTGCGATAGCGACTGGGCGGTGGCGCTGACTTCTTCGGAGGCGCTGGCCAGCGCTTCGGCGCCGTTGTTGACTTCATTAACCACATGCGAGAGCTTCTCGATCATGCCCTTCATGGCGGCCAGCAGGCTGGTGGTGTCACCGGCTTTGACTTCCACTTCGGCACTCAGATCGCCGTCCGCCACTTGCCGCACAATCTCAGCGGCATACGCAGGATCACCACCAAGCTGCTTCATAATGCCATTCAGGATCAGCACACCAACCAGCATCAGCAAACCCAGCGAAATTCCCGAAGCGGTGTACATCAGATTGCGTGCCCGCTCCGACGCCGCTTCCGCATTCTTGACAGCATCCTCGCCATAACCCACGTTTAAGGTGACCAGCTTTTCCAGACTCTCGGACGCCGCACTGAAGAAAGGACGATTCTCGGCCAGCGTCTTGTGCAATTGCTCGAACAATTCCTTGCGCTTGGCGGGTTCGCTACGCACGATCTGTGCTGCCAGTTCATTAACCGTGGCGTCGCGCGCTTTCCAGGCATCCCACTGCTTGACGAACACGTCCCAGACCTTGGCTTCTTCCGGCTCCTGCGGCAAAGCATCGTAAGTCTTCCATGCCTTGTCGATCTCGGCAAATATCTCCTGCTTGCGCTTTAGCTCTTGCGTCAGATTGGCGACTTCGTCCGGATAGGGCGCCGTAGCGTCCATGCCCCGGCTAGCGGAACGCAGTGCCGTCTTACCCTCGTTGATCACCTGTAGCGCTTTCACCGAGGGCATGCGGTTCTTGCCGATTTCATCGAGCATCAGGGCGTCCTGCTTGAGGCCATTAAACGCCAGTGCGACCACCACTACCAGTGCCAGTACGGCGATCGTCAGCAGTGCGATCAATTTCGTCCGAACCGTTAAAGTCGAAAACATAGTGATTCCCCTCAGAGTTGAAACCGATTGAATTTATTGACTACGTCTGTTCCGCCAGCGCTTTCAAACGACGCCGGTCATGCTTGATCCAGCCCACCAGATCCTGCGCCGGCATCGGTCTGGCCAGCAGATAACCCTGCGCCATATCGCATCCCAGCTTGCCTAACAACTGCCAGTCTTCCATTAACTCCACCCCCTCGGCCACGGTGGCCACATCCAGACTACGCGCCAGATCCAGCGCACCTTTCAGTACCCCTAGCCGGTTAGGCCATTGCGCCGCGCCGTTGACAAAAGCCCGGTCGATTTTCAGTTCCGTGAACGGGCAGCGGGCAAACTGCTGCATGGACGAATAGCCGATGCCGAAATCATCCATCGCCAGCCCGTAACCCATCAGGCGCAGCCGTCCCATATTGGTCAGTGCCTGCGACAACTGGCGCATCACCGCCGTTTCCGTCACCTCCCACACCAGCGACGAAGTCGGCACGCCGGAAGCTTCCACCAGCTCCGTCATGCGGTCGATAAAACTGCGCTCGGCCAGATTGTCGGCCGACAGATTGATAGCCACCGTCAGCGGCGGCAGCCCTGCATGCTTCCATTCGGTCAGGCGCTCCAGCACCTGCTGCAACATCAGCAACGTAAAATCCGCCATCAGCGGCGTGCCTTCCAGCGCGTCGATGAAGTGCAGCGGCGCCAGCACGCCACGCTGCGGATGCTGCCAGCGCGCCAGTGCTTCCAGTCCGCGCAGGTGGCCATTGGCAATCGCGATCTTGGGCTGGAAGTACGGCACGAACTGTTTCTGTGCAATGGCCTGCTGCAGCACTTCGATGCAGGGCCGGTCCGGCTGGGCGCAGACGGTGCGTGGCTCGGCCTTGTTACCGGCACGGGCCAGCAGCATACCCAGCGCATCGAGCTGCACTGGCTTGAGCAAGGTGCCCAGCAGGTCGATCTGTCCGCCTTCGAAACTCATGCTCTCGACTATTTCCAGCAGGCGCGGATCCCGCGCACTGACCACAATCAGATGGCGTGCCAGACTGCGCTCACGCAGCTGGCAGGTCAGCTCGATGCCATCCATGCCCGGCATTTCCAGATCCGTCAGCACCAGATAAGTTCCGAACTCGCCAAAGCGCTCCAGCACCTGCAAGGCTTCGTTACCATCCGCCGCTTCCAGAATTTCGCCGAATTCCAGCTGGCGCAGCAGGCCAGCCAGATAGCCACGCTGCACCGTGCTGTCTTCTACCACCAGCACGCGCTGGCCCGCCCACGTGCGTGCTGGTGGCGGGTTATCCATGGCGGCAGTGTCCGTCGCTTCGCTCATCAGGGCATCCATCAATACGCCAGTTGCTGCAGAATTTCACGATAGATCAGATTGAGCGGCATCGACTTCTCCACCGCCCCGCGCTTGACCGCTTCTTTGGGCATGCCATACACCACACAGCTGGCTTCGTCCTGCGCCACTGTGCGCGCACCGGCTTTGAGCATTTCCAGCAGGCCGGCCGCGCCATCATCGCCCATGCCCGTCATGATCACCCCTAGCGCATTGGCACCGGCCGCCCGTGCGGCCGAGCGGAACAGCACATCCACCGAGGGGCGGTGGCGGTTCACCAGCGGACCATCCACCACTTCGACAAAATACTGCGCACCGGTACGGCGCAGCAGCATGTGCTTGCCGCCCGGCGCAATCAGCACCTGCCCCTGCAGCACACGGTCATTATTCGCCGCTTCCTTGACCTTGACCTGACACACGCTATCGAGCCGCGCCGCAAACGCGGCGGTGAATTTTTCCGGCATGTGCTGCACCACCACAATGCCGGGCGAAACCCGCGGCAAAGCCGTCAGCACTTCTTCCAGCGCCTGGGTACCACCGGTAGAAGTGCCGATCGCCACCACCCGCTCGGTGGTGGCGCTCATCGGCCGCGCATCGAGTGGCGGCAGCACCGCGTCGGCCGTCAGCTTGGCCGTCACCGGTGGCGGCGCGGGACGGTTCATCAGCTTGCCCACACGGGCGCCGGCAGCGGCGCGCACGGCCGAAATCAGTTCGTCGGCACTGTCGTGCAGGAACTGCTTGAGATCCAGCCGTGGCTTGGTGATGATGGCCACCGCGCCGGCACTGAGCGCTTCCATCGAAGTCTGCGCACCTTTTTCCGTCAGGGTGGAACAGATCACCACCGGCGTGGGACGCTCGGCCATGATCTTGCGCAGGAAGGTAATGCCGTCCATCTTGGGCATTTCCACATCGAGCACGATCACATCGGGCCACTGCACTTTCATGCGGTCTATCGCCAGCAGCGGATTGGCCACCGCATAGCTGACATGGATGCCGGGCGCGTCGTTCAGCAGGCCGCTCAGCACCTGCCGTACCACCGCCGAATCATCCACGATCATCACGTTGATTCCGCTCATACCTGTCCTTTTCTGGTCTGCTTGCCACCCACCAGCGCCAGTTCCGGTGCAACCTGCCGACTCAGAACCTCGCCCGTGCGGATGGTGAATATCAGTTGCCGGTGGCCGACGCCGAACAGGCTTTCCGACACCAGTGGTATGCCATGCTCGCGCAGGCTGTCGCGCGCAAAGTCGCCGTTCTGGGCGCCGATATCGGGCGCCTTGCTATGCCCCGGAAACATGGCTCCGCCACCGAAAATCTTGCCCTGACACTGGATCAGCGGCACACCATGCTGGGCCAGTCCATCGCACATCAGTTCCATTGCATCGGCACCATAAATGCCGGGCTGGCTGTGATGACGCCGCCGCCCATGCCCCGGCAGCTGGAAGTGCGACATGGCACCGATGCGCAGCAATGGATGCCACAGCGTGACGGAAACACAGGACCCCAGCAAAGTGCGCACGCGATATTGTTCGTCGCCGACGAAGACATCGCCGGGCATCAGAAAAATATCGATCACTTTGGTGTCGGGCATGGTGTTCATGGCTTGCGATAGATGGACGGCGCCACAGCCTGCAGCGTATCGTTAATGTCATTCAGCGTCTCCGAATGGCCGATCAGCAGATAGCCGCCGGAACGCAGGTGCGTCATCAGGCGTGACACCAGTTGCCGCTTGGTCTCCAGATTAAAGTAGATCATCACGTTGCGCAGGAAGATCACGTCGAAGCTGCCCAGTTTCGGCAAGGGCTGGTTCAGGTTCAGATGCATAAACTGTACGCGCTGGCGCAAGGCTTTTTCCACCAGCATGGTGCCGGCTTCCTTGCCCTGCCCTTTCAGACAGAAACGCCGCAGCAGGTCGATCGGGATGCCGCTAGCACGTTCCATCGAATAGTGGCCCAGGCGCGCCCGCTCCAGCACCCGCGTGCTGATGTCGGTACCCAGCACTTCCCATGCGCCATCGCCCAGCACGTCCGCCAGTACCATGGCGATGCTGTAGGGTTCTTCGCCAGTGGAACTGGCAGCGCTCCACACCCGCATGCTGCGCCTTGCCGTACGGGCCTGCTCGGCCAGATCGCGCAGCAGGGCAAAGTGTTTGGGCTCGCGGAAAAAATAGGTCTCGTTGGTAGTCAGCAGATCGATGGCAATCTGCAGTTCGCGGCTGTGGTCGCGGTTTTCCAGCATGCGCAGATAGTCGCCGTAGCTATTGAGCTGGTGGTGCGCCAGCCGCTTGGCCAGCCGGCCGCTGACCAGTGCCTGTTTGCCATTGGCCATGGAGATTCCCGCCGCATCGTAGATGAAGCGCTGGAACTGCGAGAACTCTTTATCGGACAGGGCCACCACTGCCATGTATGCCGCTCCTCAGGACAGATGCGTGGCCACACTGCCACGCGTCAGTTCGATGATTTCCTCGCTCGACATCACATGTTCGATGTCGAGCAGGATAACGAATTTGCCGTTATATTTGCCGATGCCGGCGATGAAGTCGGGCCGGATGCGGGTGCCGAAAGTGGGTGCAGCTTCGATATCGCTGGCGGCAATCTCCACCACCGCATTGACGGCATCGACCAGCATGCCTAGCACCTGCTTGTCTTCCTCGTCGCCACTGGCGACTTCGACGATGACGATGCAGCTACGCTTGCCGATCACGCTGGGCGCACGGCCGAAGCGGGCCGACAGATCCAGCACAGGCACTACCGCGCCCCGCAGATTGATCACCCCGCGCACACAGGGCGGCATCATGGGCACGGTGGCCAGACTGCCATATTCGATGATCTCCTTGATGTGCAGGATGCCGATAGCGTACTGCTCCTCGCCCAGCATGAAGGTCAGGAACTGGCTGGGCAACGCGGCACCGGACTGCAGTGCCACGATAGCGCTACTGCCATAGGTAACGGCCTGCGGTGCCAGATCGGATACAGGGGAAGTCGCAACAATATTCATGGTGTCCTTTCCTGATTCAGGCGGCCAGTATCGCCGTGCCCTTGCTGCTGACGGACTGCATCAGCGCTGCCACATCGAGTATCAGTGCCACTTCGCCGCTCCCCAGGATGGTCGAGCCGCTGATGCAGCGCACTTCGCTGAACAGCGGGCTGAGTGGCTTGATCACGGTCTGGAATTCGCCCAGCAAGGTATCGACCACCAGACCGGCACGCTGGTTGCCCAGTTTGAGCACCACGATGCTTTCGCGCCTTGTCGCGGCGCCGCCCAGCCGGAACAGTTCGCGCAGCCGTACGAAAGGCAGCACCTGCCCGCGCAGATTGCAGTAGTCCTGCCCCGGTTCGGTGGCATATTCGATGCACTCCTCGATCATGTCGAGCGGGATAACAAACACCGAGCTGCCCACCTGCACGAGGAAGCCGTCGATGATGGCCAGCGTCAGCGGCAGGCGTACCGTCACGGTAGTACCCTTGCCTTCTTCGCTGCTGATATCGACGCTGCCGCGCAGCGCCTGAATATTGCGCTTGACCACATCCATGCCCACCCCGCGGCCGGACAGGTTGGTGATCTTTTCCGCGGTGGAGAAACCCGCTTCGAAAATCAGGTTGTAGATTTCACTGTCCGACAGCTTGCGTTCGGGATCGATCAGCCCCCGTTCGATCGCCTTGGCCAGTATCCTGTCCTTGCGCAGGCCACCGCCATCGTCGCTGACCTGTATCACGATGCTGCCCGATTCATGGAAGGCATTCAGCTTGATCATGCCCTTGGCCGGCTTGCCGTTGGCCAGCCGCTGGCCGGCTGCTTCGATCCCGTGATCCATGGCGTTGCGTACCAGATGCAGCAGCGGGTCGCCGATCTTTTCCACTACCGTCTTATCCAGTTCGGTATCTTCGCCATCGACAATCAGGCCGATATCCTTGCCCAGTTCGCGCGCCACATCGTGCACCACGCGCTGGAAGCGGTTGAAGGTGGCGCCGATCTTCACCATGCGCAGTTCCAGCGCGGCGTCGCGCACTTCTTCTACTAAGCCTGAAAGCGCCGACGTACATTCCTGCAGTTCGCTGTTCTGCAGATGCTGGCCCACCATGCTGGTGCGGGCACCGGCGATGATCAGCTCGCCCACCAGATCGATCAGCCTATCAAGCTTGTCGGAATCGACCCGGATCGAACGGCTTTCCTGCGCCTTCTGTTCGCTCACCTGTCGCTGCTTGGCCAGCGCTGCTTCTACCACCACGGGCGGCACGTTGCCGCCATCGACGAGGATGCTGCCCAGCTGCTGCGGCACTTCCGCCTCGCTGCGCTCCGATTGCTGCTGCAAGGCGCCCGCCAGTTCCTGCGCGGTGACACTACCGCAGCGTACGAGGATCTCGCCCAGCCTTGCGCCCTGCTCCGGCAAAGCACGGATCAGATCGACGTAGTGCGACACCTTGCTATGGGGCGGAATGATGCGGATCTCGGCATCGTCCTGTACGAACTCGAACACGCCGGCTATCGCTTCGCGATCGGCATTGCTATCGAAGGCGATTTCGAAGCCGAGGTAGCACTGTTCCGCATCCATTTCGTCGGCTGGCGGCATCGCATCGGGCACGGTGGCAATGCCGACAATGCGTCCCAGCTTGGTCAGATAGCGCAGGAAGGCAATCGGGTCCATGCCATTCTGCAGCACTTCGCGTCCGAAGCGCAGCGAGATATGCCAGTAATCGCTATGCCCGGGCTCCTGATCGATACGCTCCACGTCCGGCTCGGCAGGCAGCACCAGTGCCGCTTCCGCAGCGCCGTCTGCCGTCTCGCCATCCATGTGGCGGCGCAACTGGGCCAGCAGCATTTCGCCCTGCGGCGCCATATCGGGATCGGCCTCCATCCGGCCCGCCGCGAGGGCATCGGTCAGCTCGGACAGATAATCGCAGCAGGACAGCAGCAGCACGATCATTTCGTCATTCAGCGCCACGGTGCCATCGCGCACGCCATCGAGCAGGCTTTCCACCACATGGGTGAAGGCCACGATGTGATCGAGGCTGAACAGACCGGCGGAACCCTTGATGGTATGGGCAGCGCGGAAGATCGCGTTGATCGCTTCGCTCTGATCGCCAGCCAGATCGACGTTCAGCAGCGCGTTCTCCATTTCCTCCAGCAGTTCGCGGCTCTCGGTAATAAACGTCTGTAGTGCTTCATCCAGATTCATGGCATGCCCTCAGAACAGATGGAACGTAAGATCAGTCTTTATGCGTCAAGCGTGTATGAGTAATGCATCACCAAAAAAAGCACCCAGATCGAGCATCTGGAAAATCTCCACCACGGCAGGGCTGTGCTGCACCAGTCGCAGTTCGCGCTGTTCAGCCTGCGCGGTCTGCTTGGCCAGCATCAGCACTTGCAGGCCGGCCGTATCCAGCTCCGTTACGCCAGCCAGATCCAGCTCCAGCACGGGGCCGGCGCGCAGCGCCGCCAGCACCTGCTGCTTGACTTCGGCCGCATGGTAAATCGTCAGCTCGCCTTCGAGCGCCAGATGGCCTGCGCCATCCTGTGCAGCAGGGGTTTCGGACATGGCATCCTCCCGCGCTTCAAGGCAGAACCAGTTTGGCAACAGCGCCCAGCAGCACTTCCGGCTTGAACGGCTTCACCACCCATGCCTTGGCGCCCGCTGCCTTGCCTTCTTCCTTCTTGCTTTCCTGCGATTCGGTCGTCAGCATGATCACCGGCGTGAAACGGTAATTAGGCAGTGCCTTGAACTCGCGCACAAAAGTAATCCCGTCCATATTCGGCATGTTCACATCGCACACCACCAGATGGATTTTCTGGCCGGTGCACTTGGATAGCGCGTCGGCGCCATCGCGTCCTTCGATCACGTCATAGCCCGCACCTTTCAGGGCGATGCCTACTACCTGCCGCAGCGAGGCCGAATCATCGACCACCATAATAGTTTTTGCCATAGTCTTTCTACTCCGGTTACGAATCAGAAGAAGGTGATTTCATCGGCGGCAGCAGCGGCCGGCTTGGCGCGGCTGGAGCCGCCATGCACGGCGTGTTCTTCGGCCATGGCATAGGTTTTCTGTAACTCGCGCAGCAGGGGCTGGGCATCCATAGGCTCGAGTATCTGGGCAGCGTGGTAGCGATCGCGGTGCTCGCGCAGCAGTAACGGCAGGCGCTCGATATTCTCCCGCACGTGTGCCAGCACCTGACTCACCCGATCCTGGAACTGCAGCTGTACCAGTGCTTCGCCTACCTCGCCCTGTATGCCTACGCTCTCGTGCTTGAGCTGTTCGGAAGAATCGACCAGCGCATCGGTCATGCTGCGGAAATCGTGCAGCACGCTTTCAATGATGGCTTCGGCCGACTGCATGGAACTGTTTTCCTGTGCGGCCGTACGATCGGCCGCTTCGCTGGCAGCGAGGATGGCGCTGCTGATCAGGCCGACGCGGTTGGCGATGTTTTTGCCCGTCTCGGCCGAGCGGCTGGACAGATGGCGCACTTCCTGCGCGACCACCGCGAAGCCGCGTCCGGCAGGGCCGGCACGGGCCGCTTCGATGGCCGCATTCAGCGCCAGCAGATTGGTCTGGGCAGCGATGCTGGCCACCCCTTCGGCCATATCGCGCAACTCGCGCGTAAAGCGTTCCAGATCCTTGATCTGGGCCAGCATGGCCTGCTTCGATTCGAAGGCAGATTTCATCGAGCCTACGACCGAACCTAACTGGGTTTCGCTACGGCTGAAGATTTCCGTCATGCCCTGACCATCGCGTGCATTGTCATGGCTGGAAACATGTACCGCCGTATCGAGGCGGTCGACGATATTCGAGAAACGGGAAGCCAGATCGGACACGGCTTCTTCCATCTGGCTGCGGGAATTTTCGATATGCCGGCACCACACCGGCAGCACGGCATCACCGAACTGTTCGCGTGACTGCAGATACTGCTCGACGCTGGCCGAGCCGCCCGCCGTCCCGGTCGTGCCGGACTGATCGCGCAGCACGCTCCAGATGGCCAGCCCTAACAGGACAGCGCCCCACAGCACCGTGTACCAGCCCCAGCGCGACCAGCCTGCCACGATAGTGCCGGCCGCGCCTGCGCCAGCCAGACCCAGCGGGATCACAACTCTGCTTTCGAAACCCGTATTCGTGCTCATTACTCGTGTCCCCGAGGTTAGCTACAGCTTCTTTTTACAGCGTGTTGATTTGCATTACCTGTTAGGCAAATGTATCGCAGAAACTATTTCCGCGCCACAAAGTAACTGGCAAAACAATGGTCACTGACAGTTAAACAACAGCAGGATTCTCATGCTTAATTTGCAATTTTTTGTAGTCGGAGTACAGAGTGCTAGATCAGAAATCGGGCATGTTGCGATGTTGCAACCATTTTTGACAAGGTCTCACAATTTAGCCCATTTTAGGCAGGTTTTACCTATGAAAATGGGGTGTTTACGTGGCGTTCAACTAGTTTAAATCTGAAGTATCTCTCTAATTTTAATTCCGAAATACAATGAAAATTGCGCTACAGACCGTAAAAAAGGTTTACACTTTCGGCTCCCATGATAGGCCGCATTGCGCGCCGGAATAAAACGACATCAAAATGAGCCAGGCATTCATCGATCACCGCGCGAAATACCGTGACATCACCTCCCAGCGTTACAAAGTTACACCCGCTATGTACGATGAGGTCACCGCACTGCTGGCTCCGCTGGCTACTCCCGTCAGTTTCCGCAAAGGCGAATTTCTGCAACGCATAGGCACGGTGGCGCAGAATCTGTACTGGCTGCACAGCGGCGTAGCGCGTACCGGCTTCATCACGGAAGCGGGCGCCGAAGTCACGCTGCACTTTGTAACCGATGGCGAACCGGCCGCGTCGCACGACGACCTGCTGCGCGCGCGCGATGGCTTGCCGGCCCAGCATTTCGTGGTAGCCGAAACGGCCGTCCATGGTTTCAAGCTGGACTGGGCCGCCTACACGGCCATGCGCGAAACCAATAGCATGCTGCGCGACTACTATCTGAAAGTGTCCGAGTGCAGCATCATGGAACAGGCGCGCCGCATGTGCATCAATGCTTCGCCCGCACAGGGCCGGCTGGCCGCGTTCCGGCGCGAATATCCGGGACTGGAGCAGCGCATCTCGCAGAAGGTGGTGGCATCCTTCCTCGGCATCACGCCGCAATACATGTCGCAGCTGCTGCGCAGCGACGGCATCGACAAATAAGCGCAACACAGAACCGCTGCAAAACAAACGGGGCAGGCAACGATTTCACTAGAAATCGCGGCCTGCCCCGTTTAACCATCGGGCGCCAGTAAAACTGCGCTTAGGCTTTCATGCCTTTGATCTTGTTCTTGTCATCGACGAACACGACCTTCGGTTTGTAGTCTTTGGCCTGCTCTTCCGTCATCGGTGCATAGGTGCAGATGATCAGCAGATCGCCCAGCTGGGCGCGACGTGCGGCGGCGCCATTGAGCGAAATCTCGCCCGTGCCGCGCAGGCCCGGAATCGCATAGGTGGAGAAACGTTCGCCATTATTGACGTTGTACAGTTCGATCTTCTCGTTCACCCAGATATCCGCCGCTTCCAGCAGATCCTGATCGATACCGCAGGAACCTTCGTAGTGCAGGTCGGCCTGGGTTACCGTCACGCGGTGCAGCTTGGAGCGCAGCATAACTCGTTGCATAGACATCTTATTCATCCTTCATTTAATAAACTGACAAGCTTTACATCGTCGACGGCTGCGCCGGACAACGTGAGGCCGACATCCTACCATTAGCCGCCGAGATTAGCGCACTTGCACGCAGATTTGCCCCAGAACGAGGCAGTTTGTGGCATATTGCTAACTAGCAAAAAAACATTCAGGCAAGCCACAATGCGACTCACCCGACTTTTCACCCTGATTAGCGCCATTCTGGCGCTGCTGGTGTGTGGCGTGCAGGGCCGTTCCCTCTGGAGTGAATGGCGCCAGTATCAGGCAGCCGAACAGGGCTTGCAGGCACTGCAGCTGGTGGAAGCCTCCATGCGGGCCGCAGAGAAACTGTCGTTCGAACGTGGCCCCAGCAATGCCGTGATGGGCGACGGCCACCCCGCCGCTGCCGCCAAACAGGAGCGCCTGCGCGCCGCCCGCAACGATACCAATAGCGCCCTGCGCCAGCTCCAGTTGCAGCTCACCGAATACCATGCCACCCCGGCCGGCCAGCTGGGTGCACTGGAACTGGCGCTGCGCGAAGCACGCCGCAATGTCGATCAGCTGGCCGCCCAGCCTCCGGGCAGCCGTACGCCGGTGCAACTGCACACCGCCGTCGAACGCATGTATGCGCTGGTGCCACTGGCGCTCGATGCCGTCACCGAAGCCACGCGTGCCTCCGAACAGGCCTATCCGCGCATCACCCGCGTGCTGGTCAAGGCCCGCCTTGCCGTGGAACTGCGCGAGTACGCCGGCCGCTTAGGCTCCACCCTGACCGTGCCGCTGGCGACGGGGCAGGCGCTCAGCACCGCCCAGCAGCAGGAGCTGCAGTTCCTGCGCGGCCGGCTTGAGCAGTTACGCCAGCTGATCAAGATGGCCAACAACGACGCCGATCAGGCGGTGCGCATCAAGGCCGCTGTCGCGCGCATGGATAGCGACTATTTCGAAACGGGTCAGCACATCATCGGCGAAGTGGAGCATGCCAGCAGCACGGGGCAGCACTACAGCATGGACACGGCGCAGTTTGCCCAGCGCTACGTGCCCACCATGGCACCGATACTGGCTGTGCGCGATGCGCTGATGCAGGAGGCACAGCATCAGGCACGGGCCGAATTCCAGCTTGCTCGCCATGAACTGAGCTGGGCCCTGCTGAACGGTGCTGCCATCCTGCTGGTACTGGTGGTGCTGCTGATGATCGTCCGGCTGCGGGTGGTAACGCCGCTGCTGCGTGCTACCCGCGCCGTCGTCCGGCTCGGCAATGGCGACTACACGCCGCCCTCGCGCATCAGCCGGCGCCAGGATGAAATCGGCGACATGCTGCGCGCACTGGCCACCCTGCGCGAAAACAGTCTGGAGCGCCAGCGGCTGGAGCAGGAACGGGCCCGTCTGATCGAAGAACTCAAGACCCGCGCCGATACCGATTACCTGACCGGCATCCTGAACCGGCGCGCCTTTGCTACGGCCGGCAATCTGCGCCTGCGCGGCGCACGGGAAAAAGACGAATCGCTGGCCGTGATTCTGTTCGATATCGACCACTTCAAATCCGTCAACGACTGCTATGGCCACGATGCCGGCGATCAGGTGCTGATCCGCATCGCCGAAGTGGTACGCGCCACCCTGCGCGATGGCGAGATACTGGCGCGCTACGGCGGCGAGGAATTCGTCGTCATGCCCAGCTACTGCGGGCTGGAAGCGGCACGCGCGCTGGCCGAGCGCCTGCGTGTGGCGATCGAACAGGAACCGCTCACGCTCAGCGATGGCTACATCCTGCGCGTTACGGCCAGCTTCGGCGTGGCGGTGGCACATGGCCCGCACGCCGCGCTCGACGACCTGTTCCACTCGGCCGATCTGGCCCTGTACCGCGCCAAGAGCCAGGGCCGCAACCGGGTGGAAACCCAGCTCTGAGTTACTTCGCTTTCGGTACTACCACCGGCGTAAAACTCAGATCACGGAAATCGAAACTGAAATCCGTCTCGGTCGATACGGGCGCCATCTTCATGCGCTCGATGCTGGCATCGGGATTGAGCGCAAAACTCACATAGGCATCGGCATTGAAGTTACGCTCTTTCCAGCGCACGATAAAAGTATCGTGCTGGAAGTGTTCGAGTTCGCCTTCCAGATCGGGCGTGCGGCTAAAGCGCATGATCTGCTTGCGGCCTTCGCGCCGGATGCTGACCTTGCCGTACCACGCATCCTCGTACTCGCCTTCATAGGCAGCCAGCGGCAGCGACGGCGACGACTTGGCGGCACGTGCCGCGCTTTCCTTGCCCTGCCGTTCCAGTTCTTCCTTATGCGCGGCCGCTTCCTGTTCCGCATACAGCGTGATCCAGTCGCTGGCCGGCACGTTCAGATACTGGTCCAGTATGCGCCAGTACAGCGCGGCCATGGCGGGACTATTTTCTGCATTGGTCAGGATGGCGATACCGAGTTTTTCTTCCGGTACCATCAGCACAGTCGAATAGAAGCCTTGCAGTGCGCCGCCATGCATGGCGATCTTGCGGCCCTTGTAATCGCGCAGACTGAAGCCCAGACCGTAGCCGGCGAAGTTAGGCTTGGTGGCAGCCAGCGCCGGCTTGGGCGTACGGATACGCATCGGCGTCTGCTCGGTCCACATCTCGCCTATCTGCTTGCTGCTGATGATCTGGCGACCATCTTCCAGCTTGCCATCGTTGAGCAGCATGGTCATCCAGCGGGCGATATCGCTCGCGCTGGTATTAATCCCCACCGCGCCGATGGCGTTCTCCACCTGCATGGGTTTGACCACACTGATCTTGTCGTTGATCTTGCTGTGTGGTGCAGAGTGGTTGCTGGCCGCCCGCATGGCGTCCACGCTGGTGGTGGTGTCCTGCATGCCCAGCGGGGTGAGGATGCGCTCGCGCACCGCCGCGCCCCAGGGCTTGCCGGACTTCTGCGCAATGATCTTGCCCGCTACGATGTAGAGCAGATTGTCATAGGCGTAGTTGTTGCGGAAGCTGGTGGCCGGTTTCACATAGCGCAGCCGGGCGATGATTTCATCCGTGCTGAAACTGGTGGTGGGCCACCACAGCAGATCGCCCGCGCCCAGACCCAGACCGCTGCGGTGGGTCAGCAGATCGCGCACGGTCATCACGCCCGTCACATACGAGTCGTGCATCTGGAAATCCGGCAGATGCTTGGTGACAGGATCGTCCCATGCCAGCTTGCCATCATCCACCAGTTGCGCCAGCGCCGCCGCCGTAAAGGCTTTGGAGTTGGAAGCGATTTCGAACAGGGTATTGCCATCGACTGGCGTGGCCTCGCCCAGTTTGCGCACACCGTAACCGTTCGCAGCCACCACCTTGCCATCCTTGACGATGGCCACCGCCATGCCCGGCACATCGAAGGTCTTCAGAATGCGCTGCACATCGGCGGCCAGATCGAACGCTGGCACAGGGGCAGGCACCGCCGCCGGCGCAGGGCTTGCACTGACTGGCGCGCTATCGGTGAGCGGCGCGGCGGCCAGTGCATGGTGGGACAGTGCCAGCGCCACCAGCGCGGCGCCCAGAGTAGGAGTCATTTTCAGCATCATGGTTTCTTGAATTGTTTATCGACCGAGCTTTGGGTTACCGGATGATAGTGCGGGCGGGCCTGCGCGTACAGGGCTCTGGCCCATTCGCGTTCAGCGGGATTTTTCAGCAGCGCCGTGTAGAGCGGCACGACGAATTTCTGCCGTCCTACGCTGAGCAGGAAGGCCTGCAGCGGCGCGCGTACGTTGTAGCCAGCCTTGATCGACGACAGGTAGAAGCGGTAGGCGATTTCATTATTGCCGCTCTTGGCCAGAGCAAAGCGCTGATCGAGTTCCTGCAACTGGCTGGCCGTGGCCTTGCCATCGATATCGTTCAGGAAGTGCATCCATTCCAGCGCGATCCAGCCTTGTGCGGGCAGATCGGCCGTGGCCAGCGTGCCTTGCAGCCAAGCGCTGCGCTGGCTATCCAGTGCAGCTAACCTTGGCGACGCTTCATGCTGCGCGCTGGCCGGTATGCCGGCGCCATACAGCCATTCGTCCAGTTCTGCTGCACTCATTACTTGCGGATGGGCGGCCAGCAGATGGGTCTTGAGATAGCTGACAAATTCCTCCGTGCGCACCGACTGGAAGGCATGCTGATCGAACCAGCCGCGCAGGAAAGGATCGAACACGCTGCGGCCGGCGCGCTGTTCCAGCGTACGCAGCAGCCATGCGCCTTTGGGGTAGACCAGTTCCGTATCCGTATAGGTGGCCGATCCCGTATCGGCATCACGCGTCACCAGCGCCTGTCTGGCGGGCGGGATAGCAGCCAGCGAGGCCATGGCTTCTTCCTGCTCCACCTGCAGATTCATCTGCGCCACTTCGGCGCCATACAGTTTTTCCACCACCCGCGTGGTGACGTAGTTGGTAAAGCCCTCGTTCAGCCAGAAGTGCTTCCAGGTGGCATTGGTGACCAGATTGCCCGACCACGAGTGCGCCAGTTCATGGGCGATCAGGTCAACCAGACTGCGGTCACCGGCGATCATGGTGGGCGTGACAAAGGTCAGGCGCGGATTCTCCATGCCGCCGATGGGGAAGGATGGCGGCAGCACCAGCATGTCGTAACGCTCCCAGCGATACGGGCCATACAGTTCCTCCGCAGCGCTGATCATCTGCTCCGTATCAGCCAGTTCGAAAGCCGCCGCATCGATACGCGCCGGCTCCGCATACACGGCGGAACGGGGGCCCAGATTGCGCACTTCGATTTCGCCGATGGCAATCGCCAGCAGGTAGGAAGGGATAGGCTGCGCCATGCTGAACTTCCAGCCGCCCACGCCATGCGATTGCTGGTCGTTGGCTGCGCTCATCACCACGCGCAGTCCTTCCGGCGCGGCGATGCGGGCGCTGTAGGTAAAGCGCACGGCCGGCGTATCCTGCAGCGGCACCCACGAGCGGGCATGGATGGATTCGGACTGGCTAAACATGAACGGACGCTTGCCGGACATGGTCTGCTGCGGCGACATCCACTGCAGCGCAGTCGCCGACGGCGCCGTGCGGTAGTAAATGCGCACTTTGTGCGGCTGGAACGGCACGGCGATGCGCAACGCGCGACCTTTTTCAGCGTCCGGCTTATCCAGCATGTACGATGCGGCCTGCCAGCGACCGGAAGGGTGCAGCAACTGCACGCGGGCGATATTCAGTTCGCTGGTATCGAGCACCAGCGAGCGGGCCGATTTATCTAGCCAGTTCAGCGTCAGCTCGGCATAGCCGGACAGGGTGTGGCGGCCAAAGTCCGCTTTCAGATCCAGATGCAGGTCGCTAGTGCGCACCTGATCGTAGCGCGCATAGCTCAGCGGATCGGCATGGGCCACACCAAGCATGGAACCGGCGGACAGCAGCAGCGCCGCGAGGGTTTTGAGAGTCTTCTTGAGTTGCATGGGTTTCATCCTAAATGACCGGAGCGCGCAGCAGAATAGCACAGCCCCATGTTAAGATGCGCCCCACTATTCAAGCAGGAACATCATGGAAGCTTTCCTCATTTCCACCGGCATCGTCGCCCTCGCCGAGATCGGTGACAAAACCCAGTTACTGGCCTTCTGTCTGGCCGCGAAGTTCCGCCGCCCCTTACCCATCGTGGCAGCGATTTTTGTCGCCACCATCGCCAACCACGCATTCGCTGCCGCCATCGGTAGCTGGATTACCGGCCTGCTAGGCCCCGATATTCTGCGCTGGGTACTGGGTCTCTCCTTCATCGCCATGGCCGTATGGACGCTGATACCGGACAAGATCGACGAAGACGATATGCCGCTGGCGAAGTACGGCGTATTCCTCACCACGCTGATCGCCTTCTTCGTCGCCGAAATGGGCGACAAGACGCAGGTAGCTACGGTGGCGCTGGCTGCGCGCTATCACAGTCTGGTGGCAGTGGTGTGCGGCACCACCTTCGGCATGATGCTGGCCAATGTACCGGCCGTATATCTGGGCGATAAGATCGCCAACCGCGTTTCGCTGAAACTGGTGCACGGCATTGCGGCACTGGTATTCGCCATCCTCGGCGTGGCCACACTGATGGGCGCTGGCGCCGCACTAGGCGCCTGATCTTTCGGTAGCACGGGGCACGTACAGATCCAGCGTATGCGTGAGCGGCTGGTCTTCCAGCGTGATCTGCAGCCCCGCCAGCCGTACCCCATCCTGTACCAGCAGCCAGTCTGCCGACTGGCTGCGCTGCACGCGGATCACATAGCGTGCCGCACCAAAACGGTAGACCAGTTCGAAATTCGCCCATTCGGGCGGCATGCGCGGCGCCAGTTCCAGCTGATTACCGCTGCGCCGCAATCCCAGTAGCGCTTCCACCAGCAGCCGATACATCCAGCCTGACGATCCCGTGTACCAGCTCCAGCCGCCCCGTCCCACGTGGGGCGGCACGGCATACACGTCGGCCGTCACCACATACGGTTCCACCCGATAGCGCTGCATGGCTTGCGGCGTCGCCGTGTGGCGCAGCGGATTGATCATGCGCGCCAGTTCCCATGCCAGCGCCGTTTCATCGAGACGGGCAAACGCCATCGCCGTCCAGATGGCGGCATGGGTGTACTGGCCGCCGTTCTCGCGCACGCCCGGCACATAGCCACGGATGTAGCCGGGATTCGGCCCATCCTTGTCGAACGGTGGCTGCAGCAGCTGGATGATGCCATCCTCGCGCCGCACCAGCCGCTGGTTCACCTGCGCCATGGCAGCGCGTGCGCGGGTGGCATCGGCCGCACCGGACAGCACGCCCCAGCTCTGCGAGATCGAATCGATCTGGCATTCTTCGTTCAGGTGCGAACCCAGCGGCGTGCCGTCATCGAAATAGGCGCGCCGGTACCACTCGCCATCCCAGCCATGCTGTTCGACGGCAGCGGCCAGCGCGCGGGCACGGGTACGGCATTCGGCCGCAAAGATGGCATCCTGCCGTAGCTCGGCCACTTCGGCAAAACGCTGCAGCACTTCGCACTGGAAGAAAGCCAGCCAGATGCTTTCGCCCTTCCCCTGCTCGCCCACCTTGTCCATGCCATCGTTCCAGTCGCAGGAACCGATCAGCGGCAGCTCATGCGCCCCCAGTCGCCAGCCATGGCGTATGGCGCGCTGGCAGTGCTCGTACAGCGTGCCCTGCTGGGCCGAGCGCAGCGGCAGGTCGTAATAGGAATCTTCCTCCGGCTTGACGGCACGCCCCTCCAGATACGGCTGCAGCTCCTCCAGCACAGCCAGATCGCCAGTCGCCTGCACATAGCGCGCGGCCGCCAGCGGCAGCCACAGATAGTCGTCCGAGCAGTGGGTACGTACGCCACGGTCGGACGGCGGGTGCCACCAGTGCTGCACATCGCCTTCCAAGAACTGGTGCGCCGCGCACAGCAGCAATTGTTCGCGCAGTAGTACCGGACGGGTGTGGATGGTGGCCATGGCGTCCTGTAACTGGTCGCGAAAGCCGAATGCGCCGCCGGACTGGTAGTAGCCGCTGCGCGCCCACATACGGCAGGCAATGGTCTGGTACATCAGCCAGCCATTGACCAGCACATCGAGTTCCGGCTCCGGCGTGCGGATCTGTACCGCATCCAGCGTGGCCTGCCAGTAGGCCTGTACGGCGTCCAGCGCTTCATAGGCGGCCGCCGCACTGCGATGCTTCTGCACCAGCGTACTGGCATCGGCATTGCGCCGCCCTGCCACACCGAGTACGAACACTACTTCGCGTTCCTGCCCGGGCAGTAGTTCGAGCGGCACCATCAGCGCCGCACAGGCATCCAGCCCGGCGCCCGTGCGGCCGGACAGTCGCAGGCGCCGCATGGCAGCCGGTGCCGCCAGCGTGCCGTTGCGGCCGATGAATTCACTACGGTCGGCCGTGTGGCTGCGCAGCGCGGCATCACAGTTGAAGAACGCTACCCTGCCGGTGAACTCGGTGTTGTAGGGATTGCGTGCAAACAGTGCGCCACTGGCGCCATCTACCTCGGTCAGCACATGCATGCCGGACTTGGCGCGCATATCCCCCAGCACCCATTCCACATAGGCTGCCAGCGACAGCCTGCGACTGACAGCAGACAGATTTCTCACTTTCAGCAGGGTGTAACGTATCGGCGCATCGATGGCGACGAAGGTGGTCAGCGTGCTGGCGATGCCTGCCGTGCTGTGTTCGAAGCTGCTGTAACCAAAACCATGGCGCGTCACATAGCGCCCTGCAGCCGGTGCCGGTAGCGGCGTGGGCGACCAGAACTGGCCGCTGTGCTCGTCGCGGATATAGAACGCTTCGCCGCTGCTATCGCTGACCGGATCGTTATGCCATGGCGTCAGGCGGAATTCGTGCGCATTTTCGTGCCAGCTATAGGCCTGTCCGCTTTCCGAGATCACGCTACCGAACTGGGGATTGGCCAGCACATTCGACCATGGTGCCGGCGTGCGCTGGCCGGCATCGCTGACGATCACGTATTCGCGTCCGTCCGCACTGAAGCCGCCCATGCCATTGGCCAGCAGTAGCCGCTCCGGCAATGGCGCTTCCGCATAGGCTGGCAATGCTTCGGCATAGGCCGGGCTGCTTTCCAGCTGCAGCAGCGGCATGCGTAACGGCGGGGTGACGGCGCGCTTGATCTGTTCGGCCAGCGTGCCGCGCTGATCGCTGAGAATGGCGCGCGCTACCGACTGCAGCAGGATGCGGTCTTCGTTGGCGATCTGGTCGACCAGTCGCACGAAGATGCCACCGGGCCGATCGATCGCCTGTGCATCGATACCGGAAGCGATCAGCCCCATGATCTGGTCATGCAGTAGCTGGCGATAGCCGCTCTGGTCTTCGTACCAGATCACCAGATCCACCACCAGCCCTTTCAGGCGCCAGTAGGCGTGCGCCTGCACCATCTGGCGCGCCAGTTCGATATTGGCCGGATCGCGGATCTGCAGCAGCACAATGGGCAGGTCGCCGGAAATTGCATACGCCCACAGGCCGGACTGGCCGCGCTGGTTACGCATCAGCACCGCAGCATCGGCACGCAGCGATGCGTGCGGATAGATCACGGCATTCGCCAGCCGCGCATACAGTTGCGCATCGGCCTCGCTGGCATTGAGCTGGCGCAGCACCACCTGACTATGCGTCCATGCCAGTTCGAACACGCGGTCGGCTAGGTGGCGATCCTGATATTTGTCGATCAGGTGAAGCGCCGCGTCGCGCTGTTCGCACATGCCGGTGACGATATCGACGATCACCGTCTGGTCGGGCTGCAGAGTAATGGTCTGGCGTATCGCCACCACGGGATCGAGTACCGAGCCTGCCGCACCACTGAGTGTCGCATCGCCTGCCAGCGCGGCCGGATCGAGCGCGCTGCGGCCACGTCCGAGGAAGCGCGCCCTGTCCGTTTCGAACGAGACGGCGCTGACCACACCATCATGGACCATCATCGCATGCAGCAGCCACGGTGTCGGGTCATGCGGCCCGCGCGGGCGGCGCGTACACAGTATGGCGTTCTCGCCATGCAGTATCTCGCTCTGCACAAACAGCTTGCTGAACGCCGGATGGGCAGCATCGGCCGCCGCCGGTGCCAGCGCCACTTCCGCATAGCTGGTCACTTCCAGCGTACGCACCTGCTCCGACTGATTGGTAATACGGGTACGGCGCAATTCGATATCGTCTTCCGGCGACACCACGATTTCCGTGTACAGATCGATGCCGCGGTCGCTACGGCGGAACTCCGCCCGTCCTTCCGAGAAAATCACTTCATAGCGGCGCGGCTCCACCAGCGTAGGCTGATAGGTAGTGGACCAGTAGCGGCCATCGGCGAGGTCGCGCACATAGCAGAAATTGCCCCAGTGGTCGCGCGTACTGTCTTCGCGCCAGCGCGTCACGGCCATATCCTTCCAGCGGCTGTAGCTGCCACCCGCATTGGTCACCATGACGTGATAGCGCCCGTTCGACAGTAGCTGGGTTTCCGGCACGGCACTGCTATGCTGCTTGAGTATGCGCATCGGCATACTCTGCTCGACCACACCCGAGCGCAAGGCCGCCTGCTCGGTGGTATTGGAATAGAAGGCGCCCAGTTGCGGGCTGCGCTCCTGCAGCACCAGCAGGGTCGATTGCAGCAGCGGGTCGGCCTCGAAGCGGCGCTGCATAGGACGCTCGTGCAGCAAGTAGGCCAGCGCCAGCAGCCCCATACCTTGATGGTGCACCATAAAGGAACGGATCACTGCCGCCGTCTGCCCGCGTGGCAGCCGCGCGGCCGTGTAGTCGATGGCCTCGTAGAAGCCATAGCGTCCCAGATAGCCGAGCGCCGCCAGTTTCTGCAGATTGGTGCATGCCGCCTCCGGCTGCACCATCAGCCCCAGCATACTGGCATACGGCGCTACCACCAGGTCATCGCCGAGACCCCGCTTCAGGCCCAGCCCCGGCACGCCGAACGCACGGTACTGGTAATTCAGGCTAGCGTCGACCATGTTATAGCCCGATTCCGAAATCCCCCACGGCACGTTGCGCCGGCGGCCATAATCAATCTGCGCGGCGATCACGGCCCTGTAGGTCTGGTCCAGCAGCGTGTCGGGATAGCTGGGCATCACCAGCAGCGGCATCAGGTATTCGAACATCGAACCACTCCACGACAGCAGCACAGGCTGGCCCGCCACGATGCACAGCTGGCGCCCCAGCGCAAACCAATGCTCTTGCGGGAGCTGGCCTTGCGCAATCGCGACAAAGCTGGCCAGCCGCACTTCCGACGCCAGCAGATCGTAATAGCTGCTATCGAGCCGCCGTTCGCTGACGTTGTAGCCTATCGCCAGCAGATGGGTGGTGGCGTTGTACAGGAAGCCGTATTCCATCCGTGCAAAAGCAGCGCAGCGCTGCGCCAGCAGTTCCAGTGCCTGGATGCGCTGCTGCGCTGCCTGCGCCGCTTCGGCGCACAGCTGCGCCAGTCGCAACTGGCGTTCACGTTCGGCCGGTGCCAGCGCATCCTGCTGCACATGGCGCACGCTATCGTGCAGCGCGGCCAGTTCGCGCAAAGTGGGCACGCGCAGCAGAGCACTATCCGGCAGCGCTTCGGCCGGCAGCACCAGCCACGGCATCAGCAGCGCCAGCTCTGCCAGCGCAGCGCGGCATTGCTGCAGCAGCGCTGTATGCCACAGCAGGGTTTCGCCATGCAGCGCGGCCTGCGGATCTAGCCCGCCCAGCAACTGCTGCAGGCGCAGCAGCCAGCGGCGCAACTGCGCGCCGTCGCCCGCATCGGGCGCCTGCTGCATGACACTCGCCAGTTCGCCCGCCATCGCCCCATACTGCTCGCGCCACGCCTGCTGCAACAGCGTGGCCGTTGTCACCAGCCCTTCCACCAGCCGAGCACCCAGCACGGGCTGGCTCGCCAGCCCGCTCAGCCCCGCCTGCAGCGTCAGCAGATGACCGGCCAGATTGCCGCTATCGACGGTGGACACATACATGGGCAGCAGCGGCTGCAGGTTGCGCGTGTCGTACCAGTTGTAGAAATGGCCTTGATATCGCTCCATCCGGTCCAGCGTGTTGAGCGTGTTGCCGCTACGCTCGATCAGCTGCCCAATGGTGAGATAGCCAAAATCGCTAGCACTGAGACTGGCCAGCAGCGCCATGCCGATGTTGGTGGGCGAGGTACGATGTGCCACCACCTGCACGGGCTGCTCCTGCATATTATCGGGCGGTAGCCAGTTATCTTCCGGCCCTACGAAGCGCTCGAAGTAAGCCCATGTGCGACGGGCCAGCGTCGCCAGAAACAGTCGTTGCTCGGTCGTCAGCGTCACGCTGCGGCGCGCGATCGGGCGGCTGATGCGCTGTGCCACCGCCGGTGCCAGCAGCCATAGCGGCACGAACAGCAGGGCCGGCCACAAGCTGGCGGGCTGCCACAGCAGAATCGCCAGCAAGGTCGGCGCAGCCAGTGCCGGGGCAAGCCACAGGCTGCGCCAGCCATCCGCACTCCCCTGCACCACCAGCGTGGAGGCGCGCCACTCTAGCAAATGCTGGTGCGAGACCAGCAGACGCCAGTGACTGCGCACAATGGCATCCAGACTGAACCACGCTTCGTAGGGCAGAAATACCAGCATCAGCAGCGCATGGGCAAACTGCAATCCGCTGCGGCGCAAGCTGGCGCGCACATGCTGGCGCCACAGCGTATCGCGCGGCCGCCGCGCAAGGTCATACAGCCCCCCCAGCAGCGGGGTGGCAAACAGCACGGCCAGCACGGCGCCCGTCCACAGCCACGGCCGCGGCAGCACCAGCCATGCCAGCAGCAAGAGCCCCAGCAGCGCCGGTGCTGTCACACTACGGCGCAGATTATCCAGCAGCTTCCAGCGCGACAGCAGCGATAGGGGATTGCGTTCGCGGCCGCGAACGTGCTCGCGTTTGCGCTCGGCTTGGTTGCTGACGTCCTGTTGCGCGCTGGGCTGCAGCTCTGGCAACGGTCGCGGTAACGGTAGTGGAACGCGCCGGCGCAACCATGCCGCTACCTGCCAGTCGCCCCGTATCCAGCGCTGGCGGCGCTGCACATCGTCGCCATAGCGCGAGGGATAAGCTTCATACAGTTGCACATCGCTGAGCAAACCTGCACGCAGGTAGCAGCCTTCCAGCAAGTCGTGACTGAGGATGCGGTTCTCGGGCAGGCGGCCATCGAGCACTTGCCGGAACACGGCCACATCGTAGATGCCTTTGCCGATGAACGATCCTTCGTAGAACACATCCTGATACACGTCCGACACGGTGCGCGTGTACGGGTCTATGCCCGGTTCGCCGCCACACAGTTTTTCATACAGCGAGGCCTGCTCGCCCGGCACGCTGACGGCAATGCGCGGCTGCAGAATGCCATAGCCTTCCACTACCCGTAGCAAGCCCTCATCCACCCGTGGCTGGTTAAGCGGATGCAGCATGGTGGCAATCATCTGCTGTGCCGCTTCGCGCGGCAAACGGGTATCGCTATCGAGCGTGATCACGTAACGTACCTCGGCCAGCCGGCTGGTATCCCCCTCGACCACACTGAACGCTGCTGCGCCCTCTCCGCCCAGCAGGCGGTTCAGGTCCTGCAGTTTGCCCCGCTTGCGTTCATAGCCCATCCACACGCCCTCCTGCGCATTCCACAGGCGTGGCCGGTGCAGCAGCAGAAATGGTGCGATGACACCAGCCACAGCGTCGCCAGCATAGTTGTACTGCCGGTTCAGCTGGGCGATGCTGGTCTGGGCCTGCTGCACCAGCGCTGCATCCTCTGGCAGGATGGCGCTATCGGCATCGGTCAGATCCGTCAGCAGGCAGAATTGCAGATGTCGGTCGCGATTGGCGAGGAAGTGCACTTCCAGCTGTTCGCACAATTGCGCCACGTTCTCGCTGCTGTACAGCAGCGCCGGCACCACCACCAGCGTGCGCGCATCGGCCGGTACCCCCTGCGGCAACGCCATGCGCGGCAAAGGGTGCGGCTGGGTCACCAGCGTGGCCAGCCAGTTCACTAGCGCCAGTGCCAGCTGCCCACTGGCCAGCAGGGTCAGAACGGCAGTCAACAGCAGCCATGCCAGCCCCACGCCATGCTGGGCCGCCTGCTGCACCAGCCATGCCGTGGCCACCAGTGCCAGTGCCGCGATGGCGCCCAGATAGGTAGTCAGCGGCGCGCTGCGCGCGGTCTGCTGCAGCGCTTCCGGCCAGTGACGGCGCATGCGGCATTGGCGCTCTAGTTGCACCACGCCAGCGCCGATCAGGTAATAGCCCACGTGGCCGTAGCGCGCCTCGCCGCCATAGGCCTGCGCCAGTTGCAGCGCGTGCTGCGCCACCTCGCCTTCTGTGTAGGCGCTGCGACGGGCGATCTTTTCGATCGCATGGCGATACAAATCGCGCGTGGCAAACGCCATCTGCGCGTACACGCCGGCCGGGTCCTGCCGCAAGGTCTGCTCCACCACGCTCATGGTTTCGACAAACTCCTGCCAGTCCATGGTGCCAAGAAAGCGCAGGCTGCCGATGCTATTGGCAATCGACACCTGTTCCGCCGCCTGCTGCTGGATCTCGTTCTGGATCTGCTGTTCTATGGTCTGCCCCGCTTCTGCCAGCCGGTGGGTAATCCACGACAGCGCCAGCGTCAGGGCCGGGCTCTGGCCCTGCAGGCGACGCGCCAGTTCGGCCACAAAGGCGCTGGTGATGGGCGGATTGGAACGCGCCATGTCGGCCACCAGCAGTATCAGCCCGCTGGGATTGCTTTCAGCCACCCGCGTCATCTGGTCGGCCCAGTGGTTGGCCAGATCGCGCTGGCGCCGGTTATCCGCCACCCGCACGGCCACGCGGCGCAGATTTTCGATCAATGCCAGCCGCAGCATGATGGGGATGGCCCACAGTTCGCCCAGCTGCAAACTGGCCACTTCCTGATACGCCGCCACAAAGCGGCACAGCGATTCGGGATCGACCCGGCCATCGCCATGGGCGATGATTTCCAGCGCGATGCGGTACACGCGCGGACAGGCGGGCAAGGCATCGCCTTCGAGGCGGGGCAACTGGCGGCTGTAGTTGCGCGGCAAATGGCGGCGGGCAATGCGAATCTGGTCTTCGATCAGGTAGAAATTATCCAGCAGCCATTCGGAGGCGGGCGTGATCTGGCGGCCCTGCTTGACGGCAGCCGTCAGCTCGTTGCAGGTGGCATCGATCAGCGTGGCGTTCTGCGCCAGCCGCACTAGCAGCCGGTCCGCGCCGCCTTGCGTGCTGAGGCGGTGCTGGCTGGCCAGCATCTTGCCGTGCACGGCCATCTGCACAGCACTGAACAATTCCGCACGTAAAGGCAGATCGGCCGCTTCGTCCTCGCGGCTGACCGTGCGCGCAGCAAACACGGGAACAAACAGGGGCACAAACATAGACACTCCCGGCCTCGCCAGACCTTTGCAGAAAAAAAATATGCATAGGCAGCTTACTGGGCGGGCGCAGGCGCGACCGTGCGCAGACGTACATAAACGCCGCGCCATGCAGGACGAAAAAAAGGGCCGCTCGCGCGGCCCCGAAAGGAAGAGGAGACGTAAAGAAAGAAAACTATGCAGCCTGTGCCAGCGCCAGCCCGCCCGTCAGGCTATAGCTGTGCGCATGTCCCAGCCGGCGCAGGCACTGGGCCGCTTTCAGACTGCGATTACCGCTGCGGCAGATGAACACCAGCGTGCTGTCCGGAGTCGCCAGCCAGTCGCTGGCATGCTCGGTCAGACGGCTCAGCGGCACACTCTGCACCTTGCCGGCGACCGGCAGTACCGTGGCACTGGCAGCATATTCGTAATCTTCACGCACATCGATCAGCTGCGCATCGGGATGTTCGCCCAGCAGCGCGTTCAGACCTGCCTGATCGAGCTGCAGACTGTCGCAGCAGACCGGCGGCACCGCAGCTGCACCTGCGCAGAACTGGTTGTGCTCATCGCGGCTAGGGCAAAGCAGCGTCGCCGCTGCCGTCAGCCCCTGCAGCGCCGTGGCGCACTGGCGGCTGCTGAAGGCAAAGCGTATGGCCTGCGCTGGCAACTGGCCTTGCACGGCCTCGCCCAGCAGATAGTGGCGGCAGGCGCCATCCGTCACACAGGCCAGCGTGCGCGCCCCCAGTTGCAGCGCAGCGACCGGCTGGCCGTCGGCCAGCATCACGCGCTGGGGCAGGGCTGGCCAGCCATAGGCATCGGCCGCTACACGGCTAGCAGCATGGCGCCCCAGTGCTTCGATCAGGGCACCGTTTTCCTGTCCTGCTTCGGTATTCAGAATCGCCTGCACGCGGTAGTTCTGGCAGCGTACAAACGCTTCGATGCGGTGGGTGTGTTCCGGCAGCGGATCAATCAGCACGCAGCTACGGCTGGCGGCATCCAGCACCAGCCAACTGCACGCACCTTCCACGCCCATCTGCAGCAGGCCATCGTGCGCCGCGCCGTTACGCTCGGACGGAATCAGGCAGCCGGTACGCAGCGCCGCGCCACAGCGGGCAATACGGCGGCAGGCATCGTCGATCATAGCGGCATCGGCTAGCGGACCGAACGACATGCGGATCGCGCCAGCACTGCGCCATAACGGCACCTGCATGGCATCCAGCACATAGCTGGGAGCGGCCTTGGCCGCCGAGCAGGCACTACCCGAGCTGACCCGTACCTGGGCCGCATCGAACACATCCATCAGCTCACGGCTGGACAAGCCCGGCACGGAGAAATTCAGCGTGGTCGGCAGCGAGTTTTCGAATGGATGGTTGAACACGATACCGGGCAAGGCTGCACGCAACGCATCGGCCAGACGGGCGCGGTAGCCTTCCAGCTCGTCATGGCTGCGGAAGGTATCGCCCCGCTCCAGCGCAGCCAGCACGGTGCCCAGCGCCACGATGCCGGCCATGTTTTCCGTACCGGAGCGCTGTGCACCTTCCTGCCCGCCACCTACGATCAGCGGCGTGAACGGTGCATCAGCGCGCACGTACAGCATGCCTATGCCTTTCGGCGCATACAGCTTGTGACCGGAGAACGGCGCATAGTCGATGCGGGTTTCGGCCAGATTCAGCGCCAGCTTGCCCAGCGCCTGCACGCAGTCCACCATCCAGTAAGCCTTGCAGCCGGTCTGCTCGAGCACGGCCTGTATGCCGGCGATATCGCTGATCACGCCCGTTTCATTATTCGCCGCCATGGTGCAGACGAATGCTGCCTGATCGGCGCAGGCGCGCAGCGCCTCCAGATCGTGCAGTCCGTGCTGGTTCACGGGCAGCTTGTGCAGCGTCAGATTCAGGCCCAGCAGACGGTTCCAGTGCGCCAGACTTTCCGGCACCGCCTTGTGTTCGGTCGCGCCATACACCAGCAGGCTGCCGATGGCTTCGCCCTGCTCGCGCCGTTCGCGCAAGGCCACCAGCGCCGACAGCACGGCCGTCTGTATGCCTTCGGTGGCACCGCTATTGAACATCAGCCGGCCTTCGCCCACGCCCAGCAGGCGACGCGCGCACTGGCGCGTCTGATCGAGCATGGCTTTGGCGCTCAGGCCGGCAGCATGGCTGCTACTGGGGTTACCGTAACGCTGGCCCATGGCACAGGTAGCAGCGGCAATGGCGGCCGGCAGCACGGGAGAGGTGGCATTGCCGTCGAGGTAGATTTCGGTCGTCATGGTGGGCGCGAAGTAGCAGGCTAATCAATGCATATAGTTTAGTCAGAAGGACGAAAATAGATGTACTAAAATACTCCGGCTACGGCTAACATATAGGATATTCATCCTACATTTCGAGAATTTCGAGCATGAATCCACTTGACCGCTATGATTACGCTATCCTCTCCGCCCTGCAGGTGGACGGCACGCTGTCGGTGGCGCAGCTCAGCGAGCGCATCGGACTGTCCGCCACGCCGTGCTGGAAACGCATCCGCCGGCTGGAAGAAGAAGGCTATCTGGAAAACCGCGTGGCCATCGTCAACCGGCGCAAAGTGGGCCTGCCCGTCACCGTATTTGTCAGCGTGCGTACCAGCCAGCACGACGACAAATGGCTGGCGCGCTTCGCCGCCGCCGTGATTGCTCTGCCGGAAGTGCAGGAATTTCACCGCATGAGCGGCGATATCGACTACTTGCTCAAGGTAGTGACTAGCGATATCGAAGGCTATGACCGCTTCTACAAGAAACTCATCAAAGTGGCCCAGCTGAGCGGGGTTTCCTCGGCCTTCTCGATGGAGCAGATTAAGTTCACCACCGCCCTGCCATTGGAATTGGTAGCGCACGGCTAGTGCGACAAAATGCCCCGCACACAGCAGACTGAGCTTGGAGTAATATTTGTTCCATTTCAAATACTGGATTAAACATGCGCGCACTGCTGCAACGCTGGCTACCGGGCCCGGCCACCACCAATCTGCGTGAACAGCTACGTGCGGCGGCGGGCATCCTGCTAGGGCTGTTTATCGGCGCCCTGCTGTGCCAGCAATTGCTGGCCACCAGCGCGTTGCACATCAGCCTGATCGCGCCCATGGGTGCAACGGCCGTGCTGCTGTTTGCCCTGCCGGCCAGTCCGCTAGCCCAGCCATGGGCCGTCATCGGCGGCAATGTCATCAGCGCTCTGATAGGCGTAGCCTGCGTACACTGGCTGGGCGATAGCCTCAACCCTGCCCTGCTGGGTGCACTGGCAGCCGCGCTGGCTCTGGCCGCCATGTTCGCGCTGCGCTGCCTGCACCCGCCCGGCGGCGCCGTCGCGCTGATCACCGTGATCGGCGGCCCTGCCGTGCAGGCGGCCGGCTACCACTTTGCCATGCTGACCGTGCTGGCCAATTCGGCCATGATGGTGCTGCTGGCCATCCTCTACAACAACCTGACGGGACGGCGCTATCCGCACACCCAGCAAGCCCATATCGCCAATCTGCACGCCACCAGGGATGAAGTGCCGACCGTGCGCCTAGGCTTCCGGCCGGACGATCTGGATGCCGTACTCAAGCAATACAATCAGGTGCTCGATATCAGCCGCGATGACCTGCACGCGCTGTTCATGCAGACTGAGCAGCGCGCCTACCAGCGCCGCTTCGGTATGCTGACCTGCGGCGATATCATGTCGCGCGACATCGTCAGTGCCGAATTCGGCTCCTGTCTGGAAGATGCGTGGCGCGTGATGCGCGAACACCGGCTGGCCGCCTTGCCCGTACTGAACCGCGCCCAGCGCGTGATCGGCATCATCACGCTGGCCGACTTCCTCGAATATGGCGGCCTCAACGACATCCACGGCCTCGATCACCAGCTCAAGAACTTCCTGCGCAAGAGCGGCATCACCCACACGGAAAAGGCCGAAGTGGTGGGACAGATTATGTGCAAGCAGGCCACCACCGTACACATCGATACGCCCATCGCCGATCTGGTGCCGCTGATGGCCGATTCCGGCCTGCACCACATTCCCGTGATCGATCACGAACAGCGTTTCGCCGGCATGGTGGCGCAATCCGACCTGATCGCGGCCCTGTACGAGCGGCGGCTGGCCGAAGCGGTGGCCTAGGCGACAGACGGGGCGCCGCGTGGCCGACTGAGCCGGCTAGCAACAAACCCTCGCGCCACCGGCGCGGATGGCTTATCCTAACCGGCGTTCCGCTTAACGCCCCACACCAAGGAGACCCATGAGCCCATTCCGCCCTACCCGCGCTGTACTGGCTACCGCTATTGCACTGGCGCTATCCGCGCCCTTAGCCTTAACTGCCTCGCTGAGCTACGCGGCCACCCAGCCTGCCGCTGCTGCAGCGGATGCTGCCGTACCGGCCACCAGCGACGTCGCCACCCAGCGCGCCCTGCTCAAGCTGGCCGACCAGTACTACGATGCCAACGCCCGCTACGAGCCGCTCAACGCCACCGAGAATGGCGACAGCCGCTTCGACGACCAGCTCGGTCTGAGCATTGCACCGGCCCAGCGTGCGCGCCAGTTCAAGCTGTACCGCCAGTTCAGCCAGCGCCTGCAACAGATTCCGCGCGCGCGCCTGAACCACACCGACCGCGTCAGCTACGACATCCTCGCCTATGAGCTGCAAGGCCTGCTGGCCATGGAGCCGTTCCCCGAACACCTGCTGCCGATTACCCAGATGGATAGCGTGCCCGTTACGCTGGCCAACTATGCGGGTGGCGAAGGCTCGCAGCCACTCGGCACGGTCAAGCAATACGAAGCCTATCTGCACCGTATCAGCCAGCTGCCGGCATGGATCGATCAGGCCATCGCCAATATGCGCGTAGGCATGCTCAGCGGCGTGACCCAGCCGAAAGCGCTGATGGTGTCGGCCCTGCCCCAGTTCCAGCAGCTCATCAGCGCTACGGCGGAAAGCAATATCTTCTACACCCCCATCAAGAAAATACCGGCCAGCTTCAGCGCCGCCGACCAGCAACGCCTGACGGTCGCCTACCGCAAAGCCGTGGGCGAGCGCATCCTGCCAGCGCTGCAGCGACTGGCCACGTTTGTGGAAAAAGACTATCTGCCAGCCTGCCGCACCAGCACGGGTCTGGGCGCGCTGCCGAACGGCGCGGCGTGGTATCAGGCGCGCATTGCCAATGCCACCACCACCAGCCTGAAGCCGGAAGAAATCCACGCCATCGGTCTAAAGGAAGTGGCGCGCATACAGGCGCAGTTCGCCGTACTCGGCCCGCAACTCGGCTATGACGGTCCGGCAGCGGGTCTGCCGGTGTGGGTCGCGGCCCAGCCCAAGTTCTACCCGTTCAAGACGGAAGACGAAGTGCAGGCCGTGTATCACAAGCTCAAGGACGTGCTCGACGCCAAGCTGCCGCAGATGTTCACGCTGCTGCCGAAAGCGCCGCTCGATCTGCGTCTGGAGCCTGAACTGAGCCGCGCCACGGCGTCCGACCACTACACGCCGCCAGCCGGCGACGGTTCGCGTCCGGGCGTGTTCTGGTCGGTCGTGAACGACCCGACCAAATACGGCAGCACGGGCATGACCACGCTGTTCCTGCACGAAGGCAAACCGGGCCACCACTTCCATATCGCGCTCAATCAGGAACTCAACCTGCCGAATTTCCGCAAATTCGGCGGCAACAACGCCTTCACGGAAGGCTGGGCGCTGTATGCCGAAACGCTGGGCAAGGAAATGGGCCTGTTCGAAGATCCGGCCCAGTACTTCGGCCACCTCAACGACGAACTGCTGCGCGCCACCCGTCTGGTAGTTGATACGGGCATGCACGCCAAAGGCTGGACGCGCGAGCAGAGCATCGCCTATATGCACGACACGCTGGGCTATGACGTGACGGCCAAGACGGAAACGGAGCGTTACATGGCATGGCCGGCACAGGCACTGGGCTACAAGATCGGTTCGCTGAAGATCGTCGCGCTGCGCGAGCGCGCCGCCAAGGCGCTCGGCAGCAAGTTCAGCCTGCCAGCCTTCCACGCCGTCGTGCTCGGTGATGGCACGCTGCCACTGGCCCTGCTCGAAGCCAAAGTGGACCGCTGGATCGCCAGCCAGCAATAACCCACCCGGGGTCCAACCACCCGGGGTCAGGTCGGGCAAAGTGCAGGGGTCAGGTCGGGCGTTGGTGCGTCCTTTGCGTTTTCTCAAAAACTGCACTTTGCCCGACCTGACACCTGCATCTTGCCCGACCTGACCCCAGGGTAAAAAAAAACGGCACCCGAGGGTGCCGTTTTCATTTGGTCGCGAGGATTACGCTTCGCCGTCTTGCGGGCTGACGACTTCGCTGACGTCTGCTTCGCTGCTAGCAGCCATGGCTGCTTTCTCGGCGGCCAGCAGAGCTTGACGCTCTTCGACTTCCCACTGCTCTTTCTCTTTGCGAGCGCGGTGGAAGGCCAGACCGGTACCGCCAGGGATCAGACGACCCACGATGACGTTCTCTTTCAGACCACGCAGACCGTCGCGTTTGCCCATGATGGCAGCTTCGGTCAGCACGCGGGTGGTTTCCTGGAACGATGCGGCCGAGATGAAGGAGTCGGTCGACAGCGATGCTTTGGTAATACCCAGCAGTACGTTTTCGTAGGTTGCTGGCAGCTTGCCATCTTTGGTGACGCGATCATTCTCTTCCAGCAGTTCGGAACGCTCAACCTGCTCGCCGACGATGTAGTCGGTGTCGCCAGCATTGACGATCTGAACACGACGCAGCATCTGACGTACGATCACTTCGATGTGCTTGTCGTTAATCTTCACGCCCTGCAGACGGTACACGTCCTGCACTTCGTCCACGATGTAGCGGGCCAGTGCTTCGATACCCAGCAGACGCAGGATGTCTTGCGGATCGGCCGGGCCGTCCACGATCATCTCGCCCTTGTTCACCACCTGGCCGTCGTGCACCAGCACTTGCTTGTCCTTGGTAATCAGGAACTCGTGCTTGTTGCCGTCCATGTCGGTGATTTCCAGACGCTGCTTACCTTTGGTTTCTTTACCGAAGGCCACAGTACCGGTAACTTCCGCCAGCATACCCGCATCTTTCGGCGAGCGTGCTTCGAACAGTTCGGCTACGCGTGGCAGACCACCGGTAATGTCTCGGGTCTTCTGCGATTCGGTCGGGATACGTGCCAGCACTTCACCCACCGATACTTGCTGACCGTCTTTCACCATGATCAGCGCGCCCACTTGGAAGCCGATCGACACTGCGTGTTCGGTGCCGGCGATCTTCACTTCGTGGCCATCGTCGTTCAGCAGTTTTACCTGCGGACGCATGGTCTTGGTCAGCGAACCGCGACGTTTCGCGTCGATTACCACCAGGGTAGCCAGACCGGTTACTTCGTCCACCTGACGGGCAACGGTGACGCCTTCTTCCACATTCTCGAAACGCACGGTACCGGCGTATTCGGTAATGATAGGACGGGTCAGCGGATCCCAGGTTGCCAGCGCGGTACCGGCTTTGATGACCATGCCGTCTTTGACGATCAGGGTCGCGCCGTATGGTACTTTGTGACGCTCACGTTCACGGCCGTGGTCATCCGTAATCAGCACTTCGCCCGAACGCGAAATGACGATCTGAGCGCCTTTGCCATTGGTGACGTAACGCATGGTCGAAGTGAAGCGGATAGTACCGTTCGACTTGGCTTCCACCGACGAGGCCACTGCTGCACGCGATGCCGCACCACCGATGTGGAAGGTACGCATGGTCAGCTGGGTACCCGGTTCACCGATCGACTGCGCTGCCACCACACCGACGGCTTCGCCAGCGTTGACCAGCAGACCGCGGCCCAGATCGCGACCGTAGCACTTGGCGCACAGGCCGTAGCGGGTGTCGCAAGTCAGCGGGGTACGCACTTTAACTTCGTCGATGCCCAGACGTTCGATCTCTTCGACCATGTCTTCGTCCAGCAGCGTGCCGGCTTCGTACAGGGTAGCCTGGGTTTCAGGGTTGATCACGTCGGTACCAGCCACGCGGCCCAGAATACGGTCGCGCAGTGCTTCGATGACTTCACCGCCTTCAACCAGTGCCTTCATCACGGTACCGTTGGAGGTGCCGCAATCGTCCTCGATCACCACCAGATCCTGGGTCACGTCGACCAGACGACGGGTCAGGTAACCGGAGTTCGCGGTTTTCAGCGCCGTATCGGCCAGACCTTTACGCGCACCGTGGGTCGAAATGAAGTACTGCAGAACGTTCAGACCTTCGCGGAAGTTCGCGGTAATCGGGGTTTCGATAATCGAACCGTCCGGTTTCGCCATCAGACCACGCATACCGGCCAGCTGACGGATCTGGGCTGCCGAACCACGGGCGCCCGAGTCGGCCATCATGTAAATCGCGTTGAACGATTCCTGCGTCGACTTGGTGCCGTCGCGCTTGATGACGTCTTCTACCTTCAGCTGGTCCATCATGGCCTTGCCGACTTCGTCGGAGGTCTTGCCCCAGATGTCCACTACCTTGTTGTAACGTTCGCCAGCGGTCACCAGACCCGAAGCGTACTGCTGCTCGATCTGTTTGACTTCCGACTCGGCGGTCGAAATCAGGGTGACTTTTTGTGGCGGTACCAGCATGTCGTCCACGCAGATCGAAATACCGGCGCGGGTTGCCAGACGGAAGCCCGACTGCATCAGCTGGTCAGCAAATACGACCGTCGCGCGCAGACCGCACTTACGGAAGGAGGTGTTGATCAGTTTCGAAATTTCTTTCTTCTTCAGAGCGCGGTTCAGTACGCTGAACGGCAGGCCCTTAGGCAGAATTTCCGACAGGATGGCGCGACCCACCGTGGTTTCGTAACGGGTCACGGTACGCACGAATTCGCCGGTAGCCGGATCTTTCGGATGTTCCACGATACGTACGGTAATACGGGTGGTCAGTTCTACCTGTTTGTTGTCGTAGGCACGGATAACTTCCGACACGTCAGGGAACAGCATACCTTCGTTTTTCGCATTGATCGCTTCGCGGGTCGCGTAGTACAGACCCAGCACGATATCCTGCGAAGGAACGATGGATGGTTCGCCGTTCGACGGGAACAGAATGTTGTTCGAAGCCAGCATCAGGGTGCGGGCTTCCATCTGTGCTTCGATCGACAGTGGTACGTGAACTGCCATCTGGTCACCGTCGAAGTCCGCATTGAATGCGGCGCAGACCAGCGGGTGCAGCTGGATTGCTTTACCTTCGATCAGCACAGGCTCGAAGGCCTGAATACCGAGACGGTGCAGCGTAGGTGCACGGTTCAGCATGATCGGATGTTCGCGGATCACGTCTTCCAGAATATCCCACACCACTGGCTCTTGAATCTCTACCAGTTTCTTGGCAGCCTTGATGGTCGTAGCCAGACCCATCAGTTCCAGTTTGTTGAAGATGAATGGCTTGAACAGTTCCAGCGCCATCAACTTAGGCAGACCGCACTGGTGCAGTTTCAGCTGTGGACCCACCACGATCACGGAACGGCCCGAGTAGTCGACGCGCTTACCCAGCAAGTTCTGACGGAAGCGGCCGCCCTTACCTTTGATCATTTCAGCCAGCGATTTCAGCGGACGCTTGTTAGCGCCGGTCATGGCTTTACCACGACGGCCGTTATCCAGCAGCGAGTCCACTGCTTCTTGCAGCATACGCTTTTCGTTACGCGTGATGATCTCTGGAGCGCGCAGCTCCATCAGGCGTTTCAGACGGTTGTTACGGTTGATCACGCGGCGATACAGATCGTTCAGATCCGAGGTCGCGAAACGGCCGCCATCCAGTGGTACCAGTGGACGCAGTTCCGGTGGCAGCACCGGCAGCACTTCCATGATCATCCACTCAGGCTTGATGCCCGAACGCTGGAACGCTTCCAGCACTTTCAGACGCTTGGCGTATTTCTTGATCTTGGCTTCGGACTTCGATTCCTTCAGTTCCACGCGCAGGGTTTCGGCATCGCGGTGGATGTCGATCGAGCGCAGCAGTTCACGGATACCTTCCGCGCCCATGAAGGCGGTGAAGTCGTCGCCGTACTCTTCGTACTTGGCGGCGTAATCGTCTTCCGACATGATCTGGCACTTCTTCAGCGGGGTCATGCCTGGGTCGGTCACAACATATGCTTCGAAGTACAGTACGCGTTCGATATCGCGCAGGGTCATGTCCAGCACCATACCGAGGCGCGATGGCAGCGACTTCAGGAACCAGATGTGGGCGGTAGGCGAAGCCAGTTCAATGTGGCCCATGCGCTCACGACGCACTTTGGCCAGCGTGACTTCCACGCCGCATTTTTCGCAGATGACACCGCGATGTTTCAGACGCTTGTATTTACCGCACAGGCACTCGTAATCCTTGATCGGGCCAAAGATTTTGGCGCAGAACAGACCGTCGCGCTCAGGCTTGAAGGTACGGTAGTTGATGGTTTCCGGCTTTTTAACTTCGCCGTAGGACCACGAACGGATTTTTTCAGGCGAAGCGAGACCGATTTTGATCGCGTCAAAGGTCTCGTTCGTCTGTACTTGCTTGAATAGATCGAGCAGGGCTTTCATGTATCACTCCAGGTAGTGATGAATTCTTTAAACTGTCCCGCCGGCGACAGGCCGGCGGGACACGCACTTGTGAACAGGGCTTGCGCCTTAGTTGCGTTCCAGGTCGATATCGATACCCAGGGAACGGATCTCTTTCACCAGCACGTTGAACGATTCCGGCATACCAGCGTCGATCACGTGGTCACCTTTGACCAGGTTTTCGTACACTTTGGTACGGCCGTTCACGTCATCGGACTTCACGGTCAGCATTTCTTGCAGCACGTACGAGGCACCGTAAGCTTCCAGTGCCCACACCTCCATCTCACCGAAGCGCTGGCCACCGAACTGGGCTTTACCGCCCAGAGGCTGCTGCGTTACCAGCGAGTATGGACCGGTCGAACGGGCGTGCATCTTGTCGTCTACCAGGTGATGCAGTTTCAGCATGTGCATCACACCAACGGTCACTTTACGCTCGAAGGCTTCACCGGTACGGCCGTCATACATGGTGACCTGATTCTTCGACGGGGTCATGCCCAGCTTGGTCGCGATCTCGTCAGGGTAGGCCAGATCCAGCATGCGGCGGATTTCCGACTCATGCGCACCGTCGAACACCGGCGTCGCAAATGGCACACCTTTTTTCAGGTTGTTGGCCAGCTTCATGATCTCTTCGTCGTCGAACTGGTCCAGATCTTCCGGACGGCCATTCTCGTTGTAGACGGTAGCGAGGAACTTGCGCATCTCTTCGACTTTGATCTGCTGCTGCAGCATCTCGCCGATACGGATACCCAGACCCTTAGCAGCCCAGCCCAGGTGGGTCTCGAGAATCTGACCCACGTTCATACGCGAAGGCACACCCAGCGGGTTCAGTACCACGTCGGCCGGCGTACCGTCCGCCATGTATGGCATGTCTTCCACTGGCACGATACGGGAAACCACACCCTTGTTACCGTGACGACCTGCCATCTTGTCGCCCGACTGCAGACGACGTTTCACGGCCAGGTAGACTTTCACCATCTTCTGCACGCCAGGTTGCAGTTCATCGCCCTGGGTGAGTTTCTTGCGCTTCTCTTCGAAGGCCAGATCGAACTGGTGACGCTTCTCGTTGATCGATTCCTTGATCGCTTCCAGAGCGGTAGCAGCGGTATCATCGGCCGGACGGATGTCGAACCAGTGATATTTATCCAGATCATCCAGGTATTCCTTGGTGATCTTGGCGCCTTTGGCCAGCTTCTTCGGACCGCCGTTGACCACTTGGCCGATCAGCATTTTTTCCAGACGCTGGAAGGCATCGCCTTCCACAATACGCATCTGGTCGTTCAGGTCCAGACGGAAGCGTTTCAGTTCATCGTCGATGATCTGCTGGGCGCGTTTGTCGCGCACGATGCCTTCGCGGGTGAACACTTGCACGTCGATCACGGTACCGACCATGCCCGAAGGCACGCGCAGCGAGGTGTCTTTCACGTCCGAAGCTTTTTCACCGAAGATGGCGCGCAGCAGTTTTTCTTCCGGCGTCAGCTGGGTTTCACCTTTCGGCGTCACTTTACCGACCAGCGTGTCGCCAGCCTGTACTTCCGCACCGATGTAGACGATACCGGACTCGTCCAGACGAGCCAGCTGGTTTTCCGCCAGATTCGAGATATCGCGGGTGATTTCTTCCGCGCCCAGCTTGGTGTCACGGGCTACCACGGACAGCTCTTCGATGTGGATCGAAGTGTAGCGGTCGTCTTTCACCACGTTTTCCGAGATCAGGATCGAATCTTCGAAGTTCAGACCATTCCATGGCATGAAGGCCACGGTCATGTTCTGGCCCAGAGCCAGTTCGCCCAGGTCGGTCGATGCGCCGTCGGCGATCACGTCGCCTTTCGCCACACGGTCACCGCGCTTGACGATAGGACGCTGGTTGATGTTGGTGTTCTGGTTGGAACGGGTGTACTTGATCAGGTTGTAGATGTCCACACCGACTTCGCCAGCTTGCGCTTCGTCGTCGTTGACGCGGATCACCACACGGCCTGCATCGATGTAGTCCACGATACCGCCACGGACGGCTTGTACGGTGGTACCCGAGTCGACTGCCACAGTACGTTCGATACCGGTACCGACCAGCGCCTTTTCAGGACGCAAGCAAGGTACAGCCTGACGTTGCATGTTGGCGCCCATCAGTGCACGGTTCGCGTCATCGTGTTCAAGGAACGGAATCAGCGAAGCTGCCACGGAAACGATCTGGCCAGGCGCCACGTCCATGTACTGGATGCGCTCTGGGGAAACCAGAATGGTTTCGCCGGCTTCACGTGCGGAGACCAGCTCGTCGCACAGGATGCCGTCATCGTTGATCGAGGCATTCGCCTGCGCGATGATGTAGCGGCCTTCTTCGATGGCCGACAGATAATCGATCTGGTCGGTAATCTTGGAGTCGATCACTTTACGGTACGGGGTTTCCAGGAAGCCGTATTCGTTCAGGCGGGCATACAGTGCCAGCGAGTTGATCAGACCGATGTTCGGACCTTCAGGCGTTTCGATCGGGCACACACGGCCGTAGTGGGTCGGGTGCACGTCGCGCACCTCGAAGCCGGCGCGTTCGCGCGTCAGACCGCCAGGGCCCAGAGCGGAAACACGGCGCTTGTGGGTGATTTCCGACAGCGGGTTGGTCTGGTCCATGAACTGCGACAGCTGCGAGGAGCCGAAGAATTCGCGGATAGCAGCGGAGATCGGTTTCGAGTTGATCAGGTCGTGCGGCATCAGGTTGTCGGCTTCAGCCTGACCCAGACGCTCTTTCACGGCGCGCTCAACGCGTACCAGACCGGCGCGGAACTGGTTCTCGGCCAGTTCGCCCACGCAACGTACACGACGGTTACCCAGGTGATCGATATCGTCCACTTCGCCGCGGCCATTGCGCAGCTCAACGAGGATCTTGATCACGGCCAGCACGTCTTCGTTCGACAGCGTCATGGCACCGGTCAGTTCATCACGGCCGATACGGCGGTTGAACTTCATGCGGCCCACGGCGGACAGGTCGTAACGGTCGGCGCTGTAGAACAGGCCGTTGAACAGGGCTTCTACCGAATCTTCCGTTGGCGGTTCGCCAGGACGCATCATGCGGTAGATCGCTACGCGCGCTGCCATCTGGTCAGCGGTGTCGTCGATACGCAGGGTTTGCGAGATGTAGGCGCCCTGATCCAGATCGTTGGTGTACAGGGTCTGGATTTCAGTGATGTTGGCTTCGCGCAGGCGGGCCAGTACGTCTTCGGTCAGCTCGTCATTGGCGCTGGCCACCACTTCACCGGTTTCCGGATCAACGATGTTTTTCGCCAGTACGCGGCCCAGCAGGTAGTCTTCTGGTACCGAGATGAACTTGATGCCGTTAGCTTCGATGTCGCGCACATGCTTGGCATTGATACGCTTGTCTTTCAGGACCAGCGTTTTGCCTTCTTTGTTGACGATGTCGAAACGGGCTACTTCGCCACGCAGGCGCTCGGCGACGAATTCCATCTCTGCGCCTTCGGAACGCAGGTTGAAATTATCGAACACGAAGAAGTTAGCCAGAATCTGCTCGTGCGACATACCGATCGCTTTCAGCAGGATCGTCACAGGCATCTTACGACGACGGTCGACGCGGAAGAACAGGATGTCTTTCGGATCGAACTCGAAGTCCAGCCACGAACCACGGTAAGGGATGATACGGGCCGAGAACAGCAGTTTGCCGGAGGAGTGGGTCTTGCCGCGGTCGTGTTCGAAGAACACACCAGGCGAGCGATGCAGCTGAGAAACGATTACGCGCTCAGTACCATTGATCACGAACGAACCGGTGCTGGTCATCAGGGGCAGTTCGCCCATGTAGACTTCCTGTTCCTTCATTTCTTTGACGACTGGCTTGGTCGGCGATTCCTTGTCCAGGATCACCAGACGTACCTTGGCGCGCAGCGGCGACGCGAACGTCAGACCACGCAGTTGGCATTCCTTGACGTCAAAGGCAGGATCGCCCAGAACGTACGACAGGAATTCGAGACGCGCAAAGCCATTGTGCGAAACGATAGGGAAAATCGAGGTAAAGGCCGACTGCAGGCCGTCGTTCTTGCGGGTCGACGGTGCTACGTCTTCTTGCAAGAAACTATGGTAGGACTCGAGCTGGGTAGCCAGCAGGAACGGAACGTGGTGAACGTTGGCGCGCTTCGCGAATGATTTGCGAATGCGTTTCTTCTCAGTAAATGAGTAGTGCATGGACACTCCGTGAGTGACAGAAAGGATAAAAAATTCAGGTTTTGCCTGTGTCACCAGTGCCGATAGCCCTAGTTCAACAAGGTGTTCGGCTGCATGTCACACAGACGAAACCTGAAACTTCTACCATTTCCAGCTGATTTCAATAAACTGCGTACCACTGTAGCGCGAAACCGACGCTACAAATACGACGAGGACGACAAAGGAGCCAAAGCCGGATATTCCCCCTTTCGGAAGGATATCCGCAACTTTGGCTCGGTGGGGCCAGTCAGTTTACCAGAGTATGATACTCCAGCGCCCTGCCGGCCGCCGTACAACTTGATTACTTCAGATCGGCCTTGGCGCCAGCTTCTTCCAGCTTTTTCTTAGCGGCTTCAGCGTCAGCTTTCGACAGAGCTTCTTTAACGGTCTTCGGTGCGCCGTCAACCAGATCTTTAGCTTCTTTCAGGCCCAGACCGGTGATTTCGCGAACTGCTTTAATTACGCCAACTTTGTTTGCGCCAACTTCGCTCAGAACCAGGTTGAACTCGGTTTGCTCTTCAGCAGCAGCGCCACCAGCAGCTGCGCCGCCAGCTGCAGGAGCTGCCATTGCTGCGGCCGAAACGCCGAATTTTTCTTCGAAAGCTTTAACCAGTTCGTTCAGGTCCATTACGGACATTTCGCTCACTGCGTTCAGGATGTCGTCTTTGCTAATTGCCATTTGAAACTCCAATAATTTTTTGATTCGTTAATACATCAGATAGCTACTTGAGAAAAAAACCCGGCAGCACTCACGCTGCCAGCGCGTAATGAATTACGCTGCTGGGGCTTCTTCTGCTGCAACAGCAGGAGCGCCTTCGGATTTTTTCGCTGCCAGAGCAGCCAGACCACGTGCAAAGCCCGACACCGGAGCCAGCATAACGCCCAACAGCTGCGAAATGAGAACTTCACGGGAAGGAATGCTCGCCAACGCGACAACAGCAGCTTTATCCAGCTGTTTACCTGCGTAGTTACCAGCCGTGATAACCAGTTTGTCGTTGGTTTTAGCAAAGTCAGCGACGACTTTAGCTGCTGCAACGGCGTCATCCGAGATCGAGTAGATCAGCGGACCGGTCATGCTGTCGGCCAGAGGGGCGAATTGCGTGCCTTCGACGGAGCGACGAGCGAGGGTGTTTTTCAACACTCGCAGGTACACGCCTTGTGCGCGCGCTTTAGCACGAAGTTGCGTCAAGTGAGCAACCTGGATGCCACGATATTCGGCCACGACGATAGTTTGCGCAGTTGCTACTTTTGCGGAAACTTCGGCAACAACGGCCTTTTTGTCATTCAGATTGAGACCCACGGTCAACCTCCTTAAATGATGGCGGGAAATCCTGCCATCGGTTCGAACAACGGCGTCCGAGGTTTAGGAGTCCTATGGACTACGAAACTTGATCGGGTACACCATCTGCGCTGGGTGAAACTCAATTAACCGGATACCTACCTGATGCATCCAGCCCAGCGGTCTTTGATTGCCTGATGCTGCTTGACAGCAGCACCAGCCCAAAGAACTGCCCCCTGCCGCGCGACGGCGACCGGAGGACTTAATTTTGTAACTTAAGCTACCAGAGTAGCTTGATCCAGACGTACGCCTGCGCCCATGGTGGACGACAGCGATACCTTGCGCAGGTATACACCTTTGCTCGATGCTGGTTTAGCTTTGTTCAGTGCGTCGATCAGAGCCAGCAGATTGCTCTTCAGGTCTGCGTCGCTGAACGATTTACGGCCGATGGTCGCGTGGATGATACCGGCTTTGTCGGTACGGTACTGTACCTGACCAGCTTTGGCGTTCTTCACAGCGGTTGCCACGTCAGGGGTCACGGTGCCAACTTTCGGGTTAGGCATCAGACCACGTGGGCCCAGGATCTGACCCAGGGTACCAACGATACGCATGGTGTCTGGCGAAGCGATAACGATGTCGAAAGGCATGTCGCCGGCTTTGACGCGCTCAGCCAGGTCTTCCATACCAACGACGTCAGCGCCAGCAGCTTTAGCTTGCTCAGCTTTGTCGCCCGAAGCGAACACAGCAACGCGAACGGTTTTGCCGGTGCCAGCTGGCAGCACGACGGAACCACGCACTACCTGGTCCGATTTCTTAGGATCAACACCCAGTTGTACCGACACGTCGATCGATTCGTTGAACTTGGCGGTAGCCAGTTCTTTGATCAGAGCAACGCCGTTGTCGAACGAGTACGATTTGGTGCCATCAACTTTGGCTTTGATAGCTTGAGCGCGTTTGGACAGTTTTGCCATGATTACAGACCTTCCACCGTGATGCCCATCGAACGAGCCGAGCCAGCGATGGTGCGTACAGCAGCATCCATGTCAGCAGCGGTCAGATCTGGGGTTTTCAATTTAGCGATTTCTTCCGCTTGAGCGCGGGTCAGCTTACCGACTTTGTCGGTATGTGGCTTGGCCGAACCTTTGGTGATGCCCGAGTGCTTCTTGATCAGGAAGGTTGCTGGTGGGGTCTTCATCACGAAGGTGAAGGACTTGTCAGCGAACGCGGTGATCACGACAGGAATCGGCATGCCTGGTTCCATACCTTGGGTCTGCGCATTGAAAGCTTTGCAGAATTCCATGATGTTCAGACCGCGCTGACCCAGTGCTGGACCAATCGGTGGGGATGGGTTTGCTTTACCAGCTGGCACTTGCAGCTTGATAAAACCAATGATTTTCTTTGCCATGATGGCTCCTATGCTTTGGAATGAGTAGTAGCGCCCCACCATGCGCATTCTGCAGGGCGGGGCTCCTCTTTTGCCAGATTTGTCAGGTTTTTACACCGTCGCCCGTTCTGGCGAACGGTGCTGCTTATACTTTTTCTACCTGACCGAATTCCAGTTCGACTGGAGTGGCGCGACCGAAAATGGTAACCGAGACACGCACTTTCGATTTCTCGTAGTTGACTTCCTCGACAGCGCCGTTGAAGTCGGTGAACGGACCGTCCTTGATGCGGACATCTTCGCCCACCTGGAACAGCACTTTCGGCCGTGGCTTCTCGACGCCATCCTGCACTTGCTGCATGATCTTGTCGATTTCGCGCGCCGGAATCGGCGTCGGCTTATTCGATTTGCCGCCGATGAAGCCGGTCACTTTGCTGGTGTTTTTCACCAGGTGCCAGGTTTCGTCGGTCATTTCCATCTCTACCAGCACATAGCCAGGGTAGAAGCGGCGTTCGGTGACATACTTCTGGCCATTACGGACTTCGACCACTTCTTCGGTCGGCACCAGAATCTGGCCAAACTGGTCCTGCATGCCGGCGCGTTCTACACGCTCAGCCAGCGCACGCTGGACGCTTTTTTCCATGCCGGAATACGCATGTACAACATACCAGCGCTTGTTGCTCACTGGCGTGCTGATTCGCGCTGCGCCAGCTTCTTGCGCCGAAGCGTCGCCGTTACCGGAGACGCCCATTGCTTCATCTTGCACATTTTCGCTCATTATTTTCGTATACCCAGAATGACGTCGTACAACAGGAATTCGAGAGTCTTATCCGTGCCCCACAGGAACAACGCCATAATCAGCACGAAGGCAAACACGATGCCGGTGATCTGGGTCGCTTCGCGACGGGTAGGCCACACAACTTTTTTCGTTTCGCGAACGGATTCTTTAGCGAAATTCAGGAATTCACGGCCAGTCGTCGAGGTCCACAAGATCACAGCCGCAATAGCCAAACCAGCTACAAGCACACCTGCGCGTGCCAGAGCTGGTTTGTCTGCCAGGTAATAAAACCCGACTACACCTGCGATTGCAGCGACTATCGCCAGTGCAACCTTGATCTTGTCATTCGACGTGCTAACAGTCTGCACGGATTGATTTGACATGTAATTTTACTTTCGGTGCCCTGCACCAGAATTCGGTGGCAGGGACGGAGGGCATCGAACCCCCAACCTTCGGTTTTGGAGACCGACGCTCTGCCAATTGAGCTACGTCCCTACGTAAAACTTTAAAGGATATCGATTATACCACCGGATATGCTCCGGTGGTAGTGCGGCCTATCCTTAGCCGATGATCTTGGCAACCACGCCGGCGCCAACGGTACGGCCACCTTCGCGGATTGCGAAGCGCAGACCTTCTTCCATAGCGATCGGGTTGATCAGCTTAACGGTGATCGACACGTTGTCGCCTGGCATAACCATTTCTTTATCGGCTGGCAGC
>NZ_CAXIQN010000022.1:0-738661 GCF_964031615.1 Duganella fentianensis
TATAGGTAAGAAGACCGTTAAACGTTGTTGAGACAACTTCATTACCCGCAGCACCAAGTGCTGATTACTTACTAATTCCAGATTCTGGGTGACGCGATCAAACGCGGCGCCCACACAAGTCAAAGCTTGATGACCATAGCAAGTTGGTCCCACCCCTTCCCATCCCGAACAGGACCGTGAAACAACTCTGCGCCGATGATAGTGCTGCAACCAGTGTGAAAGTAGGTTATCGTCAAGCTAGTTATACTAAAAAGCCCCATTTGTCTGAGTACCGTAGCGTATTCAGTGCAAATGGGGCTTTTTTCCGTCTGTCGCCAGCCTTTGTGCTTTAGAATAACTTGCATAGCGTAGGAGCAATTCCATGGCAGGTTATGTAGCACGCGTTCTTGTTCTGTTAAGCCTGTTCTGGACTGGTGCCTCACTAGCCCTTGCTGCGCCGTTGAGTTTGCGCTTCGAACATCTGGGCGTGGAACAGGGCTTAACTCAGGAAACCGTTACCGCCATCCTGCAGGATAAGCAGGGCTATCTCTGGCTGGGTACGCAAGCGGGTCTGAACCGCTACGACGGCTACCGCATTACCGCATTCAAAAACACTCCCAATGACAGCGCCAGTCTGCAAGATAACTATATTCAGGCGCTCTACGAAGACGCGCAAGGCGCTATCTGGGTCGGTAGTCGCGGCGGACTGGATCGCTACGATGCCGCCACGCGGACTTTTGCACATTTGCTGGGACGTGAGCGCAGTATTTCCGTGACGGCCATCATCAGCGATGGCAAGCAGGGTCTGTGGCTGGCGACCACCGGGAACGGACTACTGCATTTCGATATCGCCAGCGGCGAGGTGCAGAGCTATCGTCATGCCGACCACGATGCGACCAGCATCATTCACGACCGGGTGAATGTGCTGCAGCTTGATCGCGCCGGCCAGCTGTGGATAGGGACGGATGCCGGACTCGATATGCTGCCGGCTGGCGCCAGCCGGTTCGAGCACATCACCATGGGCGATGGCAGTAATCCTGCCACGGTGATACAGGCTATTACGCTGTCCTCTGATGGCGTGCTGTGGGTGGGGAGTCGCGATGGTCTGCAGGCATGGCGTCTGCAGGGGAGCCGCGCCAGCCGGATGACGCTGGGCGCGCGCGATGATCTACATGGCGAACGGGTAGAAGCACTGCTGATAGACCGCGATGGTGTGCTCTGGGCAGGTACTTATGAGAATGGTCTGAAGCGGCGCAATACCGTTAGCGGCGGCTTTTATAGCTACCGCCATGTGGGACAGGACCGCCATAGTCTAGGGGACAATCAGGTCAATTCGCTGTATCAGGATCGCACCGGTACGCTATGGATAGGCAATTGGTACAACGGCCTCGATAGGGTGGACCTGCGCAGTGGCGGCTTTGAGCATTTTTCCGAACAGTCGGGTGTGCTGCCCAATGTGAGTAATAATAAGGTGCGGGCGATAGTTGCGGCGGGGCCTGATCAAGTTTGGATGGCGACGGCCCGTGGCCTGACGCTGGTCGATCTGGCGCGGGGCACCAGTAAGACAGACTTCCATGACGAGCACGATGCCACCAGCCTGCCCAGCAATGAAGTGCTGACGCTGGATACCGATACGCGCGGACGTCTATGGGTCGGCACGGTGAACGGACTGGCATGGCGCGATCCTCGCAGTGGCCGCTACACCCGGGTCGAACTGGATACGCTGCCAGAGTCGCGTCTATTGCAGCGTGTGCTGGCAGCACGCGATGGCACCGTGTGGGCCGCTTCACGGGCTGGCTTGCATCGTATCGCCGCCAGTGATGGCGCAGTGACGAGCTGGCATCATCAGGCTAGCGATCCCGATGTGCTCGATGGCCGCATCTATGCACTGCTGGAAGACCGCCAAGGCAAGCTGTGGATCGGTACCCAGAATGGTCTGGACTGTTTTGATCCGGCCACGGGCAGCTTCCGTAATTACCGCCATGTGGCCGGCGCCAGCGATAGTCTGATCCATTCGCGTGTGCACCATCTGTATGAAGACGAACAGGGGCGCTTATGGATAGGCACAGCGGCAGGGCTGTCCGTGGCCGAGCGCGCTGCCGACGGGGCACTGCATTTTCGCACTGTGCCGATGACGGCGGCGCGCGCGGCCGATCCTATCGGCGGCATACTGGGTGACCAGCAGGGTCGTCTGTGGATCAGTACCACGGCCGGCCTGACCATGCTTGATCCGCGCAGTGGCGCGTTCCGAGAATACACCGCGCGTGACGGACTGATTAACGGCTCCTACTTCATCGGTTCGGCCTATAAAGGGCCGGACAATATGCTGTACTTCGGTGGCCTGAGTGGTGTGACAGCTTTCAATCCGGCGAATATCCACGGCAATCCCGATGCCCCCGTTGTCGTGGTGACGGACTTCCTGCTGTTTAACCGTTCTATACTGAGCGGCACGGACCCGCGCACCAGAGTGCTGCCGGATGCGCTAACGCATGGCAAAGCACTCACGCTCGACTACCGTGACACGGTATTCTCCATCGAGTTCGCCGCGCTGCATTTTGCCGATCCGGGACGCAACCTGTATGCCTACAAGCTAGAGGGCTTTGATCCCGAGTGGCTGACGGTGGATGCGGGCAAGCGCTATGTGACCTATACCAATCTCGATCCGGGCCGCTATATTTTCCGCGTCAAGGCGGCCAATAAAGACGGCGTGTGGAGTCAGGAAGCCACGACGCTGGAAGTGATTATCGCGCCGCCCTACTGGAAGACCTGGTGGTTCCGGCTGGGATTGCTGGGCTGCGTGCTGGGCGGGGTGTATGGGCTGTTCCGTTTCCGCATGCGTATGCTGATCCAGCAGAAGCATGTGCTGGAAGCCACAGTGGGTAGCCGCACGCGCGAGCTGGTGCAGCAGAAGGAGTCGGTGGAACGGCAGAAGCGCGAAGTCGAGCATCAGAAGGAAAGCGTGGAGATTGCGCACCGGAATATTTCGCTGCTGTCGGAAATCGGCCGAGCCATCACGGCGAATCTGGATAGCGAAGCCATCATGCAGATGCTGTACAAGCATGTGCATGCGCTGATGGATGCCAGCGTCTTCGGCATCGGTATTTATCGCCCCGAGCAGGAGCTGATCGAATATCCGTTCGCGATGGAGAAGGGCAAGCGCTATGCGCCGTATGTGCGCAGCATGCGCGAGCCTAACCAGCTGGCCGTATGGTGCATCCAGCATGGCAAGGAAGTCTTCATCAATGACCTAGAACTGGAATACGGCCTGTATATCGCTCACCTCGAACATGTGACCAGCGCGGAGGATATGGGGACGCTGGAAGATGGTTCGCTGCCGACTGCGCCGCGCTCGCTGATCTATGTGCCGATCACGGTGGGCGGGCAGGTGCGCGGCACTATCACTGTGCATAGCTATCGTCCGCACGCCTATCATCGCATCGATGTGGACATGCTGACCACGCTGGCCTCGTATGTGGGGGTGGCGTTTGCCAATGCCGATTCCTACCGCAAGCTGCTGGACACCCAGCAGCAGCTGGTGGAGCAGGAGAAGCTGGCCGCGCTGGGGGCGCTGGTGGCCGGTGTGGCGCATGAGCTGAATACGCCCATCGGAAATAGTCTGGTGGTGGCCAGCACGCTGGAAGACAAGACGGAAGACATCCATCAGCTGCAGCAGACTAATTCGCTGCGCCGCTCCGATCTGGTCAGCTTCATCGATGCTGCACGCGAAGCTTCGACGCTGCTGATGCGCAGCCTGCAAGGTGCGGCCGAACTGGTGAACAGCTTCAAGCAGGTGGCGGTAGATCAGGCCAGTGCCAAGCGGCGGCCGTTCAATCTGCTGCAGGCTAGTCAGGAAATTGTGACGACCATGCGTAATCAGATCCGCAAGGCGGGCCACTCGATCGTGCTGGAAATGCCGGAAGATATACAGATGGATAGCTTTCCCGGTCCGTATGGTCAGGTGATTATCAACCTGATTAACAACACCCTGCTACATGCTTTCGAAGGGCGTAGCGGTGGCGAGATTCGTCTGTGGGCGGTGCGGCTGGGTACGGAGCGGGTACGTATCGTGTTTCAGGATGATGGCAAGGGCATCGCGCCCGAGCATCAGCTGCGTATTTTCGATCCCTTCTTTACCACCAAGCTGGGGCAGGGCGGTAATGGTCTGGGCCTGAGCATCACCTATAACATCGTCACGTCACTGCTCGATGGCAGCATACGGGTCGATAGCGAAGTCGATGTGGGCACGCGCTTCACCATGGACCTGCCGCTTAAAGCTAGCAAGGCTGGTGATTAGCGCGCGGCGCAAGCGCGAGGCGCAAGCGCGTGGCCGCTCAATTCAATTTGAACGAAGTCAGATAGGTGTCGATCTGTTCGGCCGCTAGCGACTGCGCCCGTCCCAGTATGATGACCTGATAGATGCGCTGATCGCGGGCGATCAGTTTGCCGATCAGGCGCGCGGGCTGGCCTTGCTGGCTGCCGTCCGCTTCGAATTCCAGCATGGACTGCAGGCCGGTGCTGCTGTCCTTGTTGCTGCGCAGGGTGGCACCGATATTTCTCAGTAATGCGCTCTGCATGGTCTGCAAAACTGTCATGGCACTGGCACCGTCGGGCAGGCGCGCGCTGCCTACGGCGAATACTACGCCGTCGATTTCTACCGCCGTCATGGTCATTTCCAGCTGCAGCGTATCGAGCGTGACGCTGCGCGTCTGGCTGGCCGGTTTGCCGGGGAATAGTATGCTGTAGGGCGCATCCTTGCTGCGGTAGTCGCGCCAGTCGTATTTGGGGCTGCAGCCGGCCAGCGTGGCGGCCAGCACCAAGGCCAGCATCGGGGCTAGCGTGGAACGGTAGATCATCGCTTAACCTTTTTTCTTGGATTGATTCTGCTCGGCTTTCCATGCATCGATGTGGGGCGCATGGCGCAGCACGCGCGAAGCCGGATCGATGGTGACGCGCGCATGTGGTGGCAGCGTCAGCGTGCCCTGGCCGTTAGTCATGGGCAGCCGTTCGATGCGGTCATTGACGCGCACTTCCAGCGGCATGGGGAAGTTGCCGCCATCTTTGAGCTTCCACGTCAGCGTCAGCTGGTCGCCATCGCGCTGCTCCAGCAGTTCCGGCAGCGCAGCGTGGTATAGATAGGCGTTGAAGAACCAGTCCAGATCCTGCTGGCTGATCTCCTTGCACAGGGCGATGAACTCTTTGCTGCTGCTGTAGCGCGGCACAAATTTGCCCGGCAGCGGCTGGTCGGTGCCGTACACCATGCGGCGCGTGGCGGCGAAGAAGGCTTCGTCGCCGATCAGGTTGCGCAGGGTGTGCAGGATCAGCGAGCCTTTGGTGTAGATGTCGTTGCCGGGGCCGCCGCGGCTTTCGTCATACACATCTTCGATGCGCTGGGTTTTGCCGCTGACGATGGGGGCTTTGTTGAGCAGCGATTTGCGGTGGTTGAACAGTTCGGACTGGAATTCGCGCTCGCCGCGCAACTGCTGCAGATACAGCGGCTGCATATAGCTGCCGAAGCCTTCGTGTAGCCACATGTCGTCCCAGTCGGCGTTGGTCATCTGGTTGCCGAACCATTCGTGCGACAGTTCGTGATGCAGCAGCCAGTCATAGCCTAGCGGTGATTTGACGTAGCCATTGCCGTAGGCGTTGATGGTCTGGTGCTCCATGCCCAGATGGGGCGTTTCGACCACGCCCATCTTCTCGTCACCGAAAGGATAGGGCCCGATGCGGCTCTCGAAAAAGTCCAGCATGGGGGCAAACTCGGTGAATAGCGCCTTGGCTTTTTCTTCATGGCCTCGCAGATACCATAGCCGCAGCGGGATGCGGTTGCCGTAGCGGCTGGCGTATTCGCCCGCCAGCACTTCGTAGGGGCCGATATTCAGTGCCACACCATAGGTACTGGGGTGCTTGGCGCGCCAGTGATAGGTGCGCCAGCCGTTGGCCTCCTCCATGCCCATCGCCACGCCATTGCCGGCCACCACCAGCGGTGCCGGTACGCTGATGTGTAGATCGATCAGTTCCGGCTTGCCCTGCGGGTGATCGATGCAGGGCCAGAAGAGATCGCAGCCTTCGCCTTCTACCGTGGTGCTGATCCATGGCTGGCCGTCGGCAGTTTTGCTCCAGGTGAAACCGCCATCCCATGGTGCGCGCTTGGCGACGTGGGGCACGCCGTGGTAGCGCAGGCGGATGCTGGTCTGGGCGCCAGCTGCCAGCGGCGCGGGCAGCGTCAGCGATAGCCGGCCCTCCGGATTGCTGATGGCAGTGGCGGGCAGGGCCACACCATCGGCCAGCGCTGCGTCGATGCTGAAGTTACGGTCCAGTTCCAGCACGATGCGATCGAGCGGGGCGCTGGCCGTAAAGGTCAGGGTGGCATCGCCCTGTATGCTGCGGGTGGCCGGATCGATCCGTAGCGCCAGATCGACATGCTGGAAGCGCACGGCCAGTTGTTCGCTGCTGCGCGGGCTGCCGGAATTAGCGGTGAAGTCGGTCAGGCTGGCGGGCGTGCTGGCGCAGCCTGCCAGTAGCGCGCTGCTGGCGATGGCGATGGCGAGTGTGTGGCGCAGGGGAAGACGGTTCATTGCGGCGTTGTGAGTTGAGGAGCTGCGCACAATATAGCAGCAAGGCCGGCGTAGGAGTGATGCTTAGCCGGCACTTAGACAGAATTTAGCATGGCAGATCGCGTTCACGCAGGGCGCGCTGATACTGGATGGCTTCGCGGATGTGGGGGCGCTGTATGTCCTTGCTGGCTGCCAGATCGGCGATGCTGCGGGCGATACGCAGGATGCGGTGGTAGGCGCGGCCGCTCCACTGGAAGCGCGCCATGCTGCGCTGTAGCACGGTGTGGCTGGCAGCATCGAGTCGGCAGTGCTGTTCCAGTTCCTGCGGGCTGAGTGCCTGATTGGGTTTGCCCTGGCGCTGGCACTGCCGCTCTGCTGCCTGCTGCACGCGGGCGGCAATGGCGCTGCTGCTTTCTGCGGCGCCGGCGGCGGCCAGCTGCAGTGGATCGAGCGCCGCGACTTCGAGCTGGATGTCGATACGGTCCAGCAGCGGGCCGGAAATGCGGCGCTGGTAGCGGGCGATCTGTTCGGGGCTGCAGTGGCAACGCGCGCTGCTATGGCCGGCATAACCGCAGGGACAGGGGTTCATGGCGGCGATCAGCTGGAAGCGGGCGGGAAAGTCGGCCTGTCGGGCCGCGCGCGAAATAGTGATCTGGCCTGATTCGAGTGGCTGGCGTAGTACGTCCAACACGCGCTGTTCGAACTCGGGCAGTTCGTCGAGGAATAGCACGCCATGGTGGGCCAGCGAAATTTCGCCGGGACGTGGGACGCTGCCGCCACCCACCAGTGCCACGCCGGAAGCTGTGTGATGCGGTGCGCGGAACGGGCGCTGGCGCCACAGGTCGAGGCGGAATTGGCCGCTGAGCGATTGCACGGCAGCCGCTTCCAGTGCTTCGGCATCGCTCATGGCGGGCAGCAGGCCGGGAAAGCGCATGGCCAGCATGGTTTTGCCGGCTCCGGGTGGGCCTACCAGCAGCACGTTGTGGCGACCGGCGGCCGCAATTTCCAGTCCCCGCTTTACCGCCTGCTGGCCTTTGACATCGGCGAAGTCGGGATAACGGCCCAGCTGGCGCAAGGGCGGCGGCGGGTGACGCTGCAGGCGGGCAGCGCTACCCTGCGCGCTGAAGTGGCGGCACACCTGCTGAAGCGAACTGGCCGGATAGATGGCGGCCGCGCTGACCAGCGCGGCTTCGTCGGCATTATCGATGGGCAGGATCAGGCCGCGCTGGCTGCCGTAGCGGCTACAGGCCACGGCCATGGCCAGGGTACCGCGGATGGGGCGCAAGGCGCCCGACAGTGATAGCTCACCGGCGAATTCGTATTCGTTCAGCTGGCGTGCCGGTATCTGGCCGGAAGCTGCCAGTACACCGATGGCGATGGGCAGGTCGAAGCGGCCGGATTCCTTGGGCAGGTCGGCCGGGGCGAGGTTGACGGTGATGCGCTGGGCGGGAAACTCGAAGCCGCTATTGATGATGGCGGCGCGCACGCGGTCGCGCGCTTCTTTGACTTCGGTATCAGCCAGACCCACGATGGCCAAGGCGGGCAGGCCATTGGCGAGATGGACTTCCACGCTGACTTCCTGCGCATCCATGCCTTCGAGGGCGCGGCTTTTAAGTACGGCGAGGCTCATGGCGGGCGTGATCGCTGGTGATCGCTGGATGGCTAGGCGCTGCGGTGAAACAGCATGCCGCCAGCGTAGGCCGATCGCGCCTTGGGATGTTGCGCCAGCCCAAACGGGTGGCGCGGCAGGGCAGACTTACTTGCCTCGATAGGGGCTTAGTTGCCGGCCTTGGCTTCCAGCTCGGCCAGACGGGCTTCCAGTGCTTCCAGTTTGGCACGGGTCTTGGCCAGCACCTGGGCCTGGATCTCGAATTCCTCGCGGGTCACCAGATCGAGTTTGGCGAAGCCCTGGGTCATCATCGATTTGACGTTTTTTTCGATGTCCTTGGCGGGCGAGTTTTCGATGGCCTGGCTGACCTTGCTTTGCAAATCATTAAAAAAAGTATTCATGTCCATCATGGTCCTCGGTCGGTGTTGCCACCCGCGCACCATTGCGGTGCGCGGGTGGCGTTAATCTGGTGCGAATGTTGCCTTGGAGATATGCGTCAACGAGAAAATTCTCACGTTTGGCCCACTGTTCCCAAGTTTGGCGCGTTGCAGGCCACATTTTGAGGCATCTCAAAAGCTGGCACGCAATCTGCTAAAGAAGGAGTGAACGCTGTTCATCGCTTCGAACAAACAGGATTTTAAACCGCAACTGCCATCTAAGTTCAACTTCAAGAGGAAAACTATTATGAAAAACCCGGGCAAGAACTTCACCCTGATCGCTGCGTTGACCTTAGCATTCGCCTCCATGAGCGCCTCCGTGGCGCAGGCCGAGGAAGCGACACCCGCTGCCGAAGCTAAACCCGACAATGAAGTGACGTTTAACGCGGCCATTGTCAGCGACTACCGCTATCGCGGCGTATCGCAAACCCGTCTGAAACCTGCTCTGCTGGGCGGCGCGGACTATACCAATAATCCGACCGGCTTCTACGCCGGTACCTGGCTGTCCACCATCAAGTGGACCAAGGACGCAGGCGGTTCCGGCGATGTTGAATGGGATCTGTACGCTGGTAAGCGTGGCGAGCTCGTCAAGGATGTGACCTATGACGTGGGCGGCCTGTACTACTTCTACCCATCGAATGGTCTGCACCCTAGCGCCAATACCTTCGAACTGTACGGCCAGATCGGCTACGGTCCGTTCACGGTCAAATATTCGCAATCGACCACCAATCTGTTCGGCTTTGCCGACAGTAAGAACAGTGGTTATCTGGACGGCAGCGCCAACTTCGAGCTGAGCGAAGGTCTGGTACTGAACCTGCACGCCGGTCACCAGAACGTGAAGAACAACGGTGCCGCCAGCTATAGCGACTACAAAGTCGGCGTGACCAAAGATTTGGGTGTGGCAACGGTGGCTCTGGCGGCGATCTACGCCGATTCCGATGCCTACACTGCAAAAGGTAAGAATCTGGCCAAGAAGGCGCTGGTTCTGACTGTCTCTAAAACCTTCTAAGCGAGGCCTGTATGAAACTGATTACCGCCATCATCAAGCCGTTTAAGCTCGACGAAGTCCGCGAGGCTCTGTCGGCAATTAACGTGCAAGGCATTACCGTGACCGAAGTGAAAGGCTTCGGTCGCCAGAAAGGTCACACCGAGCTGTATCGCGGTGCGGAATATGTGGTCGATTTCCTGCCTAAGACCAAAATCGAAGCCGCCGTCGATGACGCGGTGGTCGAGCAGGCCATCGAAGCGATCGAAGGGGCCGCCCGTACCGGTAAAATCGGCGACGGTAAGATCTTCGTATACAACCTGGAACAAGTTATCCGTATCCGTACCGGCGAAACCGGCAACGACGCTCTTTAAGGGGAAGCTAGATGAAGAAATTTGTTACGTCCTGGCTGGCTGGCGCCGCCGTACTGTGTGCGCTATCGGCGCCCGTGTGGGCCGAAGAGGCTAAACCGGCCGCTGCGGCGCCTGTGGCGGCGGCATCGGCCCCGGCCCCGGCCCCGGCTGATGCTGCCGCACCGGCCGCCGCTGCAGCCGCCTCGGCAGCGGCCCCAGCCGCTGCACCTGCTGCCGAAGCTGCAGCGCCAGCCGAAGCGGCTGCCGCACCGGCTCCTACCCCTAACAAGGGTGATACGGCCTGGATGATGGTCTCCACCATTCTGGTCATCATGATGTCGATTCCCGGTCTGGCTCTGTTCTACGGCGGTCTGGTACGCTCGAAAAACATGCTGTCGATTCTGCTGCAGGTGTTCACCATCTTCGCCCTGATCATCGTGCTGTGGTGCGTCTACGGCTACTCGCTGGCCTTTACCGAAGGCAATGCCTTCATCGGTAAATTCGACCGCCTGTTCCTGAACGGTATTTTCGATCCTGCCAAGGCCGCCTTCTCCACGGCTGCCACCTTCAGCAAGGGTGTGGTGATTCCTGAATATGTCTACGTGGTATTCCAGGCCACGTTCGCGGCAATTACCTGCGGCCTGATCGTTGGTTCCTTCGCCGAGCGCGCCAAGTTCAGCGCCGTGCTGGCCTTCGTGGTGCTGTGGTTCACCTTCGCCTACCTGCCAGTGGCTCACATGGTCTGGTTCTGGACCGGCCCTGACGCGATCAAGGATGCGGCCACTGCCGCCACCGAAGGCGCCAAAGCAGGCTTCCTGTTCCAGAAAGGTGCGCTCGACTTCGCTGGTGGCACCGTGGTGCACATCAACGCCGCCGTGGCTGGTCTGGTCGGTGCTTACATGATGGGCAAACGCGTGGGCTATGGCCGTGAAGCGATGGCACCGCACTCGCTGACCATGACCATGATCGGCGCTTCGCTGCTGTGGGTGGGCTGGTTCGGTTTCAATGCTGGTTCGGCACTGGAAGCTGGCGATGTGGCTGCGCTGGCCTTCGTCAACACGCTGCTGGCAACCGCTGCCGCTACCATGTCGTGGCTGTTCGGCGAGTGGATCATGAAAGGCAAGCCTTCCATGCTGGGCGCTGCTTCTGGCGCAGTAGCCGGTCTGGTGGCGATTACCCCCGCTTGCGGCTTCGTCGGTCCTATGGGTGCGCTGATCATGGGTCTGCTGGCCGGTGTGGTCTGCCTGTGGGGTGTGAATGGTCTGAAACGCCTGCTGGGCGCGGACGACTCGCTGGACGTGTTCGGTGTGCACGGCGTGGGCGGTATCCTCGGTGCGCTGCTGACCGGTGTGTTCGCTGCGCCATCGCTGGGCGGTCAGGGCATCTTCGACTACGTCACCAACAAAATGTCGGCTGATCCTTACTCCATCATCGGTCAGGTGACCACCCAGGCAACGGCGGTAGGTACCACCATCCTGTGGTCGGGCATCGTGTCGCTGATCGCTTACAAGCTGGTCGACATCGTGATCGGTCTGCGCGTACCGGAAGAAGAGGAACGCGAAGGTCTGGACATCACCAGCCATGGCGAGTCGGCCTACCACGCTTAAGCCAGACCTAGTCAGTATCTCGTAGTGCCCGCCCGTCGCGGCGGGTCTCCCCTCGGCGCCCCTCATTCGATGACGGGGCGCTTTTTTTATTTCCCGTCTTTAAATTAAGGTTTTTGCCCCGATATAGGCCATCTGCACGGTAATATCGACATTCCGGCATCCTCCCGCATCATTTAAGGACGTAAGTATGGTTCCCCATCTCGTTACGGCGCTCACCGGCCCGCTACTAGACCTCGAAGAGAAAATTCTGGCGGCCACGCCCGCCATCGAACGCTGGTTCCGGCTGGAGTGGCAGGAACATACCCCGCCGTTTTATTGCTCCGTGGACATGCGGAATGCGGGTTACAAGCTGGCGCCCGTGGATACCAATCTCTTCCCCGGCGGCTTCAACCATCTGGCCACGGAAATGCTGCCCCTGTCCGTGCAGGCGGCCATGGCGGCCATCGATAAATACTGTCCCGATGCGCGCAATCTGCTGTTGATTCCTGAAATCAAGCAGCGCCATCCTTCCTATTTGCAAAATGTTGCGCGGCTGATGCAGATTTTCCGCCAGACGGGGCTGCATGTACGGCTGGGTTCTTTGTCACCGGAAATTACCGAACCGACCCCGCTTGCATTGCCTGATGGGAATATGCTGGTGATCGAACCGCTGGTGCGTTCGCCTAACGGGCGCCGGCTGGGGCTGAAAGATTTCGATCCCTGCACGATTTTGCTGAACAACGATCTGTCGGATGGTATCCCCGAGATTCTGCAGAACATCCACGAGCAGAGCCTGTTGCCGCCGCTGCACGCAGGCTGGGCGCTGCGGCGCAAGAGCAACCATATGAACGCCTATGACGAGGTGGTCAAGAAGTTCGGCAAGCTGATCGGGGTCGATCCGTGGATGCTCAATCCTTTCCACGCCAAGTGCGATGCAGTGAATTTCCGCACGGGTGAGGGCTATGACTGTCTGGCCGCCAATGTCGATGCGCTGCTGTCCAAGATCAAGAAGAAGTACAAGGAATACGGCATCAAGGATCAGAAGCCGTTCGTGATTGTGAAACCCGATGCGGGCACCTATGGCACCAGTGTGCTGACCATCAAGGATTCCAGTGAAATCAAGGACTTGAGTCAGGAGCAGCGCGATCGCATGATCGTCTTCAAGGATGGCAAGGAAGTCACGGATTTCATCATTCAGGAAGGCGTGCCGACATTCGAGAGCATCAAGGACGATGTGGCCGAGCCCGTGGTCTACATGATAGACCGCTATGTGGTGGGCGGTTTCTACCGTGTGCATGCGGAAAAAGGCAAGGATCAGAATCTGAAAGCACCGGGTTCGCACTATGTGTCGCTGGCGTTTGCCCAGCAGCATGCCGTGCCCGACCTGAAAGCCAAACCCGGTACGGCCGCGCCTAACCGCTTCTATGTGTACGGTGTGGTGGCGCGGCTGGCGCTGCTGGCCGCTTCGCTGGAAATGGAACGCACCGACCCGAATCCCGAAGTGTATTAAGCACCTCCCCGATTACCCCAGAATGGACCTCTCATGAAGATCGCTTTCCTCGCCGACCCGCTGGCCAGTTTCAAGACCTATAAGGATTCCACCTACGCCATGATGGTGGAAGCGGCGCGTCGTGGCCATGCCGTGTATGCCTTCGAACAGCGCGATATGGCGCTGGAAAACGGCCGGGTGACGGCGCGCGTGGCCGCCATCACCCTGACTGGCGATGCGAGCGACTGGTACCGTGCGGCGCCGGCCGAAGAATGCGATCTGGGCCAGTTCGATGCCATCATCCAGCGCAAGGACCCGCCGTTCGATATGGAATACATCTACGGTACCTATCTGCTGGAACTGGCCGAGAAGCAGGGCGCGCGCGTCTACAACAAGCCGTCGGCGATCCGCGACCATAACGAGAAACTGTCGATTGCCCAGTTCAGCGAATTCACCACGCCGACGCTGGTGACCAGCGACGAGGCGCGCATTCGTGCCTTCCAGCAGCAGCATGGCGATATCATCCTCAAGCCGCTGGACGGCATGGGCGGCGCGGGCATCTTCCGCGTCACGGCCGACGGCATGAATCTGGGCTCCATCATCGAAACCCTGACCCGTCAGGGCAGCCAGACCATCATGGCGCAGCGCTATATCCCTGCCATCGTCAAGGGCGACAAGCGCATCCTCGTCATCGGCGGCAAGCCGGTGCCGTTTGCGCTGGCGCGCATCCCCCAGAATGGCGAAGTACGGGGCAATCTGGCGGCCGGCGGCGTTGGCGTAGCGCAACCTCTGAGCGAGCGCGATTATGAAATTGCCAATACGCTGGGACCGAAACTGGCCGCTCGGGGGCTGTTGCTGGTAGGATTAGATGTAATCGGCGAGAACCTGACCGAAGTCAATGTCACCAGTCCGACCTGCTTCCAGGAGATTACGGCGCAGACGGGCTTCCACGTGGCGGCCATGTTTGTCGATGCGGTGGAAGCGGCGGTGGCGCAGGATCTTGCAACCAATAATTAACATTTTTGCCGGAAAGTATTAAAAAATTCCGGTACTGACTGGCGGTTTAAGAATATGGTTGGCATACTGCTTATGACACATGCGCCGCTGGGGCAGGCTTTTATGGCTGCCTGCGCGCACGTGTTCCGTAGCCCCACCGAGCAACTGGAAGCGATCGATGTGATCGCCGATCAGGATCTGGGCGAAGTGCAGGCGCTGGCTGCGGCCGCCATCAAGCGGCTCGATACGGGCAGCGGCGTACTGGTGATGACGGATGTGAAGGGCGGTACTCCCGCCAATTGCTGCAACTGTCTGGCCGATGCGGGACGGGTGGAAGTCATCGCCGGCATCAGTCTGCCCATGCTGCTGCGTGCCATCACTTACCGGCGCGAAGCGCTCGATGTGGTGGTAGAAATGGCGCTGGCCGGTGCCCAGAGTGGGGCGGTGCGGGTGGATAACCGTATCCGCGTGGGTGCGGTGTAGGCGCCGCTTAGGCGCATTTCTGATTGAGATAAAACAAAAATGATTCAGCAAGAACTCGAGATTATCAACAAGCTTGGTTTGCATGCGCGTGCTTCCGCTAAATTCACCCAACTGGCAGCAAAATATCAGAGCGATGTCTGGCTCACCCGCAATGCGCGCCGCGTCAATGCCAAATCCATCATGGGCGTGATGATGCTGGCCGCCGGCAAAGGCGCCAAAGTGCTGCTGGAAGCCGATGGTGCCGACGAAGGCGATTGCATCACGGCGCTGACGGCGCTGGTCAACGACAAATTCGGCGAAGGCGAGTAATGCCGGGCGAACGCAGCCGCCTACGTAGCCCGAGCGGAGCGCCGGTCGCTTCGTTCACTCTGCACGGTATTCCTGTCTCGCGCGGGATTGCGATCGGTCGCGCCCACAAGCTGGCGCCAGCCGCACTCGATGTGCAGCATTATCTGGTGGCCGAGGAACTGCTGGAAGCGGAAGTACGGCGCCTGCAGGAAGCGCTGGCGCAGGTGCATGTGGAGCTACAGACGCTGTGGAACGAATTGCCCAAGGATGCCCCCACCGAGCTGGGCGCCTTCATCGATGTGCATGCGCTGATTCTGTCCGATCCCATGATCTCGGAAGAGCCGCTGGACATTATCCGTACCCGCCACTACAACGCCGAATGGGCGCTGCTGACCCAGATCGATGAGCTGTCGGCCCAGTTCGACGAAATCGAAGACCCCTATCTGCGCGAGCGCAAGGCCGATATCCAGCAGGTGGCCGAGCGGGTGCTGAAAGTGTTGCTGGGCACGGCCCAGACCCTGCCTGCACCGAGTGCGGGCGAGGATGATTTCCAGGCCCAGATGATCATCGTGGCGCACGATATCTCGCCGGCCGATATGCTGCAGTTCCGCGACCGCTCCTTCATCGGTTTCGTGACCGATGTGGGCGGGCAGAACTCGCACACGGCGATTGTGGCGCGCAGTCTGGATATTCCGGCGGCCGTGGGCATGGCCGGCGCGTCGACGCTGATCGAGCAGGACGACTGGCTGATCATCGACGGCGATGCCGGTGTGGTGATCGCCAACCCCAGTGCGCTGGTGCTGGAGCAGTATCGCGAGCGCCAGGCGGTGGCAGCGCGTGCGCGCAAGAAGCTGAATAAACTCAAGAAGACCCCGGCCATCACCAAGGATGGTACGGAGATCACCTTGCTGGCCAATATCGAACTGCCGGACGACTGTGCGGCGGCGATGGAGGCGGGCGCCAATGGCGTCGGGCTGTTCCGCTCGGAATTCCTGTTCATGGGGCGCGATAGCCGGATTCCGTCCGAGGACGAGCAGTTCGAGCAGTACAAGCGCGCCGTGGTGGCCATGAAGGGCCGCCCTGTTACCATCCGTACCCTCGATATCGGCGCCGACAAGCCGCTCGATCAGGGCGAGCAGACGGCGCTCAATCCCGCGCTGGGCTTGCGCGCGATCCGTTATTGTCTGGCCGAACCGCAGATTTTCCTGACCCAGTTGCGCGCCATCCTGCGCGCGTCGGCGTTTGGCAAGGTGCGGATACTGATTCCCATGCTGGCGCATGCGTTCGAGATCGACCAGTCGCTGGCCATGGTGGAGCAGGCCAAGGCGGCGCTGCGCGAACGGGGCGAGAAATTCGATGAGAATGTCGATGTGGGCGCCATGATCGAAATCCCGGCGGCGGCACTGGCGCTGCCCATGTTCGTCAAACGCATGGACTTCCTGTCGATCGGTACCAATGACCTGATCCAGTACACGCTGGCCATCGACCGGGTTGATTATGAGGTCGCACACCTTTACAATCCCCTCCATCCGGCCGTGCTGCAGTTAATCTCCATGACGATCGCAGCAGGGCATAAGGCCGGAATCGACGTGGCGGTGTGCGGCGAAATGGCGGGCGATATCAAGCTTACCCGTCTGCTGCTCGGCATGGGGTTGCGCGAATTTTCGATGCACCCGGCACAGCTGCTGTCGGTCAAGCAGGAAATCCTGAACAGCGACCTTGCGCGCATCATGCCGCAAACCCGCAAGATCATGCGCTCGATGGAACCCAACGTAATTGCAGACGCGGTCGAACAATTGCAGTTGATGTAGCCGAGGGGCTACCCAGACGGCGGAACCCATCCTCGCGGTTCCGCCTTGATAGATGGCCCGTGGGGCCGCCCCCTAAAAATACTGAAATAATGTCATCCTTAGGATACGTTTCTCCGCAAACCATGCATTTTGCGCAGCCGCTGCCGTTGCAGAGCGGTGCTTCGCTGCGCGACTACATGCTGATGTATGAGACCTACGGCACGCTGAATGCCGACAAATCGAACGCGGTACTGGTATGCCACGCGCTCAACGCTTCGCACCATGTGGCCGGCGTGTATGAAGGCCAGCCGAAAAGTCAGGGCTGGTGGGACAATATGGTCGGTCCCGGCAAGCCGCTGGACACCGATAAATTCTTCGTCATCGGAATTAACAATCTGGGCTCCTGCTTTGGTTCGACGGGGCCTATGCACACCAACCCCGCTACCGGCAAGCCTTATGGCGCGGCCTTCCCCGTGGTGACGGTGGAGGACTGGGTGGCGGCGCAGGCGCGTCTGGCCGATGCGCTGGGCATTACCCAGTTCGCCGCCGTGATGGGCGGTTCGCTGGGCGGCATGCAGGCGCTGGCCTGGTCCATCATGTATCCGGAACGGCTGCGCCACTGCATCGTGATCGCGTCTACTGCCAAGCTGTCGGCGCAGAATATCGCTTTCAATGATGTGGCGCGGCAGGCCATTCTGTCCGATCCTGATTACCATGGTGGCGACTTCTACGAACATGGCGTGGTGCCGAAAAACGGTCTGCGCGTAGCGCGCATGGTGGGTCACATTACTTACCTGTCGGATGACGACATGGCAGAGAAATTCGGTCGCCGCCTGCGCGATGCGGAAGCGGATGGCGCCGGCGATGGCGACTATAAATTCGGCTTCGGGGTGGATTTCGAGATCGAGTCGTATCTGCGCTATCAGGGCGACAAGTTCAGCGAATACTTCGATGCCAACACCTATCTCTTGATTACCAAGGCGCTCGACTACTTCGATCCGGCGCGCGCCCACGGCGGCGATCTGGCGAAAACGCTGGCTGTGACCCGTGCCAAGTTCTTCCTCGCTTCCTTTACCACTGACTGGCGTTTCTCGCCCGAGCGTAGTCAGGAAATCGTGCAGGCGCTGATTAGCAACCGCCGTCAGGTCACCTATGCGGAAATCGATGCGCCGCACGGCCACGATGCCTTCCTGCTGGACGACTCGCGCTACATGAATATGGTGCGGGCTTATTACGGCCAGGTGTGGGACGAGATCGGGGGCGGCAAATGAACTTTAACGATTTAAGCAAGGCGCGGCCGGATCTGGCCTTTATCGCTCACTGGGTGTCCGCCGGCGCGCATGTGCTGGACGTGGGCTGCGGCGATGGCGTGATGATGGAGTACCTGCAGAGCGATAAGCAGTGCAGCGGCTACGGCATCGAGATCGCCGACGACAAGGTACTGGAAAGTACCCGGCGTGGTGTGCGTGTGATCCAGCAGGATATGGAGAAGGGGCTGGCGCTGTTCGGCGATAACAGCTTCGATACGGTGCTGTGTCTGTCGTCGCTGCAGATGATGAAGCAGGTGGAAGCGCTGCTGCGCGACATCGTCCGGGTCGGCAAGGAAGCCATCGTGTCCTTCCCCAACTTCGCCTACTGGCCGCACCGTGTGGCGCTGCTCAAGGGCCGCATGCCGGTGTCCGAATCGCTGCCTTACGAATGGTATGACACGCCCAACGTGCGCTGCGCGACGATTAACGATTTCCGCGATCTGGCCGAGGAGTGCGGGCTGGAAGTGATGGAATGTGTGGCGTTGGCCGAGGGAGAGCGGGTAAACTTCCTGCCTAACTTGCGCGGCGATCTGGCCGTGTTCCGCTTACGTAGAAAGGCCTGACACTCATGACGACACAGGAAGCCGCAGGGGCGGCGCGCCACTGGCGCACCTATTTCAACCGCCGCACGGTGGCTATCCTGTTCTTCGGTTTCAGCTCCGGCCTGCCGCTGTACACGCTGATCTATCTGATGCAGGCCTGGCTGGCCAAGTCCGGTCTGGATGTAAAGGCGCTGGGGCTGTTCGCGCTGGTGACCTTCCCCTATACCTTCAAGTTCCTCTGGGCGCCCTTTATGGACCGCTACGCGCTGGGCGCGCTGGGGCGCCGGCGTGGCTGGATGGCGCTGACCCAGCTGGCGCTGTTCGTCGTGATCGGTGCGCTCGGCATGCTGGACCCGCAGCAGCAATTGCCGCTGATTGCGGGCGGGGTATTCCTGATCGCCTTCCTGTCGGCCAGTCAGGACGTGGTGATCGATGCCTACCGGCGCGAAATTCTGGCCGAGAACGAGCAGGGGCTGGGCGCGGCCATCATCGTCAATGCCTACAAGGCGGCCAGTCTGATTCCCAGCGCGCTGGGGCTGGTGCTGGCCGACAGCATGCCGTGGCAGGCGGTGTTCTGGATCGTCGCCGCGTTCATGCTGCCCGGTCTGGTCTGCACGCTGCTGGCGCACGAGCCGGCCGTGTATGGCGCGCCACCGAAGAATCTGCAGGAAGCCGTGGTGCTGCCGTTCCGCGAATTCATCGAGCGCGATGGCTGGCGTCAGGCCATGCTGATCATCGCTTTCGTGCTGCTGTATAAAATCGGCGACAGCATGTCGACCGCGCTGTCCACCAAGTTCTTCCTCGATATCGGTTTTACTACCAAGCAGATCGGGCTGGCCGCCAACGCCACGGGCTGGTGGGCTGCGCTGGCCGGTGGTGCCGTGGGCGGCATCTGGATGATTAAGCTGGGCATTAACCGTGCCCTGTGGGTGTTCGGCGTGCTGCAGGCGCTGGCCATCCTCGGCTTTGCCTGGCTGGCCAAGGTGGGGCCGGATATGTGGCTGCTCAGTGCTGCTTTCGGCTTCGAGGCGTTTGCCAGTCTGGGACTGGGCGCGGCTGCACTGGTGGCCTTTATGTCGCGTGCTACCGATCCGCGTTACACTGCCACCCAGTACGCATTATTTTCCAGTCTGGCTGCTGTGCCGCGTACGTTTATCAACTCTTCGGTAGGCTATATCGTGGCGCAGACGGGCTGGTTCTGGTTCTTTATTGTGTGCTTTATCATGGCCTTTCCTGCCATGATGATGTTGCCCAAAATCGCTCCATGGAACACTCGTGATGAAAAAGTCTAAATCTCTGACAGCCACGCTGGCGCTGGCCAGCTTGTGCGCCAGCCTGTGCGTCGGCCTGCCGGCGGCGGCGCAGGATGATGGCATCCCCGTTACCCGTATGTCGCGCCTGCGCGGCCTCGGTGGCGATGCGCGCCAGTTCGATCAGCAATCCAAGCTGCAGTACGACCAGATGCTGGCACAGGCGCACCAGAAGGATGCCGTGGCCACCGAGCGCAATCCGCAACTGATCCGCCTGCGCGCCATTGCCCAGCGCCTGATTCCGTTCACCACGCGCTGGAATCCCGATTCCGCCAACTGGAAGTGGGAAGTCAATCTGCTCAATTCGCCCACCGTGAATGCGTTCTGCATGCCCGGTGGTCGTATCGCTTTCTACAACGGCATTCTGACCAAGCTGAATCTGACCGATGATGAAGTGGCGATGGTGATGGGACATGAGATCGCCCATGCGCTGCGCGAACATGCGCGCGAACAGGCGGGCAAGAATGCCATCACGTCGGTTGGTGCGCGCATATTCGGTGCCATCGGTTCGGCCTATTTCGGGGTCGATCCGCGCTTGGGTGATGCGGCTGCTGGTGCCGTGGCCCAGGGCGCGGCGCTGAGCTTCTCGCGCGATGATGAAAGCGAAGCCGATCTGGTCGGCCTCGATCTGGCCGCCCGTGCCGGCTTCGATCCCCGTGCCGGTATCGCCCTGTGGCAGAAGATGGGTGCCGTGAACAAGAGCCAGCCTTTGCCTTTCCTGTCGACCCACCCAAGTGGCAGCAAGCGTATCGACGACATGGACAAGAATATGTATCTGGTGCTGCCGGTGTTCGCTCGTGCACGTGGTCTGGATCCGAATAATCTGCCGCCTTACCGCTCGCTGGCGCTGCCTAAATCCTGATGGCTGCAGCCCCACTGCCCATGCGCGACGGCGTCGCGCCCAGCTATCTATGGCTGCCGGAAGGGCAGTGGCCAGACTTGCTGACCTTTCTGCTGGCGCGTTTTCCCGATGTGGCCGAAGCCAGCTGGCGCGACCGCATGGCGCGTGGTGAAGTGGTCGATGGCGAAGGCAGGGTACTGGCGCCGGACAGCGCGTTCCGGCGTGGCATGCGGATTTTCTACTACCGCGAGCTGGCAGCGGAAACGCCGATACCGTTCAAGGAAGAAGTGCTGTTCATGGACCCGCATCTGCTGGTGGTGGACAAGCCGCACTTCCTGCCCATGATACCGTCCGGCCGCTTTCTGCACGAGACGCTGCTGGTGCGGCTGAAAAAGCAGTTCAATGAAGAGGAACTCACGCCTATCCACCGGCTCGACCGCGAAACAGCCGGGGTGGTGATCTTCTCGCGCCGGCAGGAAAGCCGTGGCGCCTATCAGTCGCTATTCCAGCAGCGCGTGATCGAGAAGGAGTACGAGGCGCTGGCAGCCCATCTGCATGGGCGCAGCTTCCCCTTTACCTACCGCAGCCGCATGGTGGAAGGCGATAAATTCTTCACGATGAAACAAGTCGAGGGTGAGCCAAATTCGGAGACGGTGATCGATGTGATCGAACAGCGTGCCGACTGCACGCTGTATCGTTTGCTGCCGCACACGGGGCGCCAGCACCAGTTGCGCGTGCATCTGGCGGCGCTGGGCATCCCGATTATCAATGATGCGTTCTATCCCGTTGCGCTCCCGTGCAAGCAGGACGATGTGTCGGCGCCCCTGAAACTGCTGGCGCGCCGCATCGCTTTCGATGATCCGCTGACGGGCCAGCGGCGCGAGTTTTTCAGCCGCCGCGCCTTGTGAGGCGGCACGGCGGTGCGGCGACCAAGCCGGGCCTTCAGGCGTAGGTGATGGTCAGCGGCGCGTGGTCGGAGAAGCGCTGCTCTTTGTAGATGGCGACCGTGGTGGCGGTAGCGGCGATGCCGGGCGTGGCCACCTGATAGTCGATACGCCAGCCTACGTTTTTGGCCCAGGCCTGACCGCGGTTACTCCACCACGTGTACTGTTCTTCGCGCGGGTCCAGACCGCGGTGCACGTCGACAAAGCCCACCTCGTCGAAGATGCGCGTCATCCAGGCACGTTCCTCCGGCAGGAAGCCGGAATTCTTCTTGTTGCCCTTCCAGTTCTTCAGGTCGATCTCTTTGTGGGCGATGTTCCAGTCGCCGCAGATCACCACTTCGCGGCCTTCTGCGTGCAGCGTTTGCAGGTGGGGCAGGAACAGATCCATGAAGCGGAACTTGGCTTCCTGCCGCTCCGGACCCGAGGAGCCGGATGGGCAGTAGACCGAGATCACCGTCAGATTGCCGAAATCGCAACGCACGTAGCGGCCTTCGGCATCGAACTCCGGTGCGCCGAAACCGATCACCACGCGGTCCGGTGCTACCTTGCTGTACACGCCCGTACCGGAATAGCCTTTTTTCTCGGCATAGTGGAAGTGGCCGTGATAGCCCTGCGGATTGAGGAACTCCGGCTGCATGTCAGGCGCTTGCGCCTTGAGTTCCTGTACGCAGACGAAATCGGCGTCCTGTTCGGCCATCCAGGTGAAAAAGCCTTTGCTGGCGGCGGAGCGGATGCCATTCAGATTGGCAGAGATAATTTTCGGCATAGTCAGTTCAGTGCAGTGAGACGCGCATAAATGCGACATTTTTTCGGAATGCGATAGTGTAGCGTTAAAATACGGGCATCATCACAATTAGGCAGAAATGAGGCAGCATGAATAACTTACGTCAGGACTTTATCGCGTTCTCCGTCAAAACCGGCGTTCTGCGCTTCGGCGAATTCACCACCAAGGCCGGCCGCCAGTCGCCTTACTTCTTCAACGCGGGCCTGTTCCATGACGGCGCCACGCTGGCCCAGCTGGCGCAGTTCTACGCCCAGACGCTGCTCGATTCGGGCGTGGAATTCGATATGCTGTTCGGCCCTGCCTACAAAGGCATTACGCTGGCTTCGGCCACCGCTGTGGCGCTGGCAGGCAAAGGCCGTAATACTTCCTTCGCGTTTAACCGCAAGGAAGCCAAGGACCACGGCGAAGGCGGTACCATCGTCGGCGCTAAGCTGCAGGGTAAAGTGGTGATCATCGACGACGTGATTTCGGCCGGTACTTCGGTGCGCGAGTCGGTCGACATGATCCGCGCTGCCGGCGCCGAACCATGCGCCGTACTGATTGCGCTGGACCGTATGGAACGTTCGGGCAAGGATGGCGAGCTGTCGCCTAATTCGGCAGTGCAGGAAGTGGCCAATACCTACAACATTCCCGTGATTTCGATCGGTAATCTGGATGACCTGTTCAGCTATCTGAATGGCGCTGGCGCTGATCCGCAACTGCTGCAATACAAGGATGCGGTGGCAGCCTACCGTACCCGCTACGGCGTCGCCTGAGCCGCGCCCGCCATGATGCGTTTTTCCGAAGACCGGCTAGCCAGTTTCCGTTGCGCGCAGGGTGAGCGCCGTATCCATATCTGGGAGCCGGAAGATTCGGCGCCGCGCGCGGTGATACTGGCCATACACGGCGGCATGGCGCATGGCGGTGACTATGTCACGCCAGCGCTGTACTTCCGCCAGCATGGCATTGCTACCGTGGCCTATGATTTGTGCGGCCATCAGGATGCGCGCCGCGTGGATATCCCCGGCTTTCACGTCTTCCTCGACGATAGTGTGCAGTTCCTGCAGTGGGTGAAGCAGAGCTATCCCGCTGTGCCGATCTATGTGATGGGCCATTCGATGGGGGCGCTGATTGCGACCCATCTGGGGCTGGGCCACTTCGCTGGCGATGCTGCTATCAAGGGCTTTATTCTGTCGTCGCCGTACTACGTGAATGCCATCAAGGTGTCGCCGGTGCTGCTGGCGCTGTCCGGTGTGCTGGGCGCGCTGGTACCACGCATGAAAGTGCCGCTGGCATCGCTGACCGATATGCTCACGCATGACAGCACGATCACGGCACGCCATCATGCCGATGAACGCGATGGCATCCGCGCGACGGAAATCACGGTGCGCTTCGGGAATGCGCTGACCCACGCCCAGCAAGGGCTGGCAGCACGGATGCCGGCATGGTCGCACCGGCTGTTTGCCGTTGTCGCTGGCGCTGATCAACTGGCCGATGCCGACGCGGGCGAGGCCATGCTGAAGCTGGTGCCGCCAGCGCTGCTGACCTATCAGCGCTATCCCGAGAATTTCCACGAGAACTTCAACGAACTCAATCGCGAGCAGATCTTCGCCGATATTCTGCAGTGGATGGCGCTGCCTGCCTGATTTAAAGCGTCAGGTGACACATGCATGCTGAGCGAGCAAGAACAGCAAGCAGATCAGACTGGTAGGCAGGCACGCATGCAGACGAGTCAGTCAGTAGGCGAGTTGGAGGGCAGTGGTAGGCGGGGCGGGTATTCTCTTTCTTTAATTTTGTCTATTTCGGTCTAAAACGGGCGGTTCCGGTCTAAATCAGTCCAGAAGTAGTAGAGTTTCCGAGATTTGAGACTAAAATCGCGCTTTATTACATTTCTTTAGACCTTTTTAGACTCTTCTCGGAAATTTTTAGACTGTTCCCGCTAGCGCCTCCTTAGTCATCAAGCGCTGTTGCTGGTTTAGTTCGAGGCGTGAGCGGTATTGATCGGCGCGGACCCAGTAGTCATCGCCAGGCAGTCGCAGCCATACAAAGCGCCATGCATTGCGTGCGCTGGCTTGCCGGTTGGTGAACTGGGATGGCGTCAGCGATTGTCCATCTTCGGCAATGATTTGCTCGCCGACTACGATGGCAAATTCCACCTTATTGCGATGGCTAGTACGCAGCTGGGTGCCGGCAGGCAGAAAGACATTTTTCCACTGAAATCCATGCAGCGCTTGCCCGTTCTTACGGGCAACAAGCCGTTCCTTATCCAGTGTCAGCCAGCGATGCAGCAGTTCCTGAATAAAAGCCTCCGGCTGGATGTCAGGCCGCGTTACCAGCAGATGCAGTTCGAGATCGAGATAGATATCGTAAGGCAGATAGATAGCCTGTTTCGCCACATAAGTCATATCCCTGTCCTCCCGGTAAGTGTCTAAAAGTTGGACAGACGAATCAAAAACTAGTTCGTTTTAGACTTTTTGAGGAAATTTCTAGACCGATTTAGACCGCAACTTCCCAGTTCTAGATCGGATTAGACTCAAACAGACCTAATTAGACTGAATTAGACTGTAGTTTTGTTTGGCAATCCCGGCACAGGTGGTCTTGCCTCATGCGGCTAGCGTATCAGGTGCTGATGGCGCTGGTGAAGGTAAGCCGGTTGCCGAACGGATCATGTACCGTCATATCGCGTGTACCCCACGGCATATCCTGCAATTCTGACTGGACGTGCGGGTAGTATGGACGAAAAAAAGGGACGCCATATGTGCGGCGTCCCTGATTTTGCCCTATCGGGTCTGGCGCTTGCTGTGTACCAGCTTAGCCGGCCAGCTTGGCTTTCAGCAGTTCCGTTAGCTGGGCCGGATTGGCTTTGCCGCGCGAAGCTTTCATGGCCTGACCGATCAGCGCATTGATGGCCGCTTCCTTGCCGGCGCGGTACTGCTCGACCGATTTCGCATTGTTGGCGATCACCTCGTTGACGATGGCTTCCAGCGCGCCCGTGTCGGAGATCTGTTTCAGACCTTTCGACTCGATCAGCTCATCGACCAGATTGTCGTTGGCCGATTTGGCCGCCCACATATCGCCGAACAGTTCCTTGGCGGTCTTGTTGTTGATGGTGCCGTCAGCGATACGCTTGATCATCAGAGCCAGCTGGGCTGGCGAGACGGGTGCGTCCGCGATATCCACGCCTTCGCGGTTCAGGGTGGACGACACATCGCCCATCAGCCAGTTAGCGGCAGCTTTAGCGTTTTCCTTGCCGGCGCTTTCCACTACGGCGACGAAGTAGGTCGCCATGGCTTTGGAGGCCGTCAGGATCAGCGCATCGTATTCCGGCAGCGCGTATTCGCTGATGAAGCGGGCGCGCATAGCCGCTGGCAGTTCCGGCATCGAAGCTTTGACTTGCTCGATCCACGCATCGGAAATAATCAGCGGTGGCAGGTCCGGGTCAGGGAAGTAGCGGTAATCCTGCGCGTCTTCCTTGCTGCGCATTTCGCGGGTTTCCTTGCGATCCGGATCGTACAGACGGGTCGCCTGCACCACCTTGCCGCCGTCTTCGATCAGCTCGATCTGGCGCCGCACTTCCACGTGCACGGCTTCCTCGATGAAGCGGAACGAGTTCAGGTTCTTGATCTCGCAGCGGGTGCCGAATTCCTTCTGGCCCTTCGGACGCACGGACACGTTGACGTCGCAGCGGAACGAACCTTCCTGCATATTGCCGTCGCAAACGCCCAGCCACATCACCAGCGAGTGCAGTGCCTTGGCGTAGGCCACGGCTTCCGCTGCGCTGCGGATTTCCGGTTCCGAGACGATTTCCAGCAGCGGCGTACCGGCGCGGTTCAGGTCGATGCCGCTCATGCCGGCGTAGTCTTCATGCAGCGATTTGCCGGCGTCTTCTTCCAGGTGGGCGCGGGTCAGGTTGACGGTCTTGGTGACGAATTCGCCATCCTTCTCGTAGCCGAAGGTCAGCGCGCCGCCGATCACCACAGGGTCTTCGAACTGGCTGATCTGGTAGCCCTTAGGCAGGTCCGGATAGAAGTAGTTCTTACGGGCGAACACCGATTGCGGCGCCACCTTGGCGCCCACGGCCAGACCGAAGCGGATCGCACGATCCACCGCCTGCTTGTTCATCACCGGCAGAACGCCGGGCAGAGCCAGATCCACCGGGCTGGCCTGGGTGTTGGCTTCGGCGCCGAACTTGATCGGCGAACCGCTGAAAATTTTAGATTCGGTCGTGAGCTGCACGTGGTTCTCAAGACCGATGACGACTTCCCATTCCATATTCTTCTCGCTGTATTGTGTGTCGTTGTTTGCTTAGATGCCGGCTGGCGCGCGCTTGTGCCAGTCAGTCGCCAGCTGGTACTGGTGGGCGACGTTGAGCAGCTTGGCTTCGCCAAAGTGTTTGCCGATGATCTGCAGACCCACGGGACGGTTGGCGTTTTTCTCGCCCTGACCGAAACCGCAAGGGATGGACATGCCGGGCAGACCGGCCAGACTGGTCGACAGGGTGAAGATGTCGGCCAGATAGGCGGCCACCGGATCATCCGATTTGTCGCCCAGATCCCATGCCACGGTCGGTGCCACTGGTCCCATGATGACGTCGCACACGGCGTTCGGGCCATTCAGCACGGCTTCGAAATCCTGCGCGATCAGGCGGCGGATTTTCTGTGCTTTCAGGTAGTAGGCATCGTAGTAGCCGTGGCACAGCACATAGGTGCCCACCATGATGCGGCGCTTGACTTCGGCACCGAAACCTTCGGCGCGGGTCTTGCGGTACATATCGGCCAGATCCTTGTAGTCGGCTGCGCGGTGGCCGTAGCGCACACCGTCGAAACGCGACAGATTGGACGACGCTTCGGCCGGTGCAATCATGTAGTAGGCCGGAATCGACAGCGCCGTATTCGGCAGCGAAATGTCGACCAGCGTGGCGCCCAGCTTTTCGTACTGTGCCAGTGCGGCGCGCACGGCCTGTTCCACGTCAGCAGCCAGACCTGCGCCGAAGTATTCTTTCGGTACGCCGATGCGCAGGCCCGTCAGCGGCTGGCCCAGTTCACGCGTAAAGTCTTCGTCCACGCCGCCCAGTTCCGGCGCCAGCGAAGTCGAATCACGTTCGTCGAAGCCGGCCATGGCGTTCAGCAGCAGCGCACAGTCTTCTGCCGTCTGTGCCATCGGGCCGCCCTGATCGAGCGAGGAAGCAAACGCGATCATGCCGAAGCGCGATACGCGGCCATAGGTCGGCTTGATACCGGTGATGCCGCAGAACGCAGCCGGCTGGCGGATCGAACCGCCCGTGTCGGTGCCCGTCACGGCCGGTGCCAGACGGGCTGCCACGGCCGCGGCCGAACCGCCCGAGGAGCCGCCCGGTACGGCGTTCTTGTCCCACGGGTTTTTTACGGCGCCGAAGGCCGAGTTTTCATTGGCCGAGCCCATGGCGAATTCGTCGCAATTGAGCTTGCCCAGCGTGACCATGCCGGCCGCGCGGAATTTTTCCACCACGGTGGCGTCGAACGGGCTCACATAGTTGGCCAGCATCTTCGAGCCGGCCGTGGAGCGCCAGTCGCGCGTGACGAAAATATCCTTGTGGGCGATCGGCACACCGGTCAGCGGGGTGGCGGTGCCGTTGGCGATGCGGGCATCGGCTTCGGCGGCCTGCGCCAGCGTCAGGGCGCGGTCCACGTGCAGGAAGGCGTTCAGATCGCTCTGTTCGATACGGTCTAAGAACTGGGTGGCCAGTTCGGTGGCGGTGATGGCTTTGCTTTGCAGCAGAGCGGATAACTCTTTAACGGTTTTGGTATGCATGTCGATTTCTAACGTTGATCGGTGTGTACAGAGTGGCGAGTAGCGCGCGGCCAAGGTGGCCGCACCCACTTACTCGATCACTTTCGGCACCAGATACAGGCCATCCTGGGTTTTCGGTGCCACCACCTGATAGTCGTCGCGGCGATTCGGCTCGCTGGCCACGTCTTCGCGCAGGCGCAGGGCGATGTTATTCATGTGCGCGGCCAGCGGGTGGCTGAGCGGTGCGACGCCGTCGGTGTCGACCGCCTGCATCTGCTCGGCCAGCGCGAAAATGCCATTGAGTTGTTCCAGCGCGGTGGCGGATTGCGCCTCGTTCATTTCAAGCTGGGCCAGTTTGGCAATGCGGGTTACGTCGGATAAGGTCAGAGACATGGCAAATGGCGCGGTCTAGCCGCGCAGGTTGTGTTATTTTAATGATAAAAATCCGCGGCCCTGGTCCGCAGGTGGATAAATTACGGACAAAAGCACGGAACAGCCGCCCAAACAGCGGCTTTCACCGATACACTTTAGGGTGGATATTCGGCAAATCGCAGTCAAATTATAAGGTAGAATGGCGGGTTGATGCGTTGTCGGCGCTGAATCATTGCTGCCGCCGCTACAAGACAGGATTTCTTTCTAACGGATTACGCGCACATTAGTGGCGCCACAGGACACACATGTTTGGTTTTTTACGTAGGTATATTTCCACCGATCTGGCCATCGACTTGGGCACGGCCAACACTTTGATTTACGTCCGCGGTCAGGGCATCGTTCTGGATGAACCCTCGGTCGTTGCGATCCGTCAGGAAGGCGGCCCGAACGGCAAGAAGACGATACAGGCAGTTGGTAAAGAAGCAAAACAGATGCTGGGTAAAGTGCCCGGCAACATCGAGGCGATCCGCCCGATGAAAGACGGCGTGATCGCCGACTTCACCGTCACCGAGCAGATGCTCAAGCAGTTCATCCGCATGGTGCACGACTCGAAATTCTTCCGCCCATCGCCACGTATCATCATCTGCGTACCGTGCGGCTCGACCCAGGTGGAACGCCGTGCGATCCGCGAATCGGCACTGGGTGCCGGCGCCTCGCAGGTTTACCTGATCGAAGAACCGATGGCCGCTGCCATCGGCGCCGGCCTGCCGGTATCGGATGCAACCGGCTCGATGGTGGTCGACATCGGTGGCGGTACCACCGAAGTGGGCATCATCTCGCTGGGCGGCATGGTCTACAAAGGCTCGGTGCGCGTGGGCGGCGATAAATTCGACGAAGCCATCGTCAACTACATCCGCCGTAACTACGGCATGCTGATCGGCGAACAGACCGCGGAAGCGATCAAGAAAGCCATCGGCTCGGCCTTCCCTGGCTCCGAAGTCAAGGAAATGGAAGTCAAAGGCCGCAACCTGTCGGAAGGTATTCCACGTTCGTTCACGATTTCGTCCAACGAAATTCTGGAAGCACTGACCGACCCGCTGAACAACATCGTCTCGGCCGTGAAGAACGCGCTGGAACAGACCCCGCCGGAACTGGGCGCCGACATCGCCGAAAAAGGCATGATGCTGACCGGCGGTGGCGCACTGCTGCGTGATCTGGATCGCTTGCTGATGGAAGAAACCGGCCTGCCGGTGCTGGTGGCGGAAGATCCGCTGACCTGCGTGGTACGCGGCTCCGGCATGGCACTGGAGCGGATGGACCAACTGGGCTCGATCTTCTCCTACGAATGATCCGACAAGACGGGGCCGCAGTGAGCGGCCCCGGTTTTTGGTGCTGAGTTGTTAGTCTCGTAGGCGCGCGAGCGCCGGATTACTGGAAGTCATGGAATACAGTCCTCCGCCACTTTTCAAGCAAGGTGCTCCGGCCCGGGTGAAGATGATGGTGTTTGCGTGCATCTCGATTGCACTGCTGCTGGCCGACTCGCGCGTGCGTACCCTGCAGACCGTGCGCAAGGTTGCCGGCACCATGCTGTACCCATTGCAGATGGCGGCCCTGATGCCGCGCGACGCTATCTATGGCGTCGGTGATTATTTCTCCTCGCTGTCCGCGCTGGAAAAACAGGTGCGCGAACTGAAACGCCAGCAGATTGCCAGCGCCTTGCTGCTGCAGCAGGCGCAGCAGCGCGTAGCGGAAAACAACCAGCTGCGCCGCCTGATCGACGCGCGCGAACATCTGCCCATCAAATCCATGCTGGCAGAAATCCTGTACGACGCGCGCGACGTCAACAGCCGCAAAATCATCCTCGACCGTGGTAGCCAGCAAGGGCTGGTACTGGGCCTGCCCGTGATCGACCATCAGGGCGTGGTAGGGCAGGTGACGCGGGTATTTCCCTTCACCTCCGAAGTCACCCTGCTGACCGACAAGGAACAGGCGATCCCCGTCCAGCTGCTGCGCAACGGCTTGCGCAGCGTAGCCTACGGACGTGGCAAAGCGGGTACGCTGGAACTGCGTTTCACGGCGCCTAACGCGGATATCCAGGTGGGCGACATCGTCGTCACCTCGGGTCTGGACGGGGTATATCCGGCCGGTCTGGCAGTGGCGCGCGTGACCCAGGTGGAAAACAGCGCAGCCGGCTCCTTCGGCGGCGTGATCTGCCAGCCGCTGGGCGGGATTTCGAATAACACCCAGCTGCTGGTGCTGCTGTCGCTGCCGGACATGCCACCCCGTCCGCCTGACGAAGAACAACGCCAGCTGCGCAAACACAATAACAAGATGGCGCCGATCAAGGATGCGCCCAAGGAGCCCGATGCTGCAGCTGCTGCGGCTGCCGCCGCCGCGCCAGTCGCTGCCGCTGGTGCTGCCGCCGCGCCAGCCGCAGCCGCTCCCGCTGGCGGCGCCGCCACTCCCACAGCCGCCGGCACGCCGCCAGCCGCTGCGGCGGGCAATGCTGCTACGCCTGTTGCCAACAATGCTGCCCCCGGCCTCATGCCGGTGATGCCGGCGGCACGTCCGGCAGCGGTCCCCACCGGCGTGACGGAAACCGCCACTCCGGCCGCTGGCGCCGCGCTGACAGGCGCGCCACCGGGAGCACGACCTGCCGCCGCTGGCGCAGCGACCGCGCCGCACGCCACACCGGCTGCGCCCCATGCTGCAGCGGCCGCGCCGCGCGCCGCTGCACCTGCACCTGCACCTGCACCTGCACCTGCACCTGAACGCGCCAAAGCCAAGGAGCCAGTACGATGAACCGTCCTTACTACATCCTGCTGCCGGTGAGCCCCATGTTCATCGCCTTCAGCCTGTTCTGCGCCTTTCTGCTTAACCTCCTGCCGTGGGGGAATTTCATCGGCGTGCCCGACTTCGTCGCGCTGGTGCTGGTGTTCTGGGGTATCCACCAGCCGCGCCGGGTCGGCATCGGCACCGCCTTCTGTCTGGGCCTGCTGATGGACGTGCATGATTCCACCCTGCTGGGCGAGAATGCGCTGGCCTACACCCTGCTGTCCTACTTCGCCATCATGCTGCACCGCCGGGTACTGTGGTTCCCGCTGGTGACCCAGGCCATGCATGTGTTCCCGCTGCTGCTGATGGCGCAGTCGGTGCAGCTGCTGGTGCGTTTCATCGTGTCGGGCAAATTCCCCGGCTGGTTCTATTTTGTCGAAAGTGCCGTCTCGGTGGTGCTGTGGCCACTGGCGACCTGGATACTGCTGGCGCCGCAGCGGCGTGCAGTGGACCGCGACCATACCCGTCCGATCTGATCCCGCACCGGCAGTATGACTGAGCTCAAGGACAATCAGCGCGAACTCTACCAGTTCCGCCTGCGCCTGACGGTGCTGGGCGGGCTGGTGTTCATCTGTTTCGGCCTGCTGCTGGCCCGCTTCATCTGGCTGCAAGTCTACAAGCACAGCGACTATGTGGCGCAGGCGGAAGAGAACCGCATCGCCATCGTCCCGATCGAACCGAATCGCGGCCTGATCCTCGACCGCAACGGCGTCATCCTGGCGCGCAACTACTCGGCCTTCACGCTGGAGATCACCCCGTCCAAGCTGAATGCCACGCTGGACGAAACCATCGACGAGCTGTCCAAGCTGATCACCATCGAAACCAAGGATCGCAAGCACTTCAAGAAGCTGCTGGAAGAATCGCGCGGCTTCGAGAGCGTGCCGCTGCGTAACCGCCTGACGGACGAAGAAGTGGCCCGCTTTACGGCGCAGCGCTTCCGCTTCCCCGGCGTAGAAGTGCAGGCGCGTCTGTTCCGCCAGTATCCGCTCGGTGAAATCGCTTCCCACGTGATCGGCTTCATTGGCCGCATCAACCAGTCCGAAGCCAAACTGATCGCCCAGATGGACGATGCCGCCAACTACAACGGCACCGACCATATCGGCAAGGAAGGGCTGGAAAAAAGCTACGAGAAGCAGCTGCACGGCATCACCGGCTACGAGGAAGTGGAAAAATCGGCCGGCGGGCGCGCCATCCGCACCCTGTCGCGTACCCCCGCCACGCCGGGCAGCAATCTGATCCTGTCGATCGATATCGAATTGCAGAAAGTGATCGAAGAAGCCTTTGGCGAATGGCGCGGCGCGCTGGTGGCGATCGAACCGGCCACGGGCGACATCCTGGCCTATGTTTCGCGCCCCGGCTACGACCCCAATCTGTTCGTCGACGGCATCGACAGCCAGAGCTGGAACGAACTGAATAATTCGCTCGACCGTCCCATGGTGAACCGCCCCCTGTCCGGCGCCTATCCGCCCGGTTCCACCTTCAAGCCCTTCATGGCACTGGCGGCGCTGGAGCTGCACAAGCGCACCCCCAGTCAGGCCATCTACGACCCCGGCTCGTTCACGCTGGGCGGCCACAAATTCCGCGACGATAAACCGGGTGGCCATGGCACGGTGGATATGTACAAAGCCATCGTCGAATCCTGCGATACCTATTTCTACATTCTCGGCAACGAGATGGGCATAGACGCCATCCACGATTTCATGAAGCCGTTCGGCTTCGGCCAGATCACCGGCATCGATCTCGAACACGAGAAGCAGGGCGTGCTGCCGTCCAAAGAATGGAAGGCTAACCGCTTCAAGAAAAATCCGGCGGCGCAGAAATGGGTGGGCGGCGACACGATTTCCATCGCCATCGGTAACGGCTATAACAACTACACGCCGCTGCAGCTGGCGCACGCGGTCGCCAATCTGGCCAACAACGGCGTGGTGATGAAGCCCCATCTGGTGAAGATTATCGAAGACAGCGCTACCCGTACGCGCAAGCTGACGGTGCCCAAGGAAAGCTACCGTATTCCGCTCAAGCAGGAAAATATCGACATCATTAAAAATGCCATGGTGGGCGTGACCCTGAGCGGCACGGCGGCGCGCGCATTTGCCGGCGCCGGCTATACTTCGGGCGGCAAGACCGGTACGGCGCAGCTGATCGCCATCAAAAAGAACGAGAAGTACAACGCCAATCTGATCGCCGAACGGCTGCGCGACAATGCGCTCTACACGGCGTTCGCACCGGCCGACAATCCCCGCATCGCGATTGCCGTGGTGGTGGAGAATGGCGGCTTCGGTGCTGGCGTGGCGGCACCCATCGTGCGCAAGGCGCTCGATTACTACCTGCTGGGCAAACGCCCGCATGAAAAAGAAACCACTGCCGTACCGCGCGAGGACGCCGAGCTGCGTTCCGTGCAGGACGTGCAGGCCGAGCAAGGCCTGAGCGACGAAAAACGTCCCGGCGCCGAGACCCCCGGCAACAAGGAATAAGGTATCCCATGCAAATCAACGAAAGGCGCTCGCTGTGGCGCCGCCTGCGTCCGTATCTGACGGTATTCGATGTACCGCTAGCCCTGATCATTACCGCGCTGCTGTCGGTCGGGCTGGTAACGCTGTACTCGGCCGGCATCGGCATACCCGGCAAGGTGGAAGACCAGCTGCGTAACATCTTCCTGGCCTTTATGGTGATGTGGATCGTGGCGAATATCTCGCCGCAGATGATGATGCGCATCGCCGTTCCCGCCTATCTGCTGGCGGTGGCGCTGCTGGTGGGCGTAGCCCTGTTCGGTACCATCAAACTGGGCGCGCGGCGCTGGCTGCATGTGGGGGTCGATATCCAGCCGTCCGAATTCATGAAGATCGCCATGCCGCTGATGCTGGCGTGGTTTTTCCAGCAGCGCGCCGGCCAGCTGCAATGGGTGCATTATGCGATTGCCGCCGTGCTGCTGGCGATCCCCGTCGGCCTGATCGTCAAACAGCCCGATCTGGGCACCGCGCTGCTGGTGGTGGCCAGCGGCTTTGCCGTGATCTTCCTGGCCGGGCTGGCGTGGAAGGCCTTGCTGGCGCTGCTGGTGGCCGGTGCCGCCAGCCTGCCCGTGATCTGGTCGGTGCTGCACGACTACCAGCGCGAGCGCGTGATGACGCTGATCGATCCCACTTCCGACCCGCTGGGCAAAGGCTTCCACATCATCCAGTCCACCATTGCCGTCGGCTCGGGCGGCATCACGGGCAAGGGCTGGACCCATGGCACCCAGGCCCACCTCGAGTTCATCCCCGAGCGCACCACCGACTTCATTTTCGCCGTGTTCTCGGAAGAATTCGGCCTGACCGGCAATCTGGTGCTGATGGTGCTGTATCTGCTGCTGATCGGCCGCGGGCTGGTGATCGCCGGCAATGCGCCGACCTTCTTCACCCGTCTGCTGGCCGGCGCCATCACCATGATTTATTTCACCTATGCCTTCGTCAACATGGGTATGGTCAGCGGCATCCTGCCGGTAGTGGGCGTGCCGCTGCCGTTCATGAGCTATGGCGGTACTGCGCTGCTGACGCTGGGGCTGGGCGCCGGCATCCTGATGAGCATACAGCGCCACCGCAAGCTGGTGCAGACTTGAGGCCTAGCGGGAGCGCAGCAGCATGATAGAGATGAAGGACACCGAGCGCGAGCTCGCGCAGTTCCGCGTCCGCATTACCGTGCTGGGCGCGCTGGTGCTACTGTGTTTCGGCCTGCTGCTGTTACGCTTGTTGTGGCTGCAGGTGATCAAGCACGACGAATTTGCCACCAAGGCCGATGAAAACCGTATCGCCCTGGTGCCCATCGTGCCTAGCCGCGGCCTGATCCTGGACCGCAACGGCGTGGTTTTAGCGCGTAACTATTCGGCCTTCACGCTGGAGATCACCCCGTCCAAACTGGCCGCGCCGCTGGATGAAGTGATCGACCAGCTGGCCCAGCTGGTGACGGTAGAACTCAAAGACCGCAAGCGCTTCCGCAAGCTGCTGGAAGAGTCCAAGAATTTCGAAAGCGTGCCGCTGCGCAACCGCCTGTCCGACGAAGAAGTGGCGCGCTTCACGGCACAGCGTTTCCGCTTCCCCGGGGTGGAAGTGCAAGCCCGCTTGTTCCGCCAGTACCCGCTGGGAGAAACGGCTTCGCACGTGATCGGCTACATCGGCCGCATCAACCGGGCCGAAGCCAAAGCGCTGGAAGAGGGCGAGGACAGTGCCAACTACAACGGCTCCGACTACATCGGCAAGGAAGGGCTGGAGAAAAGCTACGAAAAACATCTGCACGGGATGACCGGCTACGAGGAAGTGGAAGTGACTTCGCGCGGACGCGCCATCCGCACGCTGTCGCGCAAGCCGGCCGTGGCGGGCAGTAATCTGATCCTGTCGATCGATATCGAACTGCAGAAAGTGGTGGAAGAAGCGTTTGGCGAACGGCGTGGCGCGCTGGTGGCGATCGAACCATCGACCGGCGACATTCTGGCCTATGTCTCGCGGCCCGGCTACGACCCCAATCTATTCGTCGACGGCATCGACACGGCCAGCTGGAACGAATTGAATAACTCGCTCGACCGGCCCATGGTGAACCGCCCCCTGTCCGGCACCTATGCGCCCGGCTCCACCTTCAAACCTTTCATGGCGCTGGCCGCGCTGGAACTGGGTAAGCGCACGCCGACGCAGACCACGCCCGATCCCGGCTTCTACTACCTCGGTGGCCACAAGTTCAACGACGATCTGGTGGGCGGCCACGGCGCGGTAGATATGCGCAAGTCCATCATCGTCTCGTGCAATACCTATTACTACGTGCTGGGGCATGACATGGGCATAGACATGATCCATGACTTCATGAAACCGTTCGGCTTCGGCCAGCTGACCGGCATCGATCTGGAAAACGAAAAGACCGGCGTGCTGCCATCGCAGGAATGGAAGCGCAAGCGCTTCAAAGGTGCAGCCGGCAAGTGGGTGGGCGGCGACACCATCTCGGTCAGCAACGGTTCCGGCTACAACGCCTATACCCCGCTGCAGATCGCTCACGCCGTGGCCAACCTGTCCAACGATGGTGTGGTGATGAAGCCCCATCTGGTCAAGATTATCGAGCACGGCGCCACCCGCACCCGCTCGCTGACGGTGCCCAAGGAGAGTTATCGCATCCCGCTCAAGCAGGAGAATATCGACTTCATCAAGAGCGCCATGGTGGGCGTCACCAGCGAAGCGGGCGGCACCGGCTTCCGCGCCTTTAGCGGTGCCGGCTACACGGTGGGCGGCAAGACCGGCACGGCGCAGGTGATCACGATTAAATCGGGCGACAAATACAATGCCGCCAAGCTGGCCGAACGCCTGCGCGATAATGCGCTGTTCACGGCCTTCGCGCCGGCCGACAAACCCCGTATCGCACTGGCACTGGTGGTTGAAAATGCCGGTAAAGGCGGGCTGGAAGCGGCACCGATTGCGCGTAAAGCGATAGACTATTATTTGCTGGGCAAACGTCCGGCAGAAAAAGATACCACCAAAGTGGCGCGTGAAGATGCCGTGGCAGTGGTGCCGGTGGAAGGCGAGCTGCTGGAACAGCAGGCCGCAGCGGCCGAGCAGGAGCGCCAGTCGGCGCAGCCTGTCGCATCGCCGGCACCAGCGTCGCCTGCGCCCGCAGCGGCAGCAGGCGCGGCGCCGGCCCGAAAAAAACCGTAAGGAGACAGACATGCGTGACAACCGGAGTCGTATCCTCACATGGCTGGCCGCGCTGGCCCTGCTGGCGCTGGCCGGCTGTAACACGGCGCCGCTGGTGAGCGAGAGCGCCCGCACGCCACGTCCACCAGCCGCTAGCGCGCCCGTGCTGCGCGCTCCTGCGGCCAGCAAGCCGGCCACGGGCCTGCCGGATCTGCCACCGGCCAATTCCGGCCGTGGCGGCTATTATCAGGATGATGGCCCCGGCGACTCGCCGCCAGCGGATCTGGAAAACGTGCCCGATGCCGAAGTGCGCAACGACCCGCTGCTGCCGTTTTCCAACCGTCCCTACACCGTATTCGGCAAGACCTATACGCCGATCACCGATAACAAGCCTTACACCCAGATTGGCGTAGGCAGCTGGTACGGCAAAAAATTCCACGGCCAGCGCACTTCGTCCGGCGAACTGTACGACATGTACAAGATGACGGCCGCGCATCCCATCCTGCCGATCCCATCCTATGCCCGCCTGACCAATCTGGTCAGCGGTGCCGTGGTGATCGTGCGCATCAACGACCGCGGCCCGTTCCATGCCAACCGCGCCATCGACGTGTCCTACACGGCGGCGCTGAAACTGGGCCTGCTCGGCAAAGGCAGCCACGAACTGCAGATCGAACGCATCCTGCCGGACGAAGTGGACCGCATGCTGGCAACCCGTGGCGGCGTATCCACCACCGTGCCGCCCCGACTGGCGACGCAGGCGGCGCGCAACAGCGCCGGTGCCGGCCTGCTGGGGCGGGGCGATGCTGGCCCGCCGCTGCTGCTGACGGCGGCCACCACGCTGGGGACATCGGCGCCGGCCAATACCAGCGAGATCGAAGCGCTGATGCGTGACGACCGCGCTCCTGCCGAAGGTGAAGCCGCAGCGCCGGTCGCGGCCAATTTCTATCTGCAGCTAGGCGCTTATGCGCGTGCCGAGAATGCCGAAGCAGTGCGCAGCAAACTGCAAGGCACAGGTCTGAGCGGGCTGGAAGTGGTAAAGAATGGCGCCGTGCACCGGCTCTACACGGGACCGTTCGCAAGTCGTCAGGAGGCCCTGCAGGCGGCGCGCAGTCTGCCTGCTACGCTGAACTTGAAACCGATCGTGATCCAGCGCTAGCCTAGCCACGCGCAGAGCCAGCCGGGTCGCGCTGCCGATGGGTTATTTGCAGCTGCGCATTTCGGTGCCGGGGAAGCTGCTGCGCAGCTGTTCGAGGCGTACCTTCAGATCGGGATCGACTTCGCGGAACTGGAACGACAGCAGCTTGCTACCGCTCATGCGCGGTGCAATCTTGGCCGTACGTACGCCCTGTTTGCTCAGCGCCGCCAGCTGGTTCTGTGCCGCCGTTTCGGTTTTGAATACGCCCAGCGAAATAGCCCAGCGCATAGGCGTGTTATCGCTCATGATGAAGTAGTTACGCACGCCCAGCGCGCGCAGTTCGGCCGCCTTCTTCTCGGCGCCTTCCTTGCTGCCCTGTGGCGGCATGTACACCACATAGCTGGAAACTTCGCTGCCGGGCAGGTTGTGGCGCAGCTGGCGGTCGCCCAGTTTGAGCGGTGCCAGTACGGTTTCGAAGCGGCGCGCATCGGCCAGCACAAAGCTGGCGATCTCCACGCAGGCCAGAATTTCCGGTGCCGCTTTGGCGCCGGCCGCCGTACTGGCCGCAGCGCCCGCAGCAGCGCTGGCGCTGCTGGCACTATTGGCATTATTGGCGCTATTAGCCTTCTCTTCCGAAATGATCACCAGCTTATCGGCATTGAGCTGGTTGCTCAGTCGCTGCGGCTCGCGTTCGTTGCCGCTGAAATGGCCCAGATAACCTTGGCCATAGGCGTACAGCCCGGCATTGACTGCTAACAGCGACCAGAAAATAAATTTCAGCACGACGCTTTCCTCGAGAATGACATCTTAAGCGGCGCTGCCACTGGCAGCGTGCAGGCCGATCAGAACGATGTTGTCTACCGAGCGATATGGCACGGTGAGCATGGGCGCGATGAACTGGGCCGCGCCACCCGAGAGTATGCATTCGACTGCCTGATGGCGCTGGAACGCATGCTCGATGGCGCCGCTCTGCGCCGCCAGACAGCCACTCAGAATGGCATCGTCGGTGTTGTCGGCAAATCCATCCGGCAGCTTACCGTCTTGCGCGATCTGCGGCAACTGCGCGGTGTTGCGCGCCAGCGAACTGGCCATCAGACCCAGACCCGGCAAGATCATCCCGCCCAGGAAGCGGCCATCGGCCGTGACGGCATCGATGGTGGTGGCCGTGCCGCAGTTCGCCACGATCACGGCGCGCCCGCGCGCCAGCACATGGCCGGCGATGGCGGCAGCAAAGCGGTCGCAGCCCAGCTGGGCGGGATTGCGGTAGCCGTTGTGCAGGCCGGCCAGCTCGGCCACCGAAGCGAACCAGCTAATGGTCTGTTCGGGCAGCAGCATGGCGGGGAAGGTCCGCTGCAGCACGTATTCCAGCTGCACGCGCAAGGCATTGCCGGCCACGTTGGCGATGATGATGCGATCGACCCCATGTTCGGCCACGGCATCGTGCAGATGCAGTTCCAGTTGCGGCAGATCGGCATGGCTGACCGCACCATGGGCGAACCATGTGCCCAGCGCGGCGCCGTTTTCGACCAGCGCCCATTTGACCCGCGTATTCCCTGCGTCTATCAGTAATATCATATTATTCCGGATGGTTGGCGTTGGGTGTTGTCGCGCCCGCGCTGGCAGGGTGTAGCCGTAGCGAGACATCACCGGACAGGACTTCCACCCGTCCGGCCGGCGTATCGAGCAACAGGCGGCCGATGGCATCCACCCCCGCTGCGCGTCCTTGCTGCAGCACTTGATCATGGTCGAGTATCACCACCTCGCGCCCATGCCACGCATGCAGCGCATTCCAGCGCTCGCAAAATGGTGCAAAGCCGGTATCGTCGAATTCGGCCAGCACGGCGGCCAGCCGGCTGAGCAAGGCTGCCACCAGCTGCTGGCGCGGCATCTGCGCCAGCCATGGCGCTGCTGCCACGCTGCGGCCGATCTGCGCTTCCAGCTGGTCCGGCATCAGCAGATTCAGGCCCACGCCGATCACGGCCCAGATGGCGCCGTCCGTAGCGCGTTTCGCTGCCTGGCTTTCTACCAGTATGCCGGCCAGTTTGGCGCCGTCGCGTAGCAGATCGTTGGGCCACTTGATCTGCACCGGCACGCCGAGACTGCCTAGCGTTTCGGCCAGTGCCACACCGACCGCCATGGGCAGACCGGACATGCGATGCAGCGGGCCTTGGAAGCGCCACGCCAGCGAGAACATCAGCGCGGCACCGGGCGCTGACAGCCAGCTACGGCCGGCGCGGCCCCGTCCCGCAGTCTGCTGGTGCGCGATCAGCAGGGTAGGGCCGGCCAGCGTATCGATGCGGGCCAGCAGATCGGCATTGGTGGAGCCGGTCTGCTCGACGATTTCGATGGTGACATGGCTGGCACTGCTGGCGCAGGCGGCGCTGATGGCTGCCGCATCGCCCTGCTGCAGCGCTGTAGCTACTGCCGTATGCGCTGGCGTCATGCTGCACCCTTGTGCGGCGTATTTGGCGTATGTTGCGTATGTTGCGTATGTTGCGTATGTTGCGTATGCGGCTTGCGTGGCTTGTGCGGTGCGTTGCCGAAAGCCAGATCGTACAGCCAGTTGGGCAGCATGCGCAGCAGCTTGGCGACGATGCCCATCTGCCATGGGATCACCCGATAGCTGCTGCCACGCGCTATGGTCTGCACGGCCTTGCGGGCGAACTGCTGGACCGGCATCAGGAAGGGCATGGGATAGGGATTAATCTGCGTCATCGGCGTATCGATGTAGCCGGGACAGATGGTGACCACGCGGATCGCGTGCCGTTTGAGTTCCAGCCGCAGCGATTCGCAATAGCTGATCACGGCCGCCTTGGAGGCGCTATACGCTTCTGCGCCGGGCAGGCCGCGTATGCCGGCCACGCTGCCTATGCCCACCAGCCGCGCCGGCGTCCCCTGCGCCTTCATGGCAGGGATGAAGGGCGCAAAGGTGGCGGCCGTGGCCACCACATTGGTGGCGATCACGGCTTCGAATACGGGGATATCCTCGGAAAATTCCGTCAGCGTGCCGACCGAGATGCCGGCATTGGCCACCACCACATCGATGCCGCCCGCATGGTTGAGGAAATCCTGCGCGGCGGCCGCAATCGCCGCATGGTCGCGCACATCGACCGCATAGGCGCGGTGCCGCTCGGGGTTAGGCAGGCTGGCGATCAGCTGGTCCAGCACGGCGCTGCGGCGGGCCAGCAGGCCTAAGGTTGCACCCTGCGCAGCATATTCAGCGGCCAGTGCCGCGCCTATGCCGCTGGAAGCGCCGGTGATGAAAACCCGATCCGGCGCGGCGCCCCGTATGGTCATGCTTATTTCTTTTCCGCTTTGGCCTTGGCGACCAGCAGATCCATCACCTGCAGCGCCTGCGCGTGCAGCTGGGCTTCCGAACTGGCGCTCTTGCTGCCTTCGTTGGCCATGGTGGGCGAAGTGATGTATTTGCCGTCGATGGCGATCAGCGGCCACGAATCGACCGTGTAGGCATCCATCATGGAAATCGAGCGGCGCACGCTGCCCGCCACGCCGAAGCCGCGGTAGGTATCGATGAATTTCTGCTTGTCGATGCCCTGCCTGGCGATGAAGTCAAACACCAGCTCATCGCGGTTCATGCGGTTGCGATTGACGTGCATCTCCTGAAAGATCTTGCTGTGCATGGCGTCATTCATCAGCCCCATGGCGATCAGCGTGAAGTACATTTTTTCCTGCGGCAGGTCGGTGCCCTGACGGGAAATGTGCATGCGCTTGAAGACGATGTTATCGCCCTGTTTTTTCACCCATGCGCTCAGGTCGGGATCAAACGCGTGGCAGTGCGGGCAGGCGTAATCGAAGAACTCCAGCACTTCGATTTTCTTGCCCGCTTCCACCGGCTGCTGCTGCGCCAGCGTGCGGTATTCCACGCCATTTTTCGGGTCTGCCGGCGAGGCACTCGCCATCGCCACGGCACCCAGCATCACAGCACCTGCCAGCCATTTCATCAAACGCATAGAACTACTCCTGATACAAGAAGGTTAAATTCCGACGAATTGCTACGAGCTTATTGTTACGAGCTTATTTCTGGTTGCGCACCACGGCCACATCGATGCCGTTTTCCGACAGCTTGCTGCGCACCTTGTTCATGGCTTCCACCTGATTGAAGGGGCCCATGCGCACGCGGTGCAGCACACCGTTATCGGTGGCCCGGTCCGAGACATTGGCCTCGAAGCCCAGCAGCGCCAGTTTGGCGCGCGCGCTCTCGGCGTCGCTCACTTCGCGGAAGGCGCCGATCTGCAGATAGTAGATGTATTTTTCGTCGCCGCTATCGGCCGCCACCTTAGCCGCCGGTGCCGGCGCCACATTGGCTGCCGCTGGCGTGGTGGCTGGCTTGCTCTTATCAATTACGGGAGCTTGCGCGGTTGCTGGCGCCGTCGGAGCGGTTGGCGCTGTCGGCGTCGTTGGCGTTACCGCGCCCTGTATCTTGTCCACCACCGATTGCAGCGTATCGCTGGCAGGTGCTTTCGGCGCGTCCTTGGCAAAGTCGCGCGCCGCTTCGCGTGCCGCATCCTTGTTGCCATACATCGGCTTGTTCGGATCGGCCGTCTGTCCCGCCGTCGGCTCCGCCGTCTTGCTGCTGCGCCCCTTGTCAGTGAACGGGGTAGCACCCTTGTTGATGACGAGTGCCACCACCACGGCGATCGACAGGCCGATGACCAGCCCGATGACGATGCCGATGATGGTGTTGCCGCGCTGGCGTGCGCGGGCAGGAAGACGGGATGGGAAACTCATGGTGCGGGACATCCTCCGTAATTACATCTTGTTCGGGGCCGAAACACCGATCAGTGCCAGACCGTTGCGCAGTACCTGACGAGTGGCCACCATCAGCGCGATACGGGCCGCTTTCAGCGCTTCGTCGTCCACCAGCACGCGCTCGGCGAAGTAGAAGCTATGCAGGTTGGCGGCCAGATCGCGCAGGTAGAAGGCGATCTGGTGCGGGCCCAGTTCGGCCTGGGCACGGGCCAGCGTTTCCGGATAGGCGGCCAGCGTGGCCAGCAGGGCTGCTTCGGTCGGCGCCGTCAGTGGCGACAGATCGACATTGGCCAGTTCCGCTTCGTTGCCGGTCCATTGTTCCAGCATGCGGCAGATACGGGCGTGGGCGTACTGCACGTAGTACACGGGATTTTCGTCCGACGTTTTCAGCGCTACGTCGACGTCGAAGACGAACTCGGTATCGGCTTTACGCGAGATCAGGAAGAAGCGCACGGCATCGCGGCCTTTGGCGATATCGCCGCCACCCGACCATTCGATCAGATCGCGCACGGTGACGTAGGAACCGGCGCGCTTGGAAATCTTGACTTCCTCGCCGCCCTTCATCACGGTGACCATCTTGTGCAGCACGTAGTCAGGGAAGCCTTGCGGAATGCCCACGTTGACGGCCTGCAGACCGGCGCGCACACGGGCGATGGTGCCGTGGTGGTCGGAACCCTGCACGTTGATGGCCTGAGTAAAGCCGCGCTGGAATTTGACGATGTGGTAGGCCACGTCCGGCACGAAGTAGGTGTAGGTGCCATCCTTCTTGCGCATCACGCGGTTCTTGTCGTCGCCGTAGTCTTCCGTTTTCAGCCACAGCGCGCCTTCTTCTTCGTAGGTCTTGCCGGACTTGTTGAGCATGTCCACAGCCGCATCGACCTTGCCATCCGAGTACAGCGAGGATTCGAGGTAGTAGTTATCGAACTTCACGCCGAAAGCCTGCAGGTCGATATCCTGCTCGTTACGCAGATAGGTCACGGCGAACTGGCGGATCGAATCGATGTCTTCCACCTCGCCGGACGCCGTGGCCGGTGCGCCGTCGGAAGCGGAGACGGTTTTCTTCTGCATGAAGTCAGCCGCGATATCGGCGATGTAGTCGCCGTTATAGGCCGATTCCGGCCATGCTGCGTCGCCCGGTTTCAGGCCGCGCAGACGCGCCTGCACCGAGTTGGCCAGCGTCTGGATCTGCACGCCCGCGTCGTTGTAGTAGAACTCGCGGGTCACATCATAGCCTTGCGACTGGAACAGCGACGACAGCGCATCGCCCAGTGCAGCCTGACGGCCGTGGCCCACGTGCAGCGGGCCGGTCGGGTTGGCCGAAACGAATTCGATGATGACTTTTTTACCGGCACCGGCCGCTGCGCTGCCGAAAGTGGCGCCTTGTGCCAGCACGGCCTTGACCACGGCCTGCTTGGCCGCTGCACTGACGCGCAGATTGATGAAGCCGGGGCCGGCGATATCGGCCGATTCCACCAGACCCTGGGCAGCCGGATTGGCCAGCAGCGCGTCTACCACCTTGGTGGCTAGCTCGCGCGGGTTCATTTTCAGCTGTTTAGCCAGCTGCATGGCGATATTGCAGGCGACGTCGCCGTGCGAAGGGTCGCGCGGGCGTTCCAGCACCACATTGGCAACCACTTCGGTGCCGGCCAGCAGAGGGGCCAGAGCGGACTGGAACAGGGCGGAGATATCTTGTTTTTGTTGGGCGAGCATGGGCAATAGGGCGGTCTAGCCGCGCAATAGGTCGGGTTGGTCTATCCAGAAGCGAAAACGGCCGGTACGCTGGCACCGGCCAAACAGCGGTAATTATACTGGTTTGCCGACGGTGGGTCACCGCAGCGAACCCGGCGCGGCGCCGCGCTGCCGCCCCGTTGGCACTGCAACAGCATCGCCACGGCAGAGTCACTACTGTATACTGCGCGATTACTTGGTGATTTGTGTGTTTCCGCTGCCCCAGACCTGCAGCCACACTCGCGCCGGCCCACTCTGGAATTAGCATATGAACAAGCGTCCGACGCTCTCTCTGAAGACCCCCGCCAAGGCGGCAGCCAAGCCGGCAGCCAAGCCGGCCGGCAAGCCGGCGGGCAAGCCTGCAGCCAAGCCGCACGCGCCTGCGCTGCGTGCCAGCCATGCGCGCGAGCTGAAACCGGCCTTGCAGACCAGCTTCCAGACGGCGCTGAAAGGGGATTCGCTGGCCTACAGCCTGCTGGGCGCGGCACAGGCGGTGGCGCTGGTGCGCACCGGCACCAATCTGCCGCAGGCGCTGGCGCAGTTGTGGGCCCGTAGCGAGACCAGCCCGCAGGCGCGCGGCGCCATGCAGGACATTGCCTACCGCTGCATGCGCCAGCTCGGCCAGAGCGAAGCCCTGATTGCGCAGATGGCGCCGAAAGCCCCCGATCCGCTGGTGGCGGCCCTGCTGGCCTGCGCGCTGGCGCTGATGACGGCGCCCGATGCGGTCGCGCCGTACGAAGAATTCACCGTAGTCAACCAGACCGTGACGGCGGCTGAAGCCCACCCCGACACGGCGCGCGCCAAAGCCATGGTCAATGCCGTGCTACGCCGCTTCCAGCGCGAACGTGCAGCGCTGCTGGAAACTGCGCTGCTGCAACCGGTAGCGCAGTGGAATTACCCGCAATGGTGGATCGATGCGGCGCGCACGGCCTGGCCACGTGAATGGCAGGCCATCCTGACGGCCGGTAATGGCGCGCCGCCGCTGACCTTGCGCATCAATGCCCGTAAAACCAGCATGGAACAGTATCTGCAACGCCTGCAGCAGGCCGGCATGGCGGCCAGCGCCATCGGCCCGTATGCCGTGCGGCTGGAAAAACCCGTGGGCGTGCACCTGATTCCCGGTTTTGCCGAGGGCGTAGTATCGGTGCAGGATGCTGGCGCCCAGCTGGCCGCGCCGCTGCTCGATGTGCAGGACGGCATGCGTGTGCTCGATGCCTGCGCGGCACCGGGCGGCAAAACTTGCCACATACTGGAACTGGCCGATGCCAAAGTGACCGCACTCGATGCCGATCCCAAGCGGCTGGCGCGGGTGGGCGAGAATCTTGAGCGGCTGCAGCTGCGCGCCACGTTGCGCACCGCCGACGCGCAGAGCGCAGCATGGTGGGATGGCCAGCAGTTTGACCGCATCCTGGCCGATGTGCCGTGCACGGCCTCCGGCATCGTGCGGCGCCACCCCGATATCCGCTGGCTGCGCCGCAAGGGCGACACGCTCCAACTAGCAACACTTTCCGCCAAAATCCTCGACAATCTTTGGCAGATGCTCGCACCGGGTGGTAAATTGCTATTCGTGACCTGTTCGCTCTGGCCACAGGAATCCGAGGCGCAGGCCGCGGCATTCGCAGTACGGCATCAGGCTGTGCGGCTCGATGCCCCCGGTCAGTTGCTGCCCGGTGGCGTAGCGGGACAGGATCAAGACGGCTTGTTCTACGCCCTGTTCCAGAAAAATGCGTAGTTCCAGCTCCCTTTGCCCGCACCAACCAAGTACCGGCCCTGACGTGACACGACGAGTTCTTCGCCTGCTGATCGCCCAAATTCTGCTGATACTGGCGTGCCTATGGCCGCAGGTGGCGCGTGCCGACGGCGTGGAAATCCGCCGCGCCAGCATCGAGGCGAGCGAAGAGGGTTATCGTCTGAACGCACGCTACGGTTTCGAACTGAGCAGCGACATGGAAGATACGCTGCAACATGGCGTGTCGCTGTACTTCACCACGGAAGTAGAATTCACCCGCCCGCGCTGGTACTGGTTCGATGAAAAGGCGATTGTTGCGCGCCAGACCATTGTGCTCGGCTATAACGTGCTGACCCGCAAATACAGCGTCAACGTGAACGGCAGCCTGAAGCAGAACTATTCGTCCTCGCTGGAGGAAGCGCTGCTGTCGATCCGCAATCCCAACCGCTGGGTGGTGGCGCCCCGTTCGGCCCTCAAAGTGGGCGAGAACTACAACGTCAAGCTAAGCATGGGACTGGACACCAACTACATCTCCAAGCCGCTCAAGGTCAGCGCGCTGAATAACAGCGAATGGCGCTTGACCTCGGACAAGAAAATTTTCCAGTACAAGGCGGAGTAAGTGAATACAGCATTACGGTATGCATCCGTCGTTGGCGGCGTGGTTGTCAGCATACTGCTGTTCCTGCTGGCTTCCGCATCCGACAACTCCGGCTTCTTCGACCGTTACTATGGCTGGCTGCTGGGCCTGAATGCTGCCGTGGCCGTGGCCTTGCTGCTGCTGGTCGCGGTATCGCTGTTCCGGCTGTATGTACGCTTCCGGACGGGCGCCTTCGGTTCGCGCCTGATGACGCGGCTGGTGCTGCTGTTCGCTGCCATCGGCGTGCTGCCGGGGCTGGTGATTTTCTTCGTCTCCATCCAGTTCGTGTCCCATTCGATCGATTCGTGGTTTAACGTGCCGGTGGAAGAGGCACTGCAGTCTGGCATCAATCTGGGCCGCGCGGGGCTGGATACGGCGCTCAACGAATTGCAGGGCACAGCGCGGCGCACCGCCGATCAGCTGTCGGAACAGCCGTTCGGCACGGAGCGGGCCACGCTGGCCTATCTGGTCAAGCAGCAGTACGGCATGCAGAACGCCATCATCGTCGATGCCGAAGGAGGGCTGATCATCAGCGCCCGCGCCAGCCGGGGCGGCAACCTGAGTGCCGACCTGCCGACCAGCGAAATGATGGCCAAGGCCAAGAGCGATGGCCTGTATGGTGCGCCCGAAGGCGGCAACGAGTTGCGCAGCAATCTGATCAACGCGCCCGGCGGCTCGCGCGATGTGGTGCACCAGCTGCGCCTGCGCGTGGTGCTGCCCATCCCCGAACGGCCGCAGCCGAATGGCGTGCATCTGGCGCCCCGTTATCTGCAGCTGATCCAGCTGGCACCGGAACAGCTGGCGGCCGACGGTGAAACGATCCGCAGTGCCTATTCCGACTACAAGGAACGTTTCGTTGCCCGCGTCGGACTGCGCAAGATGTACATCGTCACGCTGACCCTGACCCTGTTGCTGGCCGTGTTTGGCGCCATCGCCAGCGCCTTCCTGATCGCCAGCGATCTGGCCCAGCCACTGCTGCTGCTGGCCGAAGGTACGCGCGCCGTGGCCGAGGGCGACCTGTCGCCGCGCCCCATCATGACTACCTCCGACGAACTGGGCACGCTGACCCAGTCGTTCAACATCATGACGCGCCAGCTGTTCGATGCGCGCACGGCGGTGGAGCTCAACCGCACCGCGCTGCAGAACGCCAAAGCCCACCTGGAATCCGTGCTGGCGAATATGTCGGCCGGGGTGATGGTGCTGGATCCCGAGTTCCATCTGGTCAGCTGCAATGATTCGGTCGAACGCATCCTGCAGCAGCCCGGCAGCGCGCTGCTGGGGCAGAAGCTGGACCAGATCGAAGGCTTGCAGGAGTTCGGCGGCGCCATCGTGGCCGCGTTTGCCGCCCAGAGTGCCCAGTCGGCCTCGGACCGCACCTTGCAGCGGCTGCACTGGCAGCGCCAGATCGAAGTGCCGCGCCGCACCGCCAGTCTGGATGATAATGACCAGACCTTGCTGGCACGGGGTTCGCGCCTGCCTATCGAAGGGGGCGAGAGCGGCTATCTGGTGGTGTTCGACGATATTTCCGACGTGATTTCGGCGCAGCGCTCGATTGCCTGGGGCGAAGTGGCGCGCCGTCTCGCGCACGAGATCAAGAATCCCCTCACGCCTATCCAGCTGTCGGCCGAGCGTATGCAGATGAAGCTTGACGGCAAGCTGGCACCGGCCGATAACGAACTGCTCAACAAGGGTACGGCCACCATCGTCAATCAGGTGGCGGCCATGAAGCGCATGGTGGACGACTTCCGCGACTATGCCAAGACGCCGCCGGCCCAGCTGGAACCGCTGGACCTGAATGCCCTGATCGAAGAAATTCTGCACCTGTATCTGGCCGGTGAAGACGATATCATCTTCCCGCAACTGGCGTCCGGTCTGCCGCTGGTGATGGGCGATGCGACGCAACTACGTCAAGTGATCCACAACCTGCTGCAGAATTCGCAGGACGCCATGGCCGAGCGCCCAGAGGGCGCGCCGCCCGCGCACATTGACGTGATCAGCGAAGCGATTCATTATCAGGGCGCCGACGGCAGCACGCGCACGGCAGTGCGGCTGGCGATCAGCGATAATGGCCCCGGATTTGCGCCGAAAATTCTGGCGCGGGCGTTTGAACCGTATGTCACCTCCAAGGCCAAAGGCACGGGTCTGGGCTTGCCGATGGTGAAAAAGATTATCGAAGAACATGGTGGACGGATCGATATTCAGAACCATGTCGATAGAAGTGGTGCGTCGGTAGTGATTTTGCTGTTAAAGTTAGCGCCGACGACGCACAATACCTAAGTTAGTACCTAAGTTAGTACCTGAGTTGCACGGATTAGAAAAATCATTGCCGGCTACAAGCTGGCGAAATGAGGAAGGCAAGGGAAGATGGCAAATATTCTGGTAGTGGACGATGAAATGGGTATCCGCGAGTTGCTCTCGGAGATACTGAGCGACGAAGGACATGCAATAACTCTGGCCGAGAACGCCCAGCAGGCGCGCGAAGCCCGTGCCGCCGGGGCACCCGATCTGGTGCTGCTCGATATCTGGATGCCGGATACGGATGGCGTGACACTGCTCAAGGAATGGCAGCGCGATGGCTTGCTGACTATGCCGGTGATCATGATGTCGGGCCACGCCACCATCGATACGGCAGTGGAAGCGACGCGCATCGGTGCGCTCAACTTCCTCGAAAAGCCAATTGCTTTACAGAAACTTCTGAAGGCGGTGCAGCAGGGCCTGACCCGTGCGCAGGAAACCGTACGGGCGCCGGCGCTGGCCAGCCGTCCGGTGGTGGCCAGTCCGGTGGAAGAAAGCAGCACCAGCAGCTTTGGTCAGCCTAGTCCGGCAGCAGCGATAGCCGTGCGTGGCGGCGCCACCATCGCCGGTGCCGACAACCACATGTTTAACCTGTCGTTCGATCTGCCTCTGCGCGAAGCCCGTGATGCCTTCGAGCGCATGTACTTCGAGCACCATCTGGGTCGCGAAGGGGGCAGCATGACCCGTGTGGCCGAGAAGACGGGGCTGGAACGTACCCACCTGTATCGCAAGCTCAAGCAGCTGGGCGTAGAGCCGGGCAAACTGGCCAAGAAAGGCGTGTAAGCCGGTGACCGGCGCAGCAGCACGCGCGCCGGTGCCCACCTGGCTGGCGACGGGCGCAGGGCGCGAAGCGGCGATTGCCGCCCGCCTTGGCGCGCCCGCTGCGCCGTCACCAGACGCTGGTTCCAGCGTCGTCATCCTCGAAGGCATGCCCACCGGGCTATCGCCGCTGGCCGATCTGGCCGATACCTCTCCTAGTGTGCAAGTGTTGCGAATTGCTCCCGGTTGCCTGCATTGCAGCGGCAATCTGGTTTTGCGAGTAACATTGAACCGTGTTCTGCGTCATCCGCCCGAGCAGCTATATATCGGGCTGGCCAGCGCCGAGCACCTTGAGCTGTTGCGTGACTTTTTACAGGCGGCCCCGTATGCCGCCTTGCTGGACCTGCAAGCTGATCTGGCGGCCTGAACCCTGCCGCCGGAGCGCCGGCCGCCGGATCGCCGGCCGCCGGATCGCCGGCCGCCGTACTTGTAAAAGGGCGTCACCAGCCCCACTTCGGTGGGGACGACGCAACCGACCAGTGTTACGTCCCTAGTGAAAGGAAGCAGCATGAACCTCATCTATAACAGCGAACAGTTCAGCGTCCTCGAGTTTGGTGTCGACCGCAGCCATGAAGCCTTGCGCTTTGGCGGCTATGAAATTGTCGACAAAGGGGGCAAACGTGAAATCTTCATCAACGGCATACTGGCGCAGAATTTCCGCCGCGACGTTAGCGAACTGATCGCGAGCGAACCGACGATGGCCGAGATCGACGAATTCCTCGGCAGCTACAACGAAGTCATGAGCTATCCCGCGACGCTGCACTGAGTTGTGGCCAGCGTCGTCAGGCCTAGTGGGCTTGGCGCTTTTATTTGCTATCAGTAAGCCCCTCGCTGCACATTACGAGGGGCTTATTTCTTTGCGCTGCATCGCAGAATGCCGTTTGTTTGGCATTTCATTAAACTTTACTTGCTCGTTACTACCAGGGTGTGCCTGCACGCAATCTCCTCGTATTTATCGGGGCAGGGAGATCAGGCAGTATCTGCGAGCAAAAAACGCCTTGGGTTGTTGTCTGGCAAAGGACACGATTTTGTGCATCCGTTTTCCAGCCAAAGCGACCTTGATCGAAGAATCCTTGCATGCACTACAGTTTTCGACGGGGCTTTACAATTGTGTCGTCGATCGCACAGGCAATCTGCGGGCGAATCTGGCGATGGAATATCAGGCGGCCAGCATGCTGGTTGCTCATCAGCACAGGTGGAAATTGCCAACGCGCGAAACAGGGGAGAATTGTCGGCGCCTGCGGCTGTATTCCCGTACCATATCTGCGAGTGGAGGAGCGCTAACATGGCATTTACGTTTGAAATTACGCAGATCAGCAGACTCGCTCAAGCCCATGTTGGAATTCTTGATGGGAAGCTGCTTGAAGGGGCGATAGTTACGGGAACCATCGTCCATCTGGTGCATGGCGACCAGCGCTTGCCGTTACGGGTGAAAGGCGTGGTACTGGATGCAGCAGGGCGGAGCGATGGTGCGCTGAGCGTTACGGTTGACTTGCGCGAGCAAGCGATGCAACTAGCCCGCGTTGGCGATAGGCTGACTGCAATGGAGCATTGAATTGCCGCGTGACAGCGGCCAGTGGTTATAATCGGGTGATGTGCCAATTACTCGCAATGAATTGCAATGTGCCCACCGACATTGTGTTCAGTTTTACCGGCTTCGCCATGCGTGGCGGCCAGACCGATACCCACCATGATGGCTGGGGCATCGCCTTTTTCGAAGGCGCCGGTGTGCGCCATTTCGTTGACCATCAGGCGGCCGTCAGTTCGCCTATCGCCGAACTGATCAAGCGCTATCCCATCAAGTCCAAGAACGTCATCGCCCATATCCGCAAGGCTACGCAGGGGCAGGTGGCGCTGGAAAACTGCCATCCTTTCGTGCGCGAGCTGTGGGGCCAGTACTGGGTGTTTGCCCATAATGGCGATCTGAAAGCCTTCGCGCCCGTGCTCGATGGCCCGTACCGTCCCGTCGGCAGTACCGATAGCGAGCTGGCGTTCTGCTACATCATGCAGCAATTGCGCAACCGTTTCGGCACCGAACGTCCCGCCCGTGCTGCCCTGCGTGCTGCGCTGGCCGAGCTGACGCAGGAAATTGCCGCCTATGGCACTTTCAATATGCTGCTGTCCTCGGGGGCCGAACTGTTTGCCCATTGCTCCACCAATCTCGTATATCTGGTGCGCCAGTATCCGTTTGACACGGCGCAGCTGTCGGATGAAGATGTGCAGGTGGACTTCTCGCAGGTGACGACTCCGAACGACAGGGTTGCCATCATTGTGACGCAGCCGCTGACGACCAATGAACAATGGACGGCGTTTCAGCCCGGTGAATTGAAAGTGTTCGTGGACGGCATGCCGGAAACGCAACTGTGATGTAAATATTTCAAGACATGGTCGCGTTTTAATGTCAAAATAACAGCATGGCGGACTATCGCCGCTTTTTTTACTGGCAAACGCGATGATCGAACTATCTCCCCGTGGCCCCGAAGCCGACAATTTGCGCGTGCGCGAATTCTATCTGGGACGGCAACCGATACTGGACCGTAACCAGTCGCTGTTTGCCTACGAATTGCTATTCCGCAATGCGCCGGTGGGGCCGGCCCGCGTCAGCAACGCGCTGACTGCCACCGCGGCCGTGATTGCCCATGCTTCGCAGCTGGGCATGGAGCGCACGGTGGGCGATGCGATGGGCTTCGTCAATGTCGATGCCGAAGTGCTCATGACGGACATCTTTTCCTTCCTGCCGCGCGAACGGCTGGTGCTGGAAGTGAGCGAGCAGACGCCGGTTACGCCCGTGCTGATCAGCCGCATGGCCGAACTGCATGCCCAGGGGTTCCGCTTTGCGCTGGACGAAGTGCAGGGCACGGCGCCGGGCCTGCACCGTCTGCTGCCGCTGGTCGATTATGTGAAGCTGGACGTACAGCAGGTAGATCTGTCCAGTCTGATGAAGCTGGCTCCCCGTTTCCGCGAAAGCCGCAAAACCCTGATCGCGGAAAAAGTGGAAACCCGCGAAGAATTCAAGAACTGTCTGGATCTGGGCTTCGACTACTTCCAGGGCTATTACTTTGCCAAGCCCGTCATCATGAGCGGCAAGAAGCTGTCGCCGTCGCAGCTGGCCGTGATGGAGCTGATGACGCTGGTCACCTCCGACGCTGACAATACCGAAATCGAACGTGCCATCAAACGTGACGTGTCGCTGGCGCTGAACCTGCTGCGGCTGGTCAACACGCCCGCCGTGGGGCTGCGCCACCGCGTCGACTCGCTCAGTCAGGCTGTGATGATCCTGGGGCGGCGCCAGTTGCAGCGCTGGCTGCAGATCATGCTGTATGCGGAGCCCAGCAAACGGGGCCATAGCATGACCCCGCTGCTGATGCTGGCCACTACCCGTGGCCGTCTGCTGGAGCTGCTGGCCGGTAAGCTGCGACCATCCCATCGCCAGTCGGCTGAAATCGCCTTCACGGTAGGCATCATGTCGCTGATGGATACCCTGTTCGGTCTGCCGATGGCCGACATTCTCGCGCAAATCCCCGTCAGTGCCGAAGTCACCAGCGCGCTGCTCGAGCGCGAAGGCTTCTTCGGCGATCTGCTACGGTTGGCCGAATGCATAGAACGCATCGAGGACCTCGATCATCAGCTGATGCCGACGCTGCGCGATCTGGCCGTTTCCACCGACGATCTGCTGGAACTGGAAATGGCGGCCTTCGAGTGGAGCGATAACGTGGTGCGTTACGCACTCTGATGTCGCCGGCCGCGCCGGTTTGTGTCGGCATCAGGTAGCATGTCCCGCGCCCGGCCAGTGCTTGTGCAGTTCCGGATCGGTACGCATTTCCCATAGCGCCAGTACCACCACCGCAATGCCGACGAGCAGCGAATTCCACATCAGTTCGCGGTTGTCGGCGATTTTCATCAGCCACGGTGACAGTGCCACCCACAGGCCGACGAGCAGATTCAGCAGCACTGCCCAGAAATAGGTTTTGTACAGGTCAAACGTGGCCAGCACGGCCATCACGGCGCCCGAGATCATGGCCGTTCCTGCCTGTATCGACGGGATGGGATAAGAGAAGACCCACGGCGAAACAAAGAACCACAAGCCCAGCAGCAGAATCAGCTGATCCTGCCAGCGCTTCAGGGATGGTTGGTTTTCCGGATGAGTTGCCATATACACCTCCTTGAGAGAGCCGCCGGATGGCGACGTTCCCGTTTAGGTTCGCTGTTGCGCGAAAAGTTCATATTTTTGTATTTCCCTTTAGCTATCTTGCCTAATTGGCATGCCCTCGCTATGCTGGCCGCTTATCGAAACACCAGCGACGGGAAAGCTTATGGCAGCGGTTCTACTTAGCGTCAATCAGCTCAGCAAATCCTACGGTGCGCGCAAGGCCGTGGATGGGGTGAGTTTTCAGGTACAGCAGGGCCAGACGGTGGGGCTGATCGGCCCTAACGGCGCTGGCAAGTCCACCACGGTGAGCATGATCTGCGGCCTGCTGCGCAGCGATAGCGGCAGCATTCTGCTGAACGGCGAGCCAGTCACGCAGGGCGCCAGTGCGGCCAAGCGGCTGATCGGCTATGTGCCGCAGGATCTGGCGCTGTACGAAGACCTGTCCTCGCTGGAAAATCTGAAACTGTTCGGCGCGCTGTATGGCCTCAAGGGCGCGCAACTCAAGCAGCGCTGCGAACAGGTGCTGGCGCTGGTCAACCTGAGCGACCGCGCGGGCGACAATCCTTCTACCTTCTCGGGCGGCATGAAGCGCCGGCTGAATATCGCTGCTGCGCTGCTGCATGAGCCGCAACTGCTGATCCTCGACGAGCCTACCGTGGGGGTGGATCCGCAAAGCCGCAATGCCATCTTCGATACGCTGGAAGCGCTGCAGGCGCAAGGCTGCGCGCTGATCTACACCAGCCACTACATGGAAGAAGTGGAGCGGCTGGCCGACCATCTGGTCATCATCGACCACGGCAAGGTGCTGGCCGATGAAACGCCCGCAGCGCTGTACCAGCGCCTGCCCGCGCAGGCCGCGCTGCAGGTGGAACTGGCGGCGCCAGCCGGTGCAGCGCTGCTGGCTGCGCTGTCCGGGCTGGACGGCGTGAGCAGCGTGCAGGCCAGCGGCCAGCGGCTCGACATCGGGCTGGCCGATGCGGCGCAGGCGGCGGCCGTGCTGGGCTGGCTGGCCGGTCAGGGCGTGACCCTGCTGCATTTCGCCACGGCGAAAACTTCGCTGGAAAACATCTTCCTCAACCTCACTGGCCGTTCGCTGCGCGACTGATCACCATGACTGCTCTGATAGCTCTGATCCGCAAGGACTTGAAACTGTATCTGCGCGACAAACGCGCACTGATGATGCACCTGCTGATGCCGGTAGTACTGGCCGCCTTCTTCGGTTCGCTGTTCGGCGGCGGGCCGGAAGCCAGTACCAGCAAGGTCGAAGTGGGCGTGGTACTGCTCGACCAGTCGGAGGTGGGCAAGCAGATTGCTGCCGGCCTGCAGGCTGATAGCGCACTCAAGGTCAGCCTGCTGGATGAAGGGGCGGCGCAGCAGCTGGTGCGCAAAGGCAAGCTGCCGGTAGCGGTGGTGATTCCGGCCGGCTTCGGCCAGAGCGCCGCCGACGCGCTGTTCAGCGGCATCGACAAGCCCAGCCTGACGGTCTACTACGATCCTTCCCAGTCGACCATGCTGGCCATGGTCAAAGGTCTGCTGACCCAGCAGGTGATGCAGGCCAGCAGCGCCGCCGCCTTCAGCTTCAAAGACAGCAGCCTCACCAGCAAACAATTGGAAAAAGTGGCCAGCAGCGATCTGGCTGCCAGCGACAAGGCGCAACTGAGCGACTTCCTCGGCAGTCTGAAAAAATATCAGGATCAGCGCGCTGCCAGTGCGCAGCAGGAACAGGCGGCAGGCAAGGCTGATCCCGCTCAGGCAGACAAGCCGGCGGGCGGCATGAGCGTGCCGTTCAGCACCAAGGATGAAGCACTGAGCAGCGGTCCCCGTTACAACGGCTATGCCCACTCGTTTGCCGGCATGGGCGTACAGTTCATTCTGTTCATGGGCATCGATATGGGCATCAGCATCTTGCTGGCGCGTCGTACCGGCATCTGGAACCGCCTGATGGCGGCGCCCGTCACGCTGACGACTGTGCTGCTGGGACGGGGCCTGTCCGGCGCGCTGATTGCGCTGGGGCTGATGTGCGCGCTGTTCGCCTGCGCCATGCTGATCTTTAAAGTCACCATCAGCACGCTGGCCGGCTTCCTGATACTAGCCACTAGTTTTGCCCTGATGACGGCGGCCTTCGGCCTGCTGATCGCTGCTTTCGGCAAGACGCCGGAAGCGGCCCGCGGCATGGCCGTGTTTGCCACCATGATCATGGTCATGCTGGGCGGCGCATGGGTGCCATCGTTTATCTTCCCCGAGTGGATGCAGCAGGTCACGCTGGCCATTCCTACCCGCTGGGCAGTAGATGGCTTCGATGCCGTGACGTGGCGCGGACTGGGGCTGGACGCGGCGTTGCCGCCGGTAGCCGTGCTGCTGGGCTTTGCGCTGGTTTTTGCCGGTCTTGCGATCTGGAAATTCCGCCGCGAGGCGCAGCAGTAGCGCAAATCAGCAGCTTCATCCGGTAACACGTAACGGGATGGCCGTCCGGCGCACGGGCTAAAGTTTCCTTGAATCAACCCGATATTTAAGGAAACATTCTGTTACGTGAGTAAACGATGGCTTTACCCATCCGGACGCTGATCGCGCATTGCGTGAATCAGGTCATACGCCAGTACTACCCCAGACAATACAGTTCGCTGTGTCATGTGTATGCCATCGTCGGTTCCAACCTGATCAGCATCGTGCTGGACCGCGTCTACCGCCCCGTGGCGGGGCTGGCCGCGGTCGACTGCGGTGCTGGCCAGTTGATGACCATGCTCGACAATGCCGCGTTTGCCCAGCCCGAAGGCGGCGCCTATCACTGCTGGATCGAGTCGGCCGATGATCTGGTCAGCGAGCGCGAAGTGGTCGATCTGACCTTCCGCCACAACCACACCTACGCCGAGCAGAACGGCTTCCGCTGGCAGCGTGCCTTGCCGCCGGATTTTTTGTGGGGTAAGCAGAGCAGCATCGTGGTGCAGGCACCGCTGCACGCGATACCGCGCGCCTTCCCTGAGGGCATGGTGTGGCTGCAGGAAACCGATGAAGGCTGGCAGTGGATGATGCGCCAGCTACAGCAGCACGAGAACGCGTTCGTGAAACTGACAGCGGAAGCGCTGAAGCTGTTTCAGGCCCATCTGGCGCCCGATTCGGCGCTGCTGGCCCGTGCGCCCGCCACGCAGACGCCCGCCACCTTGCTGATGGCGGCGGTTTAGCGCTAGCCCTGCGCCAGAGGCGGCAGGGCTGGCGAGCCGCGCTTGCGGCCCACGCGCGATCAGGACAGATTAGGTGCGAGCCAGCTTTCCAGCTGGGCTTTTTCGACCTGACGGCGTGCCGCCATATCGTCCAGCTGATCCTGACCGATCTTACCGACCACGAAGTACTTCGATTCCGGATGGGCGAAGTAGAAGCCGGAGACGGCTGCGCCGGGGTGCATGGCGAACGATTCCGTCAGCGTGATGCCCACGTTTTCCGCCTGCAGCGTCTTGAACACATCGCGTTTGACGGTGTGCTCGGGGCAGGCCGGATAGCCCGGTGCCGGACGGATGCCGCGATACTGCTCGGCGATCAGGGCGTTGTTATCCAGCGTTTCGTCGGCGGCATAGCCCCACAGGTCGGTACGCACGCGCTGGTGCAGATATTCGGCAAACGCTTCGGCCAGACGGTCGGCCAGTGATTTCAGCATGATCGACGAATAGTCGTCATGGGCGGCTTCGAAGCGCTGCTCGTGCTTCTCGATGCCCAGACCGGCCGTGACGGCGAACATGCCAATGTAGTCCTTCACGCCCGACTCTTTGCTGGCGATGAAGTCGGCCAGACACTGGTTAGGCCGCTGCACGCCATCCACCACCGGCTTGACGCCCTGCTGGCGCAGGCCGTAGTAGGTGAAGTCCACGGTGCTGCGGCTATCGTCCGTATAGATTTCGATGTCGTCATCATTGACGCTATTGGCCGGCAGCAGGGCGATCACGCCGTTGGCAGTGAGCCAGCGGCCATCGATGAGTTTCTTCAGCAGCGCCTGACCTTCGGCATACACCTTGGTGGCCGCTTCGCCCACCACTTCATCGGTGAGGATGGCAGGGAAGGGACCGGCCAGATCCCAGGTCTGGAAGAACGGACCCCAGTCGATGTACTGGGCGATGGTGGCCAGATCGACATTCTTGAATTCACGGCGGCCGATGAACTTCGGCTTCACCGGTGCCTGCGCACCGTCGAACGACAGCTTCATCTTGTTGGCGCGCGCCTGCTCCAGCGTCAGCATAGGCAGGGCTTTCTTGCCCGCGTGCTGGATGCGGATACGCTCGTAGTCTTCGGCGATTTCATCGATATACTGCTGGCGGCTTTCCGGTGTCAGCAGCGATTGCGCCACCGAGACAGAACGCGACGCATCCGGCACATACACCACCGGCCCTTCGTAGTTATGGGCGATCTTCACGGCCGTGTGGGCGCGGCTGGTGGTGGCGCCGCCGATCAGCAGCGGGATCTTCATCATGCGGAAGTGTTCGTCGCGCTGCATTTCCTTGGCCACGTGGGCCATCTCTTCGAGCGACGGCGTGATCAGACCGGACAGGCCGATGATGTCGGCGTTTTCCAGTTTGGCGCGCGCCAGAATTTCCGAGCACGGCACCATCACGCCCATGTTCACTACTTCGAAGTTATTACATTGCAGGACCACCGAGACGATGTTCTTGCCGATGTCGTGCACATCGCCCTTGACGGTGGCGATGACGATCTTGCCCTTCGGTTTGGCGACGATGCCGGTGCGTTTTTCTTCCGCCAGTTTTTCTTCTTCGATGAAGGGCACCAGATGGGCCACGGCCTGCTTCATTACGCGCGCCGATTTGACCACCTGCGGCAGGAACATCTTGCCCTGACCGAACAGGTCGCCGACGATGTTCATACCATCCATCAGCGGGCCTTCGATCACATGGATAGGCCGGCCATTGGCGGCCATCACCTGCTGGCGCATGGCTTCCGTGTCTTCGTTGATGTACTGGGTAATGCCGTGCACCAGCGCGTGCGCCAGCCGCTTTTCTACCGGCAGATTACGCCATTCCAGATTCTGCGCATCCTGCTTGCCGGCGCCGGCCTTCAGCGTGCCGGCGAATTCGATCATGCGTTCGGTGGCGTCTTCGCGCCGGTTCAGCACCACGTCTTCCACCCGTTCGCGCAGTTCGGCCGGCAGTTCGTCGTACACGCCCACCATGCCGGCGTTGACGATGCCCATGGTCATACCGGCCTTGATGGCGTGGTACAGGAACACGGTGTGGATGGCTTCGCGTGCCGGATCATTGCCGCGGAACGAGAACGACACGTTGGACACACCGCCCGAGACTTTGGCGTGCGGCAGATTCTCGCGGATCCAGCGGGTGGCGTTGATGAAGTCCACCGCGTAGTTGTTGTGTTCTTCGATGCCCGTAGCGATCGCGAAGATGTTCGGGTCGAAGATGATGTCTTCCGGCGGGAAGCCCACGGTCTCCGTCAGCAGCTTGTAGGCACGGGCGCAGATTTCGATCTTGCGCTCGAAGGTGTCGGCCTGACCTTTTTCATCGAAGGCCATGACGATCACGGCGGCGCCGTAGCTCAGGCACAGCTTGGCCTGACGGATGAATTCTTCCTCGCCTTCCTTCATCGAAATCGAGTTGACTACCGACTTGCCCTGCACGCACTTCAGGCCTGCTTCGATCACCGACCATTTGGACGAATCGATCATGATAGGCACGCGCGAGATGTCCGGTTCCGAGGCGATCAGATTCAGGAAGCGCGTCATGGCGGCCTGCGAATCGAGCATCGCTTCGTCCATATTGATGTCGATGATCTGGGCGCCGTTTTCCACCTGCTGGCGCGCCACGCTCAGAGCCTCGTCATACTGCTCGTTGAGGATCATGCGGGCAAACGCTTTCGAGCCCGTCACGTTGGTGCGCTCGCCCACGTTGACGAACAGCGAGGACTCGTCGATGGTGAATGGCTCCAGACCGGACAGGCGCTGCGCTACGGGCACTTGTGGTACCTGACGCGGTGTGGTGGTGGCGAGAATTTCGCCGATTGCGCGGATGTGATCTGGCGTGGTGCCGCAGCAGCCGCCGGCGATGTTGATGAAGCCCGCTTCGGCAAATTCGCGCAGCAGCGCCGAGGTATCGGCTGGCAGCTCGTCGAAGCCCGTGTCGCTCATCGGGTTAGGCAGGCCGGCATTCGGATAGATGCAGACAAAAGTATCGGCGATCTGCGACAGTTCTTCTGCGTACGGACGCATCAGCGCCGCACCGAGTGCGCAGTTCAGGCCGATCGTCAGTGGCTTGGCGTGTCGTACCGAATTCCAGAACGCTGGTACGGTCTGGCCGGACAGGATACGGCCCGAGGCATCGGTCACGGTGCCGGAGATCATCAGTGGCAGGCGTGGCTGGGCCGGATGCTGCTCGTAGAACTGGTCGATGGCAAACAGTGCGGCCTTGCAGTTGAGCGTATCGAAGATGGTTTCCACCAGCAGCAAATCGACGCCGCCGGCCACCAGACCTTCGACTTGCTGATGGTAGGCCGCGACCAGCTGGTCGAAGGTGATGTTGCGCGCGGCCGGATCGTTGACGTCAGGCGAAATCGAGGCCGTTTTCGGGGTCGGTCCCAGTGCGCCGGCCACGAAGCGCGGCTTGTCGGTGCTGCTGTATTTGTCGCAGGCAGCGCGTGCCAGCTTGGCTGCAGCCACGTTCATTTCATAGGCCAGATGGCCCATGTGGTAGTCGTCCTGCGCAATGGTGGTGGCGCCGAAGGTATTGGTTTCGATGATGTCGGCCCCGGCGGCCAGATAGCGCTCGTGAATTTCCTGAATCACCTGCGGCTGGGTCAGGGTCAGCAGTTCGTTGTTGCCTTTGACGAACAGTTCGCGCGCACCGGAATCGGCCGGTGCGGCAAAATCGATGAAGGCGCCCTGCGGGCCGCCACGGTAAGCCACTTCATCGAGCTTGTACTGCTGGATGATCGTGCCCATCGCACCGTCGAGGATCATGATGCGGCGCGCCAGAATTTCGCGCAGCTGGGCATCGGTCTTGGACATGACGGGGCGGGACACGGTGTTATTCATTTGTTACTCTCTGAGATCGTGGACAGGCAGGGTCCAGAAGTTGACGGCGGTCTAAGATTATACGGCATTGCAAAATTTGCTTCAGAAAAGCGCGGCGACTCAGCAACAAAATGCCAGTTTGGGCGTGTCGCCCACGCTAAGTTGTGAAACAATAGTGATGCCGTAGGGCAATGCGGCAACCCGTATAGTCGATGAGTGAAATATCCGCGTGGTGGATATTGCAACGCAAAGGAAGTTGACGATGGAACCATGGCATCACTTCCGCCGCACGCTGATCTGGCTGGCACTGGCGGCCTCGCTGCTGGCCTGCTCGTCAGGCAGCGAGGCACCGCCAGCCGCTTCGGCCGGACAGGTCAAGCCCGTGGCCGGCGCGCAGATGAGTTTCTACGCCGCCTCGCGCGCGGCCGAGCAGGTCAGCTTCGGACCGACCCCGGCACTGGTGGCTGAACTGCAGCAGAAAGGGCTGGCCGCATGGATCGATGCCCAGTTCGCGCTGCCACCTACCACTACGGCGGCGCCGCAGTGGGTGCGCTATTTCGATGGCAGTAATGATCTGGCCAGTAGCCGCGCCAATAATTATCCGGCCGAACAGTTCTGGTTGCGCGCGCTGACGGCGCCGGACCAGTTGCGCCAGCGGGTCGCCTGGGCGGTGTTCGAGTACATCCCCGTTGCGCCCGGGCAGCCGAATGGCGTGCTGCAGTACTACAACATGCTGCTCAATAATACCTTCGGCACCTACAGCCAGTTGCTGCGCGAAGTGACGCTGCAGCCCATGATGGGCTTCTATCTGAACAACGAGCTGAATCGTCCGCCTTCGCCCCAGTGTCTGGGCTGCACGCCGAATGAAAACTATGCGCGCGAGCTGATGCAGCTGTTCACCATCGGCGTGGTGCAACTCAATAGCGACGGCAGCGTGATCCGCGATGCGAGCGGCAAGCCGCGCGAGACCTATACCCAGAAAGACGTGGAAGCGCTGGCACGCGCGCTGACGGGCTGGCGCAATCCGTGGGATACCGAGCCGGACGGCAAGATGGCGAATTTCGACCAGCACATGACGCCCGAGCCGGAGTCCTTCCTGCATGATAGCAGTGCCAAAGTGGTGATGGGGCGCAGCATCGCGGCCGGTCTGAGTGCCGACGCCGAAGTCGATGCCGTGATCGCGCTGCTGATGCAGCATCCGAATATCGCCCCGTTTGTCAGCCTGCGGCTAATCCAGCATCTGGTGGCCAGCAATCCGTCGCCAGCCTATCTGGCCCGTGTCAGCGCCGTGTTCCGCGATAATGGCAAGGGCGTGGCAGGCGATATGAAGGCGGTCGTAAAAGCCATCCTGCTCGACCCGGAAGCGCGCGCCGGTGATGTGCCGGGCCAACAGACCCGTCAGTTCGGCAAGTTCCGCGAACCCGTGCAGTGGTTCAGTGCCATGCTGCGCGGTCTGGGCTGCCGTGCACCGCTGTATGGTAGCGGCGACCTGAGCGGCGGCGTAGTGAACACGCCGGGGCAGTCGCCTACCAATCCGCCGAATATCTTCTCGTTCTATCAGGCCACCGATCGTGTACCGGGTAGCAATCTGCTGGCGCCCGAACAGAAAATCGTCGGCACCATGGAATTGAATAGCCGTTTCGGCATCCTGAACTGGAATCTGCTTGACCCCAACAATCTGGCCAGTGCCAGCAACCGTGCCAATAGCGGCTGCGATGTGACGACCCCGGGCAAGCTGCTGCAGAGCGATCCCGCCGCGTTTCTGGACTGGGTCAGCCAGCGCTGGTTCCGCGGCGCCATGCCGCCCACCTTGCGCAGCAAAATGGCCAGTCTGCAGCAGTCGTCCACTTATGGCACTAGCGAAGAGCTGGCGCTGACCATGATCCAGTTTGCGCTGGCCAGTCCCTATTACGGAGCGATGCGATGAAACGACGCGATTTTCTGCGGGCCGGTGCGGCACTCGGTGGTGGCGGCCTGCTGGGGGCGCTAGGGCTGGGCCATGCAGCCGGCAGCGGCGACTACAAGGCGCTGGTGTATCTGTATCTGGGCGGCGGCAACGATGGCAATAACACCCTGATTCCCACTGACGCCGCCTATGACGATTATGCCGCTGCGCGGCCGATACTGGCGCTGCCGAAAGAATCGCTGGCGCCACTGAGCGGCAGCAGCGCCGGCCACACTTTCGGCCTGCATCCGGCACTGGCGCCGCTGGCGGAACTGTACAACCAGAAACGGCTGGCATGGATTGCCAACGCCGGCCCGCTGATCGTGCCCAGCACGGCCGAGCAGGTGATCAATAACGCCGTGCCGCTGCCGCCATTCCTGATGTCGCATAGCGATCAGACCGCCATGCAGCAGGGCTGGGGCGGCGACGCCGATGTCAGCGGCTGGGGCGGCCGGGCGCTGGAGCAGTTGCCGGCCAGTCTGCTGAATCCGCTGCGCGCCATGACTATGAGTGGCGATCGTACGCTGGTACTGGGTCGTAATTCGCCGGTCTCGCTGATGACGTCGGGCGGCATGCAGTACTGGGGCCGTGCCGATCTGGCCCAGCCGCAGTCGGAATGGACGCAGGCGCTGAACAGCATGGCGCACTGGCAGTTCGCCAATGATTACGAAACTGGCTTCGCCCGCAACTTCGGCACCAGCGTCGATGATGCGACCTTGCTGGTGAAAGTGCTGGCCAGTGCGCAGGCGCCCAAAGCCGATTTCGGCACCGGCTATCTGGCAGACAATCTGCGTTCGCTGGCTTCGGTGCTGCCGGTCTTCAAAGCCATGGGTTACCGGCGCCAGATCTTTCTGGTCAGCTGGGGCAGTTTCGATACCCACTATGGCCAGCGCGGTAGCGCGGCCCGCACGCAGGATGCCCAGCTGGCGCTGGTCGGCAAGGCGGTGGCGGCGTTCGATCAGGCCAATCGCGCCGCCGGTCTGGATAGCGATGTAACCACCCTGATGATGAGCGACTTTGGCCGTACCTTGCGGCCCGCTTCCGGTGCCGGTTCCGACCATGCCTGGGGCAATCACTGGTTTGCACTGGGCGGCGCGGTGGCCGGTGGTCAGGTGTTCGGCCAGTTCCCTAGTCTGGTACTGGGCGGGCGCGACGATGCTGACCCCGGTGGCGGTGGCCGTATGGTGCCCACCACCAGCACCGAGCAGGTGGCTTCCACCGTAATGCAGTGGATGGGGCTGCCCGCATCCTCGCTGCCTGCGGTATTCCCCAATCTGGCGAATTTCAGTTCATCCCAGCTGGGATTCCTTCGTGCTAGCTAACCTGCGGTAGAGAGAACATCATGCAAGTCAAAGGCACGGCAGGCGCAGACCTGTACGATCAGCAGAAACTGGGGATTAACGACTGGGTCGATTACGACGCGCTGGCGGGTGATGACATCATCCGTATGTACAACGGTAATGTAATTCCCGGCGCTGGCAACGACACCATAGAGAAATTTGCCGGCAATAGTGGCCAGAAACTGGGGGTGCACTACTGGGATGCACCGGCCGGCGTGGTGGTCGATCTGGCCGCCGGTACAGCGCAGGATGGCTGGGGCGGCACCGATAAACTGATCAATGTCGACGATGTGTCGGGCGGTGGTTATGCCGACCGCCTGTACGGTTCTGCCGGCGATAACCAGTTCTCGCCCGGTGGCGGGCACGACATCGTGGACGGACGGGGCGGCACCGACACGGTGATACTGCCGTGGGTGGCCGGCCATGTGGCGACGCTGGCCGATCTGCAGATCAGCGTTTCGCTCGATGGGACCCATGCCATGATTACGGCGCCTGCCGATAGCGGGTTTTCGCTCGAACTGAGCAACGTGGAGAAAATCGCCCTCAACTGGGATCAGCCACGTTTGCTGCTGACGGATTTCATCACGCCCCAGCAGATTGCCCAGCAGGCCATTGCGGCTGGTACGGCGCTGCGCTGGAATGCTGCGGCGGTACTGGGCAGCAGCGTCACGGTCAGCTACAGCTTTGTAACGACCGCACCGGCCAGCGGAGTCGGTGCCAGCGGTTTCCGCGCCTTCACGGCCGCCGAGCAGCAGGTGGTACGCAAGCTGCTGGCCGATACCAGCGCACTGTGCGGCATTACCTTTAGCGAAGTGAGCGACAGCAGCACCAGCCATGGCCAGATCCGCTTCGGCGTCAGCCAGCAGGCCAGCACAGAAGGGGTGGCATGGCTGCCCAACCAGAGCGGTGCCGGTGATCTGGCCGGTGACGTGTGGATGGACGTGGAATCGATGGCTAACCTGACGGCCGGTAGCGAAGGCTATGCGGCACTGCTGCACGAGCTGGGCCATGCGCTGGGCTTGCGCCATCCCACCAACAGCGATGCCGCGGATGCGTGGAGCAATGTGGTGGCGGCCGGTTTTAATAGCAAGCAGTTGTCGGTGATGGCATCGACGGCGTCTGGCGACGGTCTGTTCCGCAGCGACTGGGGACAGTACGATGTGCTGGCGTTGCGCTACCTGTACGGCAGCACGCTGCACGGGGGCGGCGATGACAATTACCAGCTGGGCGCGGCCAGCAGCACCACCGTGACGCTGACCGACGATGGCGGCACTGATAGCATCGATGCGTCGGCCGCCACGCTGGGCGTGCAGATCAGTCTGGTACCGGGCAGTCTGTCCAGCATCGGACTCACGCCGCAGGGCGTGGCCGCTGTCAACAATGTGGCGATAGTCGCGACTAGCTGGATCGAGCAGGCCATCGGTTCGCGCTATGACGATGTGATCACGGGGAACGAGCGCGACAATCTGTTGCAGGGCAATGGCGGCAACGATGTGATCGACGGCGGTGCGGGGCGCGATACCGTGCGCTTTGCCGGCAAGCTGGCCGACTACACGCTGGCCACCAGCTTTGGCAATTTGCAGGTGACGGCCAAAGACGGCATCTCCGGCTTCGCCACGCTGAGCAATGTGGAGCGCGTACAGTTTGCCGACCAGAGCATGGCGTTCGATATCAGCGGCACGGCGGGCAAAGCTTACCGCATCTATCAGGCAGCGTTTGACCGCACGCCCGATGCGAGCGGTCTGGGCTTCTGGATCAGCGTGATGGACAAGGGCTATGCACTGGTGGACGTGGCCGATGCTTTCATCAAGTCAGACGAGTTCGTCGCCCTGTATGGCGCCCAGCCCAGCAACGCTGATCTGCTCACCCACATCTACCAGAACGTGCTGCACCGTACGCCGGATGCGGGTGGCTATGCCTTCTGGCTGGGGGTGCTCGACCGCAATGCCGTCAGCCGTGCGCAGGTGCTGGCCGAGTTCAGTGAAAGTCCCGAAAATCAGGCGGCGCTGATCGGCGTGATCGGCAATGGTTTCAGCTATCAGCCTTTCGGCGGCTGAGGCTATACTGATGTCCTTGCATAATCTTGGACGTCGTCATGAATTTCCTGCCTTTGTGGCGCAGTGCCGTGCTGGCCTGCGCGCTAGTTTCCGTTTCGGCCAGTGCCGATAGTCTGGCCTCGTCGGCCTCCGGTGCCAGCTCCGCTTCCAGCGGCAGCGTATCCGATTCGCTGAGCAGCTCCAGCAACAGTTCGGGTGGCAACCAGCGCAAAGTGGCTGACGGTCATTACCGCATCATCGATATCGCTGCCACGCCCGGCCAGATCGGCCGTACCCGATTGACGCTGCAGGGAGAGCAGGCGCAGCAGGTGGTGCTGGATCTGCCGCACAGCACTTTCGCCGCCCAGCAGCTGGCACAGGGCGATAGCATGTATGCGCAGAATCGCGTGTACGGCATTGAGTTCGGTCGTGCCGACAACCGCCAGCCGTTCTATCTGGTGCTGGCCGATGCATGGTACGGCGAACTGGCCAGCCGCCCAGTCACGCTCTGATGCAGTTACGCGCGGCGGCGCTGGCATTGCTGCTGGCGACGGTGAACGCCACGGCTTCGGCTGCAGGCGCTGACTCAGGCTCCGGCTCCGGCCGTTTCTGCGACCGCACGCTGGCGCTGACGGCGCAGCAGCAGGATCGATTGCTACGCTTTGCTGCCGTGCTGCACGAAGAACTGGCGCTCGACGACGGTATCGTGCTGCTCAGCCGCTCGGGGCTGGATCTGTCGCGCTTTGCCATCCGCTATTCCCATGCCGCGCTAGGCTGGCGCTCGGAGCAGGGCGTGTGGTCGGCGCGCCAGCTGTACTACGCCTGCGATGAAGGCCGCCCGCGCATTTTCGATCAGGGTCTGGCCGGCTTTGTGCTCGGCACGGATGATGCTGCACTCGGCTACGTATCGCTGGTACGTCTGCCGGCCGATGCCAGTGCCGCACTGCGTGCGGCGCTGCTGGATGCCGAGCGCGTGCAGCAATTGCTGGCACCGCGCTACAGCGCCAATGCGTATGCCTACAGCCTGCGCTATCAGAACTGCAATCAGTGGGTGATGGAAATGCTGGCCGCGGGCTGGGGCGCGCTGGCCGCAGGCGATGATCTGCGCGCACGCGCGCAAGCATGGCTGGCACAGGCGGCGTATGTGCCGCAACCGGTGGAAGTGGGTTCGCGCTGGCTGATGCTGGCGGGACTGTTCGTGCCGCTCGTGCATCTGGATGATCATCCGGACGAAGCGCGCGCTGCCATGCGCTTGCAGGTCAGCCTGCCGGCCACGGTAGAGCAGTTTGTGCAGCAGCGTTTTCCTGCCAGTAGCCGAGTGGAACTGTGCCACGATGAACACCAGATCGTGGTGCATCGTGGCTGGTCGCCCATTGCTGCCGCTTGTGTGGCAGGGCCGGACGACCGTGTGATACCGCTAGCCGATTAGACTAGCGGCCTCGCACTTAAGCGATTTCGGAAACCAGATGCTCGCGCGAGCGGCGCACTTTTTTCAGGTTGACCAGCCAGTCGCCATCGTTGGCGCGATAGCCGAGTGGCAGGATCACGACGGAGCGCAGACCGCGCTCTTTCAGACCCAGAATCTCATCCACGGCAGCGGGATCGAAGCCTTCCATCGGGGTGGCATCGACCTGTTCTTCGGCCGCGGCCACCAGTGCCACGCCCAGTGCGATATAGGCCTGACGGGCGGCCGCGTCGAAGTTGGCCGCGTCACCGCGGGCGGCAACGATGCCTTTCAGCTGTTTGCGGTAGGCTTCCCAGCCTTCGTTGATGAAGCCGCGCTGTTCGTTGGTCAGGTCGAACATCATGTCGATGCGCGCTTCCGTGATATTGTCCCAAGCGGCGAACACCAGCAGGTGCGAAGCTTCCGTCACCTGTGCCTGATTCCATGCCACGGCCTGCATCTGGGCGCGTTTTTCCGGATTGGAGACCAGCAGCACTTCGAAGGGCTGCAGACCGCTCGAGGTAGGGGCCAGACGGATGGCTTCGAGGATGCGCTCGACCTTGTCGGCAGCAAGCTTTTTCGAGGCGTCGTATTTTTTGGTGGCGTAGCGCCAGTTCAGTTTGTCAATCAGCGTCATGGGTGGTGTTCCTGTGAATGTGTTGTCAGTCAAAGCAGAACCCGCGCTTTAGCGGGCTCTAGCATAAGACGTTAACATAAATTTTCAGGATGCGCTGAGCAGCCCCGCTTTTTACCGTGGGGCGCAGGCTGAACTACATCAGGCCAGCGTCTGGCCTTCGAGCGGGAAGCCTTTGATGAACTCGGCAGCAGGCAGGCGCTTGCCGCCCGGTTTCTGCAGCGAAGTCAGACGCAGTGTGCCCTGACCGCAGGCCACGATGATGCCGTGCTGGGCATCGGCGGCGAGGATCTGGCCCGGCGTGGCCCGACTGTCGGCCGACAGCACTTCGGCGCCCCACAGCTTGATGTGGACGCCGTTGACGCTGGCATGGGCGCCGGGGAAGGGATTGAAGGCGCGGATCTTGCGATCGAGTTCCACCGCGGACAGGCTGAAGTCCAGCGCCGCCTCTTCCTTGCTGATCTTGGCGGCGTAATTGACGCCTGCTTCCGGCTGCGGCACGGCTTCCAGTTGGCCATGCTGGAGCTGGCGCAAGGCCTGTACGATCATCTGGCCGCCCATGGCTGCCAGCTTGTCGTGCAGCGTACCGGTGCTGTCCTGCGCCGTGATGGGCAGGCTTTCCACCAGCAGCATGGGGCCCGTATCCAGTCCTTCTTCCATCTGCATGATGGTGATGCCGGTTTCCGTATCGCCCGCTTCGATGGCGCGGTGGATGGGCGCGGCGCCGCGCCAGCGCGGCAGCAGCGAACCGTGGATGTTCAGGCAGGGCTTGATGTCCAGTGTGCTGCGCGGCAGGATCAGGCCGTAGGCCGCCACCACCATCACATCATAAGGCGTGGCCAGCAGGCGCTCGTGTGCGGCCTTGGCCTGTTCGGCGCGCACCGGATCAGGGCTATCCATGCGAAGCGACAGCGGCTGCAGCACTTCCATGCCATGCGCCACGGCGTACTGCTTGACGGCGGATGGCTGCAGATGCATGCCGCGTCCGGCCGGACGGTCGGGCTGGGTCAGCACCAGCGGAATTTCAAAACCGGCCTCGTGCAAAGCTTGCAGGGCCACGGCGGCAAATTCCGGCGTGCCGGCGAAAATCACTTTCATGCGGGATTCCTGATCGATAACGTATCGGTAGCGTAAGTCGCGAGCACCCGCTTAGAAGCGGCGGCCTTGGGCGCGCAGCTGGGCCGCACGCTCCATGCCGCGCTCTTCCTTCAGCAGCTTGGTCTTGATGCGGTTGCGCTTGAGTGGCGACAGGTATTCGACAAAGACTTTACCTTTCAGGTGATCCATTTCGTGCTGGATGCACACGGCCAGCAGGCCATCGGCTTCCAGTTCGAACGACTGGCCCTTGGCATCCTGTGCGCGCACTTTGACGCGGGCAGGGCGCTCGACGCCGTCGTAAATGCCGGGCACGGACAGGCAGCCTTCGTCATACACTTCGCGCTCTTCGCTGGCCCAGATGATTTCCGGATTGATGAACACTTGCAGTGCATCTTTGGTTTCGGTGGTATCGATCACCACCACCTGCTCGTGCACGTCTACCTGCGACGCGGCCAGACCTACGCCCGGTGCGTCGTACATGGTCTCGGCCATGTCGGCCACCAGTTGTTCCAGACGCGCGTCGAACACGGTCACAGGCTGGGCCACCTTGTGCAGGCGGGGATCGGGGTAACGCAGAATATTCAGGATAGCCATAAAGGGTCGGTAACTCTCGAGGTAATACGACAGCTGTCGTAGTTGATAACTATGTGGTTGCCTTGATAACGCGGGCGGCAGTAACGGCACATCGCACTATGTTTATTGACCCGAAATGCAACACAGAGACACGGTGGTTTCGCTTGCTAGTTCAGGGTTTTGTGGGCAGAATTTGATTCAATTTGGCAACTTCAGCGACCTGTCTGGTGTAACGGCAGGAAGCTGTTTGCGGTGTGTGCCTGAGGCAGGTCGCGCAGCTAGTCGCGCAGGTCGAGCGGGCACACTTACTGGATCTCACTATGAAAAATTTTAGCACAGTCGGCCCCCGCTTAGCACGGACCGCGCGTCGCACGAGCCGCTGGACGTTCAACTCTCGCGCGCTGCTGGCCACGCTGGCGCTAGCCGGCAGCAGCTTGCAGGCTCCCGTCCATGCAGCGCCGGCAGCGTGCAGTTTCCGTGCCGATGCGCCGGACCAGCACAAAGTCGTGCGTGGCGATACGCTGTGGGATATCGCTGGCCGCTTCCTCGACCAGCCGTGGTGCTGGCCTACCGTATGGGGCATGAACCGCGACGAGATTGCCAACCCGCACTGGATCTATCCGGGTCAGATCATCTGGTTCGATCGCGCCGCTGGCCGTCTGCGGCTGGGCCAGCCGGTAGCTGTCAGCACCGATGATGGCAGCGGACTGGCCAGCGTGCGTCTGCAGCCGCAGGCGCGCGTGCTGGGCGTGGGAAAGGATGCCATCAGCAGCATCCCCGCCCATGTGATCGAACCGTTCCTGACCCAGCCGCTGATCATCGAAAACGAGGAGCTGACGGGCGCACCGCGCATCGTCGCCACGCCCGATAACCATGTGTTCATCGGCAAGGACGATAAAGCCTATGTGCGTGGCGCACTGAATGGCGCCACCGCGTTTCAGGCTTTCCGCCCCGGCAAGCCGCTGAAAGATCCGCAGACGGGACAGGTAATCGCCTATGAAGCCTTCTATCTGGGCACGCTGAGTCTGCAGGCTGAAGCGGCGTCCGGCAGCGATGTGCATACTTTCATCGTCCAGCATGCCAAGGAAGAAATGGGCAAGGGCGACCAGTTGCGTCCGCTGCCGCCCATGCCCATGCAGAACTTCGTGCCCCATGCACCGGCGCAGCCGGTGGCGGCGCGCGTGCTGGCCATTTACGGTGGCGTGAGCCATGCAGGACAGAATCAGGTGGTCAGCATTAATCGCGGCCAGCTTGACGGAGTCGATATCGGCGCCGTGCTGCAGCTTTACCATACAGGGAAGACTGTGAGCGACGAGACGGCGCCGAAAAGCTGGCTCGGTTTGCGTACACAGCAGGTCAAGTTGCCGGATGAAAAGGTGGGCAACCTGTTTATTTTCCGCGTGTTCAAGCATGTGTCGTATGGCCTGATCATGCAGGTGTCGGCGCCAGTGGAGGTGGGCGACTACGCCAGATCACCCGAGTGAGGTGTGCCGTGCCAGCCACGGATATCCAGCCTGAAGTAATACAGCCGGTCAGTGCGCAAGCGCTGGCCGGCTGTTTGCGTTTACAGCAGGTGGACGGCGTCGGCCTGCTGACGGCGCACCGTCTGTTGCGCCGCTTCGGCAGCTATGCGGCGCTGTTTGCCGCCGATTACGCCGCGCTGCTGGAGTGTGTGCGGCCGGCGCAGGCCAATGCCTTGCTGGCCGCACCGGCCGCCGCAGCACAGAACGCGCTGCTGGAGGCTACGCTGCGCTGGCAGGAACAGCCCGGCCATGCTTTGCTGGCCTATGGCGCGCCGGGCTATCCGCCCCTGCTGGCGCATCTGCCGGCGCCGCCGCTCCTGTTATATGTGCAGGGGCGGCGTGAGCTGCTGACGCGCACGGCACTGGCCATGGTGGGGTCGCGCAACGCCAGCCAGCAGGGCCGGCTGACGGCACAGCGCATGGCGCAGGCGCTGTCCGAAGCGGGGCTGACCATCGTTTCCGGGCTGGCGCTGGGCATCGATGGCGCGGCCCACACGGGCGGGCTGGCGGGGCCGGGCAGTACGGTGGCCTGCATCGCCACGGGCGCCAACCGCATCTATCCGGCTGCCCATGGGGCGCTGGCAAGGCGCATTGCGGCCGAAGGCTGCATCGTCAGCGAGTTTGGGCTGGGTACGCCACCGCTGCGCGATAATTTTCCACGCCGCAACCGCCTGATCAGCGGGCTGGCGGCTGGCGTACTGGTGGTAGAAGCGGCCGCCAAATCCGGCTCGCTGATTACGGCGCGGCTGGCCGTGCATCAGGGTAAGGAGCTGTATGCCATGCCGGGCTCCGTGCACGCTACATTGGCCAAAGGCTGCCACCAGCTGATCCGGCGCGATGGCGCCAAGCTGGTCGAAAGTGCCGACGACATACTGGTCGATCTGGGGCTGCTGCAACAAGCCGGTGCCGGCTATACCCAGCCGGACGACAGTTTTGTCGATCCGTTGTTGCAGGCACTGGGCCAGCAGAGCGCCACGGCCGATATGCTAGCGGCGCAACTGGGCCAGCCCGTGGCCGACCTGCAGGGGCAGTTGCTGGCGCTGGAACTGGCGGGGCTGATCGAGCGGCTGGCCGGTGGCCAGTTTCAACGCGTGTGGCACGAATAGACACGAGTGGGAACTATTGGGGGCTGCTGTGCAGGACAAAGCCGTGCATTGACTTGTCGGCGCGCGGCCATAGCTGATAGAGTAGAGCCATGTTCGATATCCTTGTCTACCTCTACGAAACCTATTACCGTCCGGATGCCTGTCCGGAACCGGTGGCGCTGGCCAAGAAACTCTCGGCCATCGGCTTCGATGACGTGGAAATATCCGAAGCGCTCGTATGGCTCGGTGATCTGACCGCCATGGCCGGCGTGGAACATTCGCTGACGGCGGCTTCCACCGGTACGCGTTTCTATGTGGACGAGGAGCATGATGCGCTGGGGACTCAGGCCATCGGCTTCATCCAGTTCCTCGAGTCGGCCAAAGTGCTGTCGCCGCTGCAGCGCGAAATCGTGATCGAACGCGCACTGTCGCTGGACGAAACGCCGATTACCTTGGCCAAACTCAAGGTGATCGTGCTGATGTTGCTCTGGAGTCAAGGTAAAGAGCCAGATGCCCTGATGTTCGACGACCTGTTCGGCTCGGACGAAGATCAAGCCCCGCGCTTGCTGCACTAAACTTGCAGTTTTGAAAACATTGCGCGCCACAGTGGTGCGTAAGCCGCTTGCAGTGCTGCCCGCAAGGCGCTTATTATTGGCGCTTTGAAGTAGTCACTTTGACAATTTCCGTCGTGTCCTTCTTGCCTTCAGGCGCGCAAACGTGCAGACTGCGCGGCGAGCCATGTATGATGCGCATGCTGCACCGACCCCAAAAGTGTTAAAAACGAGATACAGAATATGACAAAAACCCTCATCATCGCCGAGAAGCCTTCTGTCGCGAACGACATCGCGAAGACGCTGGGCGGCTTTACCAAGCACGATGAGTACTTTGAATCCGACGAGTTCGTGCTGTCCTCCGCCGTCGGTCACCTGCTGGAAATCGCTGTTCCGGAAGAACATGATGTCAAGCGTGGCAAATGGAGCTTCGCCCACCTGCCCATGATTCCGCCGTATTTCGCGCTCAACCCGATCGCCAAGACGGAAGCGCGGCTCAAGGTGTTGAACAAGCTGATCAAGCGTAAAGATGTCACCACCCTCATTAACGCATGTGACGCGGGCCGCGAAGGGGAACTGATTTTCCGTCTGATCGCCCAGAACGCCAAGGCCAAGCAGCCGGTCAAGCGGCTGTGGCTGCAGTCGATGACGCCGGGCGCGATCCGCGAAGGCTTCGCCCATCTGCGCAGCGATGAAGACATGATGCCGCTGGCCGATGCCGCGCGCTGCCGCTCGGAAGCGGACTGGCTGATCGGGATTAACGGCACCCGCGCCATGACGGCGTTCAACTCGAAAGAGGGCGGTTTCTACCTGACCACGGTCGGTCGGGTACAGACCCCGACGCTGTCCATCGTGGTCGAGCGCGAAGAGAAGATCAAGAAATTCGTGCCGCGCGACTTCTGGGAAGTGCGCGCCGAGTTCGTCTGCGCTGCCGGCGTGTACGAAGGTCGCTGGCTGGACACCAAATTCAAGAAGGACGAGAACGATCCGGAGAAGCGTGCCGAGCGCCTGTGGAGCAAGACGGCGGCCGATACCATTGCGCTGGCCGTGCGCGGCAAGCAGGGCAAGGTCACGGAAGAAGCCAAGCCGACCACCTCGATGGCGCCGGCCCTGTTCGATCTGACCAGCCTGCAGCGCGAAGCCAACTCGCGCTTCGGCTTCTCGGCCAAGAACACGCTGGGTCTGGCACAGGCCCTGTATGAAAAGCACAAAGTGCTGACCTACCCCCGTACCGATTCGCGCCACCTGCCGGAAGACTATATGCCGACGGTGAATCAGGCGCTGGAAGTGGTCAAGGAAAATCCTAACTACCACCAGTTCGCCAAGCAGATTCTGGACAAGGGCTGGGTCAAGCCGAACAAACGGATCTTCGATAACACCAAGATTTCCGATCACTTTGCGATCATTCCTACCACCATCGCACCGAAGAATCTGTCCGAGCCGGAACAGAAGCTGTACGACCTCGTCGTGCGCCGCTTCATGGCCGTGTTCTTCCCTGCGGCCGAGTTCCAGGTCACCACGCGCTACACGGAAGTGGCCGGCCACCAGTTCAAGACTGAAGGCAAGGTGATGACCAATCCGGGCTGGCTGGCCATCTACGGCAAAGAGGCCGACGCCAAAGACCCGAACAGTGCCGATGGCGATGCTAAAGGCAATCTGGTCCCCGTCGCCAAAGGCGAATCGGTCCTGACTGATCAGGTACATGCCAACGGTCTGGTCACCAAACCGCCAGCACGCTATACGGAAGCGACGCTGCTGTCGGCCATGGAAGGCGCGGGCAAACTGGTGGAAGACGATGAACTGCGTGACGCCATGGCCGGTAAAGGTCTGGGCACGCCAGCGACCCGTGCGGCCACCATCGAAGGCTTGCTGACGGAACGCTATCTGCTGCGCGAAGGGCGCGAGCTGATGCCGACCGCCAAAGCGTTCCAGCTGATGACCCTGCTGCGCGGTCTGGGCGTGAACGAACTGACCGCACCGGAACTGACGGGCGAATGGGAATACAAGCTGTCGCAGATGGAAAAGGGCAAGATCTCGCGCGATGAATTCATGCGCGAAATCGCCCAGATGGCGCAAGTCATCGTCAAGCGTGCCAAGGAGTACGACAACGACACCATCCCCGGCGACTACCATACGCTGCACACGCCGTGTCCGAACTGCGGCAGCGTGGTGAAAGAAAACTATCGCCGCTTTGCCTGCACCAAGTGCGAATTCTCGATGAGTAAAACGCCGGGCAGCCGCCAGTTTGAAATCGAGGAAGTGGAACAGCTGCTGAAAGACCGTACCATCGGTCCGCTGCAGGGCTTCCGCTCCAAGATGGGCCGTCCGTTTGCCGCCATCCTGCGCATCGTGCGTGACGAAGACATCAGCAACTTCAAGCTGGAGTTCGACTTCGGCCAGAACGATGATGCCGAGGATAGCGAGCCAGTTGATTTCAGCGGCCAGACGCCGCTGGGCGCCTGCCCGAAATGTCAGGGTGGCGTGTACGACATGGGGCTGGCCTATGTGTGCGAAAACACCGTCGCTAAGCCGAAAACTTGCGACTTCCGCAGTGGCCGCATCATTCTGCAGCAGGAAATCCTGCCCGAGCAGATGGCCAAGCTGCTCAACGACGGCAAGACTGATCTGCTGCCGGGCTTTGTCTCGCAGCGCACCCGCCGTCCGTTCAAGGCTTTCCTGACGCGCGGTAAGGACGGCAAGATCAGCTTCGAGTTCGAGGAGCGCAAAGCCAAGGCGCCGGCCAAAGGCAAAGCCGCTGCGGCGGCAGAAGTGGCCGATGGCGCCGACGAGGCAGCAGCCGCACCGGCCAAGAAAACGGCCGCCAAGAAAGCTGCGCCAGCCAAGGCCGCTGCAGCGAAAAAGCCAGCAGCCAAAAAAGCTCCCGCCAAGAAAGCCGCCGCCAAATAAAACCCCGGGGTCAGGTCGGGCAAAGTGTCGGTGTCAGGTCGGGCAAAGTGACAGGCTCGACCATACGACTGCCGAGTCTGTCACTTTGCCCGACCTGACCCCGACTTTTATAACGGTAGCAGTTCGACGCCGGTCATGTTGTCGCGCGGCTTGCGGTCGATCAGCTTGTTGTCGGGATCGATACCCGCCTTGGCCGGCCGGCCGTTGACGATCACCGTGTACAGATTGTCCTTGTGGGTCATCAGTTTGCGCTCGCGGTACAGGCTGTTGCCATCCTTGTCGTCGATACCGACTTCTATCCAGTCGCGCAGCAGCATGTCCATTTCGGCGCCCTGTTCGTCGGCGCGCACTTTGGCTGCGCTGACGCTGAACGCCACTTCGTAGCGCCCATCCGGCAGGCGGCGCGCACTGGCGGCAACAGCATGGTTCTCGTACAGCACGATCTGGTTGAAGACATCGTCGATCAGGTAGGCGTAGTCGGCCGGGGTGATCTTGCGCAGCGCTTCGATCAGCACTGTCACCGATGGGTAGGGGCCGGCACGGTGGTGGTACTCGGCCAGCATTTCCTTCAGCGCGGCATTGATACGCGCCTCGCCTATGGCTTCCTGCAACTGGTACATGGCCAGACTGCCTTTGCGGTACTGGATGTAGTTCTGGTTTTCATTGTCAGCCAGCGGCAATTCCTTCTTGCGTTCGATGGCGCGTCCCATCAGGTATTGGTCGAGGTCGTAGCGCAGGAAGCGCCGCATGCGCTCCGGCCCCACGTTCTTTTTCATTACCATCAGCGCCGAGTATTCGGCCAGCGTTTCGCTCAGCACGGTAGCGCCGCGCGTGTTGCCGCCCACTAGCTGATGGCCCCACCACTGGTGCGCCACTTCGTGTGCGGTGACGTAGAACGGGTAGTCGATGTCCTTGGGATTGCGGTCGTTGACCTTGGCAATGAAGCCCAGCGATTCCGAATAGGCGATGGTGGTGGGCAACGATTGGGCATAGCTGGCGTAGCGGGGGAACTCGACGATGCGCACCAGCTTGTTCTGGTAGGGACCGAAGTTGCGCGTGTAATAGTCCAGCGCTTCCTTGATGCCCTTGCTCATGCGATCAAGGTTGTAGCTATGGCTGGGGTGGTAGTACAGCTCGATGCTGACATCCTGCCACCAGTCGCGTTTGACCTGATAGCGCGCCGACTGGAAGGCGTACAGATTGAGGATGGGCTGCTCCATCCGGTAGTGGTAATAGTGGCGGTCCTTGCTGCTCCATTGCTTGACCAGCGTGCCCGGCGCGATGGCGATCTGGTCGGCACTGGTGCTGACGGTGGCATCGAAACTGATCCAGTCGGCATCGTTGCTGATATTGTTGTTGGCCAGGCCGGCCACATCGTCGCGCGCAGGCAGCAGGTCGCGTGCCGGCAGGCCGTGCTTCTTGCGGTCGTTGGCATCCTGCAGTTCCAGTGCACTCTGGTAGCCGATATGGGGCAGTACGGCGTTGCTGAAGAAGGTGCCGTTGGCCACCACGGGGGTATCTTCGCCCAGCCCCAGTATGCCTTGCGGCCGGAAGCTCAGATCGAAATCCATCGCCAGCTTGTCGCCCGGTGCCAGCGGCGTCACCAGCTTGTAGCTGTAGAAACCCAGCAGGCTGTCGCGCAGGCCGGCGCGCGTGGCCTGACTGAAACGCACATTCAGGCTGGACGCCTTCGGGTCCTGATACAGGATCACATCGGTGACGGGCTGGCTGCCCTTGTTCTGCAGCAGGTAGCGCCCTTTGACTGTCAGCGCACGCTGGGCCGGTTCGATCGCTACGTCCAGCTTGACGTCGGTGACGCGCGCCTGCGGCAGCGCCAGATACTGGCGGTACTGGCGTTCGTAATCGGCCAGTCCGGCGTCCTTCTGGTAGGCCGACTGGTAGCGGTTGAGCACGTGGGTGCTGTAGTACAGCACGCTGCCAGCCGAGGCGAACACCAGCAGACCGATTGCGAAGCCCCCCAGCACGGGCGCCGTCAGCCCCTGTCGCGCCAGTTGCAGCCGCTGGGCCCAGTTATGCGGCGTGCCACGCGACCAGAACAGCAGCGACAGCAGCACCAGTATCAGCGACGGGCCGCTCCAGTACAGCAGATACCAGTGCTCGCGCGTCAGGTAGTGGCCGTAGCCATTCATGGCCGAGTAGACGAACGTGGGGGTATTGCCGAAGTTGAGCATGGGGTCCTGCAGCCCCAGCGAACTGGCGACGATGCTGAGGATGTAGTACACGATCATGGCGAAATACGCCAGATAGCGCTGGTTTAGTAGCACCTGCAGCGCAATCGCCAGCACCGCATGCAGCGCATACTCGGGCAGCAGCACGAGGAACAGATGGTGCGCATACAGGCCCGGTTCGAGCAGGAAATAGCCCTGCGCAATCTGGATGCTCATACCGCACAGCATCACCACCAGCATCAGCAGCGCCTGCAGGCCGATCAGGGCCAGCAGCTTGGCCAGCAGTGGCAGCCAGTTGGGAATGGGGAGGGCGTCGAACATCTGGCTGATGCGGGCTTCCCGTTCACGCCACACCAGTTCGCCCGCATACAGGGTGGTGACGATGAACATGAACAGGGCAAAGGTTTCGCTGATCGATTCCAGTACCAGATAGGTGACGGGGTAGGTGGGGGTACCGTACAGCGAGCCCAGTTCCAGTGCACTGGCATACATCATCAGCACGCCGGCCAATACGATGGCGAGGAAGTAGATGTTCTTCGTGCTTTCGCGTACGTTCATCCAGCTCATTTTGGCCAGCAGCAGGGGCAGGCTGCGGCCGGCAAAGTCGGGCGCCTGACGGGTCTGCTCGGCCGTGCTGCTCAGTGCAATGGCGGCTTCGCCTTCAGTGCGGGCACGGCCCGTGTCGATGCTGGCGATGAAGTGGAAGCGCCAGTAGCCGATCAGCAGGCCGATGATGGCGAACGAAGCCCACATCAGGCGATTGACCAGATACACGCCTTCCGGCCAGAACATGCGGGTATTGCGCTCGATGATGGGCCAGTATTCCGTCACACGGCCTACCGCCATGGTGCCGAACGGATCGATCAGGGCGGCCAGCGTTTTGTAGTCGAGGTCGCGCGCCAGACCGGGCGCCACCAGATAGGCCACCAGCATCACCACGCTGGAGATATACACGGGCAGCATGCGCCGGCTCAGTGCCGCCAGCATGAAGAACACGGCGCCGAAGATCAGGATATTCGGCAGCACCACCAGCAGATACGGCAGCAGATAGGCCAGCAGCTGAGGCTGGGCCAGCTTGTCGGGATCGATGCCGGGCAGGTAGCGCCCCGCCCACGCGCCCAGCATGATGCTGGTGAAAATGATGGCCAGCGTCAGATAGGCGCCGAGGAAGCGGCCGAACATGTACTGGGCTTTGCTGATGGGCGCACTGAAGAAGAAGTGCTGCATGTCGTATTCGAAATCCTGCTGCACCGAGCGGCCCATCATGGCGGCAATCACCACCACGCCGAACGAGCCCAGATAGCTGGCGGTCAGCATCAGCGAGCGGGGCGAATCGATCATCACGCCGCCGAAGCTGACATTGGCCTGCTTCAGGGCGCCGCCGGCAGCCGCCATCCACAGCAGGGCCAGCGCGAAGAAACCGGCGAAATACACCCAGGTGGAGAGCAGCTTGAGGCGCTGGCGCGCTTCAAAGGAGGCGATGGCAAACATGGCTAGTCCTTAACTGCACTGGCTGTCGGCCTGATGGCGGCCGGAAATGGTGGCGAAGTACACGTCTTCCAGATCGCCCAGCGTTTCCTCGAAGCCGTCGCCCGGATCGTTTTCGCTGTACACGTGGATCAGCGTGCGGCCCGATAGCAGGCGCGAGGAAATCACCGGATGGCGCAGCTGGAACGAGGGCAGGTCGCGCTTGTCGATGAAGCGGGCCCAGATCTTGTCGCTGACATCGTGGATCAGTTGCTGGGTGGGGCCGCACAGCAGCAGGTGGCCTTTGTTGATGATGGCCATGTTGGCGCACAGGTCGGCCACGTCGCTGACAATGTGGGTGGACAGGATCACTGTCTTGTCTTCGCCGATATCGGACAGCAGGTTGTGGAAGCGCACGCGTTCCTGCGGGTCGAGACCGGCCGTGGGTTCGTCGACAATAATCAGCTTAGGGTCGCCCAGCAGCGCCTGGGCGATGCCGAAACGCTGGCGCATACCGCCCGAGAAGCCGCCCAGCCGCTGATGGCGGACTTCGAACAGATTGGTCTGCTGCAGCAAGCCGTCCACCACTTCACGCCGGCGTCCGCGGCTAGACAGACCTTTCAGTTCGGCCAGATGGTCGAGCAGCTCGTAAGCCGTGACTTTGGGATACAGGCCGAAGTCCTGCGGCAGATAGCCGAGCAGGCGGCGCACGGCGTCTTTTTCATCAAGTACATCAATATCGTCGAGGAAGACGGAGCCGGAATCGCATTCCTGCAGCGTGGCGAGGGTACGCATCAGCGTCGACTTGCCGGCGCCGTTGGGGCCGAGCAAGCCGAACATCCCGCTCGGGATGGTCAGCGAAATATTGTCCAGCGCCACTACGCCATTCGCGTAGGTCTTGGACAGGTTGCTGATACGTAATTCCATACTGACTCCTGTGGCGGGCATGGCCCTGTTTCTGCGTAGCTATACACTTTACACAGATGGCATTGTATTGAACTTGTGCAGGACATGGGTGCGGATTGCGATAGTCGGCAAAAAGATTGCGCCAAGCTGCAAAAAAGCCCACCTGGATTGCAGCCGATTTCTTGTGCTTGGAGAAATACCCACACTCTAGCGCGGTTCTGTATCCGCACAGCATCGAATATGGGAAAATGGCTGCATGAATCCTGAGTTGCAAGAAAAGATACTGGCCGTCACCCGCTGTGGCGTGGACCGGCATGAATCCACCGGCTTTTTCCGCGTGGCGCTGGGGCTGTATTACCTGTCCGGCCTGATGACCAAGGAAACCCTGGATTTCAAGCGGCTGGACCGGCAGTTCAACCGTTTCATCTATCACACCATCGGCAAGGGCCACAGCATCACCAGCATCCTGCAGTACATGAGCGGGGAAAAAGTGGTGCCCGTGCTGGAATCCAAGCGCTTTCTGCGCGCCTTCGGCGAATACTGTACCGAGGTGCCACTGGAGAACATTCCCTTCCTGCTGGGGCTGAATCTGAGCGTGGCAAAAGACATCTCCAAGATCGATGTACGGGGCCCTGTGGCCGACTACATCGAACGCCAGCGCCAGTTGCGCGAGGCGGCCGAAGAGGCTGCGCAGGCTGCAGCCGATGCCGGTGCCGAAGGTGCTCCGGCGCGTGCCAGCGAGTAAAAATCAGCGGCAGCGCCGTATAATATGCGCTCCCATATTCTCGAGTTCGTCATGGCTTACAAGCACACCCCGATCGACCGTTTTATCTCTGGCGCCGACAAGGCTTTGCGTGTGATCACAGGCGTAGCTTCGGCATCGCGGCCGACGCCGGCGCAGCACATCCCCGACGCGGAAATGAGCGACGCCGAGCGCCGTCATAGCGCCGGTCTGATGCGCGTTAATCACGTGGGCGAAGTGTGCGCGCAGGCGCTGTACAACTCGCAGGGGCGTTTCGCCAAGACCGATGAAATCCGCGCCCAGTTCGAGCAGGCCGGACGCGAGGAAGAAGACCATCTGGCGTGGACGGCCCAGCGGCTGGACGAGCTGGGTTCGCATATCAGCGTGCTTAACCCGCTGTTCTATGCGGGTGCGTATGCACTGGGTACGGTGGCGGCCGTGATCGGCGACAGCACCAGTCTGGGCTTTGTGGTGGAAACGGAACGGCAGGTGGAGGCTCATTTGCAGAGCCATCTGGACAAGCTGCCCGAGCAGGATGCCAAGTCGCGCGCGATTGTCGACCAGATGCGTATCGATGAAATCGAGCATGGCGCAGCTGCGCAGGCACTGGGGGCGAGCAACACGCCCGCGCCCGTGCAGGCAGTGATGGCGGTGATGGGCAAAGTGATGACCAGCACCGCGTATTACATCTAAGCTTACATCTAGGGTGACAACTTAGCGCAGCGTTTAAAACTGCATCCAGATCAAGCTTCGATAATTTCGAAGGAGTGGGTGATGTTGGCAGTTTTCGCAAGCATGATGGAAGCCGAGCAGTATTTCTCGTGCGACAGTTTGACGGCGCGCTCCACCGCTTCCGGTTTCAGGTCTTTGCCCGTGACGGTGAAGTGGAAGTGGATGTTGGTGAAGACCTTAGGCTCCGTCTCGGCCCGTTCGGCTTTCAGCGTGCACTCGCAGCCACGTACATCGGCGCGGCCTTTTTTCAGGATCAGCACCACGTCATAGGCCGAGCAGCCGCCCGTGCCGAGCAACACCATTTCCATCGGGCGAGGGGCCAGATTATGGCCGCCGCCCTCCGGTGCGCCATCCATGTTGACCAGATGGCCGGAACCCGTCTGTGCCAAAAAACTCATGCCCGAAGGGCCATTCCAGCTAACTTTGCATTCCATCGTGCTCTCCGCGTGTAAAGGTTGGCCGTATTGTAATGGACTGGCGCGGGGCTGGCAGGCGAGCGCCACTGCAGCATGGCGAATCGGGCGGGAAAGCGCATCCAGCCTTGACTCGGGACGGATTTGGCGTTTATACTTGTCGGCTTTCCATTCGCTCAGGAAAGTAAATAAGAAGGCCGAGTCCGCTGAAGCTGTGGCGGAACCACCATTTGAGCGTGTTTTACTTATTAGGAAGTCAACATGAAAACTTTTTCCGCCAAGGGCCATGAAGTCCAGCGCGATTGGTTCGTGATTGACGCGACGGACAAAGTCCTCGGACGTGTTGCCAGCGAAGTGGCACTCCGACTGCGCGGCAAACACAAGCCAGAATTTACTCCTCACGTCGACACCGGTGACTACATCGTCATCGTGAACGCAGGCAAACTGCGCGTGACCGGCACCAAAGCAACCGAGAAGACCTACTACCGTCACTCGGGCTACCCAGGTGGCATCTACGAGACCAACTTCCTGAAAATGCAACAGCGTTTCCCAGGTCGTGCTCTGGAGAAGGCCGTTAAGGGCATGCTGCCAAAAGGCCCACTGGGCTACGCAATGATCAAGAAGCTGAAAGTGTACGCTGAGGGTACTCACCCACACGCTGCTCAGCAACCTAAAGCACTCGAAATCTAAGGAACTGACATGATCGGTAACTACAATTACGGCACCGGCCGTCGCAAGAGTGCAGTAGCTCGTGTGTTCATCAAAGTTGGCACTGGCCAAATCATCGTCAACGGCAAACCAGCTGCTGAATACTTCTCCCGTGAAACCGGCCTGATGGTAATCCGTCAACCGCTGGAACTGACCGGCAACGTTGAACGTTTCGACATCAAAGTCAACGTACACGGCGGCGGTGAGTCGGGTCAAGCAGGTGCAGTTCGTCACGGTATCACCCGCGCTCTGATCGACTACGATTCGGGCCTGAAAGGTGACCTGGCACGCGCTGGCTTCGTAACCCGCGATGCACGTGAAGTTGAACGTAAAAAAGTTGGTCTGCGCAAAGCACGTCGCGCAAAACAATTCTCGAAGCGTTAATCGCCTTTGGTCGACACGGTCTCTGTACCGTGTCTTCCCTGCGGCAGCCGCCACACCCTTGGGTCTGGCGGCTGTTGTGTTTTCGAGGGTTGTTAAAGCTTCAATTAGCTGTCATAATTGAAAGTTTCCACATTCGAAAATACGCCCATGAAACGCTTCTTGTCTGCTGTTCTGCTGGCCGCCGCCGTTGTGGCTGCACCCGCCCAGGCCCAATCGTCGGCATCTGCCGGGATCGACGGCTATGCCCACTGGTCGCAAATTGCCTTCAATTCGACCGACTACAACAACTACCCGACCTTCAGTTTCACTTCGCTCCAGAGCGACACGACGGTGCGTTACTTCGCCAATCTGAGCGCGGTGCCGGTAGAACTGAAGGGCAGCAGCGCGGATTCCCTGAGCACCTACTTGCCGGTTGGTAATAACGGTGCGCTTGCACGGTCGTCCAGTGTAACGAACTCGGCCGAATCGTGGGCGGACCAGGGGCTGGTCTACAGCAGCGCCAGCACCAAGATCACTTTTATTGCCAGCAATGGTTACACCGAATTCTCCATCCCCCTGATTGCCAGTGTCATGACGATGAATGGCGGCTGGGGGCACGCCAATGTCTCGGTTACGGGTGCGGTGTTTGTGGGCAGCCAGTTCATTCCGCTGTCCTACAACCTGGAAACCAGCACGGGCAGCCTGCACGAGACCATGCGCGGCGCGTTTGGCACGGCGCCGGGCGCGACAGCCTACGGCTATCTGAACATCGTTTCGCAATCCTGGGCCAACGCCCCGACGCCAGTGCCGGAGCCTGCTACCTACGGCATGCTGCTGGCGGGTCTGGGCCTGCTGGGCCTGGTGCGCCGCGCACGTCGCTAAACTGATGTGAGGTGCGGCGCGTGACGCCGCTACCTGATAAAATGGCGGGTCATGCGCGCATGACGCGCCATTTTTCTTTTGTAAGGGACAAACAACATGATCAAAGTGGGCATAGTTGGCGGCACCGGTTATACCGGCGTGGAATTGCTGCGACTGCTGGCCGTTCATCCTGATGTAGAGCTGACGGCGATTACGTCGCGCAAGGAAGATGGTCTGCCCGTGGCCGACATGTTCCCGTCGCTGCGCGGCCGCGTGAATCTGGCGTTCTCCTCGCCCGACAAAGCTGATCTGCGTCAGTGCGACGTAGTGTTCTTTGCCACCCCGCACGGTGTGGCCATGGCGCAGGCGCCGGAACTGCTGGCAGCAGGCGTGAAAGTGATCGATCTGGCGGCCGACTTCCGCATCAAGGATCGCGCCGTGTTCGAGCAGTGGTACAAGATCGAGCATACCTGCCCGGAGCTGCTGGAAGAAGCTGCTTACGGTCTGGCCGAACTGAACCGCGACGCCATTAGCAAAGCCCGTCTGGTGGCCAATCCGGGCTGCTACCCGACCACCATGCAGCTGGGCTACTACCCGTTGCTGAAAGCGGGCGTGATCGACGCCGCTGGCCTGATTGCCGACTGCAAATCGGGCGTGTCCGGTGCTGGCCGCAAAGCGGAAATCGGCACGCTGTTCTCGGAATCCAGCGACAACTTCAAAGCCTATGGCGTGGCCGGTCACCGCCATACGCCGGAAACCGTGGCGCAACTGCAGAAATTCACCAGCGCGCCGGTAGAACTGGTGTTCACTCCGCATCTGGTGCCTATGATCCGCGGCATGCACTCGACCCTGTACGGCCGTCTGACGCGCGACATCAGCAATGAAGAACTGCAGGCCCTGTTCGAAGAGCAATACAAGGATTCGGCATTCGTCGACGTGATGCCGTTCGGTTCGCATCCAGAAACCCGCTCCACTCGCGGCTCCAACATGCTGCGTCTGGCGCTGCACCGTCCGGGCAATGGCCGCACCGTGATCGTGCTGGTGGTGCAGGACAATCTGGTGAAAGGCGCTTCCGGTCAAGCCGTGCAGTGTATGAACCTGATGTTTGGTCTGGCGGAAAATACGGGCCTGACCCAGATCGCGCTGTTGCCATAATAAAAGGTTGCGCAATCGGCCGCGCTTTGCTTGTAAAACTGCTGCCCTTGCGTCACCCCTCCACGCGCTACGGCGCGGCATGGAAAACCCTGCTAGCACTAGGGGATAACGGGCGTCAGCCCTGTTCTGCCCCGTGGCGCAGGCAGGCGGAAAATGATGCTTCCAAATGCATGATTTCCGCCAAAGGTCTATAATGGATCAAATTGTTCTACCTAGGAGTCTGAAATGAACGCTGTCGCCGACGCACAAGATGTAATGCCAGCACCGATTATCTTCACCGATAGCGCGGCTGAGAAAGTCGCACAACTGATCGAGGAAGAAGGCAATCCGGATTTGAAACTGCGCGTATTCGTACAGGGTGGCGGCTGTTCCGGCTTCCAGTACGGTTTCACCTTTGATGAAATCGTCAACGAAGACGACACAACCATGGTGAAAAACGGCGTTCAGTTGCTGATCGACTCGATGAGCTACCAGTATCTGGTGGGTGCCGAGATCGACTACAAGGACGATCTGGAAGGTGCACAATTCGTGATCAAGAATCCGACCGCGAGCTCGACTTGCGGCTGCGGTTCCTCGTTCTCGGTCTAAGGACCCAGCGCCGGCTCTCGCCGGCAACAAAAAACGGCGGGCAACTCCGGTTGCGCCGCCGTTTTTTTATTCCGCAATTCGGGGTCAGGTCGGGCAAAGTGTCGGTGTCAGGTCGGGCAAAGTGACAAGCTCTACAAAACGACTGTTGAGTTTGTTCCTTTGCCCGACCTGACACTTGCACTTTGCCCGACCTGACCCCGCTGTTTAGGCGGGGTAGAGGGCGCCGAGGATGCGGCTGCCGCTGGCGCCTGTAACGGCGGGCAGGTTGCCGGCCAGTCGGGCGGTGAAGCGCTGGCCCAGCCAGGCGAATGCGAGCGCTTCGACGTGGTTGGGGGCGATGCCCAGCGCCGCCGTCGATTGCACGCTGGTGTGCGGGCCCAGTGCGGCCGCCAGTTGCTGCATCAGCAGGGCGTTGTAGGCGCCGCCGCCGCACACATACACGGCGCTGGCGCGGGCGCCAGCGGCGTCGCTGCGGATGGCTTGTGCCAGTGTCTGCGCTGTCAGCGCGGCCAGTGTGTGCTGGATGTCGGCCGGACTGGCACTGGCAGCGGCTGGGCAGGCCGCCAGATGCTGCTCCAGCCATGCCATGTGGAATAGGTCGCGCCCCGTGCTTTTCGGTGCGGGCAGGGCGAAATATGGTTCGCTCAGCAAGTTGGCTAGCAGGGCCGGTACCAGCTGGCCGCTAGCTCCCCATGCGCCATCTGCATCATATTCGCGCCCCAGATGGCGCTGGATCCAGCCGTCTAGCAGGGCATTGCCGGGGCCGGTGTCGAAGCCGCGTACGTCTGCGCCCGACAGGATGCTGATGTTGGCGATGCCGCCGATGTTGGCGACCACGCGGGTTTGCTCGGGATGGCTGAACAGGGCGTGGTGGAAGGCCGGCACCAGTGGTGCGCCTTGCCCCCCAGCCGCCACGTCGCGGCTGCGGAAGTCGGCAATCACGTCGATGCCGCACAGTTCGGCCAGCAGGGCCGGGTTGTTGCTCTGGCGCGTAAAGCCCAGTTCGGGGCGGTGGCGGATGGTCTGGCCGTGTACGGCCACGGCGCGGATCTCGTTGCGGGCGTGTCCCGTCTGCGCCAGCAATTGGGCGATGCAGTCGGCGTAGACGCGCGCCAGTGCGTTGGCGGCGAGGGCTTCCCGTTCGATTTCATTGTCGCCGGCCGCCTGTAGTGCCATCAGCTGGCTGCGCAGGGCGGGCGGGAAGGCGAGAAAGGCGGCGCCTAGTGTGGCGATGCCGTCAGCGTCGATACGCGCTAGCGCGGCGTCGACGCCATCCATGCTGGTGCCCGACATCAGGCCGATGAACAGACCCATGTCGTGCGGGGCTTACTTGGCAGCGACGCGGGTACCGCGCGAGCCGCCCGGTTGCAGCAGGGCGAAGCGGTGCGCCATGTCGGAAGCGTAGGCTTTGAAGCGGCTCATTTCGGCGGCCGTCAGCGGGGCCTGCTGCTGCACGTTCATGGTGTTGGGGTCGCGCGCATCGCCGCCGACGCGGAATTCGTAGTGCAGGTGGGCGCCGGTCGACCAGCCGGTGGTGCCGACATAGCCGATCACGTCACCCTGGCTGACTTTGCTGCCTTTCTTGATGCCGCTGGCGAAACGGCTCATGTGTGCGTAGGCGGTGGTGTAGTTGGCCCAGTGTTTGATGATGATGAAATTGCCATAGCCGTTCTGGGTGCCGGCGAAATCGATTACGCCATCACCGGCGGCGCGGATTGGTGTGCCAGTGGCTGCCGGGAAGTCGATGCCTTTGTGGGCTTTCCACTGACCGGAAATCGGGTGCACGCGCATGGCGAAGCCGGACGAGATACGGGAGAATTCGACGGGCGATTTGAGGAAAGCTTTTTTCAGCGATTTGCCGTCGAAGCTGTAGTAGCCGCCACCCTGTTTGCTTTGCGGATCTTCGAACCAGACGGACTGGTAAGTATTGCCTTTGTTGGTGAATTCGCCTGCCAGTACACGGCCGGCGCGCACGAACTCGCCGTCCTGCCAGAAGGTTTCATACACCACGTTGAAATGGTCGCCCTTTTTCAGGTCGCCGCGGAAGTCGATGCTGGTCGAGAACATCTCGACGATCTGTTTGACGATGCTGTCCGGCAGCTTGGCGCCGTCTTCGCTGGAGTCGGTCGCCGCGTACAGCGTGGAATTAATGGTACGGGCATGCATTTCCACCCGGCGTTCCAGTTTGGCCGCTTCTTCCTGTGCGACGAAACCTGTGCCTTTGCGGGTGATGCGGATATTCTTGACGGGGATGTCCTTGCCATCCACCACCACGGCGCGCAGCCATTGCAGGTTGCCGTCTTCGTCGGTCTGAGCCTGCACGCGCTTGCCGGCCTTGAGCTGCATCACGCCTTTGGCGACGCTGTCTTTCTTGATGAAGGTTTCGGCTGCTTCGTCATCCACGCCCAGACGGGTGAGCAGGGTGGCCAGCGTGTCGCCGGCGCGGATTTTCTCTTCGTGGACGAATTGTTCGGTAGCGGATTTCTGTTCGATGGCGGCGATCTGGGCGCCCAGATCAGGCGCAACAACGTCTTCCTGAACCGACTTCACGGGCAGATCCGATGCATCAGGCGCCAGTGGGGCAACGCCGGCAGCACCAAAAGCACATACTGCAAGAAACAATGCAGACGCGCTGATAATGCGCGCTTTGCGCGTCGAACCTAGCAGACTGAACAAGCGTGAGCTTGTGATTTTATGTATTTGGTTCATGCAATCAGTTAAAATTTGCCGCTTGAACTATTCGATAGGGTTTTATTTCTTCTTCTTGTGGTCTAAGTTCGTTTTCATACGGCAATATTGATCGATCGAGGATTATATCAAATTCTATCCGCTACTTACCCATTTCTGAAAAATACCGCCCTAAAATTATGACTACTAATATATCGACATCGCCGGCCGCGACTGAAGCCCTGCCCCTGACAGATGGTGTACTGGAGGCGCTTGCCATCACGAAACGGGGTGTTGATGAGTTGCTCATTGAAAGCGAGTTCGCCCAGAAGCTGGCCCGCTCGGAAAAGTCCGGTGTGCCGCTGCGCATCAAACTGGGACTTGATCCAACCGCTCCTGACCTGCACCTGGGCCACACGGTGGTGCTCAACAAAATGCGTCAATTGCAGGATCTGGGCCATCAGGTGATTTTCCTCATCGGTGACTTCACTTCCATGATCGGTGACCCGTCCGGCCGCAATATGACCCGTCCGCCGCTGACGCGCGAGCAGGTCGAGCAGAACGCCATGACGTATTTCAAGCAGGCCTCGCTGGTGCTCGATCCGGCCAAGACGGAAATCCGCTACAACTCCGAATGGTGCGATCCGCTCGGCGCGCGTGGCCTGATCAAGCTGGCCTCGCACTACACGGTGGCGCGCATGATGGAACGTGATGATTTCAGCAAGCGTTTCAAGGGTGGGACACCGATTGCCGTCCATGAGTTCCTGTATCCGCTGATGCAGGGCTACGATTCGGTGGCGCTGAAGGCCGACCTCGAACTCGGTGGTACCGACCAGAAATTCAATCTGCTGGTGGGCCGCGAGTTGCAGAAAGATTATGGTCAGGAACCGCAGTGCATCCTGACCATGCCGCTGCTGGAAGGGCTGGACGGTGTGGAGAAGATGTCCAAGTCGAAGAATAACTACATCGGCATCACGGAAGCGCCGAATACCATGTTCGCCAAGATCATGAGTATTTCCGACACCATGATGTGGAAATATTACGAGCTGCTGTCGTTCCGCTCGCTGGCCGATCTGGCCGCGCTGAAAGCCACGGTGGACGGCGGCGCCAATCCGCGCGATGCCAAGGTGGCACTGGCGCAGGAAATTGTCGCGCGCTTCCACTCGCAGGCTGCGGCCGAAGAAGCGCTGAACGATTTCGTCAATCGCTCCAAGGGCGGGATTCCTGACGATATCGCGGAACTCACCGTGCCCGGTGCGCCGGCCGGCATCCAGCAGTTGCTGAAGGCGGCCGGTCTGTGCGCCTCCGTATCGGAAGCGGGCCGCATGATCGAGCAGGGCGGTGTGCGTATCGATGGCACCGTCATCAGCGACAAGACCTTGAAAGTGGAAGCGGGCACCATGGTGCTGCAAGTGGGCAAGCGCAAGTTTGCCCGCGTGACGCTGACGGCATGATAGGCCTGCTGCAACGGGTCAGCAGCGCCAGTGTGGTGGTCGATGGTGCCACTATCGGCGCCATCGAGGCCGGACTGATGGTGCTGGTGTGCGCCGAGCGCCACGATAGCGAGCAGGAGGCCGATGCGCTACTGAACAAGCTGCTGGCCTATCGCGTGTTCGCCGACGAGGCGGGCAAGATGAACCGCAGCGTGACGGATACCGGCGGTGCGCTGCTGCTGGTGCCCCAGTTCACGCTGGCGGCCGACACCAATTCCGGCACGCGGCCATCGTTCACGCCGGCCGCCGCGCCGGCCGATGGCAAGCGGCTGTTCGATTATTTTCTGGCGCAGGCACGACTGCGTCATCCCAAGGTCGAGTGCGGCCAGTTCGGCGCCGACATGAAAGTTTCGCTGACCAATGACGGCCCCGTCACGTTCTGGCTGCAGACCCGTCCCAAGATTGCATGAGTAACAATACAATGAGCAGTACTAGCAGGACCACTCGCGCCGATGCCAGCACCATCTTGCTGATCCGTCATGGCGAAACGCCATGGAATGCCGTACGCCGCTTGCAGGGCCATACTGATATCCCTCTCAATCAAGAAGGCGAGCGGCAGGCCGCTGCGCTGGCGCGCGCGCTGCTGGAGCAGGGTGTGGACGTGCTGGTGGCCAGCGATCTGCAGCGCGCCATGCAGACGGCGCAAGCGCTGGCCGATCTGCAGGCAGGGCTGGCGCTGCAGACCGATGCGCGGCTGCGCGAGCGGTGCTACGGTGTGTTCGAGGGCATGCTGTATAGCGAAATTGCGCAGCAATATCCGGACGACTATGCGCGCTGGCAGGCGCGCGAGGTGGATGCCGTGATGCCGGACGGCGCACGGCCAGCGGAAAGTTTCCGCCAGTTCTATCAGCGCTGTCTGGGCGGCATCGCCGACTGGGCCCAGCGTCATCCGGGCCAGACCATCGCCATCGTCGCGCATGGCGGGGTGCTCGAATGTGCCTACCGCGCCGCACGCGGCATGAGCCTCGACAGCCCGCGCGATTTTCAAGTCAAGAACGCCAGCATCAACTGCTTTGTGTGGGATGGTGCGCAGTTGCAGCTTGAGCACTGGGGTGATGTGGCGCATCTGGCACCCACCGCGCTGGACGACATCATCTAGGCGCAGCAACTGGCGGTTGCGTCAGGCTGGCGAGCGCAAGTATCAAAAATAGTGCTTATTATTTGAGCAGCTGATAGGTTAAAATAGAGGGTTCCTTCCCTCGCTACAGATATTTCCAGTGCAAATCGGTCCTTATGTCCTGCGCAACAACGTTTTCGTCGCTCCCATGGCGGGTGTGACGGATCGTCCGTTCCGTCAGCTGTGCAAACAGCTGGGCGCTGGCTATGCCGTGTCGGAAATGGCGGCTTCCAATCCGCGTCTGTGGGCGACGGAAAAGAGTTCGCGCCGCACTGATCACACGGGCGAGATGGAACCGAAAGCCGTGCAGATTGCCGGTGCCGATCCGCAGGATCTGGCCGATTGCGCCCGCTTCAACGTCGAGCGCGGTGCCCAGATCATCGATATCAATATGGGCTGCCCGGTGAAAAAAGTCTGCAATGCGTGGTGCGGTTCGGCCCTGCTGCAGCATGAAGAACTGGTGCAGACCATCCTGAAGACGGTGGTGGCGGCAGTCGATGTGCCCGTCACGCTGAAATTCCGTACGGGCTGGGACCGTGCCAACAAGAATGCGCTGACCATCGCCAAGATGGCCGAAGACGCCGGTATCGCCATGCTGACCTTGCATGGCCGCACGCGCGCCGACGGTTACAAGGGCGAGGCCGAATATGACACCATTGCGGCGGTCAAGCGCTCGGTTTCTATTCCCGTGGTGGCCAATGGCGATATCACCACGCCGGAAAAAGCCCGCTACGTACTCGATTACACGGGTGCCGATGCGGTCATGGTAGGGCGCGCCGCGCAGGGCCGCCCGTGGATCTTCCGCGAGATCGACCACTATCTGCGCACGGGCACGCATCTGCCGCCGCCGCTGGTGGCCGAGGTGGCCCATCTGATGGACGAGCATCTGCGCGCCCATTACGCCTTCTATGGCGAATATCTGGGCGTACGCACGGCACGCAAGCATATCGGCTGGTATGTGCGCGAACTGCCCGGCGGCGAGCCGTTCCGACAGCGCATGAACCTGCTGGAATCAACCGAAGAACAGTTGCAGGCCGTGGCCGAATTCTTCGAATCGCAGGCACAGTACGGCGAGCGGTTACAATACTGCCCTTCGCCAGCGCCGGAAGCCGAGCGAGAGGCGGCCTGAACTGGTCGCCGGCAATAAAAAAGACGTCAAAAAGTCGCATAAGAACGGTGAACACAGTGGCCATAAGCCCTTGGTGATTCATCCGCATTTACAGTACATACAGCAAAGCATACAAAATGAGCAAAGAAAGTATCCAGGAAGTAGTTCAGAAGAGCCTTGAAGAGTACTTCAACGATCTGGGCGAGCAGCAGGCTTCGAATATTTACGACATGGTCGTGCTGACGGTAGAAAAGCCGATCCTGGAAGTGGTGATGCACCGCGCCGATGGTAACCAGTCGCATGCTGCGCAGATGCTGGGCATTAACCGTAATACCCTGCGCAAGAAATTACAGGAACACGGTCTGCTGTAAACCGCGCTCTTTCCGGCATCAGTGGCTGGGGACGGCCGCTGTGGCCGGCCGTCAGATATTTAACCACCAGTCCAGTTCACGCTGGACGCCACTAGCCTGAAAAGCCATGATTAAACAAGCTCTCATCTCCGTATCCGACAAAACCGGCGTGCTCGATTTCGCGCGCGCCCTGTCCGCCATGGGTGTCAACATCCTGTCGACCGGCGGCACGGCCAAACTGCTGGCCGACAACGGCGTTGCCGTGACCGAAGTAGCCGATTACACCGGCTTCCCGGAGATGCTCGATGGCCGCGTCAAGACCCTGCACCCGATGGTGCACGGCGGTATTCTGGCGCGCCGCGATTTCCCAGAGCACATGGCCAAACTGGCTGAGCACAAGATTCCGACCATCGATATGGTGGTGGTCAATCTGTATCCGTTCCAGGCCACCGTGGCCAAGGATGACTGCACGCTGGAAGACGCCATCGAGAACATCGATATTGGCGGTCCGGCCATGCTGCGTTCGTCGGCGAAAAACCACAAGGACGTGGTGGTGATCTGCGATCCAACCGACTACAGCAAGGTGCTTGACGAGATCAAGGCCAATGATGGCGTGGTCAGCTACGACACCCGCTTCGGTCTGGCCACCAAGGTGTATTCGCACACGGCGCAATATGACGGTGCGATCGCCAACTACCTGACTAGTCTGGATGCCAGCCGCAGCCATGCAGCCCGCGGTACCTATCCGCAATCGCTGAATGTGGCGTTCGAAAAAGTGCAGGACATGCGCTACGGCGAAAACCCGCACCAGTCGGCGGCGTTCTACCGCGACGTGACGGCTACCGCCGGCGCACTGGCCAACTACCGCCAGCTGCAGGGCAAGGAACTGTCGTTCAACAACATCGCTGATGCTGATGCCGCATGGGAATGCGTGAAGAGCATGGGCGGCTTCGACCAGAGCGCTGCCTGCGTGATCGTCAAGCACGCCAATCCTTGCGGCGTGGCACTGGGTGCCAACGCAGTCGATGCGTACAAGCGCGCGCTGCAGACCGACCCGACTTCGGCTTTCGGCGGCATCATCGCCTTCAACGTGGAAGTGGATGGCGCTGCCGCGACCGAACTGGCCAAGCTGTTCGTCGAAGTGCTGATCGCGCCGTCGTTCACGGCTGAAGCCAAACAGATTCTGTCGGCCAAGCAGAACGTGCGTCTGCTGGAAATCCCTCTGGGCACGGGTGTGAACGGTATGGACTTCAAGCGCGTGGGTGGCGGTCTGCTGGTGCAGTCGGCTGACGCGAAAAACGTGCTGATCTCCGACCTGAAAGTCGTCACCAAGCTGCAGCCTACCCAGCAGCAACTGCAGGATCTGATGTTCGCCTGGCGCGTGGCCAAGTACGTCAAATCGAATGCCATCGTGTTCTGCGGTAATAACATGACGCTGGGCGTGGGCGCTGGCCAGATGAGCCGTATCGATTCGGCCCGTATCGCCTCCATCAAGGCGCAGAACGCCGGTCTGAGCCTCGAGAATTCGGTGGTGGCGTCGGACGCCTTCTTCCCGTTCCGCGACGGTCTCGATGTGGTGGTCGATGCGGGCGCACGCTGCGTGATCCAGCCGGGCGGTTCGATGCGCGATCAGGAAGTGATCGATGCCGCCGACGAGCGCGGCGTGGTGATGCTGTACACGGGCACCCGTCACTTCCGTCATTAATCCGCGAGCTTTGATTCGCTAGCTTTGCGCTAGCTTCGACAGTGTGGCGATCTGGTTCAGGTCGCCACACTGTTTTTATATACAGCATTCAAGTTTCGCGGTTACAATCGCGGAATGATAATTCTCGGCATAGACCCCGGCTTGCGCACCACCGGCTTTGGCGTCATCCAGCAGCACGGTAGCAAGCTGCGCTACATCGCCTCCGGCACCATCAAGAGCGGCGAGGGCGATCTGCCGACCCGCCTCAAAGTCATCCTCGACGGTGTGGCCGAAGTGGCGCGCACCTATCAGCCCGACTACGCAGCCATCGAGCAGGTGTACGTCAACGTCAATCCTCAATCGACTCTGCTGCTGGGGCAGGCACGCGGTGCGGCTATCTGCGCGCTGGTGTCGGCCGAGCTCAGCGTGGCGGAATATTCGCCCACCCAGGTCAAGCAGGCTGTGGTGGGCACGGGGCGCGCCGTGAAAGCGCAGGTGCAGGACATGGTGGCGCGTCTGCTGGCGTTGCCCGGCTTGCCCGGCACCGATGCCGCCGATGCGCTGGGCGTGGCGATCTGCCATGCCCACAACCGCGAAACCCTGACCCTGATCCGCAGCCAGAGCGAACGGCGTGGCTTGGCCGGCGCTGCCGCAGCGGGCAAACGCGCCGGTTCCGCCGTAGGCACAGGCGCAGACACAGCATCCCACGGCCCGCTGGCCGGCTTGCGCATGCGGCGCGGCCGGCTGGTGGGCTGAACTACTCTTAAAGGCATTCCACCATGATCGGTCGTCTCTCCGGTATTCTGCTCGAAAAAAATCCGCCCCAGTTGCTGGTCGATTGCGGTGGTGTCGGCTACGAAGTCGATGTCTCCATGACCACCTTCTACAATTTGCCCGGGGTGGGCGAGAAGGTGGTGCTGTTCACCCATCAGGCTATCCGCGAAGATGCCCACTTGCTGTTCGGTTTCGGCAATGCCGAAGAACGGGCCGTGTTCCGCCAGCTGATCAAGATTACGGGCGTGGGTGCGCGTACCGCATTGTCCATCCTGTCTGGCATGTCGATCGCCGATCTGGCGCAGGCCGTGACGCTGCAGGAATCGGGCCGGCTGGTGAAAGTGCCGGGCATCGGCAAGAAGACGGCCGAGCGCCTGCTGCTGGAACTCAAAGGCAAGCTGGGCGCCGATATTGGCGCGGCGGGCGCCCATGCTGTGCCTGATGCACAGTCGGACATTCTGAATGCGCTGCTGGCGCTGGGCTACTCCGACAAGGAAGCCGTGCTGGCGTTGAAGACGGTGCCCGCTGGCGCCAGCGTTTCGGACGGCATCAAGCAGGCACTCAAGGCGCTCTCGAAAGGCTGAGCGTAATCCGCTGCGTGGGAAGCGATGCGGCTCGGCGCTAGGGCTGTAGCGTGGCGCGTAGCGCTTCAACGGTCTGCACCACGACTTCGGGCGCATCCTTTTGCAGATAGTGGCCCGACTTGGCGACTACCTGCAACTGGGGCGCGCCGCTCAAGCGCAGCCAGTCTTTGCGTAACTGGTCTAGCATGGTGCGGAAGGCGGGGGTGGCGCCCGTTTCACTGATACCGCTGACCAGCAGACGGACGGGCATGGCCAGCGGCTGGCGCTGGTCGAGCTGGTCGAGGCAGACGGCCTGATCGCGGAATTCGCGCCGCGTGGCACTGTTCAGGCTGATGGCGTTCATGCTGCGTACGACGGCGGCCAGTGCGGGCACCTGTTGCTGCATGCTGGCCCAATGTTCGGGGTGGGTAGGGTCTAGCAGCACCATGCCGGCCACTTCCTGCGGATAAAGCCGCGCATAGACGTACTGGTATAGGCCGCCTATCGAGTGGCCCACCAGCAGATAGGGCGGGGCGACCTGCTGTTGCTGTAGCAGCGCGTGCAGTTCGCGCGCGATGGTGCAGGGATCGCGCGCACCGTCGACGCTGGCGGCACTGCCGTAGCCGGGGCGGTCGTAGGCGAACACGGGGCCCAGCTGCTGCAAGGCTGGCAGGACGGGACGCCAGGCACTCTGGCCATCGCCCAGGCCAGCCTGCAGTACCACGGTGGGGGCTGCTGCTGCGCTGGTGCACAGCAGTACGGCGGCAAACAATGCAGACAGATGGCGCGTCATAAGGCGTGACTTAGGGCGTGACTCAGGGCGTGACATAAGGCGGTATTCTTTTATGGTGAGGTGTGTGGCCCGCACAGTCTAAACCAGATGAAAAGGCCCGCGCGCAGGCCACCCTTGATAAAATCATTACCTGAACTTTAGACTGGCCCGGCATGACTATCCAAACCGACAATTTCACTGAACAGCGCATCATCGATGCGGCACCGGCCTCGCCTAACGAGGAGGCCATCGAGCGGGCGCTGCGACCCAAGCTGCTCGATGAATATGTCGGTCAGGCCAAGATCCGCGATCAGCTGGAAATCTTTATTTCGGCGGCGCGCAAGCGTAACGAGGCGCTCGACCATACCTTGCTGTTCGGCCCGCCCGGGCTGGGCAAGACCACGCTGGCCAACATCATTGCGCGCGAGATGGGCGTGAACCTGCGCCAGACTTCCGGCCCCGTGCTGGAACGTCCCGGCGATCTGGCGGCACTGCTGACCAATCTGGAAGCCAACGATGTGCTGTTCATCGACGAGATTCACCGGCTCTCGCCCGTGGTGGAGGAAATCCTGTATCCGGCGCTGGAGGACTACCAGATCGACATCATGATCGGTGAAGGGCCGGCGGCCCGTTCCGTCAAGCTGGATCTGCAGCCGTTCACGCTGGTGGGCGCGACGACCCGTGCCGGCATGCTGACCAATCCGCTGCGCGACCGCTTCGGGATTGTGGCGCGGCTGGAGTTCTACAATACGCAGGAGCTGACCCTGATCGTCAAGCGCAGCGCCATGCTGCTCAAGGCAAATATCGACGAGGAAGGCGCGCATGAGATCGCGCGCCGCGCCCGTGGTACGCCGCGGATTGCCAACCGGCTGCTGCGCCGCGTGCGCGATTATGCGGAAGTCAAAGGCAATGGCGATATCACCAAGGCCATCGCCGATGCGGCGCTGGTGATGCTCGATGTGGATACGGTGGGCTTCGATGTGATGGACCGCAAGCTGCTGGAAGCGGTGCTGTACAAATTCGGCGGCGGTCCCGTCGGCATCGGCAATCTGGCGGCGGCCATCGGCGAAGCGGCCGATACCATCGAGGATGTGCTGGAACCGTATCTGATCCAGCAGGGCTATCTGCAGCGCACGCCGCGTGGCCGCGTGGCCACGGCGGCGGCGTACAAGCACTTCGGCGTGAATCCGCCCCGTACCAATCCCAACGGCGAGCTGTGGGAACTGTGATGCAGATCTGGGTGGATGCCGACGCCTGTCCTGCCGTCATCAAGGAAATTCTGTACCGCGTGGCCGAGCGGGTGGCCGTGCCGCTGACGCTGGTAGCCAACCAGTTGCTGCGCGTGCCGCCATCGCGCTATATCCGTGCCGTGCAGGTGCCGTCCGGTGCCGATGTGGCTGACCGCGAAATCGTGCGCTTGCTGACTGTTGGCGATCTGGTGGTGACGGGCGATATCCCGCTGGCGGCCGATGTGCTGAAGAAGGGCGGCTATGCGCTTAATCCCCGTGGCGAGTTTTACACCGAACACAATATCGAACAGATGCTGACCATGCGCGCTTTCATGGATCAGTTACGCGGCAGCGGCGTGGATACGGGCGGGCCGGCTGCCTTCAGTCAGAGCGACCGGCAGAATTTCGCTAACAGTCTGGATCGCCACATCAGTAAAGTGCAGCGCGAGCAGGCGCGCCAGCAGGCTGCCGGATCAGGCGGCGACTGAGTGGGCGACTGAGGCGGAGATTAAGCCGGTGGCGTGTTGTCCTGTTCCGGCGCCGGCAGGCGCATGGTGGGAACGTAACGGCATAGATACAGCGTTACGCCGCAACCTATGCAGAACAGCATGATCTGCAAGCCGGTTCTATGTACCACGTAGGCAGAGTAGCCCAGTGATGCCCACATCAGTACCACTATCCAGACTTTGGCGCGCAGGGGAATGCCGTAACCGAGCTCGTAGTTGCGTAAATAGCGCCCGAACACGGGATTGGTGATCAGCCAGTTGTGCAGCCGCGTGGAGCCGCGCGCAAAGCAGGCTGAAGCCAGTAACAGGAAGGGCGTGGTGGGCAGCAGCGGCAGGAAGATGCCCAGTACCCCAAGCACCACGGCGATGGTGCCGATCAGATTCAGCAGGATTTTCATGCCCTGCATGGTAACACTGGCCCGCTGAACGGTCAGCGGGCCGAAGAACTAGAGGGGCAGCCCGCTTATTCCTGACGCAGCCAGACTTGCGAACGGCCCAGCATCGGTACGCCGATGTAGCCGCGCACGTTGAGTTTCTTGCCGTTGTCGCTCAGGTGCATTTTGCTCTTGTAGACCTTGCCGTTGTCCGGATCCAGAATTTCGCCGCCCGTGTAGGTGTCGCCATCTTTTTTCAGGCCGGACATGAATACCATGCCGATGATGGGCTGGTTCTTGCGCGCATCTTCGCACTTCTCGCATTTCGGATTCTGGTCTTCGTTCGGTGCGCGGAACAGTTGTTCGATCTTGCCTTGCAGCGTGCCATTGCTTTCCGAGATGCGGATCAGCGCTTTCGGCTTGCCCGTCACGTCATCGATATTCTTCCACAGGCCCACCGGCGAGCTGTCATCGGCAAAAGCCGGGGCGATGCTGACGGCAGCGGCGAGGGCGAAAGCGAACCATTTCATTGCATGTCTCCAGAGTGAATTTTAGTGTCCGACGAGTGTAGCAAATAAAATGACCGTTCGTGCTATTTTTAAGCAACTGTCGTGAAAATGCTAAAAACGGCTATTATTTGCGGCTGGAAACACCGAATGCCCGCACATTTACTACAGGAACCACATGAGCACGCCAAACCTGCCTACCTACGCTGATGTACAGGCCGCCGCCGCCCGCATCGACGGTTATGCCCACCGTACGCCCGTCATGACTTCGCGTACGGCCAATGCCGAATTCGGTGCCGAAGTGTTTTTCAAATGCGAGAATCTGCAGCGCATGGGCGCCTTCAAATTCCGTGGTGCCTACAATGCGCTGGCGCGGTTCGATGCGGCACAGCGGCGGGCCGGGGTGGTGGCTTTTTCGTCCGGCAACCACGCGCAGGCGATTGCCCTATCGGCGCGGTTGATGGGCATACCGGCCACCATCGTCATGCCGCAGGATGCGCCGGCTGCCAAGGTGGCGGCGACGCGGGGCTATGGCGCAGAAGTGGTGCTGTACGACCGCTACAAGGAAGACCGCGAGGAAATCGGCCGCCAACTGGCGCGCGACAAAGGCATGACCTTGATCCCGCCCTATGACCATGCCGACGTGATTGCCGGGCAGGGCACGGCCGCCAAGGAGCTGTTTGAAGAAGTGGGGCCGCTCGACAGCCTGTTCGTCTGCCTCGGCGGTGGTGGTCTGCTCGGTGGTTCGGCGCTGGCGACGCGGGCACTGTCGCCGCAGACCCGCCTGTACGGCGTGGAGCCCGAGGCGGGCAATGACGGTCAGCAATCGTTCCGCAGCGGCAGCATCGTCCACATCGACACGCCGCAGACCATCGCCGACGGCGCCCAGACCCAGCATCTGGGCAATCTGACTTTCCCTATCATCCGCCGCGATGTGGACGATATTCTGACCGTCAGCGACGCCGAGCTGCGCGCCGCCATGCGCTTCTTCGCCGAGCGCATGAAGATCGTCGTCGAGCCGACTGGCTGCCTCGGCTTTGCTGCCGCGCGCGCGATGAAAGACCAACTGCAAGGCCAACGCGTAGGCATCATCCTCAGCGGCGGCAACGTCGATATCGCACGCTATGCCGCGTTGCTCGCCGAATAAAATTGGGGTCAGGTCGGGCAAAGTGCAGTTTTTGAGTAATCTCAAATGCAAACAGGGGTCAGGTCAGGCAAGTGACACTTGCCCGACCTGACCCCTGCACTTTGCCCGACCTGACCCCTAGGGTTAGGCTGGCAGTTTGGCGAACTGCTCGCGGATCTTGGCCAGCGTGGCGCTGAAGTTGGCCACGCGTTCTTTCTCTTGCGCGACCACTTCGGCCGGTGCGCGGGCGACGAAGCTTTCGTTCGACAGCTTGCCGTTGGCCTTGTTGATCTCGCCTTCGAGACGGGCGATCTCTTTGCTCAGGCGCTCACGCTCGGCTTTCACGTCGATTTCCACTTTCAGCATCAGTTTGGTGGTGCCGACGATGGAGACAGCGGCCGGCGATTCCGGCAGCACGTCGACAATCTGCACTTCGGCCAGCTTGCCCAGCGACTGGATGTACGGTGCGAACACGCTCATCGCTGCCTTGTCGTCGGCATTGCCCGGTTCCACGATCAGCGGTACGCGCAGCGATGGGGCCAGCTGCATTTCGCCACGCAGGTTACGGGTGGCGTCGGTCAGCGCTTTGAGCTGCTGCATCCACGCTTCGGCCGTTTCGTCGATCTTGGCCGGGTTGGCGATCGGGTAAGGCTGCAGCATGATGGTGTCGCCCGTTTTGCCAGCCAGCGGTGCAACGGCTTGCCACAGCGCTTCGGTGACGAACGGGATGATAGGGTGGGCCAGACGCAACACCACTTCCAGTACGCGCAGCAGGGTGTGGCGGGTGGCGCGTTGCTGGCCTTCCGTGCCGCTCTGTACCTGCACCTTGGCTACTTCCAGATACCAGTCGCAGTATTCGTCCCAGACGAATTTGTAGATGGTCGAGGCGATGTTGTCGAAGCGGTAGTCTTCGAAGCCTTTGGCCACATCGAGTTCGGCTTTCTGCAGCAGCGAGATGATCCACTTGTCAGCCATCGACAGGTCGGCCTCGTTGGCGCTGCAATCCTTGCCTTCCGTGTTCATCAGCACGAAGCGGGTGGCGTTCCACATCTTGTTGCAGAAGTTGCGGTAGCCTTCGGCGCGGCCCAGATCGAAGTTGATGTTGCGGCCCAGCGAAGCGTAGGACGCCATGGTGAAGCGCACGGCATCCGTGCCGTAGGCAGCGATACCTTCGGGGAATTCCTTGCGCGTGGCCTTGGCGATTTTCTCGGCCGCTTTCGGGTTCATCAGGCCGGTGGTCCGTTTTTCTACCAGCGCTTCCACGCCGATACCGTCGATCAGGTCGATCGGGTCCAGCGTGTTGCCCTTGGATTTGGACATCTTCTGGCCTTGCGAATCGCGTACCAGGCCGTGCACGTACACCGTGTTGAACGGTACTTTGCCCGTGAAGTGCGCCGTCATCATGACCATGCGCGCGACCCAGAAGAAGATGATGTCGAAGCCCGTTACCAGCACGGACGAAGGCAGGAAGGCTTTCAGGTCCGGCGTTTCGTTCGGCCAGCCCAGGGTGGAGAACGGTACCAGTGCGGACGAGAACCAGGTGTCGAGCACGTCGTTGTCGCGGCGCAGCGGGCCCGTGCTGCCTTTGGCGGCGGCCTGTGCCTGTGCTTCCGCTTCCGTCTTGGCGACGAAGACGTTACCCGCATCGTCATACCATGCAGGAATCTGGTGGCCCCACCACAGCTGACGCGAGATGCACCAGTCCTGAATGTTGTTGAGCCACTGGTTGTAGGTGGTGCTCCAGTTCTCCGGCACGAATTTGATTTCGCCCGTCGCGACTTTTTCCAGCGCCACTTCGGCGATCGATTTGCCCGGATTGAAGGTGCCTTCCGGTGCCGGTTTGCTCATGGCGACAAACCACTGGTCGGTCAGCATCGGTTCGATCACCACGCCGGTACGGTCGCCACGCGGTACCATCAGCTTGTGCGGTTTGACCTGTTCCAGCAGGCCCTGGGCTTCCAGATCGGCGACGATTTTCTTACGCGCTTCGAAGCGGTCCAGACCGCGGTAAGCTGCCGGTGCGTCGTCGGTAATCTTGGCTTCCAGCGTCAGGATAGACGGCATACCCAGATTGTGGCGCTGGCCGACGGCGTAGTCGTTGAAGTCGTGCGCAGGCGTGATTTTCACGCAGCCGGTGCCGAATTCTTTGTCGACATAGCTGTCGGCGATGATAGGGATTTCACGGTCGCACAACGGCAGCTTGAGCATCTTGCCGACCAGCGGCTGATAGCGTTCGTCGGTCGGATCAACGGCCACGGCGACGTCGCCCAGCATGGTTTCCGGACGGGTGGTCGCTACCGTCAGGGTGCCGCTGCCATCGGCCAGCGGGTACTTTATGTACCACATCGAGCCATCTTCTTCTTCCGATACCACTTCCAGATCGGATACGGCGGTACCCAGCACGGGGTCCCAGTTGACCAGACGCTTGCCGCGGTAGATCAGGCCCTGCTCGTGCAGGCGCACGAACACTTCCGTCACCACTTTGGAGCGGGTTTCGTCCATGGTGAAGTACTCGCGTTCCCAGTCCGGCGAGGCGCCCAGACGGCGCATCTGGCCCGTGATGGTGGAGCCGGATTTTTCTTTCCACTCCCAGACTTTCTTGATGAAGGCGTCGCGGCCCAGATCATGGCGCGACACTTTCTGCGCGTCCAGCTGGCGCTCCACCACGATCTGGGTGGCGATACCGGCGTGGTCGGTGCCCGGGATCCAGGCCGTGTTGTGGCCCAGCATACGGTGGTAGCGGGTCAGACCGTCCATGATGGTCTGGTTGAAAGCATGGCCCATGTGCAGGGTGCCGGTCACATTCGGCGGCGGCAGCTGGATGCTGAAAGAAGGTTTACCGGCGTCCAGCGAGGCGCGGTAGTAACCGCGTTGTTCCCACTCGCTGCGCCAGAACTGTTCAATGTCGGCAGGCTCGAAAGACTTGGCTAATTCCATGATTTGACAAATTAAATTGGCGAAAACAGCCATTATAGATGACTCGACGGGCCAAACGTCAGGCGTGGCGGGCTTTTTGATTGACGAAGCCGGTTTTTTACCGACAAGATAGGCACATAACCGCACTCTGGAGTCTTGCATGTCTGATCAAATCCCTGCTTTTGAAACTTTATCCGTCACGCTGGAGGGGGCAGTCGCCATCGTGCGCCTGAACCGCCCCGATAAGCTGAATGCGATGAATCTTGCCATGTGGAATGAATTGCGTAGCGCCTTCCAGTTTCTCGACGGCCTGCCCGCCGCCCGTGCCATTGTGCTGGAAGGCGAGGGGCGCGGCTTTACTGCCGGTATCGATCTGCAGATGATGATGGGGCTGGGCAGCCAGATCCAGAACGATTGCGATGGCCGCATGCGCGAATCGCTGCGCCGTATCATTCTCGATCTGCAAGACTGCCTGACCAGTCTGGAGCGCTGCCGCAAGCCGGTACTGGCCGCCGTGCATGGCGCCTGTGTGGGCGGCGGCATCGATCTGATCTGCTGTGCCGATATGCGCTATTGCTCAGCCGATGCGTGGTTCAGCATCAAGGAAATCGATATCGGCATGACGGCCGATGTGGGTACGCTGCAACGTTTGCCTAAGCTGATAGGCGATGGCATGGCGCGCGAACTGGCTTATACTGCGCGCAAGGTGGATGCGGCCGAGGCCAAGGAAATCCGGCTGGTGAACCGCGTGTTCGAGACGCCGGAAGCCTTGCGTGAGGGCGTGCGCGCTATTGCTGCGGAGATCGCGACCAAGGCACCGCTGGCCGTGCGCGGGGTGAAGGAGATGATTACTTATGCGCGCGACCATAGTGTGGCTGACGGCCTCAACTACGTCGCCACGTGGAATGCCGCCATGCTGATGTCGGCCGATCTGCAGGCCGCCATGATGGCCGGCATGAGCAAGACGACGCCGACTTTCAAGGATTGATAGTTCACCACCGTGGCGGGAGCGCCTTGCGCGGGTAGGCGCTGGGTGCACCCTCTCGGTGTGCTCATATTCTAGAACGTTCTATTTTTTCTCAGTCGCACTTCTATTTTCTTCTATTTTTCCTATTTCTGAACTCTGCGGGTATGCGCGTGTCTAAATTTAGGAAAGCAGAAGGAAATAGAAGGAAAAATATAAGGAAATAGAACATGGACGCGACGGAGATGGTACCCCTCGATAGCCTCTTGTTGCAGCGGTTAAAGGAGCAATTAGCGCGGCGCGGCGGCGCGCCGGACCTGCAACATGCGCTGCAAGCAGCGGTAGAAATGTGGCTGGCCGAGCAAGTGAAGTTGCAGATCGGTGGCGACCCCGCCAGCGTGCGCGGTTATCAGTGGAAGTCGGTGTTTCTGCCGGACGGCACTTTACTCTGCACCAATAGCTATGGCGAAGATCGCTATGCGCGCGTTTGCGGACAAAAGATTATCTGTGAAGGCAGGGTGGTCTCACCGAGCCGCTTTGCCAACTGGTCGCGCCGCGGCACGCGCAATGCGTGGAATGACATCTACTTGCGCCGCCCGCAGGACAAGTTCTACATGCTGGCTAGCCGCTTGCGCGCGCAGGTCGCACAGGAGCTAGAAAGGTGCACTGGCGCGCTGCCTGTTCCGGCTGCGCCGTCCTGCACGGCATCGCTGGGCATGGCGAGTGCATCGGCCGCTACTGCAGCCTCGTTCGATGCACCATCGCCCCCTGCATCGTCCAACCTGCTGGCGGAAATTCTGCTCGCCGTTGTCGCCGCCGTGCAGTCGAACGAGCCGGTCAAGTCGGCATTGGCGACGCTATTACCGCAGCCGCTTGCTACGCCGGAGCGTGATTGCAGCAAGGGCGAGGGCTGGGATCTGCCGGAACGGCGCAAGTTCCGCTTCCGTCTTGAGGATGTGGCATTCAGCTGATTCAGCTATTGTCGGCGTGCTAAGACGCGGCGTATAATCGGCGCGCTGCCGCAAGGTAGCAAACGCTAGGGGTCCTGTGCATCACTTTGATGCGCGGGTGAGAAATACCCTCCGAACCTGATCTGGATAATGCCAGCGAAGGGAAGCTAAGGATAGCGCCGTCACACCGCGGAAACACCGCCGAAACACCACCATAACGCACCGGAGTATTCCGGGCATCGCGTCAACTGGAGTGTTCGTGATCGCCGTCCTACCTCCTTTGCTGGCTCCTGTAGCCAACCAAGGAGCCAAATGAACGCCAACGCCAAATTCCTGTCTGCCACCGCCACGGTGGATAGTGCAGCCATCCAGCCTTTACCCAATTCGCGCAAAGTGTATGTGCAGGGCAGCCGTCCCGACATCCGTGTGCCCATGCGCGAAATTATGCAGGCCGATACGCCTGCTTCCTTCGGCTTCGAAGCCAACCCACCCGTCTATGTCTATGATACTTCCGGTCCCTATACCGATCCCGATGCGGTGATCGATATCCGTTCCGGTCTGGCGGCCACACCGCGCCTGCCGTGGATACTGGAGCGCGACGATACGGAAGAACTGGACGGCCCCACTTCCGAATATGGCAAGGCGCGACTGGCCGATCCTGCACTGGCCGAACTGCGCTTTAACCTGCACCGCCAGCCGCGCCGCGCGCGCGCCGGCAAGAACGTCACCCAGATGCACTATGCGCGGCAGGGCATCATCACACCGGAAATGGAATTTGTCGCAATCCGCGAAAACCTGCGCCGCAAAGAGTATCTGGAACAGTTGAAGAACTCCGGTCCGAATGGCCAGCGACTGGCCGACTTGATGGGACGCCAGCATCGCGGCCAGTCTTTCGGTGCCAGCATCCCGGCCGAGATCACGCCCGAATTCGTGCGCGAGGAAATCGCCCGTGGCCGCGCCATCATCCCGGCCAATATCAACCACCCCGAAGTGGAGCCGATGATCATCGGCCGCAACTTCCTCGTCAAGATCAACGCCAACATCGGCAACTCGGCGGTGACGTCCTCGATCGGCGAAGAAGTGGAGAAAATGACGTGGGCGATACGCTGGGGCGGCGACAACGTGATGGACCTGTCCACCGGTAAGCACATCCACGAAACGCGCGAATGGATCATCCGTAACAGCCCGGTACCGATCGGCACTGTGCCTATCTATCAGGCCCTGGAAAAGGTCAACGGCAAGGCCGAAGACCTGACGTGGGAAATTTTCCGCGATACGCTGATCGAACAGGCCGAGCAGGGTGTGGACTACTTCACCATTCACGCCGGCGTGCTGCTGCGCTATGTGCCGATGACGGCCAAGCGGCTGACGGGCATCGTCTCGCGCGGCGGCTCCATCATGGCCAAATGGTGTCTGGCGCACCACAAGGAATCCTTCCTGTACGAGCACTTCGAAGAGATCTGCGAAATCATGAAGGCCTACGACGTCGCCTTCTCGCTCGGTGATGGCCTGCGTCCCGGTTCGATCTACGACGCCAACGACGAAGCCCAGCTGGGTGAACTGAAGACGCTGGGCGAACTGACCCAGATCGCCTGGAAGCACGATGTACAGGTGATGATCGAAGGGCCCGGTCACGTGCCGATGCAGCTGATCAAAGAGAATATGGACCTGCAGCTGGAACAGTGTCACGAAGCGCCGTTCTACACGCTGGGACCTTTGACTACCGATATCGCCCCCGGCTATGACCACATCACGTCCGGCATCGGCGCTGCGCAGATCGGCTGGTACGGCACAGCCATGCTGTGCTACGTCACGCCGAAAGAGCATCTGGGCCTGCCCGACAAGAACGACGTCAAGGATGGCATCATCACCTACAAGATCGCCGCCCACGCAGCCGATCTGGCCAAGGGCCACCCCGGTGCGCAGATCCGCGATAACGCGCTGTCCAAAGCGCGCTTCGAATTCCGCTGGGATGACCAGTTCAATCTGGGCCTCGATCCGGATAAGGCGCGCGAATTCCATGACGAGACCCTGCCCAAGGATTCGGCCAAAGTGGCGCACTTCTGCTCCATGTGCGGGCCGCATTTCTGCTCGATGAAGATCACGCAGGAAGTGCGCGACTTCGCTGCCGCCAATGGCGTGACGGATGGCGCCGCGCTGCAGCAGGGCATGCAAGTGAAGGCCGTCGAGTTCATCCGCGATGGCGCCCAGCTGTATCACAAACTGTGAGGCCGGCATGAGCGAGATCGAACACGAAACTGCCATCGACAGCGAAATGGAAATTGAGCTCAATGGCGCGCCATATCGCGTCCCGCCGCAGCACACGCTGGCACAGCTGATCGACGCGCTGGCGCTGACAGGGCAGGCGCTGGCGCTGGCCGTCAATCGCAGCGTGGTGCCGCGCCAGCAATGGCCGCAGCGCCAGTTGCAAGCGCAGGACAAGGTCGACATCGTGCGCGCCATCGGCGGCGGCTAAGCACGCCGCGCCGCCTATGCGCTCGCCCAACCCATATAACGGATCAAGGAAAACCTCATGAACAGCATTAACCGTAACGAAGGCGCGGCCGCCGCATCGGCCGCACAGGACCTGCTGACTATCGCCGGCAAGACTTACCGGTCGCGCCTGCTGGTCGGCAGCGGCAAATACCGCGACCTACCGCAGACCCGCGCAGCGACCGACGCGGCCGAAGCGGAAATCATCACCGTGGCTATCCGCCGCGTCAACATCGGCCAGGACCCCAAAGCCCCCAGCCTGCTGGACGTGCTGCCGCCGTCGCAGTACACCATCCTGCCGAATACGGCGGGCTGCTACAACGCCAAGGACGCTATCTACACACTGCAGATGGCACGCGAACTGCTGAACGGCCACAAGCTGGTCAAGCTGGAAGTGCTGGGCGACGAAAAAACGCTATTCCCGAATATGCCGGAAACCCTGATCGCGGCGGAAGCGCTGGTGAAAGATGGCTTCGACGTGATGGTGTATTGCAGCGACGACCCGATCCAGGCGCGCATGCTGGAAGAGATCGGCTGCGTCGCCGTGATGCCGCTGGCATCGCTGATCGGCTCCGGCATGGGCATCCTCAATCCGTGGAACCTGTCGCTGATCATCGAACAGGCGAAAGTGCCGGTGCTGGTGGATGCCGGCGTCGGCACCGCCTCCGATGCGGCCATCGCCATGGAGCTGGGCTGCGACGGCGTGCTGATGAACACCGCCATCGCCGGTGCGCAGGATCCCGTGCGCATGGCGCGTGCCATGAAGCTGGGCGTGCAGGCAGGCCGCGAAGCGTATCTGGCAGGCCGCATCGCGCGCAAGTTCGCCGCCTCGCCATCCTCGCCGATGGCTGGCCGGCTGGCATGACAGCCCGGCAGGAGCGCCCGTGCGTGCTGGTGTTTGCCGGACTTGATCCGTCCGGCGGCGCCGGCCTGAGCGCCGATCTGCAAGCCATCGCAGGGCAGGGCGCCCATGCGCTGACGGTGGCCACAGCGCTGACGGTGCAGGACAACGACCGCGTGTGGGGCGTGCACCCCGTCGCGGCAGGACTGCTGCGCCAGCAGGCGCTGGCGCTGATCGACAAGTTTGCGATCAGCGCCATCAAGATCGGCATTACCGGCAGCGCCGCGAATGCGCAAGCGATTGCCGAGTTGATCGTGCAACTGCGGCGCGATCAGCCGCAGCTGCCCGTGGTGCTGGACCCTGTGCTGGCCAGCGGCCATGGCGATCTGCTGTCGCGCGACGATGCCGTGCAGGCGCTGGCACCGCTGCTGCCACTGGCCACTGTGCTAACGCCGAACGAACCGGAAGCGCAGGCGCTGACCGGTCTTGCTACGGCGCCGCAGCAGGTGCAGCGGCTGCATCAGCAGGGCTGCCAGCATGTACTGCTGACGGGCGGCCATAGCACAGGCGAGGCGGTGCTGAATCGGTGGTATGGCGGCGATGCCAGTGCGACCCTGCGGCGCGAGTGGCGCTGGCTGCGACTGGAAGGCGGTTTCCATGGCAGCGGCTGCACGCTGGCGGCGGCCATCGCTGGCCAGCTGGCCATGCAAGTGCCGCTGGCACTGGCGCTCGATGCTGCGCAGGCGTATTGCCACACGGCGCTGGACTCGGCCTACGCCATCGGCACGGGTCAGCGCATCCCCGCGCGTACCACTTACTTCTAATACGCAAGCTATAAACGCCAGCGCTGATGCTGGCGATTTTTTGATCGAAACTTTTACACTGAAAGTCGAGTGCACACCATGCAAGGACTGTATCTGGTCACCCCCAACTGGGATCACACGCAACGTCTGCTCACCGTCACTGAACAAGCCTTGCAGGCGGCGCAGGGCTGCCAGCCCGGCATTGCTATGCTGCAGTACCGCCACAAGCACGCTAGCCCCGCATTGCGGCTGGAGCAGGCCAGCGCCTTGCGTCAGCTGAGCCGCCAGTACGGCGTACCGTTCATCGTCAACGATTTCGTCGAACTAGCCGTGCAGGTGGGCGCAGACGGCGTGCATCTGGGCGCCAGCGATGCCGCGCTGGCAGCGGTGCGCGCCCAGCTAGGGCCAGACGCCATCATCGGTGCTTCCTGCTATGGCGAACTGACGCTGGCACTGGCGGCGCAAGCGGCCGGTGCCAGCTATGTGGCGTTTGGCGGCTTCTATCCGTCGCGTGTCAAACAGTATGCCGTGACCACCGCGCCAGCCATACTGGATCAAGCGCGGCAGCAGATCCATCTGCCGCAAGTGGTGATAGGCGGCATGACGCCGGCACTGGCGGCACCGCTGGTGGCGCGCGGCGCGCACATGGTGGCGGCCATCAGTAGCGTGTATCTGGCGGCAGATTTGGCGGCCGGTCCGGTGGCCGATGATGCTGCGCCCGATGCGACCCAGCTGGCCGCTGGCGCGGCCGCCGTGCAGCAGGCCGTGGGCGAATTCCTGCAACTGTTCAGGCCTGCGCCTGTTGTTTAAAGGTGCATGAAAGCGCGCAAAAAACTCGCTGTGCAACGGAAAGTCGCACGAAAGCCTTACAGTAGGTGAAGTTTTCGGCCTTATAATAGGTCGTTAGTTTTAGCCAAGGTTGTTGCACATGAATGGTTCTTCCAGCGCCAAACGTCTGATACTGATCGTCGATGATGACCAGTTACTGCTTGATTTTCTCGGTGAAGTGCTCGGCCACGCCGGCTACGACGTCCTGAAAGCCCTATCGGCCGAGCAGGCGCTACAGTTGATCAGCCAGCGCGAACCCGATCTGGCGCTGCTCGACATCCACATGCCCGGCATGAACGGACTGGAACTGGCCAAACAGCTGCATGCCAGTTCTTCCGTGCCCTTCATGTTCCTGTCCGGCCGCGGCGATGCCGATGCTGGCAAGCAGGCGGCCGCCTATGGCGCGGTGGGCTTCCTTGTCAAACCGGTCGATGAAAAGCATTTGATGCCGGCTTTCGCGGCCGGTCTGGCCCGTGCCGACGAAATCCGCCAGCTGCGCCGTACCGAACTGAATCTGAACGCCGCCCTCGCTTCGGGCCGCGAAACCAGTCTGGCCGTAGGCTTGCTGATGTGTAAGTTCCAGACTGACCGCAATACCGCCTTTGAAGTGCTGCGCGACCATGCCCGGTCCAATCGCCGCAAAGTCAACGAAGTGGCCGATCAGTTGCTGAGCGCGGAAGAAACCCTGAATGCGCTACATGCGGCCTTCAATCAGCGTCTGAAAAAGTAAACGTCGGCAGGATTTTTTTTTGGCATTTACTTAATTTACAACTAATTTGCCCCGTCGTCTGTTGTAGACTGTTGGTTAGCAGAACGAAATACCTGCTAGCAACATTGTGCGACGGGCTAGTTTAGCCATATCCCGCTAGTCTCCCCGAACGCGCCGTCACCGCCTCCGCCCCGCGGTGACACGTCCAGCGTCCGGCCCAACTCCGCCGACTTATGCATGGCCGCGTTTGCCTTGTGCTATGCAGAGCCACCCGTATTCCTTGCGGAGACACAGAAATGAGTCGAACCATGTCCGACCAGCAGGCGGCTGAAATTGAATGGTCCTTACTGGAACAGCCGGAGCTCGGCATCGCCGCCGAAGTGCCGCGCGTGCTGCTGATCGATGCCGATGCCGATGCCGTACTGGTGCTGACGGCCTTGCTGGTGCCGGAAAATCAGGTATGTGTGGCAGACAGTCGCGCCGCCGCCGTAAGCCTGCTGCAGCAGGATAGCTATGCACTGGTGGTGCTCGATCCTGCCGTGCCCGCTCTGGACACCGATGCCGCCATCGCTGCTGCCAGCGCCCCGACGGAAGCCGTAGCTGAAGCTGAAGCTGCGTTGGTCACCCCTGCGCCTGCGCCGTCGCAGCCGGATCTGCTGGCACTGGTGCGCCAGTATCACGGCGAAGCGCCGCTGCTGCTGTATTCGGCGCTTGCGCCACACACTATCGCCGGTGCGCGCGGCCTGTCCTATCTGGCCAAACCATGGAGCACCCCGCGCCAGTTGTGGCATGCCATCAGCGAATTGCTGGGCAGTGGTGCCGTGCTGCGCAGCGTGGCTGCAGCCGGCAAGGAAAACTCGGCGCTGGTATGATGTCGTACCTGTGCGGTGCCTAGTCGCCGCACTTACCGCAATCACCAGCCAGAGGATATTCGATGAAAACCAAAGCAGCCGTAGCATGGCAGGCGGGCAAGCCGCTAACGATAGAAGAAGTTGAACTGGGTGGCCCGCGCGAGGGCGAAGTTCTAGTCGAAATCAAAGCCACCGGCATCTGCCATACCGATTACTACACCCTGTCCGGCGCCGATCCGGAAGGCATCTTCCCCGCGATTCTGGGCCATGAAGGCGCCGGTGTGGTGGTGGATGTGGGGCCCGGCGTGAAGTCGCTGAAAAAGGACGACCACGTCATCCCGCTGTACACGCCTGAATGCCGCCAGTGTAAATTCTGCCTGTCGCAGAAGACCAATCTGTGCCAGTCGATCCGCTCTACCCAGGGGCGCGGCCTGATGCCCGATGCCACCAGCCGTTTCTCGCTCGATGGCAAGCCGATCTACCACTACATGGGCACTTCGACCTTCTCCAACTACATCGTGGTGCCGGAAATCGCGCTGGCCAAAATCCGCAGCGATGCCCCGTTCGACAAAGTCTGCTACATCGGCTGCGGCGTGACCACGGGCGTGGGCGCCGTACTGTTCACCGCTAAAGTGGAAGCGGGCGCCAACGTGGTGGTGTTCGGTCTGGGTGGTATCGGCCTGAACGTGATTCAGGCGGCGCGCATGGTGGGCGCCGACAAGATCATCGGGGTGGATATCAATCCGGCCCGTCAGGAGATGGCGCGCAAGTTCGGCATGACTCACTTCATCAATCCGACCGAAGTGGAAAACGTGGTCGACGCCATCATCCAGCTGACCGACGGCGGCGCCGACTACAGCTTCGAATGCATCGGCAACACCACCACCATGCGCCAGTCGCTCGAGTGCTGCCACAAGGGCTGGGGCCAGTCCATCATCATCGGCGTGGCGGCGGCCGGTCAGGAAATTTCCACCCGTCCGTTCCAGCTGGTGACGGGGCGGGTGTGGAAGGGTTCCGCCTTCGGCGGCGCGCGTGGCCGTACCGATGTGCCGAAGATTGTCGACTGGTATATGGAAGGCAAGCTCAACATCGACGACCTGATCACCCACCGTCTGCCGCTCGAACGCATCAACGAAGGTTTTGACCTGATGAAGAGCGGCGAATCGATCCGTTCCGTCGTCCTGTACTAAGCCTCACCACCGCACTGCGCTTCCTCTGTGCGATGTAGATAAAAAGTTCTAGACATCGCAATCTAGATAATTTATTCTACATCTACACATCGGGAGCGCAGCATGTCTTTACACCGCCAACACCACATCACGCCGCAGGCAGGCTGCCATGCATAATCTGCTGGAAGCCCTCGTTGCCGCGCTCGGCTGGGCGCTGTTGAACTTCGTCTGGCAGGGTCTGCTGATCGGCTGCAGCGTGGCGCTGGCCATGCAGTTGCTGCGCCGCGCCCGCCCACAGACCCGCTATGCCGTCGCTTGCGCGGCCATGCTGCTGTGCCTGATCCTGCCGTTGGCCAGTGTGATCACCAGTTTGCAGCAGGGCGTCCTGAATGGCAGCCAGAGCGGCCAGAACAGCAGTGCCAGTGGCCGGATGCTGGGTAGCCTGCTCACCTCCCTTTCTGCCAGCGACAGCCGACATGACGGCGCAGCGGCTAGCCAGGCTGCTACGCATGACGCCGAGTCGGCCGGCTGGCGCGCACTGCTGCAGCTGGGCGGCGCGCTGCAGGACGACAGCGAGCGCTTGCTGCGCCAGCAATTGCCGTGGATCGTCGGCCTGTGGCTGGCCGGTGGCGTGCTGATGACGCTGCGTCTGCTGCTAGGCCTGCAGTGGGTGGCAAGCCGCACCCGCCGCAGCGCCTACACCATCAACCATTACTGGCAGCGCCGCATGGCCATGCTGGCCAGCCGCTGCGACATGCGGCGCGATGTCCGCCTCGGCGTGGCCGAAGGCATCGATAGCCCCATCACGGCAGGCTGCTGGCGCCCCATCATCCTCGTACCAGCCAGCCTGATCAGCGGCATGCCGCCCGATCTGCTGGAAGCGCTGCTGGCGCACGAACTGGCGCACATTCGCCGACACGATTATCTGGTCAATCTGCTGCAAAGCGCGATCGAGATACTGCTGTTCTATCACCCTAGTGTTTGGGCCTTGTCACGCAGGATACGTATAGAGCGAGAACAAATCGCCGACGATCTCGCCGTGGACATGCTCGGCCAGCCGCAAAAGCTGGCACAAGCTCTGGCGCAACTGGACCAGTTCCAGTTCGACAGTACCCAACTAGCCCACGCGGCTCACGGAGGAAATCTCATGTCTCGCATCCAGCGCCTAGTGCGCCCCCAATCTGTCCCGGCCAGCCGCAAACTGGCCTTGCCCCTGCTGGGTCTGTTCGCAGCCGGCGTCATGCTGTATGCCCATGCCACGGCCGAACCGGCCACCAGCGGCGCTGCCGCGCCTGCCGCGCAGGCTGCCATCAGCCCGCCAGACGTCTTGCCAGCGCCAGATGCCGTTGCGCCGAAGGATGCTGCTACGCCGAAGGATGCCGCACCAGCCAAGGATGCGCTGCCAGCCAAGCCAGCGGCGCTCGTCAAGGACATGCCGCCAGCCCCGCCGGCACCACCCGCGCCGCCAGCACTAGCCGCACGTCCTGCGCCACCGGCCGTGCCTGCGCAGGCCGTACCGGCAGTGCTCGCCGTTCCAGCATTGCCTGCTTTACCAGCCGCTCCAGCCTCCCATGCTGTACCAGCTTTACCGGCGGTGCCCGTTGCACCCGCGCCGCTGCTGCAGGCGGACGACAGCAAGGGCGCCACGTATGTGATGTTCCATGACGAGAAGCGCACGATGACGGGGCGCGTGAGTAGCCGCGACCGTGCCGCGATCGACGCTGCCCGTGCCCGCGTGAAAGGCGACTTCATCTGGTTCCGCGATGGTCAGCAAGCCTATGTGATACAGGACGCTGCCACGCTGGCGCAGGCACAGGCCGCATGGGCGCCGGTGGAAAGTCTGGGGGCCCGCATGGAAGCACAGGGCAAGAAGATGGAGCAGCAAGGGCAGGTGATGGACCAGTTGGGCAAGCAGATGGACGCCATGGGCCGCGAGCTGGAGCGCCAGTTCGCTGCCCCTGCGGCCGAGCAGCAGCGCAAGATCGAGGCGCTGGCACGCCAGCAGGAAGCCATCGCGCGCCGTATCGAACAGGCTGCCCGCAAGCTGGGTGACCCGCCGACGGCAGAACAGTTGCAGCAGTTCCATCAGCGGCAGGCCGAATTACAGCGTGAAATGGCGCCGCTGCAACAGCAGATCCAGCAACTGGCCCAGCAGCATGCGCGCCAGCAGGTGCAGGCTCAGGAACAGGCGCTGCAGCAATCCATGCAACGCCTGCACGCCCGTATGGCCGAAGCCAGCCAACCCATGGCTGCGCTGGGTCAGCAGATGGGCGAACTGGGGCGCGAACAGGCGCAGGCCAGCCGTGCTGCCGAGCGGACTTTGCGCGCGCTGCTGCGCGAGGCGAAAAAGAACGGTAAAGCCCAGCAGATCGGCGCGCCCGATCCAGCCTGAGGTGCCAGTGCCGGTATAATCACGGCATGCAAAATCTTTTACACAACCTCAACGAAGAGCAGCTGGCAGCGGTCACGCTGCCACCGCAAAGTGCCCTGATTCTGGCGGGGGCCGGCTCCGGTAAAACCCGCGTGCTGACCACCCGCATCGCCTGGCTGATCCAGACCGGACAGGTATCGCCGTCCGGCATACTGGCCGTGACCTTTACCAACAAGGCGGCCAAGGAAATGCTCACGCGGTTGTCGGCCATGTTGCCGATCAATACGCGCGGCATGTGGATAGGCACTTTCCACGGGCTGTGTAACCGTCTGCTGCGCACCCATCACCGCGATGCCGCGCTGCCGCAGACCTTCCAGATTCTCGACACCCAGGATCAGCTGTCGGCCATCAAGCGCCTGATCAAGGCGCATAACGTGGACGACGAAAAGTTTCCGCCGAAAGAAGTCATGTACTTCATCAACGGCGCGAAAGATCAGGGTCTGCGGGCCGACAAGATCGAGGCTTACAACGCCGACGAGCGCAAAAAGGTCGAGCTGTACCAGCTGTACGACGAACAGTGCCAGCGCGAAGGCGTGGTGGATTTTGCCGAACTGCTGCTGCGCAGCTACGAGCTGCTGAGCCGCAACCAGCCCCTGCGCGAGCACTACCAGCAGCGCTTCCGTCACATTCTGGTCGACGAGTTCCAGGATACCAATGACCTGCAATACAAGTGGCTCAAGCTGCTGGCCGGCGTGCCGGGCCAGCACAGCAGCGCACTGTTTGCCGTCGGCGACGACGACCAGAGCATCTATGCCTTCCGTGGCGCCAATGTGGGCAATATGAGCGCCTTCGAGCGCGAGTTCCACGTTAAGAACCTGATCAAGCTGGAGCAGAACTACCGCTCGCACGGCCACATCCTCGATGCCGCCAACCAGCTGATCTCCAACAACAGCAAACGGCTGGGCAAGAATCTGCGCACCGATGCAGGGCAGGGCGAACCGGTACGCGTGTACGAAGCCAGCTCCGATCTGGCCGAAGCCCAGTGGATCGTGGAAGAAACCAAGAACCTGATCTCTGACGGCGCCGAGCGGCGTGAAATCGCCGTGCTGTACCGTTCCAATGCGCAGTCGCGCGTGATCGAACATGCGCTGTTCTCGGCCGGCATTCCGTACCACGTGTACGGCGGCCTGCGCTACTTCCAGCGCGCCGAGGTCAAGCACGCCATCGCCTACCTGCAACTGATGGACAACCCGCATAACGATTCGGCCTTCCTGCGGGTGGTGAACTTCCCCACCCGCGGTATCGGCCTGCGCAGCATCGAAGCGCTGCAGGCGGCGGCGGACCAGTATGGTATTTCACTGTATGCCGCTGTGCCCCACGTGGCCGGCAAGGCCGGTTCCGCACTGGCCGGCTTCGTGCGTCTGATCGAAGGCGCGCGCTTCGAAACCCAGCAGATGGCTTTGCCGGAACTGGTGCGCGTGGTGCTCGAACAGAGCGGCCTGCTGACCCACTACCAGACGGAAAAAGAAGGCGCCGACCGCATCGAAAACTTGGAGCAGATGGTCAGCGCGGCCACCCAGTTTGTGTCCGAAGAGGGCTACGGGCAGGGCGCGCCAGCCCATCTGGGACCGGCCGCGCAGGCACAGGCAGGTGCTGCCGTGGTCAATCAGGATGGCATCGAAATTCTCGACGCCGACGCACCGCTGCCAGCCGTGATGTCGCCGCTGTCGGCCTTCCTGTCGCATGCTTCGCTGGAAGCGGGCGACAATCAGGCCACGGTGGGGCAGGATGCTGTGCAGATGATGACGGTGCACTCGGCCAAAGGGCTGGAGTTCAACAACGTCTTTATCACGGGGCTGGAAGAGGGACTGTTCCCGCACGAGAGCAGCTCGCGCGAGCATGACGGAGTGGAAGAAGAACGCCGCCTGATGTATGTGGCGATCACCCGTGCCCGTCAGCGCCTGTACATGTGCTTCGCCCAGACCCGCATGCTGCACGGCCAGACGCGCTACAACATGAAATCGCGCTTCTTCGACGAACTGCCGGAAGAATCGCTCAAGTGGCTATCGGCCAAAGTGCAGTCGCACTGGTTTGCCTCGCCCAAGTCGGCCTGGGACGCGGCGCCCGTGCTGGGTTCGGACAACGCGATTGCGCAGAAGATCGCGCACAAAGCTGCCGGCAGCGGCTGGCGCATCGGCGAGTCGGTCCAGCATGCCAAGTTCGGCGAAGGGGTGATCGTGAATATCGAAGGCAGCGGCCCCAGCGCGCGTGCGCAGATCAACTTCGGCAATGTGGGCATGAAAGTGCTCGATCTGAGCATCGCCAAGCTGGAGCGGATCTAGCCGGCTTGCTGGCGGGGGCTGCCGCAGCCTGGCGGGCTGTGTCAGGCAACGCTGTCGCTGCTGGTGCTGGCAGCGCGGCGGCCGGCCAGCTTGGCGCGGACATAGGCCAGTGCTGGCGCTTCCACGCAGTGCCAGCTGAACACAGACAGCGGCAGCACGACGGCCAGCGTGGCCGCCAGCATGGCCCAGATGCCGACGGGCGGCAGCACGGCTTTCAGCATCAGCATAACGGGCCAGTGATAGATGTAGATGGCGTAGGAATAATCGTGGCGCTGCAGATGGCGCCATGGTAGCCAGCGCGAACCCAGCAGGCGCGAACTGCCCACCCACAGCGCCAGCGTGACCGCCACCAGATTCACCCCGAACACGGTCAGGGCCTGATGTTCGAGATCGAGCCAGCGCGTCGAATTCAAGGCCAGCAGCACGCAGGCAACGAGGAAAGGCCGCACACCGATGCGTACCTGCTCGGCCAGCGTCTGCAGCAGCATGCCGCACAGGAACAGACTCCACAGGCGCGCCTCCCAGATATAGCCTGCCAGTACGCCAGGGAACTGGAACGCGGCCAGTGCCAGCAGCAGCGACATCACCATCATCCAGCGCCGCATCGGCAGGATGGCGGCTGCACCGATCAGCGCCACCATCACATACATGCGGCCTTCCCAGTACACCGTCCACAGCGAGCCATTCAGGGCTGCACCGCCCAGCACATCGGGCAGTGCCAGTTCGGCCGGCGGAATGATGTAGACCAGCCAGTGCAGCATGGCGCCGTTGAGGATGTAGCGCCACGGCGCGCCATCGGCCAGTCCGGCCACGCCTTTGGGCGAGAAGCAGATCACGGCAACGATCGTGGTCAGCGCCAGACAGACCAGCAGTCCCGGCACCAGCCGCGCCACCCGCCGCACGGTGAAGCGCAGCAGGTTAGGATCGCGCAGCCAGCTTTGCGTAATGAACAGACCACTGAGAACAAAAAACACATCCACCGCCAGCGCGCCGATATCGGCCACCGGCAGCATCAGAGCGCTGAGCGGGTCCGGCCCCGGCGCCACGGTATTGTGTTCGCCCGCGTGGAATAGCACCACCAGCAGCGCCGCAATCAGGCGCACCAGATTGAAACTGTTATCGCTGGAAGCGATGGCGCTGGCCAGCGTGCGCGGTGTCTGCATGGGCGAAGTCCTGAAGTGCTGCGCGCTCAGGGGCGCTGCAGCGGCACGGCCGGCGTAGTGGCGGCCGGAGTGCCGAAGAAGTGGCGATAGCAGGCATACAGCGTGCAGTGCAACAGCACCACCAGCACCAGAAACACGGCGAAAATCACCGTCAGCTTGAGCTGCGGCGAGCCCAGTAGCAGCACCGGCAGCGCCGTGCCTACCTGAAACAGCATGAACAGCAGCAGCGCGGCGCCGAAGAAGGCGCGGAATTCGCGCGTGACGGTGACCACGCTGAAGAACAGCGCTTTGCCCAGCGCCATTTTCTGCCAGACGATCAATGGCGCCGTCAGACAGGTCAGCAGCCAGCCCAGCATATAGATCAGCGAAGCGACAAACAGGGGGCCGCGCGACTGCTCTAGCGCTTCCTCATCCATGGCCACCTCGCGGTTCGCCATGTGGATCAGATTGCCGTCGTCGAGCAGCGTCAGCACGCCCAGCGCCACCAGCATGATCAGCAGGTACACCAGCCCCATGCCCAGCAAGGGGTGACGGGCCGGCGGGCGGAAGCCGTTGAACAGCACGCGGGGCTGGGCGCGCTGGCCCTGATCGACATCGGTGCAGGCCTGCAGCAGCGCCACCGTGAACATGGGCGCCAGCAGGGTCGGTGCAATCGAGCCGAGCAGGGGCACGAACAGCGTGAACATGGATAGGAACATGCAGCAGAAGAACAGCGCCATCAGGCCGCCCGGCTGCTTGCGGAATAGCTGCCAGCCCTGTTTTACCCAGCCGAAGCCGGCACGCATGGGTAGTCGCTTCATCCGCGTAACTCCGGTGCCGGCGTGGCGATGCGCTCGCGCAGTATGCGCTCGAAGTGGGTGGGATCGTGCGGCGTCAGCATTTCCGCCTCGCGCGGCTGGTAGAAGTCGTACAGACGCGACAGCCAGAAGCGCAGCGCAGCGGCACGCAACATGGGTTGCCATGCAGTCTGTTCGGCATCCGTGAACGGCCGCACCGCGTGGTAGGCATCGAGCATGGCGCGCACCCGCGCCGTATCGAGCACACCGGTGGCGAGGTCGATGCACCAGTCGTTAATCGTCACGGCCACATCGAACAGCCAGGTATCGCAGCCGGCAAAATAGAAGTCGAAGAAGCCGGTCAGGCGCTCGCCATCGAACATCACATTGTTGCGGAACAGGTCGGCGTGGACGGGGCCGCGCTGTAACTGGCGGTAGGTGTCGCAGCCGGCAAAAGCTTCCTGAAAGTGCATTTCCGCACGCAGCAGATGGGCATTCTCGGCCGACAGATAGGGCAGCACTTTGGGCGTGGTCAGGTTCCACCAGTCCAGCCCGCGCAGATTGGGCTGCTCGAGCGGATAGTCCTGCGCGGCCAGATGCATGCGCGCCAGCATGGTGCCCACGGCGGCGCAGTGCACCGCTTGCGGCGCCATCTGCGAACTGCCTTCCAGCTTGGAGACGATGGCGGCCGGTTTGCCGTGCAGCGCCACGATCAGTTCGCCGTCATGGGTGGCTACGGGGGCCGGCACCAGCACGCCCCGCTCGGCCAGATGGTGCATCAGCTTGAGGTAGAACGGCAGTTGCTCGAAGGAGAGGTTCTCGAAGATAGTGAGTACATACTCGCCTGCTTCGGTGGTGAGGAAGAAATTACTGTTTTCGATGCCGGACGAGATGCCTTTCAGGGCAACCGCCTGTCCGAGAGGGAATTGTTTGATCCACTGGGTTAGATCGCCCAGCGTGACCGAGGTAAACACTGCCATGGGTATAAATCAGGTTCGGTGAGCGGTGCCGCCGGAAGGCGGCAGCCGCAGGCGCCCGCAGTTGCGGACGTGCGCGTGGCTAGTCTGGCAAACTATTTCGCGGCAGGTGGTGGCGTAGTGGTTTCGGCTGCGCCTTCTTCCTCTGCCGTTTTTTTCTTTTTCTTGCCGATATCAAATTCCATCACCGTCCACTGCGGGCCGCGGTTGGCGCCGCCCATTGCGTCGCCGGGCAAAGCCGTGCCGGCAGGGTGATTGGGCCGCACTGTGTAAGTGCTAGGGCCGCTCTTGACGGTGGCTTCCACCACTTTGCCCGAGTTATCACGGCGTTCCGTGATCTTGGTTTCCGGCCCCTGCTTGGAGGTGACGGTGATCGGGTCTTCCGTGACTTCCTCGAGCTTTTCCAGTTTTGGTGGCGCCTGACTAGGAGTGGACTGGGCGAACGCCGTGTGGGCGCTCAGGGTCAGAAGCAGGGCAGGCCAGAGGGTGGAAGTGCGCAGCATGGTGGATCGCCTTAATCGGGTACGGGTGTTTAAAACCGGGGGATAAAAATCCGTCAAAATTTTCTGTATGATCCATTGTAACAAACTGACACGCAAGACTGGCTTAAAAGCGCTGCCTGCAGGCGCTTTTTCCCCTGAAGACAGCCTCTACTTGTTTTTTTGAAAAGTTGTCTAATGGGTCAGTCGACCCCTTAAAACCTGCGATAATGCACGTTTATGGCGGCGCCTAGCTGCCTCATCCCAGATTTCAAGCTATGCAAAATACCCTGCTGTTAGTTGACGGTTCCAGCTACCTCTATCGTGCCTATCACGGCCTGCCCGACCTGCGCAGCGCCGACGGCTACCCGACGGGCGCCATGCACGGCATGGTCAATATGCTGCGCCGCCTGCGCGCCGACTATCCGGCCGCGTATATCGCCTGCGTGTTCGATGCCAAGGGCAAGACCTTCCGCGACGATATGTATCCCGAATACAAGGCCACCCGCGCCTCCATGCCGGACGACTTGCGCCTGCAGATCGAGCCTATCCACGAAGTGGTAAAAGCCATGGGCTGGCCCATCCTGATGGTGGAAGGGGTGGAAGCGGACGACGTGATCGGCACGCTGTCGGTGCAGGCCGCGCAGGCCGGCATGAACGTAGTGATCTCGACCGGTGACAAGGATCTGGCCCAGCTGGTCAATCCGCAGGTCATGCTGATCAACACCATGACCAATGAAAAAATGGATGAAGCGGGCGTGCTGGCCAAGTTCGGCGTGCCGCCGAATCGCATTATCGACTACCTGACCCTGATCGGTGACACCGTCGACAACGTGCCGGGCGTGACTAAGTGCGGCCCCAAGACGGCGCTCAAATGGCTGACCGCTTACGACAGTCTGGACGGCGTGATGGCCCATGCTGCCGAAGTGGGCGGCGCCGTGGGCGAGCACCTGCGCAATGCGCTGCCATGGCTGCCGAAAGGCCGCGAGCTGATTACCGTGAAGCTGGACTGCGACCTGTCGGCCCACATGGACAGCATCAGCGCCTCGCTGGTAGCGCAACCGGAAGACAAGGACGGCCTGCTGGCCTTCTTCAGCAAATACGGCTTCAAGACCCTGCTGCGCGAACTGGGCAGCGGCGCGGCCGGTGCCGCTGGTGGCGCCGCCGCTGGCGCGGCAGCATCAGCCTCTGGCCGCGCTGGTGCAGGCGCTGGCATGGGCGCAGGCGCAGGCGGCCAAGCCGCGGCTGCTGCGCCTATCGCCGCCGGCGGTGCAGTCTCGGCCAACCTCGACATGTTCGGCACGGCGCCGGAAATCAAGGCCGAATACGAGACCGTGCTGACGCAGGAACAGCTGGCGCGCTGGATCGCCCTGATCGACGCCGCCGCGCTGACGGCAGTGGACACGGAAACCACCTCGCTGGAACCGATGACGGCCCAGCTGGTAGGCATTTCGCTGTCGGTGGAAGCGGGCAAAGCCTGCTACATCCCGCTGGCGCACGCCTATCCGGGCGTGCCGCAGCAGCTCGATCGCGCTGCCACGCTGGCAGCGCTGCGGCCATGGCTGGAAGACGCCGGCAAAGCCAAGGTAGGCCAGAATCTCAAATACGACGCGCACATCTTTGCCAATCAGGGCATCACTCTGCGCGGCATCGCCCATGACACGCTGCTGGAATCGTATGTATTCGAATCGCACCGCAGTCACGACATGGACAGTCTGGCACTGCGCCACCTGAACTACACCACCATCCCCTTCGTCGACGTGTGCGGCAAGGGTGCCAGCCAGATCACCTTCGATCAGGTCGAGATCGAGCGTGCTACGGCGTATGCGGCGGAAGATGCTGACATCACCCTGCGCCTGCATCAGGCCATGATCGGTGAAGTGGAACCGCACGACAAACTCAACTTCATCTACCGCCAGATCGAGCTGCCGACCGCCGTCGTGCTGCAAAAAATCGAGCGCAACGGCGTGCAGATCGATGCCGCGCTGCTGCAGCAGCAATCGGCCGAACTGGGCGCGCGGATCGCCGAACTGGAAGCCAAGGCGCACGAACTGGCCGAGCAGCCGTTCAATCTGGGTTCGCCCAAGCAGATCGGCGAAATCTTCTTCGAGAAGCTGAAACTGCCGGTGGTGAAAAAGACCCCGAGCGGCGCACCGTCGACGGATGAAGAAGTGCTGCAGAAGCTGGCAGAAGATTATCCGCTGCCGAAAGTCCTGCTGGAATACCGCAGCCTGTCCAAGCTGAAATCGACTTACACCGACAAGCTGCCCAAGGGGATCAATCCGGCTACGGGCCGCGTCCACACCAACTACGCGCAGGCCGTGGCGGTGACGGGGCGGCTCGCTTCTAACGATCCGAATCTGCAGAACATTCCCGTGCGTACCAAGGAAGGCCGGCGCATCCGCGAAGCCTTTGTGGCACCGGCCGGCAGCCACATCGTCTCGGCCGACTACTCGCAGATCGAACTGCGCATCATGGCGCACATCTCCGAAGATGCGGCCATGCTGCGCGCCTTTGCCGACGGCGTCGACATTCACCGTGCCACTGCCAGCGAAATCTTCGGCGTGGCAGCAGAAGACGTGGACAGCGAACAGCGCCGCTACGCCAAGGTGATCAACTTCGGTCTGATCTACGGCATGAGCGCCTTCGGGCTGGCCGGTAATCTGGGCATCGAACGGGGCGCTGCGCAGAACTATATCGAGCGCTATTTCGCCCGCTTTGCTGGCGTCAAACAGTATATGGATGACACCCGCCAGCAGGCCAAGGCACGCGGCTATGTGGAGACCGTGTTCGGCCGCCGTCTGTGGCTGCCCGAGATTAATTCGCCTAACGGCCCGCGCCGTCAGGCGGCAGAACGGGCGGCGATCAATGCACCGATGCAGGGCACGGCGGCCGACCTGATCAAGCTGGCCATGGTGGCCGTGCAGGACTGGCTGGAAGCGCAGCAGCTGCAGACCCGCATGATCATGCAGGTCCACGACGAACTGGTGCTGGAAGTGCCGGACGCTGAACTGGCGCTGGTCAAGGACATGCTGCCGAAACTGATGGCTGGCGTGGCCGCACTGAAGGTGCCGCTGATCGCCGAAGTCGGCGTCGGCAACAACTGGGAAGAAGCACACTAGTCAAGCACAGGGAGAGCAATGCATGGATGATCTGCAAAAAGACGCACAAAGTCTGCTGGCGAAAACCAGCTTGTCGGACGGAATAGCACGACGCGATTTCATCAAGGTGGCACTGGGTACGGGCTTCGCTGCGGCAGCCATGCCGGTGGTGGCGCAGAATGTGATCAGCACCGATACCAAGGGCCTGATCGCTGGCACCGTTGAAATCGAGGTAGCAGGTCAGCGCGTGCCCGTATATCGCGCCCAGCCCGAAGGCAAGGCCAACCCGCCCGTGGTGCTGGTAGTGTCGGAAATCTTCGGCGTGCACGAGCATATCGCCGATGTGGCGCGCCGCTTCGCCAAACTCGGTTACATGGCGCTGGCGCCCGATCTGTTTGTGCGTCAGGGTGATCCGCAGAAAGCGGCTTCGATCGCCGAACTGCAGCGCGACATCATCGCCCGTACGCCGGACGAGCAAGTGATGGCCGATCTGGATGCCACCGTGGCGTGGGCTGCTGCGCAGGGCGCCAATACGGACAAGCTGGGCATCACCGGCTTCTGCTGGGGTGGCCGCATTACTTGGCTGTACTCGGCGCATAATCCCAAAGTCAAAGCAGGTGTCGCGTGGTATGGCCGTCTGGTGGGAACCAGTAGCGCCATGACTCCCAGGCAAGCTAGCGATATCGCTGGATCTCTGAAAACCCCTGTGCTGGGCCTGTACGGCCTGAAAGATGCGGGCATACCGCAAGACAGCATCGCCATCATGCAGAAGGAACTGGCCAAAGGCAGCAGTGGCTCGCAATTCGTCATCTATCCCGATTCGGGCCACGCCTTCCACGCCGACTACCGCCCCAGCTATGTGGCGGCCGACGCGCGCGATGGCTGGCAGCGTTTGCAGAACTGGTTCAAACAATATGGCGTGGCGCCTTGAGCATCCCCGTGCTAGCGCGGCGGGGCGGCCGCTGGTAGCCGCTCCGGCGTAGTTTTAGGCAGAAAACCGGGCTGGGCGTTAAAATAACGCCCCCGCAGTCGCATTTGGCAGCGGTTCCCCCGTAAGAAGAGGCGATAAGATCGATCCCGTACTGATTTCCATCCTGTTAGCCACCACCGTGGCCGGCGTCGTCAGCATTTCTGCTGCCGCGCTGTTTTCGTTCGCCCTGCTATCGAAAATGGTGGAACGGATGGTCAGCCTGTCGGTCGGCATCATGCTTTCGACCTCGCTGCTGCACGCGCTGCCGGAAGCCTTCGAATCGCAGGCCAGCGCGCGCAGCCTGTTCGCCACTTTGCTGGCGGGCCTGCTGGCCTTCTTCCTGCTGGAGAAGCTGGCCATCCTGCGCCACTCGCACCACCACGAAGGCGACGGCCACCACCACCACTACGGCCACGACAAGCACGAAGCAGGTAAAGCGGGCTGGATGATACTGGTGGGTGACGGCATGCACAATTTCACCGACGGCATCCTGATCGCCGCGGCGTTTCTGGCTAATCCGGAACTGGGGCTGGTGACGGGTATCGCCATCGTCGCGCATGAAATTCCGCAGGAAATCGGCGACTTCATCGTGTTGCTCAATGCCGGCTTCTCGCGCACCCGCGCTTACGTCTACAACCTGCTATGCAGCCTGCTGTCGATCGCCGGCGGCCTGCTCGGCTACTACACCCTGGACCGCGCTAGCGGCCTGATTCCCTACGTGCTGGTATTCGCTTCGTCGGGCTTCATCTACATCGCTGTGAGCGATCTGATGCCGCAGATGCAGCGTCGCGCCACGCTGCGCGAAAGCGTGCCGCAAGTGCTGCTGATCGCAGCCGGCGTGGCGATCGTGCTGTGGCTGACCCATAGCCACCACTGAACCGCCCGCACGGCCTGCTGCGTGACAGTCTAGTTGCCGGTTGCGACAGGGCGGGCCGGATCGGCGCACCATTCGCTCCACGAGCCCGGATACAGGGCAGCGCCGGGCATGCCCGCCACTTCCAGCGCGAGCAGATTGTGGCAGGCCGTCACGCCCGAGCCGCACTGCATGATGGCTTGCGCGGCGGTGGCGAACAGCGGCGCGAATTCGCTGCGCAACTGGGCGGCATCCTTGAAAGTGCCGTCGGCTGTCAGGTTGTCCTTGAAGAAGCGGTTGCGGGCATGGGGAATGTGGCCACCGACGGGGTCGATGGTTTCGTTTTCGCCCCGATAGCGGTCGGCCGCACGGGCATCGACCACGATGCGGTCCTGGGTGGACAGATTGAACAGCACATCTTCTACCGTCACGGTCTGCACCAGCGCCGCGCGTTCATTCAGCGTGCCGGCTGCCGCGGCCGACAGGGCCGGCGGCGCATCCGTTTCCAGCGGCTGGCCCAGCGCCTGCCATGCAGGCAGACCGCCATCGAGCACGGCCACACCGGCATGACCCATCCAGCGCAATAACCACCACAGACGGGCCGCAAACATGCCGCCGTGGGCGTCATAGGCCACCACCTGCGTGTTGTCGCTGATGCCCCAGCTGCGCAAGGTCGCCAGCAGGGCAGAGCGTTCCGGCAGCGGGTGGCGGCCACGGAACACGCCGTCGGCGCCCGTCTTGGCGCCCGACAGATCCGTGTCGATATTGGCGAAACGGGCGCCGGGAATATGGCCGGCGGCATAGGCATCGCGCCCCGCCGCAGGATTCATCAGGTCGTGACGGCAATCGAGCACGACCCACTGGCTATCGTGGGTGTGGCGCGCCAGTTCGGCGGCGCTGATCAGGGTGGTGTGCATAACAGGGCTCCTCGTAGGGAATACGGACTCAGACTTCGCTGGCGATCGGATCGGTACTGGCGATGGCCTTACCGCGCTCCGTGTTACGGGTATTGTAGAACGTTGCGGCCACGCCTGACAGCAAGATCACGCTGATGCCTACCCAGCTATGCCAGCTGAAAGCGTCGTCGAATACCAGTACGCCCCACACGCTGGAGAACACGATGCCGGTGTACTGCAGATTGGCTACCACCAGTGTCTGGCCCAGCCGGTAGGCGCGCGTCATGGCGATCTGCGCACTGGTGGCGCAGATGCCTATGCCCAGCAGCAGTAAGCCGCCGTGCCAGCTAGTGATGGGGTGCCAGACGGCCACGCCATGGGGCGCCAGCGCGTAGTTACCGGCGATGCCGGCCACGAGATTCATGGCTGAGAAATACAGCACCACGCGATTTTCCGGCTCGCCGGCCAGCCCCAGTTTGCGCACCTGCATATACGCCATGGCCGACAGCACGCTGGAGCCCAGTGCGATCAGCGCCGTGCCCAGCTGGTTGGCATGGAAAGCCGGTTGCAGCAGCAAGGTGACGCCGCAGAAGCTGGCGCCAATGGCTGCCAGCAGCGGCCACTTGACCTGATTCTTGGCATGCCACCAGCCCATGATGAACAGCCACAGCGCGATCCAGATGGGCGCCATGTAGTTGAGCGTGACGGCCGTGGCCAGCGGCAGATTGGCGATGGCATAGAACCACATCCATAGCGACACTACGCCCACCACGCCGCGCCACAGATGGGCGCCCGGCATGGTGGTGCGGAAGCTGCCGCCCTGCAGGCGGATGATGAGGGACAGTACCACGACACCGACGATGCCGCGGTACATCACGATTTCGGAAGTGGAGAACTGTTGCGACGCCAGTTTCACGCACACGCCCATGGCGGCGAACATGAAACTGGCAAACAGCATCCACAGCGACTGCATCGTTACTCGGGGAGGGTGATGTTAGCGCGGTACCATTCGTGGAAGTGCTGCATGCCGTCTTCCATCGGCGACTGGTAAGGCCCCGCATCGGTCATGCCGCGCTTCATCAGCGCCTTGCGGCCCGCATCCATGCGCTGGCCGATTTCGTCGTCCTCGATGCAGGTTTCCATATAGGCGGCCCGCTCGGCTTCGACAAACTCGCGCTCGAACAGCACGATTTCTTCCGGATAGTAGAACTCCACCACATTCTTGGTGCGCTGCGGACCGTCCGGCCACAGAGTGGACACGATCAGCACGTGGGGATACCACTCGACCATGATGTTGGGGTAGAGCGTCAGCCAGATGGCGCCGTACGGTGGCGCTTCGCCGCCACGGAACTGCAGCACCTGCTCTTGCCAGCGCTTGTAAATCTCCGAGCCGGATTTCTGCAGGCCTTTGTGCACGCCCACCGTCTGCACACTGTAGTCGGTGCCGAATTCCCAGCGCAGATCGTCGCAGCTGACAAAGCTGCCCAGACCCGGATGGAACGGTTCGACGTGATAATCCTCCAGATAGACTTCGATGAAAGTCTTCCAGTTGTAATCGCAGTGGTGCACTTCCACGTGATCCAGCATATAGCCGGTGAAGTCCAGATCCTTGGTGACGGACAGCTGCGCCAGCTTCTCCATCACGTTGTAGCCGTTCTGCTCGAACAGCAGGCCGTTCCAGCTTTGCAGCGTGGTTTTCGGCAGGTTCAGACAGGGCGTGGCAGGGAAGTGCGGCGCGCCGATCAGTTCACCCTTGAGATCATAGGTCCAGCGGTGCAGCGGGCAGACAATGTTGTTGGCATTGCCACGGCCGTTGACCATCACCGCCTGCCGGTGACGGCACACGTTGGAGAGTAATTCCAGTCCGTTGGCATTGCGCACCAGCACGCGGCCCTCGTCTTCGGCCGTCAGGGTGGCATAGTCGCCCACATTCGGCACCATCAGCTCGTGGCCGATGTAGCGCGGACCGTTCTGGAAAAGTTGCTGCATTTCACGCTGCAGTAGCGCTTCGTCAAAATAGACGTCAACCGGTAGTTGCGCGTTAGAACGCGCCAGCTTAGCGTGGGTACCCAGATCGGACATCCCAACCCCCCTTAATATGTACTTCAAACCAAGAAGAGACAGAATCCGTAAAGACCTGAATTCAAGTTTGTTGAAAATGGTATTTCGGACAGAACCGGCGATTATACCGTGTTTCCTCCGTGCCTGCCTCCGATTTCCCGTCCTGCCGGCAGGCTAAAAGGCAGGTTTGCGCTGTCCGCGTGGCTAATTGCGATAAAATCTACGGTTTCCACCGCCGCGCGGGGCGCTAGAGTACCACCGGATCAGGTGGTTTGTTCTAAAATAACGGGCTACACTGCGCGGGCACGTGTATTGCCATACAACTTGAGTAACTATGTCTAAGAAATCAACTGCCGAAGCGGCGGAGGCTGTTCCGGCCTCGTTTGAGGACGCCATGGCCGAACTGGCGCAACTGGTGGCCCAGATGGAAGGCGGCCAGCTGCCGCTGGAAGGCTCGGTGGCGGCCTATGCACGCGGCTCGACGCTGGTGCAGTTCTGCGCCGCCCAGCTGGAAAAAGTGGAAGCTCAAGTCAAAATTCTGGAAGGCGACATGCTTAAACCGTTCGCTCCGGGCGGGGAGGCGGAACAATGACGGCCGCTTTCGACGACTGGATGAAAACCGTACAGGCCGGATCGGAACTTGATCTAGCCGGCTTTTTACCCGCCGCCACGGTGGTGCCGGGCAAGCTGCACGAAGCCATGCGCTATGCGCTGCTGGGCGGCGGCAAACGGGTGCGCCCGCTGCTGGTGTATGCGGCCGGCGCATTATTCGGCGCCGATGCGGAAGCACTGAGCCGCGCTGCGGCCGCAGTGGAAATGATCCACGCCTATTCGCTGGTGCACGACGATATGCCGTGCATGGACGACGATGAACTGCGCCGTGGCAAGCCCACCGTGCACGTGGCCTATGACGACGCCACCGCGCTGCTGGTGGGCGATGCGCTGCAATCGCAGGCCTTCATGGTGCTGGCCGAAGCGACCACGCTGCCGCCGGCCCGTCAGATGGCCATGCTGCGTGTGCTGGCCCATGCATCCGGCTCGGCCGGCATGTGCGGCGGCCAGGCGATCGACCTCGATAGCGTGGGCCTGAGCCTGACGCTAGAACAGCTGGAACAGATGCACCAGCTGAAGACGGGCGCGCTGCTGCGCGCCTCGGTGGTACTTGGTGCGCTGGCCGGCAAGGATCTGGATGCGGCCGAACTGCAGGCGCTGAACGACTATGCGCGGGCCATCGGTCTGGCCTTCCAGGTGGTAGATGATGTGCTCGACGCGACGGCCGATTCGGCCACGCTGGGCAAAACGGCTGGCAAGGATGCCGCCGACAACAAGCCGACCTATGTCTCGATACTGGGTCTGGAACCGTCACGGGCACTGGCGGAAAAATTGCGGCTCGATGCGCATGCAGCGCTCGCGCCGTTCGGAGATAAAGCTTTGCGGTTACGCGAACTCGCGGATCTGATCGTGCAGCGGAAGGCATAAATGGACTTGCTAGCAACTATTAATTCGCCAGCGGATGTGCGCAAACTGGCGCGCACCCAGCTGACGCCACTGGCGCATGAACTGCGCGCCTACCTGCTCGATTCGGTGTCGAAAACGGGCGGCCACCTGTCGTCCAATCTGGGCACGGTGGAACTGACGGTGGCACTGCATTACGTGTTTAACACGCCTTACGACCGCATCGTGTGGGACGTGGGCCACCAGACTTATTCGCACAAAATCCTCACCGGACGGCGCGAGCGCATGCACACGCTGCGCCAGCTGGGCGGCATCTCCGGCTTCCCCAAGCGCGACGAAAGCGAATACGACACCTTCGGAACGGCACACTCGTCGACCTCGATTTCGGCTGCACTGGGCATGGCGCAGGCGGCCAAGATCAAGGGCGAAAACCGTCACGCCATCGCCGTGATCGGCGACGGCTCGATGACGGCCGGTATGGCCTTCGAAGCGCTGAATAACGCCGGTGTGCAGGAAGACCTGAATCTGCTGGTAATCCTGAACGACAACGACATGTCGATCTCGCCGCCCGTCGGTGCGCTGAACCGCTATCTGGCGCGATTGATGTCGGGGCAGTTCTACGCTGCGGCCAAGAACGTGGGCAAATCCGTGCTGCCGGCACCTGTGCTGGAACTGGCCAAGCGGCTGGAAGAACATGCCAAAGGCATGGTGGTACCGGCCACCATGTTCGAAGAATTCGGCTTCAACTACATCGGCCCGATCGACGGCCATGATCTGGAATCGCTGATTCCTACGCTGCAGAATATCCGCCACCTGAAAGGCCCGCAGTTCCTGCACGTGGTGACCAAAAAAGGTCAGGGCTACAAGCTGGCCGAAGCGGAACCGATTCTGTACCACGGCACGGGCAAGTTCAATCCGGCCGAAGGTATCAAACCGCCCACCGCGCCGAGCAAACTGACCTACACGGAAGTTTTCGGCAACTGGCTATGCGACATGGCCGCGGCCGACAAAAAGCTGGTGGGGATTACCCCAGCCATGCGCGAAGGCTCGGGCATGGTGCGTTTCGATCAGGAATATCCGGATCGCTATTTCGACGTCGGCATCGCCGAGCAGCACGCGGTAACGTTTGGCGCCGGTCTGGCCTGCGAAGGGCTGAAGCCTGTAGTGGCGATCTACTCCACCTTCCTGCAGCGCGGTTACGATCAGCTGATTCACGACGTCGCGTTGCAGAATCTGGACGTAACGTTTGCGCTGGACCGTGCCGGTCTGGTGGGCGCTGACGGAGCCACCCATGCCGGTAACTACGATCTGGCCTATCTGCGCTGCATCCCTAACATGGTAGTGATGGCGCCATCGGACGAAAACGAATGCCGCCAGATGCTGACCACGGGTTACCACTATGCGGGGCCGGCGGCGATCCGCTATCCGCGCGGTGCCGGTATCGGCGCGGCTGTGGCAAAAGAACTGACCACGCTGGAAATCGGCAAAGGCGAAATCAAGCGCCGTGGCCAGAAGATCGCCATCCTGGCCTTCGGTTCGATGGTGGCGCCGGCCATGGCAGCGGGCGAAGCACTCGACGCGACGGTCGCTAACATGCGCTTCGTCAAACCGCTGGACGTCGAGCTGGTGCGCCAGCTGGCGGCCGAGCACGACTATCTGGTGACAGTGGAAGAAGGCTGCATCATGGGCGGCGCCGGTGCCGCTGTGGCCGAAGCACTGGCTGCCGAAGGCATCGTCAAACCGCTGCAGATGCTGGGTCTGCCGGACCAGTTCATCGACCATGGCGATCCCGCCAAACTGCTGGCCAGCGTAGGCCTTGACGGCGACGGCATCACCTCCGCCATCCGCCAGCGCGTCGCGAGCGCACCGCGCCTAGCCGTCAGCAACGGCTAATCACACGGGGTCAGGTCGGGCAAAGTGCAGGGGTCAGGTCGGGCGTTTGTGCGTTCTTTGAGAATTCTCAAAAACTGCACTTTGCCCGACCTGACCCCTGCATATTGCCCGACCTGACCCCGATTTATTTGCGGCGCTCGTGCTGCCACAGCACGTCGCTGCCGCCGGCGTGACGGTTCAGTACGCGTGCTAGTACGAACAGCAGGTCGGACAGGCGGTTGACGTACTGGCGCGGATGCTCGTGGATGGTTTCTGCTTTGCCCAGCGTGACGATGGCGCGTTCGGCGCGGCGGCACACGGTACGACAGACGTGGGCCTGCGCGGCGGCGCGCGAGCCGGCCGGCAGGATGAATTCCGTCAGCGCAGGCAGGGTGGCGTTGTACTTGGTCAGATGCGCGTCCAGTCGCAGCACGTGGTCTTCGGTAATCATCTGATAGCCGGGGATGCATAGTTCGCCGCCCAGATCGAACAGGTCGTGCTGGATCGTCACCAGTTCTTCGCGCAGTTCGGCCGGCATGTCTTCACACAGCAGCAGTCCCAGATGGGAGTTGAGTTCATCGACTTCGCCGATGGCCTGTATGCGCACGCTGTCCTTGTCGGTGCGGCTGCCGTCGCCCAGGCCGGTGGTGCCGCCGTCGCCCGTGCGGGTGGCGATTTTCGATAGTCGGTTACCCATGTCGTTTCCTTGTGTTGGAGGTTAGCGCCCCGAAGAATACAACAGTTTGCGTCTGTATTTCAGCGGCAAGCCGGTTTGACGCCACGTTTGTGCTTACAATTCTGCTCTGATCCCGTGCTTTCAGGTGCCCGCTCCATGAACACAGTCAATTCAGATACCACAGCTGCGCCGGCTGCTCCGTACTCGCCGGCCGCGCTTTCTGCCCGCCGTCTTCAACTGGCCGCCGCGCTGCAGCAGGTGCTGCCGCCTTCTGCCATTCTGTCCGATCCCGAAGATACCCGTCCGTATGAGTGCGATGGTCTGGCTGCCTACCGCCAGATGCCGCTGATCGTGGTGCTGCCCGATAGCGAGGCGCAGATTGTGGCGGTGCTCAAGCTGTGCCACGAACTGCAGGTGCCTATCGTGCCGCGCGGTGCGGGCACGGGGCTGTCCGGTGGCGCTATGCCGATTGCGGACGGAGTGGTGCTGTCGACGGCGCGGCTGAACCGTATTCTGCGCATGGATGCGTATTCGCGTACGGCGGTGGTGCAGCCGGGTGTGCGCAATCTTGCGATTTCCGATGCGGCAGCCCAGCATGGTCTGTATTACGCGCCCGATCCATCTTCGCAGATCGCTTGCACCATAGGCGGCAACGTGGCGGAGAACTCGGGCGGGGTGCACTGCCTGAAGTATGGCCTGACCGTGCATAACGTGCTGCGTGTGCGCATGGTGACGATACAGGGCGAAGTGGTGGAACTGGGCAGCGAAGCGCTCGATGCGGCCGGGCTGGATCTGCTGTCCGTGTTTATCGGCTCGGAAGGTATGCTAGGTATCGTCACGGAAGTGACGGTGAAGCTGGTGCCCAAGCCGGCCTGCGCGCGCGTCATCATGGCTTCGTTCAACGAGGTGGTGGCAGGCTGCAATGCGGTTGCTGCGCTGATCGCGGCGGGCATTATTCCGGCCGGTCTGGAAATGATGGACCAGACTTCCTCGCGCATGGTGGAGCCATTCGTGCATGCCGGTTACGACACCGAGGCCGCCGCGATTCTGCTGTGCGAGGCCGATGGTACGGCCGAGGAAGTGGAGGAGGAAATCGCGCGCATGTCGGCCGTGCTGCAGCAGGCCGGTGCCAGCGCGATCGCCGTATCGCAGTCGGAGGCGGAACGGATGAAGTTCTGGTCGGGCCGCAAGAACGCTTTCCCGGCGGCGGGGCGGATTTCGCCCGACTACTACTGCATGGACGGCACCATTCCTCGCAAGCGTCTGGGGCAGGTACTGGAAGGCATCGCGCAGATGGAAGTGAAGTACGGTCTGCGCTGCGCCAATGTGTTCCACGCGGGCGATGGCAATCTGCACCCGCTGATTCTGTTCAACGCCAATATCCCTGATGAATTCGAACGGGCCGAAGCCTTTGGCGCCGAGATACTGGCGCTGTGTGTGGAAGTGGGCGGCACTATCACGGGCGAACATGGTGTGGGCATAGAGAAGATCAATTCCATGTGTGCGCAGTTCGCACCGGCCGAGCTGGAAGCCTTCTTCGGCGTAAAGCGTGCGTTTGATCCGGCCCGTCTACTGAATCCCGACAAGGCCATCCCGACGCTGAACCGCTGCGCGGAATTCGGCAAGATGCGCGTCAGCGGTGGCAAGCTGCCGTTTGCCTACCTGCCGCGCTTCTGAGGGGAATGACATTTATGACGACAGCAAGCATGGCTGCCACTGGCGCAACGCAGGCCGATGACTACGCCGCCATCGCGGCGCAATTTGCCGAGCGTATCCGCGCTGCCAGCGCTAGCGGTAGTCCGCTGTGCCTGCGCGGCAGTGGCAGCAAGGACTGGTATGGCCAGCCGCCGCAAGGCGAGGTGCTCGATACGCGCGCCTATCGGGGCGTGGTGTCGTATGAGCCGACCGAACTGGTAATCACCGTACGCTGCGGCACGGCGCTGGCCGAGATCGAAGCGTTGCTGGCCCAGCATCAGCAGATGCTGGCCTTCGAGCCGCCCCGCTTCGGTGCCGGTTCGACCATAGGCGGGGTGGTGGCCAGTGCGCTGTCCGGCCCGCGCCGTGCCAGTGCCGGGGCCGTGCGTGATTTCGTCCTCGGTGCGGTGTTGATGGACGGGCAGGGCACGATTCTGCGCTTCGGCGGGCAAGTGATGAAGAACGTGGCTGGTTACGACGTGTCGCGTCTGCTGGCCGGTTCGCTCGGAACGCTGGGCCTGATCCTCGAAGTCTCGCTCAAGGTGCTGCCGCTGCCGCTGTGCGAAACCAGTCTGCGCTTCGAGTTGAGCGAGATCGACGCACTGCGCCGTCTGAACGAATGGGGCGGCCAGCCTTTGCCGATTTCGGCCAGTTGCTGGTATCAAGGTGTGCTGGCGGTGCGGCTGTCCGGCGCACAGGCTGCGGTGGCGGCAGCGCAGCAGCGCATGGGCGGCGCGCCACTCGAACATGCGGAAGCATTCTGGAACGCGCTGCGCGACCAGACCCACCCCCACTTCAGCGGCGGCTGTCTGTGGCGGCTATCGCTGCCGTCTGCGGCCAGTGCCGTGATCCTAGGTGGCGAACAGCTGATCGAATGGGGCGGCGCGCAGCGCTGGCTGAAAACTGCCGCCGTCGATGCAGCACAGGCCGAATCGATACGCCGTACGGTGGCGGCGGCTGGCGGCCATGCCACGCTGTACCGCAGCGAGCACAAACCCGTCAGCGTGTTCCATCCACTGGCGGCGCCACTGATGCGCATACACCAAGGGCTGAAAGCTTCGTTTGATCCGGCCGGTATTTTCAACCCCGGCCGCATGTACTGAGAGCGCCATGCAGACTAATCTTGCTGACTTCATCCGCAACACCCGCGAAGGCGAAGAGGCCGATGCCATCCTGCGCGCCTGCGTGCATTGCGGCTTCTGCACGGCTACCTGCCCTACCTACCAGCTGCTGGGCGACGAACTGGATGGACCGCGTGGCCGCATTTACCTGATCAAGCAGGTGCTGGAAGGCGCGCCCGTTACGGCCAAAACCCAGCAGCATCTGGATCGCTGCCTGACCTGCCGCAACTGCGAAACTACCTGTCCGTCCGGCGTGAAATATAGCCGGCTGGTGGATATCGGCCGCAAGGTGGTGGAGCAGCGCGTGCAGCGCCCGTTCATGGAACGCATGCAGCGCCTGCTGGTGCGCGAAGGGGTATCGCGCAAGGCGGTATTCGGCGCGGCACTGGCAGCGGGGCGGCTGGTCAAGCCGCTGCTGTCGCCAGCCATGCAGGACAAGCTACCGGCGCGGCAGGATGCCGGCGTGTGGCCCACGCGCAGTCATGCACGCAAAATGCTGGTGCTGGATGGCTGCGCCCAGCCAGCCATGGCGCCGAATATCAATGCTGCCACGGCGCGCGTGCTCGATGCGCTCGGTGTGCAGTTGCTGGTCGCGCCGCGTGCCGGCTGCTGCGGCGCTTTGCGCCACCACCTCAACGAACACGAGGCTGCGCTGGATGATATGCGGCGCAATATCGATGCATGGTGGCCCATGCTGCAGGATGGTTCGGTGGAGGCCATCGTGATGACGGCATCCGGTTGCGGCGCGACCGTCAAGGATTACGGCCATCTGCTGGCGCACGATGGGGACTATGCCGCCAAGGCGCAGCAGGTAGCTAGCGCTACGCGCGACCTGAGCGAAGTGCTGGCGCCATTCGAAGCGGAACTGGGTATGCGTACCCGTCTGAGCGAGCGGGTAGCCTATCACCCGCCCTGCACACTGCAGCATGGCCAGCAGATACGCGGCAAGGTGGAAGGCATCTTGCGTGCGGTGGGCGTGGATGTGGTGCTGTGCGCCGACAGCCATCTGTGCTGCGGTTCGGCCGGTAGCTACTCGCTGCTGCAGCCGGAGCTGTCGCGCCAGCTGCGTGACCGCAAGCTGGCCACTCTGGCCGACACGGGTGCCAGCACCATCGTTTCGGCCAATGTGGGCTGCAGCGCTCATCTGCAGACGGGCACGCAGACGCCCGTGATGCACTGGATAGAATTGCTCGATCGCGCGTTGAACTAGCTTTGCTGGAAGGCGGGTATCTGCCCTGTGCCCGGCACTGGCTGGTGCAGGCTGTGCTCGTGGTGCAGATTGACGATGGGCGGCAGTTGCGCAGCGGCCTGCCACACGGCGGCGCTGCCGAAGTTGTCCACCCATGGCTGGACTTCGCTGGCCGGCATAGGACGGGCAATGCCGTAGCCCTGCACCAGATCGCAGCCGAGGCGCATCAGCATGGCGCCATGTTCTATCGTCTCCACGCCTTCGGCGATCACGCCTAGCCCGAAGGAGCGGGCCAGCCCGATGACGGCGCTGACCAGATGCAGGTCGTCGCGGTCCACCAGCATATTGCGCACAAAGCTCTGATCGATTTTCAGCACATCGGCCGGTAGGCGCTTGAGGTAAGACATGGACGAGTAGCCAGTCCCGAAATCATCGAGCGCAAAGCTGATGCCCAATGCCTGACAGTCCAGCATGATGTTGCGCACATGGGCCATATCGCTGAGCGCGGACGATTCGAGTATCTCCAGTTCCAGCATGTGGGGCGGCACGTCGGGGTATTCGGCCAGTATGGTTTTCAGCTTGGGCACGAAGTCGGCGCGCTGGAAGTGGCGTGCAGCGATGTTCACGCTGACCACCCATTCGGCGTCATAGCTGCGCCACTGCTGCAACTGGCGCAGCGCTTCGCGCAGCACCCATTCGCCGATGTCCACGATCACATCGCTATGCTCGACGATGGGCAGGAATTCCATCGGCCCGACGATGCCCCGTTCCGGATGGGCCCAGCGCACCAGTGCTTCCATGCCGATGATGCGGCCTTTGCGCATATCCAGCTTGGGCTGGTAGTACAGCCGCAATTCGCCGGCCCGCACGGCGGTGCGTACTTCGGTGCGGCGGTTGTGGTGGGTGCGCACCTGTTCATCGAGATCGGCGTCGAAGAAGTGGGCGCGGTTGCGGCCCGTGATCTTGGCCTGATACAGCGCCTGATCGGCCTGCCGCAGCAGGCTGTCGGCACTGACTTCGCTGCCGCTGTAGATCGTCACGCCGGCACTGGCCGACATGCTGACCTGCTGGCCGTTGCACAGATAGGGGCGCGACAGTTCGGCCAGCAGACGTTCCAGTGCCTGTTCGGTGGCGAGACGGTCATCCAGTTTGGGCAGCAGCATGACGAATTCGTCGCCGCCCAGACGGGCCACATAGTGGCGCGGTCCGGCAAAGTCGTGCAGGCGGCTGGCCGCTTGCTTGAGTACTTCGTCGCCGATGTTCTGGCCCAGCGTATCATTGACGTGCTGGAAGCGGTCCAGATCGAACAGGCAGACGGCCAGCGGATAGTGTTCTTCCCGCGCGCGGAACACTTCCTGCTCGAAGCGGGTGGTGAGGGCAGTGCGGTTGGGCAGGCCGGTCAGCAGGTCATGGCTGCTCTGCCACGAAATCTGCTGCATCAGCTGACGCCGTTCCGTCACATCGCGGAACACCAGCACGGCACCCTGTATTTCGTCTTCGGCCGAGCGGATCGCATTGGCCGTGTATTCCACCGTGTAGAGCTGGCCATTGCGGTTGCGCATACTCTGGTTGCCCACCTTGATCACCGAGCTGCCTGCATAGATGGCGGCCATGGATTTGAGCAGCGAGTGCTGGCCGAAGTTATTCGCCAGTACAAACACCTGATGCAGCTCCATGCCACGGGCGCGTTCTTCCTGCCAGCCTGTCAGCTGCTGCGCCATGACATTGACGCTGGCGATGCGGCCCGACAGGTCGGTGGTGATGACAGCGTCGCCGATCGATGCCAGCGTGACTTCGATGCGTTCCTTTTCCGTCTGCAGGGTAGCCTGTACCTGTAGGGTTTGCGATAACTGGGCACTGAGCTGGGTCTGACTTTGCTGCAGTTTGTGCACCAGCGACTGCATGCGCTGGGCCATGTTGTTGAAGCTGATAGCCAGCGTGCGCGCTTCCAGCGTGCCAGTAACAGGTAGGCGCACACCGTAGTCACCATCCTGAAAACGCGCCGTGCCATCCGTTACGCGGCGCAGCATGCGGGTGTTTGCGTAGATGAGCAGACCTAGCAGGGTGTAGATGATGGTGACGTTTCCTGCGGTGATGAAGGCTTGCTGGCGTAGGGTGCGCCACACCTGCGTCAGCGGCAGGGTCGGTACAAAGCTCATGACCAGCTTGGCATTGCCCAGATCGAGCGTGCGTTGTTGCGGGGTGATGCCGCCCAGTCGGGCAAACCATTCGGGATATTCGGCGACGCTAGGCTGGCTGCGCAGAGCTTCCAGATGGCCACCCGGATAGTCGAGATGGACGGCCGCCAGATCGGCTTCCAGCAGCATGGCGCTGGCCAGTGTGTTATCGAGTGCGGCACGGTCACGCACCAGCAATGACGGCAGCAGTGCCTTGTGCAGATAAGCCTGTAGATCGCCCGCTTCGCGCTGGTAGCGCTGGTTGGCATACTCCGTCTCGTTACCGTACAACATGGAGTAGCGCACGCTCAGCGCGATCAGGATGATGATGAACACGGGGATGAACATGCGCGCGTACATACCGGTGCGCATCCAGCGCGACTGTATTTTCTCGAACAGCGTCATGGGCGCCAGTTTTCCTCTTGTGGTGGCATGGCGGCTTATTCGGCGAGCAGGGTTTCGATATCGGCGATCAGCTGTTCCGGTGTGGTGCTGGGCGCATAGCGTTTGTAGACACGGCCATCTTTACGCACGAGGAATTTGGTGAAGTTCCATTTGATGGCCTGCGTGCCGAGGATGCCGGGGGCGTCTTTCTTGAGCTGCTGGAACAACGGGTGCGCCTGTGCGCCATTCACATCGACCTTGGCGAACAGGGGGAAGCTGACGCCGTAGTTCTTTTCGCAGAAAGCGCCGATTTCCTCGGCCTGTCCCGGCTCCTGCTGGCCGAACTGGTTGCAGGGAAAACCCAGCACGGTCACGCCGCGATCTTTAAACTGCTGATACACCGCTTCCAGTCCTTTGTACTGGGGCGTAAAGCCGCACTGGCTGGCGGTGTTGACGATCAGGAGAACCTGACCACGGTATTGGTCCAGACTGGCCGGCGTGCCGGCCAGCGTATCGGCGCTGTAGTCGAAAATTGTACTCATCAGATAATGCCCAGATGTTCGGTGCCGGCGCTCAGGTCACGGTTGCGTGCGGTTTTGCTTTCCAGTTTGATGGCGAGGCGTAGATCGTTGACGGAATCGGCATTGCGCAGCGCATCTTCGTAGCTGATCAGTTCTGCCTCGTGCAGATCGAACAGCGACTGGTCGAAGGTCTGCATGCCCAGCTCGCGCGATTTCTTCATCAGTTCCTTGATGTCGTGAATCTGGCCCTTGAAGATCAGGTCCGAAATCAGCGGAGAATTCAGCAGGATTTCGATCGCCACCACACGGCCCGCGCCTTCCTTGCGCGGAATCAGGCGCTGCGACACCATACCTTTCAGATTTAGCGACAGATCCATCAGCAGTTGCTGGCGGCGTTCTTCGGGGAAGAAGTTGATGATGCGGTCGAGTGCCTGATTGGCGCTGTTGGCGTGCAGCGTGGCCAGACACAGGTGGCCCGTTTCGGCAAAAGCGATGGCGTGGTCCATGGTTTCGCGGTCGCGGATTTCACCGATCTGGATCACATCCGGTGCTTGCCGCAAGGAGTTTTTCAGCGCTACTTCCCAGTCTTCCGTATCGACGCCCACTTCGCGCTGGGTGACGATGCAGTTGCGGTGCGGGTGCACGTATTCGACCGGATCTTCGATGGTGATAATGTGGCCGTAGCTGTTTTCATTACGGTGCCCCACCATCGCCGCCAGCGTGGTGGATTTGCCCGAGCCGGTGGCGCCCACCATGATGACCAGGCCGCGCTTGGCCATCACGATCTCTTTCAGCACGGGCGGCAGCCCCAGATTTTCCAGTTGCGGAATCTCGGTATTAATCGTGCGCAGCACCATGGCCACGGAACCCATCTGCACCAGCGCGGACACGCGGAAGCGTCCCAGATCGCCGGGACTGATGGCGAAGTTGGCTTCCTTGGTAAGTTCGAACGTGGCGGCCTGTTTGTCGTTCATGATGGAACGCGCCAGATCGGTGGTGTGCGCTGCCGTCAGCGCCTGCGCCGAGACGGGCGTGAGCTTGCCGTCGATCTTGATGGCAGGCGGGAAACCGGCCGTGATGAACAGGTCCGAACCCTTCTTGCTGGTCATCAGGCGCAACAGGTCGAACATGAATTTAGAGGCCTGATCGCGTTCCATGGTGCGTCCTGTCCTTGAGTTTGGGATTAACCGGGGAAGTTATCGGGCGATTTGGCTGCGCTACGCGCCGCCGCCGCACTGATCACGTTCCGTCGCACCAGATCGCTGAGGTTCTGGTCCAGCGTCTGCATGCCCACGTTGCTGCCCGTCTGGATGGCGGAATACATCTGCGCCACCTTGGCTTCGCGGATCAGGTTACGGATGGCCGGTGTGGCCACCATGATCTCGTGCGCGGCCACGCGACCGCTGCCATCCTTGGTTTTTAACAGGGTCTGGGAAATGACGGCCTGCAGCGATTCCGACAGCATGGCCCGCACCATTTCCTTTTCATCGGCCGGGAACACGTCGACGATACGGTCGATGGTTTTGGCGGCCGAGGAGGTGTGCAGCGTGCCGAATACGAGGTGGCCCGTTTCGGCGGCCGACAGGGCTAGCCGAATGGTTTCCAGATCGCGCATCTCGCCGATCAGAATCGCATCGGGGTCTTCGCGCAGCGCCGAGCGCAGCGCGTTATTGAACGACAGCGTGTGCGGTCCCACTTCGCGCTGGTTGATCAGGCACTTCTTCGATTCGTGCACGAATTCGATCGGGTCTTCGATGGTCAGGATGTGGCCATACTCGTTTTCGTTGAGGTGGTTGACCATGGCCGCCAGCGTGGTGGACTTACCGGAGCCGGTCGGCCCCGTCACCAGTACCAGACCGCGCGGCTTGAGCGCGAAATCGGCAAAAATTTTCGGTGCGTTGAGTTCTTCCAGCGTCAGGATCTTAGACGGGATGGTCCGCAGCACGGCCGAAGCCCCGCGTTCCTGATTGTAGGCATTCACCCGGAAACGGGCCAGACCGGGGATGGAGAAGGAGAAATCGCACTCCAGCATTTCCTCGTAGGCCTTGCGCTGGGCATCGTTCATGATGTCATAGATCATGCTATGCACATCTTTATGTTCGAGCGGCGGCAGATTGATGCGGCGTACATCGCCGTGTACCCGTATCATGGGCGGCAAACCGGCGGACAGGTGCAGGTCCGAGGCCTTGTTCTTGACGGAGAATGCGAGTAGCTCGGTGATGTCCATTTATAATTCCTGTGCCTGACATGGAGGAGCGTCGCAATGACGCTTGCCGGTTTACAACGTTTATCTACTGATTATGTCTCTGATTCCCCAGAACTTGCAAGCAATCGCCACCACAATTGTTGCCGCAGCCCAAGAATCCGGCCGTGCGCCAGAAACCGTACAACTGCTCGCCGTGTCCAAGACCTTTGGCGCGGAGGCCGTGCTGGAAGCTGTGGCGGCCGGCCAGCGTGCGTTTGGCGAAAATTATCTGCAGGAAGGCGTGGACAAGATCGCCGCCGTACGCGCTGCGGGTGCACCGGCGCTCGAGTGGCATTTCATCGGCCCTATCCAGAGTAACAAGACGCGCCCCATCGCCGAGCATTTCGACTGGGTACATACGGTGGAGCGGGAAAAGATCGCCCAGCGCCTGTCCGAGCAGCGTCCGGCCGGTCTGGCGCCGTTGCAGATCTGTTTGCAGGTAAATATCAGCGGGGAGGCCAGCAAAAGCGGCGTGACCCCGCAAGAACTTCCGGCGCTGGCCCACAAGGTTGCCGCGCTCCCCAATCTGACCTTGCGTGGCCTGATGGCGATCCCTGAGCCGGTCGAGGACTATGCCCAGCAGCGTGCGGCGTTTGCCGCGCTGCGGGCGCTGTACGAGCAGTTGCGCGCCGAAGGGCTGGCACTGGATACCCTGTCGATGGGCATGTCGGCCGATCTGCGCGCCGCCATTGTCGAGGGGGCGACCATTGTGCGGGTCGGCAGCGCGATTTTTGGATCACGAAATTATCACAAGGCCTGAATATGTCGAGTGTGTCGAGTATGACGAATATGAAAATAGCATTTATCGGTGGCGGCAATATGGCGTCCGCGCTGATCGCAGGGCTGGCTAATAAATTGACGGCCGGTGCGGATATCCACGTAGCCGATCCGAGCGCGGAAGCGCTGGCGCGCCTGCAGCAGCAGTTCGGCGTGAGCACGGCGGCGCAGGCTGATGCCGTGGCCGCAGCCGCCGATGTGATCGTGCTGGCCGTGAAGCCGCAGGCTATGCGCGCCGTGGCTACGCAGTTGCTGCCTTTGCTGCAGGCCGTGCCCGGCCGGCAGCCGCTGATCGTATCGATCGCGGCCGGCATCCGTGGTGCCGATCTGTCGCGCTGGCTGGGCGGCTATGGCGCCATCGTGCGCTGCATGCCGAACACGCCGGCGCTGATCGGTATGGGGATTACCGGCATGGTGGCCACGGCCGGTGTGAGCGCCGCGCAGAAGCAGGCCGCCGACGATATTCTGCGTGCCGTCGGCCCGACCGTGTGGCTCGATGAGGAAGCGCAGATCGATGCCGTAACGGCGGTTTCCGGCAGCGGTCCCGCGTATGTGTTCTACTTCATCGAGGCCATGCAGCAGGCGGCGCAGGAAATGGGACTGAGCGCCGAGCAGGGCGAGCAGCTGGCCATGGCCACCTTTACCGGGGCAGCGCAACTGGCACAGCAGTCGGATGAACCGGTCACCCTGCTGCGCGAACGCGTGACGTCGAAAGGCGGCACCACCTACGCTGCGCTGACCAGCATGGAAGCGGCAGGCGTGAAGCCGGCGATTATTCAGGCGATGAAGGCAGCTGCAGCACGCGGCAAGGAAATGGGCGACGAACTGGGGGCCGCCAGCTAGGGAAGTGTTTGTGTGCCGCACCCTATAAGTGGGGCGGCACACTGCGCAAGCTTTAGCGCTGGTCGCAGCCCTGCTTCATGGCGGCGATCCACTCTTTGATCAGCGCCACGCCTTCGCGGTGCACCGAGCCGCGTCCCAGTTCTGGCATCATTACACCCGTCTCGGCGCTGTTCAGGCGATACACCATAATCGAATCGTCCGGTTTGCCCGGATAGATGCCGAAGGTATGCCCGCCCGTACCGGCGCCGGCTGCCACAGGTGGCTTGCACAGCCCCAGATGCAGATTGGCCGGTGCGCCCATATTCAGATGCAGCGCCGTGGTGTTGGCTGCGCCCTTGTCGTTGTGGCAGTGCGCGCAGTTGATATCGAGGTAGGCACGGGCGCGTGCATCGAGCGACTGGCTGCTGTCGCGCCAGTTGGCGTTGCGCGGCACAGCCTTGGCTACATCTTCCGGTAGTCCGCTCAGGTAGCCCAGCTTGGCCAGATAGGCCAGCTGGTTGCTGCTCACACCGTCATAACTGTAGTCGCGATTCATGTGGCGCGCCTTCGGGCCGATAGGCTGGAACTGGCGCGACTTGATGTCGGCCACGTGGCAGGCTGCGCACTGGTTCACATTCGGTACCACATAGGTGAGCGGTTTGCGGGTCTGGTCTTCATGCAGCACTTCGACGGGAATCTGCTCCCCTGTGCGCGCCAGCACGGCGTCGGTCTGATCGGCATTCCACACATAGGGCAGGGCGATCCAGCCGTCGGCCCGACGCACCAGCAAGCGGGTTTCCATCAGCCGCACATTGGCCAGATCGAGCCGGTCGCCGCCATTGCGGCTGCTATCGTAAGTCGCCAGTACGGCTTTGCCACCGCCCGTTTCTTTCGGATAGTAGAAGGTCTTGCTGATGATGGTGCCAACCGGGAAGTTGAAAGTGTTCTCGGCATCGTAGCTGGCACTCACACCCTTCGGCATCCAGATGGTGCGTAGCTTCTGGGCGTAGTCGGTGAACAGCGGCGTGTTCAGATCGTAGGGCACCACACCGGCATTCAAATTCAGCCTGCCACTACTCACTGTCATCAGATGCCAGTCGCTCAACTTAGCCGGATTGCCTTCCGTGATGAAGCTGACTTCGGGCTGGCTACGCGTGCAGCCACCGAGTAGCAGCGCTGCACCCGCGGCCATGCCTAGCAGCGCCGCTGCAACGGCGCCCGGTTTCCACAGCCGCCGCATCACGATTGCGCCGCCAGCTGGGTAATCGAAACGGCCGGAAGTTTGGCCAGTTCGCAGCGGAACGGTGCGCTATCTTTGTTGGGATTCTTGTACTTGTTAGGGCCATCGGCATTGAGCACTTCCGCATCGTTCTGGATGCAGATGCGGTGCTCGGCCGGCAGTTGGCCTTTGACCAGCAGTTTGGTATCCACATAGCCATCCCACAGCACATCGGGCAAGTGGCCGCTCAGACCATACATGGCGATTTTCAGCGCTTTCAGATCAAGGCCGTCGGGCGAGTCGCCACCGCCTTTGAAGCGGTTGCCGTAGACGTAGATGGCTTTCGGATACGGGTCGTAATTGGCAGCCACGCCTTTTTCCGTGAAGTAGCCGGTTGAATGGTAGCTGGAGATGATCACGTTGGCGGTCTGGTTATCCGTCACATCGTTATCGAAGATTTCCACTTTGGAGTTGGAGTTGATGACGATGCCGGAACCGGCCGGCACGCTGGCCACAGCCGTGCCGCGGGCAGCGAAGTTACCCAGATTGTTCTTCTCCACCTTGTTCTTGAACACCCGCGTACTGTGGCCGGGCTGCGACAGGTTGGGCATATTGAATACGAGGATGCCGCCCGTGTTATTGGTAGCGACGTTGTCGTACACGTCGGCGTTCACAGTGTTTTCGATTTCGATGCCGGCCACATTCTGCTCGGCGCGCGAGCGGCGCACTACCACGCCATTCGACTGGCCCACGTAGATGCCGGCATCCGATGCGGCGATCGCCACGCAGTCTTCGATCAGCACATTGCGTGTCTTGACGGGGTAGATGCCATAAGCGCCGTTGGTGACTTTGGAGCCGCCCGTCCACTGCACTTTGACTTTGCGGATAGTGATGTTGTCGCCGTCATTGATCTTCAGGCCATCGCCTTTGGAGTCTTCGATGGTCAGGCCTTCGATGGTGAAGTCGCTGGCGTAGACCAGCATACCTTCAGGGCCGGCCACCTGATCCTTGAACGAGAGGATGGTCTTGTCCATGCCGGCGCCGCGTATGGTCACGCCGTTGGCGCGCAAGGTCAGGCCGCTGGTCAGGTGGTAACTGCCGGCGGGTATCTCGATCACGCTGCCCGGCTTGGCGTCGAGTAGCTGTTCCTGCAGTTTTTTCTGGAACGCCGCATCGGCGCTCACCTTGTCGGCGCTGGCAGGCGCTTCGGATTTGCTGCAGCCAAGCAGCGCTGCACTGACGGCGCCACAGACGGCGAGTGCGCGTAAAGCCTTAACCATATCATCCCCTCGTTGTTGGTTTTGTTTGATATTTAAAGCAATGCCAGCCGAGTATAGAGCATGACTAAGGGTCAACGTTGTATCATTTCACACCACGCTGTGGCGTGGCTACGACAATATGAAACTAGTATAAGTAATGGGCCAGATAGGGGGATGACATGACAAGCCGACGGATATTCATGCTGGGTAGTTGCGCTGCAGCGCTGGCCGCCATAGCGACACGTAGCGCGCTGGCCGAGGATCGCCAGCCGTTGCGCGAAGACGAGCCGCAGGCGCGCGAGTTCAGCTATGTCAGCGATGCGACCAAGGTCGATCAGAAGAAATTCCCCGACTTCAAGCCGGGCGACCGCTGCAGCAAATGCCAGATCTACGAAGATGGCCCGAACGATATGGGTGGTTGCCCGCTGTTCGCGAAACGCCTAGTGGCAGCAGCCGGCTGGTGCACGTCCTTCGGCTGAAAACAAACAGCGGGGTCAGGTCGGGCATTGGCGCAGAGTCCGCTATATCCTAAGCGAGCTCTGCGCCAATGCCCGACCTGACCCCAGGTTATTTGCGGGCGATGAGCAGGCCGACGATGACGCCGAGCGCGGCACCTAGGCCGACCGACTTCCACGGGTTTTCCTGCACGTAGGCACCAGCCGACTGGGCGGCGCTGCGACCACGTTCCTGCAGGCTGTGCTGAAGTTGCTGCAGGTCTTGGCGCGCGGTATTCAACGTCTCCTGAAACTGTGTCTGGGCGGCAGTGGCGGCCTTGCCGGCGGTTGCGTTGCCGTTGTGCTCGTTATCATCCTGCTGCAGCCAGCCTTCGGCAGCGTCGATCGCGGTTTTCAGTTCACTCATCAGGCGCTCGCGCGCATCGGCGCTGGCGGCTTTGCTCTCGGCTAGGTCTTTGCCGTTCTGCTGGGTTTGTTCCATGCTGTCCTCGCTGTCGATGATCCGGCTCTGGCCGGTGAGCTAAGAATGTAGCCCGCACGCGATGATGCCGGCGCGCGTTTGCCTGCATGCAAAGTGCTGCAGTGCAGGCGAAATTAGCGCAGAGCGTAGTCGAGCAGTACGCCCGCGAACACGGCGGCGCCTAGCCAGTTGTTGTGGCGGAAGGCGTAGAAGCAGGCATCGCGCTCGCGTGTGCGGATCAGGGTGTAGTGATAGGCGGCGATGCCCGCTGCCACTACGATGCCGCCAAGGTAGTACAGGCCCATGTTCAGCATCTTGCCGCACACCAGCAGCAGGCCCAGATGGGCGGCGTAGCACAGCATGATGGCGGCCACGTCGTACTGGCCGAAGGTAATCGCGGACGTCTTGATGCCGATTTTCAGGTCATCGTCACGGTCTACCATGGCGTAGGCCGTGTCATAGGCCACGGCCCAGAACACATTGCCCAGCAGGAGCAGCCAGGCGACCGGCGGTACGCTGTTCTGGATGGCGGCAAAGGCCATCGGCATGCCGAAGCCGAAGGCGATGCCCAGATAGGCTTGCGGGATGGCGAAGAAGCGCTTGAAGTAAGGGTAGCTGGCGGCGATGATGACGGCGGCCACGGAAAGCTGCTTGGTCAGTGTATTTAGCGGCAGAATCAGGCAGAACGACAGCACGGCCAGCAGGCCGGCGATGGCCAGCGCTTCCTTGCCGCTGATGCGACCACTGGTGATGGGCCGTTCGGCCGTACGTTTAACGTATTTGTCGAAATCCTGATCGGCGTAGTCGTTGATGGCGCAGCCGGCCGAGCGCATCAGCAGGGTGCCCAGCGAGAAAATCACCACCAGCATAGCATCGGGCTGGCCGTTCGAGGCCATCCACAGGGCGCACAGGGTAGGCCACAGCAGTAGCAGCGTGCCTATGGGTTTATCGAGTCGGACCAGACGGTAATACAGTGCCAGCTTGTTCATCGTGGGCGCTACAGGATGGGAAAGTAGGGATTATCGCAAATCCTGAGCGCTTGCGGTGCGGCTAGCGCCAACTGGCGCTATGCCAGACTTCAGGCGCCCGCGCTGACGGGCGTAATGCCGGGCAGGTTGCAGCCAGCCACCACTTCGCAGATGGCATCGATGGCCGCTTTGCGGGTAAAGCTCTTGCGCCAGACGATGACCACGCGGCGCGATGGCACGGGCTGGTCGAACGGGCGGAACTGCAGCATGCCGTCCTTGCTTTCCATGTCCGGCACGGAAGCACGCGGCAGCACGGTCAGGCCGATGCCGCTGGCGACCATGTGGCGTATGGTTTCCAGTGACGAGCCTTCAAAGGTGCGCTGCATGCCGTTGCCCGGCGTGGCGTAGCGCGCCATTTCGGGACAGACTTCCAGCACCTGATCGCGGAAGCAGTGGCCATTTCCCAGCAACAGCATGTTTTCCGTTTTGAGGTCGTCGGCGGGGATGCTGCGGCGTTTGCACCACGCGTGCTGGGACGGCATGGCCACCACAAACGGTTCGTCGTACAGCGCCTGCACGGCCATGCCGTGTTCAGGCAGAGGCAAGGCCATGATGGCGGCATCGAGCTCGCCCTGACGCAGCATTTCCAGCAGCCGTACGGTGAAGTTTTCCTGCAGGATCAGCGGCATCTGCGGCACTTTGTCTATCATGCCCTTGACCAGCGGCGGCAGCAGATACGGGCCGATGGTGTAGATCACGCCCAGGCGCAGCGGGCCGGCCAGCGGGTCTTTATTCTGCTTGGCCAGTTCCTTGATAGCGGCGGTCTGTTCCAGCACGCGCTCGGCCTGTGCGACGATCTGCGCGCCCAGCGGGGTCACGGAGATTTCTGCTCCACCCCGTTCGAACAGCACCACGCCCAGTTCGTCTTCGAGTTTCTTGATGGCGACCGATAGGGTAGGCTGCGCCACGTAGCACGCCTCGGCGGCGTGGCCGAAGTGCTTGGCTCGTGCAACAGCAACGATGTATTTCAGTTCGGTCAGGGTCATGCGGGTATTTGAACACAGGCTCTACAGGTATGCAATAAATCTCGCCCGATTGTCGCGCCGTCAACTATATAATGCGGATTGCTCTGAGGCATCGAAAGGCTGACATGACTACCCCGTTTGGTCCGGCAGAGGCGCAAGCCTATCTGCACAAGCTGCTCAAGGTGATGCATCACATGGGCGCGTCCGATCTGTTCATTGCCGCCGATTTTCCGCCCAGCGTGAAAGCACAGGGGGCGATGAAGCCGCTCAGCCAGCAGAAGCTGACGGGGCAGGTGACGCGTGCGCTGGCGCTGTCCATCATGAACGAGAAGCAGCAGCGCGAATTCGAGGCCGAACTCGAATGTAATTTCGCTATCTCGCTGCCCGATGTGTGCCGTTTCCGCGTCAACGTGTTTGTGCAGCAGCAGTGCGTAGGCATGGTAATCCGTACCATCGCTTCGGAAATTCCCAATTTCGAAAAGCTGGCTCTGCCGGAGGTGCTCAAGGATGTGATCATGAGCAAACGGGGGCTGGTGCTGGTGGTGGGTGGTACGGGGTCAGGCAAATCGACCACACTGGCCGCCATGATCGATTATCGCAACACCCATTCTGCCGGTCACATCATCACGGTGGAAGATCCGGTGGAATATGTGCATAAGAACAAGGGCTGCCTGGTGACCCACCGCGAGGTAGGGGTGGATACGCTGTCGTGGCACAGTGCGCTGAAGAATACCTTGCGGCAGGCGCCCGATGTGATACTGATAGGCGAAATTCGCGACACGGAAACCATGGAACATGCCATCGCCTTTGCCGAGACGGGCCACCTGTGTCTGGGCACGCTGCATGCGAACAACGCCAACCAGACCATGGACCGCATCATCAACTTCTTCCCCGAAGAGCGGCGCAATCAGTTGCTGATGGATCTGTCCTCGAATCTGCGTGCCATTGTGTCGCAGCGGCTGATCCGCACGGAAGATGGTACGGGGCGCAAAGCGGCCATCGAAATTCTGCTGAACACGCCCACCATCGCCGAGATGATCTTCAAGGGTAACTTCCAGAGCATCAAAGAGATCATGCACAAATCGCGCGAACTCGGCATGTGTACGTTCGACCAGGCGCTGTATGAACTTTATAATAGCGGTTACATTGCTTACGAAGAAGCGCTGCGCAATGCCGACTCGGTCAACGGTTTACGCCTGCAGATCAAGCTGCACGGCGGCCGCAAGGAACCGGCCGATGGTGCGGCCACGCCGTCCGATACGCTCAGCATGCAGCTCGATGACGAGGCGGCGGAGAACGACCAGCAAGCAGATAGCAAGTAACAGCGCACGTAGCAGCAACACAGAATTCAGTATCACTATAGGAAGTAACTCATGCCACAATTCGAGAAAAAAATCTGTAGCCGCGATCAGCTGGCAGTGCGTGTGGCAGCGCTGCCCAAGCCCGTGGTAATGACCAACGGGGTGTTCGACATCCTGCATCGCGGTCATGTCACCTATCTGGCGCAAGCCCGTGCGCTGGGCGCCTCGCTGGTGGTGGCGGCCAATACCGACGCCTCCGTCAAGCGGCTAGGCAAAGGCGACGACCGTCCGCTCAACAACTGCGCCGACCGCATGGCCGTGCTGGCTGCGCTGGAGTCGGTCGATCTGGTGGTGGAGTTCGATGAAGATACGGCCTTGCAGGCCGTGCTGGCAGCGCATCCGGAAATCTACGCCAAAGGCGGCGATTACCAGATGGATGAAATCCCCGAAGGGCTGGCCGTGCTGGCCTATGGTGGCGAAGCCGTGGCGATCGAATTCGAACATGACCGCTCCACCACCAAACTACTCACCAAAGTGCGTTCGCACAAACTGTAATTCCCTCCCTGCGGAGGGCTCAGGCGCCACCGGCATAGCCGTTCTGGCGCCACGCTTCAAACACCACCACGGCCACCGTGTTCGACAGATTCATGCTGCGGTTGTCCGGCCGCATGGGCAGGCGGATACGCTGGGCGGGCGCAAAACTTTCGCGCAGGGCCGGGTCGAGTCCGCGTGTTTCCGAACCGAATACAAATACATCGCCGGGCTGGAAACTGGCCTGCGCAAACGGCGACGAGCCGTGCGTGGTCATGGCGAACATGCGTTCCGGTGCAGGCTGCACGGCGGCCAGAAAAGCCTCCCAGTTCGGATGCACTTTCATGCGCGCATACTCGTGATAATCGAGTCCAGCGCGTTTCAGCTTGGAGTCTTCCAGCGGAAAACCCAGCGGTTCGATCAGGTGCAGCTGCGCGCCCGTGTTGGCGCACAGGCGGATCACATTGCCCGTATTCGGTGGAATTTCCGGTTGAACTAGTACGACATGAAACACGTGCTTCTCCTTAATGCAATTCAATGGGGTGGTGTACGGGCAAACACCAGATTACTGACACGGCTGGCGCCATAGCGCCTGAGCGTGGCCGCAATTTCCTGCAAGGTGGTGCCGCTAGTCATCACATCGTCGACCACACCGACATGCCGGCCCTGTACCTGTTCCGCTGCGCTGACAGCAAATGCGCCCGCCAGATTATGCTGGCGTGCGCTGGCTGTGACGAGACTTTGCGGCGCTGTCTCGCGCACCCGCACCAGCAGCCGCGGCGTCAGTGCGATGCCCAGCTGGCGCGCCAGCGGACGGGCAATTTCCAGTGCCTGATTGTAGCCCCGTTCGACCAGCCGGCGCGGCCCTAGCGGTACGGGACACAGCAGCTCGGGCAGGCGGTAGTCCGGCTGGCGCAAGATGGCGTCGCGTAACTGCTGCGCCATCAGCCTCGCATAGGCCAGTTGCTGGCCGAACTTCAGCTGCAGTACCAGCTGATCGAGCGGCAGCGCATACTCGCAGGCGATCACCGTCTGCGCATAGTCCGGCCGGCGTTGCTGGCACTGCGTACATAGCGCTACCACGCTCGCGCCTGTGCCCGGCATGCCGAGGGGCGGCGCAGGCGCGGTAGCGAGATTCGGCGGCAGCGGATCGGCGCAGCAGGTGCAGCGTGCTCCCAGCGCCGACGCGCTGAAAAACTGGGCGCAGCAGGCGGGGCAAAGCGGGGCGCCGCTGTCACCGCACAGCGCGCAGGCCGGTGGCAGCACGACGTCCAGCAGACGGGCAGCGTAGCGTCGCAGCGTTTCGGCCCAACTGTGCGGCAGGTGCGGACGGGGTGGCGGTGCAGCGGCAAACATAGCGGCCTCCGGACACGAGTAGCGTCAACCATGTACACTGCCGACATTATCGCATTACATCCCCCATCATCACCATGCAAGCCCCCGCTCAACCTCCGAAACTTAGCGCTCCTATTGATCTGCAGCGAGTACGCAGCCTGTTTAGCCGCCCACAACGGGTGGCGCCGGCCGATTTTCTGCGCCGCGAGATTTCCTCGCGCATGTTCGACCGGCTGGAACTGGTCAAAATTGCACCACAACGGCTGATCGATGCCGGTTGCGGCACGGGTGCCGACCTGCCGTTGTTGCAGAAAACCTACCCTGCTGCCCAGATCTTAGGCGTGGATGCTGCCCTGCCCATGTTGCAGGCAGCGCAGCAACCGGCTGGCCGCGTTTCTTCGCTGAACCAGTTGCTGAGCAAATTGCTGCCGTCCAAGGCCGGGGTCGATCTGCTGTGTGCTGATTTTGCCGATCTGCCACTAGGACATCTGAGCGTCGATCTGCTGTGGTCGAATCTGGCGCTGCACTGGCATCCCCAGCCGGACCGTGTGTTTGCCGAATGGCGCCGTGTGTTGCGGGTGAACGGTCTGCTGATGTTTTCCTGCTTCGGGCCGGATAGCCTGCGTGAACTGCGGGCGGCCTTCGCCGAGGCCGATCTGGCCGAACATACGCTGCCCTTCGTCGATATGCACGACTTCGGCGACCAGCTGGTAGAAGCCGGTTTTGCCACACCCGTGCTGGATATGGAGACCATTACCGTCACTTACGATACCCCGCAAGCCCTGCTAGCCGACGTACGCGCGCTGGGCGGCAACCCGCTGGCCACCGTGCCGCGCGGCCTGATGGGCCGTCAGCGCTGGCAGCGCATGCTGGCAGCGCTGGAGCACGGACGCCGTGCGGATGGCAAGTTAGCGCTCACTTTTGAGGTCATTTATGGCCACGCATTCCGCCCCCAGGCGCGCATGACGTCAAGTGGTGAGGCCATAATTCGCTTTGATTTACCACGAAAAGGGCCGAAATAGGATTTTTCTATCGGAAGTGTGGTAAGCCTAGCAAGTCGAAATCTTGATTTAGATTATTTCTTGAGCGTGGTAGTCTCCTTATATATAATCGGCCAACAAATTTTGCCTTTGGACCAAGCTGCCAGCCATAAAAAAGCAGCCTGAACCGGAGGCGGATAGCAGCGAGCACGAACGAGCAGTGGAATTAAGCAGAATCGGGCTTTTTTATTGTCCTCAGGCAGTATCGAGGGCGCTAGCTAGGCCCTAAGGCCCCGCCATTCTGGCATGGGGCCTGAGGTTGTTTAAGGAGCGACGCCGGTTCAGTTCACCGAAATCCGGAGTCGTTAAAAAATATACTAATTTTTAATTTCTTGGGTGGTTGGGGACAACATGAAACATGCGAAACGACTTCCATCGTTGATGCTCGGACTGTCAGTAATGGCAGCCAATATCCCAGCGTGGGCGGCTGAAGCGGCAGGCACTTATACGTCGGCCACGGGCGGTACCGGCGGACCTGTCGCCGGCGAACTGAATCTGCAACCGCCGGCAACCCAGATTGCATCGGAAATCTACAGTCTGCACACGTGGATGATGATGGTCTGTCTGGTCATCTTCGTCGCCGTGTTCGGCGTGATGTTCTACTCGATCTTCAAACACCGTAAGTCGCTCGGTCACAAACCGGCGACCTTCCACGAATCCACCGCCGTCGAGATCGCCTGGACCGTGGTGCCTTTCCTGATCGTGATCGGGATGGCGCTGCCAGCCACGCGCACCGTGGTGGGCATGAAAGACACCTCGAATGCCGACATCACCATCAAAGTGACGGGCATGCAGTGGAAATGGGGCTATGACTACCTGAAAGGCGAGGGCGAAGGGATTTCCTTCCTGTCCAACCTGTCGACCCCGCGCTCGCAAGTGGGCGCGCCCGGCTTCGAAGCGACGGAAAAACGCGGCGACAACTACCTGATGGAAGTCGATCAGGAAGTGGTTGTGCCAGTCAACAAGAAAATCCGTCTGGTCACCACCGCCAACGACGTGATCCACTCGTGGTCGATTCCCGCCTTCGGCGTGAAACAGGATGCGATTCCCGGCTTCGTACGCGATACCTGGTTCAAAGCAGAACACACGGGCACTTTCCGCGGTTACTGCTCGGAACTGTGTGGCAAAGAACACGCCTTCATGCCTATCGTCGTGCGCGTGGTGAGCGATGCCGACTACAGCGCCTGGGTTGCCGCCAAGAAGAAAGAAATGGCCGCACTGGCCGATGATCCGAACAAAACCTGGACTATCGACGAACTGAAAACCAAGGGTGAAAAAGTGTATGCCGCTAACTGCGTGGCCTGCCACCAGGCTAACGGTAAAGGCATTCCTGCCACCTTTGCACCACTGGATGCTTCGCCTGTCGTGACGGGCCCGAAAGCGGAACAGATTAACGTGCTGTTGCACGGTAAGAAGAGCGGTAAATATGGCACGGAGATGCCAGCGTGGAAGCAACTGTCGGATACGGATATTGCTGCGGTGATCACCTACACCCGCAATAGCTGGTCGAACAAGGCCGCCGAAAACATCGTCCAACCAGCCGAAGTTGTGGCTGCACGTAAGTAATCAGGAGCGTTACAAATGAGCACTAGCACTTTAGATCACGCGCACCACCATGACCACGCGCACGACCATCCACATGGCCTGTCGCGCTGGCTGTTTGCTACCAACCACAAGGATATCGGTACCCTGTACCTGTGGTTCTCGCTGATTATGCTGATGTCGGGCGGCGTACTGGCCCTGATGATCCGCACTGAGCTGTTCAAACCGGGCCTGCAGTTCTTCCAGCCCGAGTTCTTCAACCAGCTGACCACCATGCACGGTCTGGTGATGGTGTTCGGCGCCATCATGCCAGCCTTCGTCGGCTTCGCTAACTGGATGATCCCGCTGCAGATCGGCGCATCAGATATGGCGTTTGCCCGTATGAACAACTTCTCGTTCTGGCTGCTGCCACCGGCAGCGCTGCTGCTGGCCGGTTCCTTCTTCGTACCGGGCGGTGCCACGGCGGCCGGCTGGACCCTGTACGCTCCGCTGTCGAGCCAGATGGGGATCGGCATGGACATGGGTATTTTCGCCATGCACCTGATGGGCGCTTCGTCCATCATGGGTTCGATTAACATCATCGTCACCATCCTCAACATGCGCGCCCCCGGCATGACGCTGATGAAGATGCCGATGTTCTGCTGGACCTGGCTGATCACCGCCTACCTGCTGATCGCCGTGATGCCTGTGCTGGCTGGCGCCATCACCATGACCCTGACCGACCGTCACTTCGGTACTTCCTTCTTCAACGCCGCTGGCGGCGGTGATCCGGTGATGTACCAGCACATCTTCTGGTTCTTCGGTCACCCAGAGGTGTACATCATGATTCTGCCGGCCTTCGGCATCGTTTCGCAGATCCTGCCAGCGTTCGCCCGCAAGCAGCTGTTCGGTTACGCTTCGATGGTGTACGCCACTGCCTCGATCGCGATTCTGTCCTTCATCGTGTGGGCCCACCACATGTTCACCACCGGTATGCCCGTGACGTCGCAGCTGTTCTTCATGTACGCCACCATGCTGATCGCCGTACCGACTGGCGTGAAAGTATTCAACTGGGTCGCTACCATGTGGAAGGGTTCGATGACTTTTGAAACCCCGATGCTGTTCACCGTGGGCTTCATCTTCGTGTTCACCATCGGCGGCTTCACCGGCCTGATTCTGGCGGTGACTCCGATCGACATCCAGCTGCAGGACACCTACTACGTGGTGGCGCACTTCCACTACGTACTGGTCGCCGGTTCGCTGTTCGCCCTGTTCGCCGGCTTCTACTACTGGTCGCCGAAATGGACCGGCCACATGTACAACGAAACCATGGGCAAGATCCACTTCTGGGCTTCGCTGGTGACCTTTAACATCACCTTCTTCCCTATGCACTTCCTGGGTCTGGCCGGCATGCCGCGCCGCTATGCCGATTATTCGGCCCAGTTCACCGACTTCAACACCATTGCCACCATCGGTGCTTTCGGTTTCGGCCTGTCGCAAGCCTTCTTCCTGTTCTTCGTCGTGCTGCCGACCATCCGTGGCGGTAAAAAAGCCGAAGCCAAACCATGGGAAGGCGCTGAAGGTCTGGAGTGGACGGTGCCTTCGCCAGCACCATTCCATACCTTCGAAACCCCGCCACAGGTGAAGTAATCGTGAGCCAGCCAGACAAAAAGGCGAACAATGCCCGGACCGGCTGGCTGCTGGCCGGTCTGGCACTGTTCTTCTTCGTGATGCTGTTCGTTAAACGCCTGTGGCTGAGCTAACGTGAGCGACCAACAAGCCAGCCGTGGTCTGAATCGCACTTTGCTGGGCAAGTTGATTGTCGTCGCGGTGGTGATGTTCGGCTTTGCCTATGCGCTCAATCCGTTCTACCGCCAGATCTGCGAAGCACTGGGCCTGAATGTACTGACGCAGAAAGACGGTACGGTGAGCGCACCGGTGAATACCCAGGTCGATACCACGCGTCAGGTGGTGGTGGAGTTCGACGGCAATGCGCAAGGACCATGGCGTTTCCGTCCCGTGACGCACAGCATGACCGTGCATCCCGGTGAACTGGTAACGGCCATGTATGAAGTGGTCAACACGCTGAACCGTCCTGTCAGTGCGCAAGCCATACCGAGCTACGCACCGCAGAACGCCATGCCGCATTTTAAGAAGGTCGAGTGTTTCTGCTTCAAGCAGCAGACCTTGCAGGCCAACGAAGCACGGCAGATGCCGGTGGTGTTTTTCATCGATCCGGCCCTGCCTAAGGATGTGAAAACGATTACCCTGTCCTACACTTTCTTCGAAGTGGGTGGACTGGAAAAAACAGCAGCACGCTAAAGGGGAGTCATGGCATCGAACAAGCAGGCCTCGTTCCTGTATTCGCTGAAAGCGGTGATCTGGTCGTTCTTCGGCCTGCGCCGCAAAAGCGATTTCGACAGCGACGAAGCGAAACTCAATCCGCTGCACATCATCATTGCAGCGCTGATTGCCGTAGCCTGCTTTATCGGCACCCTGATCACCATCGTCAAATATGTAGTTTTAAAATAAAACGAAGCACTCTCGAATAAAGTGAGGAGATGAAGATGAGTTCACATAACGCTGCGGCACCGTACTATTTTGTGCCAGGTCCATCCAAGTGGCCTGTGCTCGCCGGTATGTCCCTGCTGACCACCATGATAGGCGCTTCGGCGTGGGTCAATGATGTGTCGTGGGGTTCGACCGTGAATTACATCGGTCTGGCAGCCACGCTGGCCGTGCTGTTCTGCTGGTTTGGCGATGCCATCCGCGAATCGGAAGGTGGTCAGTATAGTCAGCGTATCGATTACTCCTACCGCTGGTCGATGGGCTGGTTTATCTTTTCCGAAGTGATGTTCTTCGGTGCCTTCTTCGGTGCGCTGTTCTATGCCCGTTCCATCACCATGCCATGGCTGGGCGATCTGGACCACAAAGCCATCTGGCCTGATTTCGTGCCACACTGGGGCAACACGGGGCCGGCCGGTACGGTGCAGGACTTCAAGACCATGGGGCCGTATCCTATCCCGACCATCAACACGGCACTGCTGCTGACTTCGGGCCTGACCCTGACCATCGCCCACCACGCGCTGCGCGCTGGTCACCGTAGCAAGACCGCCTTCTGGCTGTTCGCGACCGTGCTGCTGGGTGCGGTGTTCATGGGCTTTCAGGCTTACGAATACCACCACGCTTACACTGAACTGAACCTGAAGCTGACCTCGGGCATCTACGGTTCCACCTTCTTCATGCTGACCGGCTTCCACGGCTTCCACGTGACCATGGGCGCGATCATGCTGTCGGTGGTGCTGCTGCGCGTACTGAAAGGCCACTTCACGCCGGAAAACCACTTCGCCTTCGAAGGTGCGGCTTGGTACTGGCACTTTGTGGACGTGGTCTGGCTGGGTCTGTACGTCGTGGTGTACTGGCTGTAAGCTGGACTCTGGCCGACCGCAGCGCCAGCGCTGTGGTGGCCGGACGGACGAAAAAGCCGCATGCGGGGAAGCCCGGATGCGGCTGTTTTTTTAGCGCAGCGAGATGCTACATGCGGATGCCGGTCGGGTGGATGTAGCCCAGCTTGTTGGCCAGCAGCAGGGCGGCAAACAGGGCGATCGACAGGCCGACACGCACAGCTAGCGCGCGCACGGTATTATTCGTCTTGCCCTTGTCGCGCATGAGGAAGAAAAATGCCGAGGCGAGACTGCCGATGATCAGAATGAAGGCGATGGCAACAACGATTTTCATGTGAGCGGCAGTCCTGAGTGTTAGGAAAGGGAGAACTCATTGTAATGCGTATTCGCTTCCGTTTTAAGCTAATTCCGTTCATTGCGACGGTGCTGGTGGTCACGCTGGGTATACAGCTGGGTAACTGGCAGCAGCGCCGCGCCGCGCAGAAGCTGGTGATGCAGAGCCAGCTCGAACAGAGCCGGCATGCCGCGCCGCTGCAGCTCGACGGTGCGGCCGTGGCCGCCGAGGCGGTGGCATTCCGCCGCGTTCAGCTGGACGGAGAATTTGTCCGTCACTGGCCGCTGTATCTGGATAACCGGCCGTATCAGGGCCGCGCCGGATTCTATGTGCTGATGCCGTTTCGTCTGGCCGGTAGCGGCATGCACGTGCTGGTCATGCGTGGCTGGGTGCCGCGTGACGGCCAGCAGCGTGACAAGCTGCCGGCGCTGGTGACACCGGCCGGGCGGGTGACGCTGACGGGCCTAGCGAGAACGGGTACGGGCCATGTGATGGAGCTGGGCAGCGCCGCGCCGCTTACACCCGGCGCCATCGTCTCGAATGTCGACCCGCTGCAGCTGGCCAAGGATAGCGGCCTGACCATGCAGCCTTTCGTGGTGGAGCAGCAGGGCGCTGCCCAGCCTGACGGCGATGACGCGCAATTATTGCGCGACTGGCCGGCACCGGCGCTGGGCGTGGAAAAAAATCAGGGCTATGCAGTGCAGTGGTATGCACTGTCTGCCATGGCCGTTATCTTCTTTGTTGTGAATGGATTGAGACGTGGACAAAAAACAGCTTAGCCGATTGAAACTGCTGGCCGTGCTGGCCGTGTGCGCTGCACCGCTGCTGGCTTCCTACTTTACCTATTACGTGATCAAGCCGGAAGGCGGCGCCACCAAATCCGGCACGCTGATCGATCCGCGTCAGTACCCGATACCGGCCATGGCCAGCACCACGCTGGACGGCCAGCCGCAGACGCTGGAGCAGTACAAGGGCAAGTGGATCATGCTGAAAGTGGGGCCGTCGGACTGCCAGCAAGCCTGTCAGGACCAGCTGTTTGCCATGCGCCAGCTGCGTACCATGCAGGGCAAGGAAATGGAGCGCATCGAACGGGTCTGGCTGATTACCGACGCCCAGCCGCTCGATACCATGCTGCTGCGGGTGAATGACGGTACCCGTATGCTGCGTGCCCCGGCCGAGGTGGTGGCGCGCTGGCTGCCGACTGCCGCTGAGGGCGATCAGGCAGCTGACCACGTCTATCTGATCGACCCGCTGGGCAATCTGATGATGCGCTTCCCGAAAGGCGCCGTATCGAGCGATATCGAGCAGGTCAAACGCGTGCATAAAGATATCGCCAAACTGCTCAAGGCTTCTGCCATAGGTTAATCATGCATCTGACTCTGGCGCAAATGGCCGTGACGGCCCTGCTGGTGGCGCTGCTGCCACTGACGCTGGTGTGGACTTCGTCCGACGTCAGCAAATACCGCAAGCTGGTGTGGGTAACGGTGTTCCTCACCTTCGATCTGATCGTGTTCGGCGCGTTCACCCGCCTGACCGACTCCGGCCTCGGTTGCCCCGACTGGCCCGGCTGCTATGGCGCGGCCAATCCCTTCCTCGCGCGCGAGGAAATCGTCGCAGCGGAAGCGCTGATGCCGACCGGCCCCGTCACCGTCGTCAAGGCATGGATAGAAATGATCCACCGCTATCTGGCCATGGCCATCGGCGTGCTGATTGTGGCGATGATGGCGCAGGCGTGGTACCAGTGGCGCCGCAGCAGTGCCACGCCGGCTGCGCGCCGGGCCGACTATGCGCCGCTGATACCTACGCTGCTGTTCTTCGCGGTCTGCCTGCAGGGCGCGTTCGGCGCGTGGACCGTCACGCTCAAGTTACAGCCGGTGATCGTCAGCACCCATCTGCTGCTGGGCATGGGGCTGCTGGCCATGCTGGTGTGGTATGGCTGCCGCCAGGATCAGCTGATTACCCCGGCGCGCAGGCTGACCGCTTCGCCGCCTGCCATGCGGCGTATCCGCTGGCTGGCTGGCGTGTCAGGCGCGCTGCTGCTGGTGCAACTGGCGCTGGGCGGCTGGACCAGTACCAATTACGCCACGCTGGCCTGTACCGAGTTCCCCCTGTGCGGCGGAGTACTGGTGCCGGCCATGGACTTCGAGCATGGCTTCACCCTGTGGCGCGAACTGGGCAAGACGGCGGCCGGTCATTACCTGCCATTTGCCGCGCTGACGGCGATCCACTGGGTGCACCGTAACTTCGGCCTGCTGCTGGCCGTGGTGGCTGGCTACACGGCATGGCGCGCGTGGCAGCACGCGGCGCTGCAGCGCACGGCGCGCTGGCTGGCGCTGACTTTGCTGCTGCAGCTGGCTACGGGCATCGCCACCATCTATCTGAACTTCCCGCTGGCGATCGCGGTGCTGCATAACGCCGGTGCGGCGCTGCTGGTGCTGTGGCTGACCATGTTAAACTATCAGGCAAAATGCCAGTTTGCGCTGGCCATTGCTACCAATGCTACTTCGGCCGCGCATGCGCAACATGGCCGCAAAGATAACACCCCCTCATGACCACACAGACCGTCTCCTCCAAGCTTCCTAGCCGTGCCGCCCAGTACTGGGCGCTGACCAAGCCGCGCGTGACCCAGCTCGCCGTTTTCTGCGCCGTGATCGGCATGTTTCTGGCGACCGATGGCATGCCCGACTGGCGCTTGCTGCTGGCGGCCACGGCCGGCATCTGGCTGCTGTCCGGTGCCGCGTTTGCTGTTAATTGTCTGGCCGAGCGCGAAATTGATGCGCGCATGGCGCGCACGGCGCGCCGCCCCATGGCACTGGGTGAAATCACCGTGATGCAGACGGTGGTGTTTGCTGCCGTAATCGGCGGCGCCGGCATGTGGATACTCTACACGCTGGTCAACCCGCTCACCATGTGGCTGACCTTCGTCACCTTCGTCGGCTACGCCATCATCTATACCATGATTCTGAAACCGGCCACGCCGCAGAACATCGTCATCGGTGGCCTCTCCGGCGCCATGCCGCCGGCGCTGGGCTGGGCTGCCGTGGCCAACGATGTGCCGATGCAGGCCTGGTTGCTGGTGCTGATCATCTTCGTCTGGACCCCGCCGCACTTCTGGGCACTGGCCATGTACCGGCGTGATGACTACGCCCGTTCCGGTCTGCCCATGCTGCCCGTCACGCATGGCATGCAGTTCACCCGCTTCCATGTCTGGCTGTATTCGATTGCACTGGCGGCTACCACGCTGATGCCGTATGCAGTGCGGATGTCCGGCCTGATCTATCTGGTCAGCGCGATCGTGCTGAATGCCGTGTTCCTGCACCATGCATGGAAAATCTACCGTCATTACACCGACCTGATTGCGCGTAAGGCGTTCACCTGGTCGATCATTTATCTGTCGCTGCTGTTCGCCGCTCTGCTGGTGGACCACTACTTCAAAATATGAAAAAACTGTTTGCTGTGGGCTGCACAGCCCTTGCCCTGACCCTGCTGACCGCTTGCGGTGAAAACAAATCGTCTGCACCGCGCGTCGCGTTCCAGAACACTGACCTGACGGGACTACCCTACGCCAAGGACTTTGCCCTGACCGACCACACGGGCAAGCCGCGCACGCTGGGCGACTTCAAAGGCAAGGTGGTGGTGATGTTCTTCGGCTATACCCAGTGCCCCGATGTCTGCCCCACCACGCTGACGGAAATGGCGCAGGTGATGCAGGAACTGGGGCCGCAAGCCGATCAGGTGCAGGTGCTGTTCGTGACCGTCGATCCCGAGCGCGACACCCAGCCGCTGCTGGCGCAGTATGTGCCCGTGTTCGATAAGCGTTTCATCGGCCTGTATGGCACGCCGGAGCAGACGGCGGCCGTGGCCAAGGAATTCAAAGTGTTCTATGCCAAGGTGCCGGGCAAGAATCCCGGCAGCTACTCGATGGACCACACGGCGGCCAGCTATGTGTTTGACCGTCAGGGCAAGATCCGTCTGATGGTGCGCAATGGTCAGGGCCCTGCCACGGTGGTGCATGACGTGAAGTTGCTGCTGGCCCAGTCCTGATCCATGCACGACCGCTACCAGCCCTACACCCGTCTGGCCGCCATCGTTCTACTGCTGATCGGCTGCTTGGCCGTGCTGCGGCCGTTTCTGGCGGCGATACTGTTCGCGGCGGCGATCACTGTGGCCAGCTGGCCGGTCTATCTGTATGTGCTGGCACGCTGCCGCCAGCGCCGGTCGCTAGCCGCCGCGCTGATGAGCGTGGCGCTGACCCTGCTGATCATCGTGCCGCTGACGGCGGTGACGTGGAATGTGGCCGATAACATCAGTGTGTTTTACGAGCACGTGAAAGCCAGTCTGGATGGCGGTACGCTGGCGCCACCCGCGTGGCTCAAGGATATTCCTCTGCTGGGCGAAGCGGCTGACAATTATCTGCGCAAGCTGCTGGGCAGCCGCGATGAGTTGCTGAATCTGGCCAAGAATCTGCTGGAGCCGGCGCGTCGTGTGCTGCTGGGCGCCAGTGTGGTGCTGGGCAGCGGCGTGGCGCAAGTCAGTCTGGCCGTGTTTGTCAGCTTCTTCCTGTACCGCGATGGCGCGACCCTGCACGAAACTTTGCAGAGCGCCATGCAGCGCCTGATCGGGCCGCAGACCCAGCTGGTGATGGAAACCGTCAGCCGCACCGTGCGCGGGGTGGTGTATGGCTTGCTGGGGACGGCGCTGGCGCAGGCAGGCGTGGCTGCTATCGGTTTTCTGATTGCCGGCGTGCCGGCCGTGGCGCTGCTATCGGCCGCTACCTTTTTGTTATCGCTCGTGCCGGTAGGGCCGCCGCTGGTGTGGGGCGGTGCGGCGATCTACTTGTTCGATGCAGGCCAGACCGGCTGGGGCATTTTCATGGCCGTGTGGGGCTTCTTTGTGATCAGCAGCGTGGATAATGTGGTCAAGCCCATGCTGATCAGCCGTGGCAGCAGCCTGCCCTTCATTCTGGTGCTGCTGGGTGTGACGGGCGGGGTGCTGGCCTTCGGTTTTGTCGGCCTGTTCATCGGCCCGGCCCTGCTGGCGGTGGCGCTGGGCCTGCTGCGCAACTGGAGCGCGCCGGCCGCCTGATGCCGGCCGCGCGCTAGTCGCCTCGCGCTAGTCGCCTCGCGCTAGTCGTGTTCGGCGTGGTCGTCCGTATCGTCGCGCGGAATGACTTTCACCAGCAGGATGCGGGGGCCGTTCATTTTGCGGGCGACGATGTCGAATTCTTTGAAGCTCACGCGCTGGCCCTGCTTGGGAATGTCGCCCAGCTTGAGCATCAGCAGGCCACCCACCGATTCCACTTCCTCTATCCCCAGTTCCTCGTTTTCGATATCGATACCGAGGGCCCGTTCCAGCGACACGATGGGCAAGCTGGCTTTGCCGATCAGGGTGCCGTCCGGCTGCTTGAGCCAGTCGTTTTCATTCAGGCGGAACTCGTCATGGATTTCGCCCACCATGGCGCCCAGCAGATTATCCAGCGTGATAAAACCCAGCGGGCGCTTGCCTTTTTCGCCGATCAGGGCGAAGTGGGGCGCACCGTCGCGGAAGCGGCGGAACTGCTCCAGCGCCGGCGTGCGGGCGGCGATGGTTTCAACCGGACGCAGGAACGGCGCGAGGTCGGTCACGGGCTTGCCGGATTGCTGGGCGAAGAACAGGTCCTTCAGGTGGATCACACCCAGCACGGTTTCATCATCCTTGTCGTAGTACGGGTAGCGGCTGAAGCGGTTGCGCAGCATGGTGTCCAGATTTTCCTGCAGCGGGCGGCTGGCATGCAGGGCGATCACCTCGTTAATCGGCCGCATCAGATCGGACACCGTCATATCGCTCAGGTCCAGCGTGTGTGCCAGTATCTTGCGCTCCTCCTGATTGAAATTTTCACCGGGCTGGCTGGTACGCAGGATCAGCTTCAGTTCGTCGATCGAATAGTGGCTGTCATGCCCGCCTTTGCCGGACAGGCCGGCCAGACCCAGCACCATGGCTGCGCTGGCATTGAGTACCCAGATGAAGGGATACATGGCCCAGTAGAATGCATACAGGGGCAGGGCGCTCCACAGGCTGACGGCTTCCGGCAAGCGGATAGCCAGCGATTTAGGTGCCAGTTCGCCCACCACGATGTGCAGGAAAGAGATCACGCCAAAGGCGAATACGAAAGCGATGCCGTGTACCAGCTCCGGCGAATCGATGCCGATGGCCGTCAGCAGCGGCTCCAGCAGGCCGGCAAACGCCGGTTCGCCGACCCAGCCCAGACCCAGCGAGGCCAATGTGATGCCCAGCTGGCAGGCCGACAGATAGGCATCCAGTTCGCCGTGTACGGTAGCGAGGATGCGGCCGCGCAGGCCCTGGGTTTTGGCGATGGCGCGCACACGGGTTTTGCGCAGGGTGACGATGCCGAATTCGGCCGCCACGAAGAAGCCGTTGAGGGCCACCAGTATCAGGGCCAGCACGACAAGCAGAAGGTTTTGCATAAAAAGACGGAGACCGTCCGTAGTGAAGGAACCCGTATCTTAGCTGACTTGGCTGACTGTTGCCTTTCTCACTAAAACGGCGCGACTGAAACAATGTGTGCAAATTGGCGCAAGTGCTTGCGGTATAGTGGGCTGATTATAAAAATGACATCGACCACCGGACATGGAAACCGCCGACTACCAGAGCATAGGCCAGATCATCTATGGCTATGCGCGTGCCCGTAACGAGTTTGCCATGCTGCTGGCCTCGCTTTGCGGCATCGCCCTGCATGGACCGCTGACACTGGATGCGGAACTGGCACTGATAGACAATGCCCGTGCGCGCGTGCGCTCGGCGGGTCTGGCGCGTCAGGTGGTGACGGACTTCGAAGCGCTGCTGGATTGCTTCCGCGCCCTGCAGCAGATCGACAGCCTGCTGCATCCGGCCCCGCGCGGCAGTGATGGCGATGCCATACTGCCATATCAGCGCCAGTTGCAGACGGCACGCAAACTGCTGGAGAGCTGCCGTCACAGTCTGACCGCGCTGCTGTAGTTCCTCAGCTATGCACTTTGAATGGGCCGTCGTGGACGGTATTCAATATCGCCTCGATGGCGGGGTGGGTAATCTTGCGCGCGTTGGAAATGGCATAGAACTGTTCACGCAATTCCGGCGCGTGGCCTACCAGCACCGCGCCTAACTGAGTCTTGATATCGGCTTCCAGCGCGGATGGGGCAAAGAACAGCCCCATGCCGTTACGGCCGAACGTATTCAGCATGGCGTTGTCTTCGAACTCGCCGGCGATTTCCGGCCGCACGCCATGCTGGATGAACCATGCATCGATGCGCCCGCGCAAAGCATTGTTACGGGTGGGGAGTAACAGCGGCGCGCCATCCAGACTGGCGGGGAAATTGCGCCGGAAGCGACGTGCCAGCGACTGGGTGCCAAACAGTTGCATATCGCTCTCGCCCAGCAGGTGGCTGAATACTTTCAGGCTGCCGCCGGCGCGCACGGTGCGGTCAGTCAGCACCACGTCGAGTTTGCCCAGTGCCAGATCGGCAAGCAGCGATTCGAATTCGTCTTCCATGCACACCAGCCGCACCTGCTGCGCCATCTGCTGGGTAGCCTGCAGCAGACGGTAGGCCACCAGTTTGGGCAGCGAGTCGGAAATGCCCACGGTGAGGCGCATCTTGCCCGCATCGGATTCTTCCAGTGCGTCCTGCAACTGGTCGCCCAGCAGGAAAATCTGCTCGCAGTAATTGAGTGCCAGCTTGCCCGCTTCCGTCGGTACCAGCCGTCGCCCCTGCGGCTCCAGCAACTGCTTGCCTAGGCTCTGCTCCAGCAAAGCCAGCTGCATGCTGATGGTCTGCACGGCCAGACCCAGCCGCTCCGCCGCACGGGTTACGCCGCCTTCTTTGGCCACCATGTAGAAGAAATACAGGTGGCGGAAATTCAATCCGGAATTCTTCATATCTTCTGTTTTTTCGAAGTAATGCTTCAATTATCTTCTATTTTTTAAAATCCGTTTTTTCTCTACACTGCATCCCATCGTTAAAACAACAAGTGGGTAAAACATGAAGCACTTCAAAGTGTCTTTCCTCGTCACTGCGCTATGTCTGGCAGCGGCGGGCTGGTGGGGATTCGAATTAAGCGGCTGGGGCGGCGCCCTGTCGGCCGTGGGTATCGCTGCAATTCTGGCGGCGATGGAAGTCTCGCTGTCGTTCGATAACGCAGTGGTGAATGCTTCAGTGCTGAAGACCTGGGATGAATACTGGCAGAAGCTGTTCCTCGGCGTGGGCATCATCATCGCCGTGTTCGGTATGCGTCTGCTGTTCCCGCTGGTGATCGTGGCGGTGGCTGCGGATATCGGCATCACGGATGTGTGGCATCTGGCGCTGAACGATCCTAAGACCTACTCCATGCACCTGACTAATCACCACGCGGAAGTGGCAGCCTTTGGTGGCATGTTCCTGCTGCTGGTATTCCTCAATTTCCTGTTCGACCACGAGAAGGAAGTGCACTGGCTGGGCCACGTCGAGCAGAAGCTGGGCGCACTGGGCAAGGTGTCTTCCATCGCGGTGATGATCGCCATGGGCGTGTTGCTGGGCTCCATGAGTCTGGTGGCGGAAGCGCAGAAGCTGGTCGTGCTGATTTCCGGTCTGTGGGGCATTCTGATCTACGTCGGTGTGGACGCTATCAGCAACCTGCTGGAGAAGGAAGAAGAGGGCAGCAATGTCGGTGATCTGGTGAAGAAGGGCGGTATCGGTGGCTTCCTGTATCTGGAAGTGCTGGATGCTTCGTTCAGCTTCGACGGTGTGATCGGTGCGTTTGCGATTACGACGGACGTGGTGATCATCATGCTGGGTCTGGCGATCGGTGCAATGTTCGTGCGTTCGCTGACGGTGTATCTGGTGAAGAAGGGCACGCTCGACGAATTCGTCTTCCTCGAACACGGCGCCCACTATGCCATCGGTATCCTCGCAGCGATCATGCTGGCCAGTATGAAGTACCACATTCCGGAACTGTTCACGGGTCTGATCGGCGTGGCCTTCATCGTTGCCTCGCTGTGGTCCTCGGTGCGCCACCGTCGCCAGCAGGAAGCTGCTGCGCTCACGGCCTGAACCGGGACCAACCAAGAATTCGGCGCGCCGTTAAAAACGGACACGGCACGCCGCCTGTAGTGTAGTGAGTCCGCTGTTTTTTTTAGGAGAAATACATCATGGCAATTAGTCTGCAAAAAGGTGGCAACGTTAATCTGAGCAAGGAAGCTCCCGGCCTGAACAAAGTGGTAATCGGTCTGGGCTGGGATGTGCGCAGCACCGACGGTAATCCCTTCGACCTCGATGGCTCGGCCTTCCTGCTGAAAGTCGATGGCAAGGTGCGTGCCGATAACGACTTCATCTTCTACAACAACCTCAAGTCGGCCGACCAGTCGGTGGCCCACTCGGGCGATAACCGCACCGGTGCCGGTGATGGCGACGACGAAACCGTCACCATCGATCTGACCCGCGTACCGGCCGATGTAGAACGCATCGCCATCTGCGCCACCATCCACGAGGGTGACCAGCGACGCCAGAACTTCGGCATGGTGCAGCGCGCATTCATCCGCTGCGTGAACGCGGCCAATAGTGGCGAGATCGCCCGCTTCGATCTGTCGGAAGACGGTTCGACCGAATCGGCCATGATCTTCGGTGAAGTCTATCGCCATGGCGGCGACTGGAAATTCAAGGCGGTCGGTCAGGGTTACAAGGGCGGTCTGGGCCCACTGGCCGCTTCGTTCGGCGTACGCGTTTAAACGGAAGGGGACCTTATCATGCCTGTATTTTCGATTACCGGTGACATCGATCCCTTCCTGCACGTGTCGCTCGCGCATGGCGAAAAAATCTATTGCGAATCCGACGCGATGGTGATGATGGAAGCGGGCCTCGATCTGAAGGGCAAGATAACCGGCGGCCTGGGGGCGGCGCTGATGCGTCGCTTCGCCAACGGCGAGTCCTTCTTCCAGCAGCATATCGAAGCCGTGCGCAGTGGCGGCGACTGCCTGCTGGCGCCACGCCTGCCTGGAGCCATGCAGGTGCTCGATGTGGGTGCGCGCCAGTATCTGCTGAGCGATGGCGCTTTCGTCGCCGCCAGCGACAAGGTGGAACTGAAAGTGCGCACCCAGAGTCTGGGCAATGCGCTGTTCGCCCAGAGCGGCGGCTTCTTCATCACCGAGACGGCCGGGGTAGGGCAGGTGGCGGTGTCGGGCTTCGGCGCGATCTCGCAGCTGGAAGTCACGCCCGGCAACGACATGATTATCGATAACGCCCACGTGGTGGCCTGGGATAGCACGCTGCGTTACGAGATCTCGGTGACCACTGGCAGCAGCGGCGGCTTCCTCGGCAATCTGGTGAATAGCCAGACCAGCGGCGAAGGCATGGTGCTGCGCTTCTCGGGGCAGGGCAAGATTCTGATCTGCTCGCGTAACCGCGCCGCCTTCCAGCTGTGGACACAGCGCGGTGCCGAGCAATAAACGATTTCAAGGAGTCAGCAATGACAGTTAATCTGAGTAAGGGCCAGAAAATTTCGCTGGCCAAAGAGAGTGGCGGCGCGCTCGGTCGCGTCACCATGGGGCTGGGCTGGGACGCCATCAAGAGCAAGGGCTTCTTCGGTTTCGGCGCGAAGTCGGAAGCCGTCGATCTGGATGCCTCCTGCGTGATGTTCGATGAAGCGGGACGCCCCGTCGATGTGATCTGGTTCCGCCAGCTGCGTAGCCGCGATGGCAGCGTGCTGCACACGGGCGATAACCGTACCGGCGCCGGTGATGGGGATGATGAGCAGATCAATGTGGATCTGAATGCCGTGCCGGAGTCCGTCAAGAGTCTGGTATTCACGGTGAACAGCTTTACCGGTCAGAATTTCGCGCAGGTGGAAAACGCCTATTGCCGACTGCTCGATGCCAGCCAGAACAAGGAAGTGGCACGCTTCAATCTGTCCGTGCAGGGCCCCCACTCGGCGCAGATCATGGCCAAGCTGTATCGCCATAACGGCGAATGGAAAATGCATGCGATCGGTGAAAACGGCAATGGCCGCACGTTCGATGAATTGCTGCCGCAGATAGCCGCCCACCTGTAATCCGTTTCTGTAGTCCGGCTTTTGTAGTCGCCCTTGGCAGCGGGGAAGTTCTCCCGCTGCTTTTTTTCGCCCAAAATTTCTGTATGGGAAAGTTAATGCATGTGAAGCATGTCGTACGACGTGTAACATCTATGTAATATGACAATGTTACTGTTCCGCCACTTTAACTAACAGTAACGGATTCTGTCATGCGTCATTTCGCTCCCCGTCCTTTGATTCTGGCCTTCAGTGTGGCACTCGCTGTCAGCGGCTGCGGCTCCAATGTGGAAGATCAGCCTTTGGTCATTCCGCCAGCACCGGCCGATCAGGGTGCGGCCGAGGTGGTGGCCATACCGGCTGCGACCGCCTTTGTCGATACTATCGCCACCAATCAGCGCGGCGATGCGCGCTATGCCACGCTGGCCACCAATGCCGGTGTGCGCGTGCTGGGCGGCTTCCTGCAGATCTGGAAACCGCTGACGGAAATTGTCGATGCCGGTGTGACGGCCCCTGCCGTTGATGGCTTTCCGGCCGTGGTGGCATCCAAATGGACGGGGGTACCGAACGATGGTACGCCGGACGGTACGGTGCTGAATGCCGCCGTGCATGCCGCCAACATCGGCTATGTGGTCACGGCCACGGCCAACCGCACTGCCGCACAGGGCGTGCAGGCCTACCTCGATGACCGCCGCGGTAAAGGCTATAGCGTCACCGAAGGTCTGGGCCCGTTGACGGCCGCATGGCGTAGCGCTGCCCAGCAGACCACCACCATTACCGGCGTGCCGGCGGATGCCACCAGCGTGCTGTACAACGATGGCGGCAACAATACGGGCGTGGGCGGCACTGCCAATCCAGCCTTTGGCAGCGTGGTCGATCTGGTGAACCTGGTGGGTAATAATGCTTCGACCGAACCGGCCAAGCGTTTCTACAAATATGCCCGTCCGTACCGCTGGAGCAGCAGCGTGCAGGTATTGCCGGCGCTGATGCCGGCCAAGAGCAGTACGCCGGCTACGGATGGCGGTTTTACCAGTGGTCACTCGGCTGAGGCGGTGCGCGATGCCGTGGCCATGGCTTATGCTTTGCCCGAGCGTTATCAGGAAATTCTCAGCCGTGGTCTGGAGCTGGGCGAATCGCGTATCTTTGCCGGTATGCACTCGCCACTCGATGTGCTGAGTGGCCGTATTCTCGGTCAGGCCAGCGCCGCTGCCAATCTGGCGGATGCCGCTAACGCCGCCAAGAAGGCTGCTGCCGTGACGCAGGCCCATACCACGCTGATGGCGGCCACCGGCACCACGGCCGATACCTTTGCCGCGTTTGCCCAGTCCGGCACGCTAGCGAATGACCGCTTTGCCGATTACAGCGTCAACAAGGCGAACTACCTGCGCCGCAGTACCTATGGCTTGGCAACTATCGGCGCGACCAATCAGGCGGCGGTGGTGCCTAAGGGGGCCGAAGTGCTGCTGGAAACCCGTCAGCCTTACCTCAGCGATGCGCAGCGCCGCGTGGTGCTGAAAACCACGGCATTGCCGTCCGGCTACCCAGTGATGGACGACGCCGAAGGCTGGGGCCGTCTGAACCTGTTTGCGGCGGCCGATGGTTATGCCGCCTTCACGGGCAATGTGGTGATCAGCATGGATGCCAGCAAGGGTGGTTTCAATGCGGCCGACCGCTGGCGCAACGATATCAGCGGCACGGGCAAACTGGTGAAACAGGGCACGGGCGTGCTCAAACTGGCCGGTAACAATAGCTGGAGCGGCGGGGTAGAGCTGACGGCCGGCGGCCTGCAGGGCGAATCCGTTACAGCTTTCGGTAGCGGTGATGTCTATGTGAGCGGCGGTACGCTGACCGTGGCTGCGCCGGGCGCACTCAAGCTGGCAGGCAAATACACCCAGCTGAGCGGTACCACGGCTACGGAACTGGTGCTGGGGGCTAACGGACAAGGCAGCCTGAGTGTGGGTGGTACGGCAACACTGGGCGGCGGTACGCTGCGCGTCAAGTTCGCCAACGGCTACAAACCTAAGGCGGGCGATAGTCTGGCCGTGCTGACTGCTGCGAGTCTGAAAGGCCGTTACACCAGCATCAGCGTGGACGGCTTCAGCAATGTTACGCCGGTGTATGGTGCCACGACGTTGACCTTGAATCTGGCTAACTAAGCGAGTTCTCCCCCGCATGTATCTGTGGATTGTGCAGGAATTTGCCGATTTTTTGTGAATTATTCATAGCTATTGGCAATTTTTGCACAATTTATAGAAAGTTCCTTCGCGGAATAATACTTGAGCCTAAGCTACGGCTATAATCAAGCCATGGAAAAGCTCAAGGATTATGCGGAAGTCGTGAGTCGCGCCGAGCGCGGCGAACTGGTATTTCCCACCAGCGTCAATGCAGCCTTGCGGCTGCAGCTGGCGCTGGCTGATCCGGATTGCGAGATGGAAGACGTGATCCGCAAAGTGCTGGCCGAGCCGCAACTGGCGGCCCGCACGGTGGCGCTGGCCAATGCGGCTGCGTTCAACCGCAGCAGTTCGCCCGTTACCAGCGTGCGGGTAGCGGTGCAGCGGCTGGGTTTCCGTCACCTGTATTCCATGGCCGCGTCCATGGTGGTGCGTCAGTTCGGCAACCGCATCAATGATCCCACATTGCGTGCCAAGGCCGATCAACTGTGGCAGCACACGGCCCACGTGGCGGCACTGAGCTACATCATCGGCCGCAAACTGACCCATACCGATCCTGACACCGCGCTATTCGCTGCCATCGTGCACGAGGCAGGCGGTTTCTATCTGCTGTCCTGCGCCGACGAATTGCCCGGGCTGCTGGACCATCCGGAACAGTGGCAGGGCGCTGCGCAGGAAATCATCACGCGCGAAATGATGCGCAAGATGGCGATACCTGAGCCTGTCAGTCAGGCCATCGTGGCGCTGCGTGGCGCCAGCCTGATGCCGCCACCGATAGGCTTGCGCGATACGCTGCTGGTGGCGCGTGCGCTGGCACCTGTGCCATCACCGCTGGCCACCGAGCCTACCCACGCCAGTCTGCTCGAGTTCATCGACGGCAATGTGGCGCTGGCCCAGATACTGGAAGAATCGGCCGAAGACGCTGCTTCCATGAGCGCCGCGCTGCTGGCCTGATTTTGCCTGCCTCTTTCTCTGACCTGCCGTAGCGTGTATGCTAACGGTCATCAGACAACCTTACGCTTACCATGAATCAGAATTTAGCCCAGCCTAGCAGCCTGCCTCCCGCGCCGGTGAAAAAGCATCGCAACCTCGCCCAGGGCGTGGTGGCGACCATCACCGGCAGCATACAGGCGGGTACGCTCAAGCCCGGCGAAAAGCTGCCGACCGAATCCGTCATCATGGAAATGCACGGCGTCAGCCGCACCGTGGTGCGCGAAGCGATCTCCCATCTGCAGGCCGCCGGGCTGGTGCAGACCCGTCACGGCATCGGCACGTTTGTGCTGGAGCCGCCTGCAGCCAGCCTGCGCATCTCGGCCGATACCATCCGCACCATCGCCGATGTGCTGGCGATACTGGAACTGCGTATCAGTCTGGAGACGGAAGCCGCATGGCTGGCGGCCACCCGCCGCAGTGAGGAGCAGGTAGCGGAAATGGGCGCAGTGCTGAAACGCATCCAGGCATCGCAGAGCCGGCCCGGTTCGGTCGAATCCGATGTGGCCTTCCACCTGCTGATCGCGCAGGCTACCGGCAACCGCTATTTCGTCGATATCCTCAGCGATCTGGGCCACACCATCATTCCCCGTGCCCGCGTCGATTCGGCCCAGCTGGCCCATGATGACCCGAATGTCTATCTGGAACGCCTGAACCGCGAGCACGAGGATATCTACAACGCCATCGCCCGCAAAGATGCGGAAGCGGCCCGTGCCGCCATGCGCACTCACCTTAGCAATAGCCGTGAACGCCTGCGCCGCGCGCAGGATGGCATTGCTGCGCAAGACGCCTGAAAACCACGATTTTTCAACGCTGCAGGAGATTTTGCTAAATCGCTTGCCTGCGTTTCGATATAGTTGTACGATGTCATACAACACGACGCAATCAGAGCGCGCGCTTTTACGTCCACCTTATCAACCCCACACACTGGAGACTGTATGCAACCGAATGACCTCAAAAAAATCCTCTCTTCCGGACTGCTGTCGTTTCCGGTGACCGACTTCGACGCGGAAGGTAATTTCCGTAAGTCGACCTATATCGAACGTCTGGAATGGCTGGCGCCATACGGTGCTAGCGCGCTGTTCGCCGCCGGTGGTACGGGCGAGTTCTTCTCGCTGGAAGCGGGCGAATACAGCGACATCATCAAGACCGCGGTCGATACCTGCGCCGGTAAAGTGCCAATTCTGGCCGGTGTTGGTGGCCCGACCCGCGTGGCTGCCGCGTATGCGCGCGAAGCCGAACGTCTGGGCGCCGATGGTCTGCTGCTGTTGCCGCACTATCTGACCGAAGCTAGCCAGGATGGTCTGATCGATCACGTCGAACAGGTCTGCAAAGCCACCCGTCTGGGCGTGGTGGTGTACAACCGTGCTAACTGCCGCCTGACGCCGGACTCGCTGGCCAAACTGGCCGATCGCTGCCCGAACCTGATCGGCTTCAAGGATGGCGTGGGCGATATCGAACTAATGGTATCGATCTGGCGCCGTATGGGCGACCGCTTCAGCTACCTCGGTGGCCTGCCAACCGCGGAAGTCTACGCTGCCGCCTACAAGGCACTGGGTACGCCGGTGTACTCGTCGGCCGTGTTCAACTTCATGCCGAAACTGGCGATGGACTTCTACCATGCCGTGGCTTCGGACAACCACGCCGAACAGAATCGCATGCTGGACGAGTTCTTCCTGCCGTATCTGGAGATCCGCAACCGCAAAGCCGGTTACGCAGTCAGCATCGTCAAGGCGGGTGCCCGTCTGGTTGGTCATGACGCCGGCCCTGTGCGCGCTCCGCTGACCGACCTGACGGCAGAAGAATGCGATATGCTCGATAAACTGATCCGCAAGCAAGGCCCGCAATAAGCCTGCGCTGGTTTCAATCTCTGTACGCACCGCCGCGGCATCTGGCCGCGCGGTGCGCTTTAACTTCGGGTGAAATATGAGTAAACCATTCAAACGTATTCTGCTGACCGGCGCGGCCGGTGGTCTGGGCAAAATTCTGCGCGAGCGCATCAAGCCCTGGGCCGATGTGGTACGCCTGTCCGACATTGGCGAAATGGCGCCGGCCGGTGAAGGCGAGGAAGTCGTGCGCTGCGATCTGGCTGACAAGGCAGCCGTGATCAAGCTGCTGGAAGGCGTGGATGTGGTGCTGCACTTCGGCGGTATCTCGACCGAGAATACTTTCGAAAACATCATGGCGGCGAATATCGCCGGTACCTACAACCTGTATGAAGCGGCGCACAAGAACGGCGTCAAGCGTATTGTGTTCGCCAGCTCGAATCACACCATCGGCTTCTACAAGACCACCGATTACATCGACGCTGACAGCCCGACGCGTCCGGACAGCCTGTATGGCGTCAGCAAATGCTTCGGCGAGTCGCTGTCGCGCTACTACTACGACAGCGTGGGCATCGAGACCGTTTGCCTGCGTATCGGTTCGTCCTTCCCTGAGCCAATCAATCCGCGCATGCTGGTGACGTGGTTCAGCTACGACGATCTGGTGGAATCGCTGCGCTGCTCGCTGTTCGCGCCGCGCGTGGGTCACACCATTCTGTTCGGTGCGTCCGCCAATCCGGCTAGCTGGTGGGATAACAGCAAGGCCGAGCATCTGGGCTTCCGGCCGAAAGATAGCTCGCTGCAGTTTGCCGACAAGTTCCCGCCGACGGGTAACTATCCGGCGGCCGACGATCGCGCCACCATCTATCAGGGCGGTGGTTTCGTGGTGCCCGGTCCGCAATATCAGCAGACCTGATCGCACCAGTTTGCGATAGCGGAGTATACTGACCGGCGCCCACTAGTGGCGCTGGTTTTGTCTTTGCGCCGCTTATGCGCAGTACAACAGAACACTTATGCTGAACACCGCGCAGGTGTTGCAGCAATCAGCACAATTCATGATGTAGCAAGGTGTGGCGAGGCCGCACTGAGGAATCAATTTACGGAGGCTTTATGCAAGTTGCAGGCGAAATGATCATCGGCCGTAGCGCGTTGTTCGGCAAAGAAGGCACGATGAAGGCAGTGGACCCATCGCGTAACGTGGAAATCGAACCGGCATTCGGTCTGGCTGGCGTAGCAGATCTGCAGCGCGCTTGCGAACTGGCCGAGCAGGCTTTCGATGTGTACCGCGCTACCGGTCTGGAAGCGCGCGCCAAGTTCCTCGAAACCATCGCTGACCGCATCATGGATCTGGGTGCTACCCTGATCGAACGCGCGATGCAGGAAACCGGTCTGCCGCAAGTGCGTCTGGAGGGTGAACGTGGCCGTACCTGCAACCAGTTGCGCCTGTTTGCCAAAGTGGTGCGCGATGGCCGCTGGCAGTCGGCTACGCTGGATTCGGCGCTGCCGGAACGTACCCCGCCACGTCCTGATCTGCGTCTGCGCAAGATCGGTCTGGGCCCGGTCGCCGTGTTCGGCGCCAGTAACTTCCCGCTGGCTTTCTCGGTAGCCGGTGGTGATACCGCTTCGGCACTGGCAGCCGGTTGCCCTGTGGTCGTCAAAGCTCACTCGGCCCACCTTGGCACCTCCGAGCTGGTAGGTAAAGCGGTGGCACGCGCAGCAGAAGAATGCGGTATGCCGGAAGGCGTGTTCTCGCTGCTGATCGGCTCCGGCCAGACCATCGGTCAGGAACTGGTCGCCCATCCGGCCATCAAGGCCGTCGGCTTCACCGGCTCGCGCCATGGCGGCATTGCGCTGATGCGCACTGCGGCGGCACGTAAAGAGCCGATCCCTGTGTATGCCGAAATGAGCTCCATCAATCCGGTGTTCCTGCTGCCGGGCGCCCTCGATAATCCTAAGCTGCCACAGGCGTTTGCTGATTCGCTGACCATGGGCTCGGGCCAGTTCTGCACCAACCCCGGCATGCTGGTTGGTCTGAAGAGCGACAAGCTGGATGCTTTCGTAGCAGCGGTCGCCGGTACCATCGGCGCCAAGCCGGCCACCACCATGCTGACTCCGGGCATCCATAAAGCCTATGTGACGGGCGTTGCAGCGCTGGCCAGCATTGCCGGCGTTAGCCAGAAGGCCGCCGGTCAGGGCACCGATGCGCCATGCGCAGCACAGGCTTTCCTGTATCAGGTTCCTGCTAGCGAATTCCTCAGCAACCCAGCACTGGAAGGCGAAATCTTCGGACCGACTTCGCTGCTGGTGGTGTGCGACGATGAAGCGCAGATGCTGGCCGTGGCCGAACACGTGGAAGGCCAGCTGACGTCGGCCGTACACGCGACGGCAGATGACCGCGCACTGGCCGCCAAGCTGCTGCCTACGCTGGAGCGCAAAGTGGGCCGCATTCTGTTCAACGGCTTCGGCACCGGTGTGGAAGTGGCGCATGCCATGGTGCACGGTGGTCCATTCCCGTCCACTTCGGACAGCCGCACCACCTCGGTGGGCGCTTCCGCGATCGACCGCTTCCTGCGTCCGGTCTGCTATCAGGACGTGCCATCCTACCTGCTGCCGGAAGCACTGGCCGACGCCAACCCGCAGAACATTCCGCGTGTGGTGAACGGTGATCTGGTCTGGAACGGCTAAGTTGGAAAAGCTGAACAACGTTAGCTGCAAGGTGGGCGAAAGCCCTACCTGGCATGCTGGCGAGGGCGCGTGGTACTGGGTCGACATTGCGCAGCAGCGCGTATGGCGACTCGATGCCGCCACCGGCGCCACCCGTTACTGGGTGGCGGACGAGATGGTGGCCTGCGTGGCGCCCCGTTCGGACGGCGGCCTGATTGCCGGCATGGAGTCCGGCATCTTCGCGCTCGAGCTGGATGCCTGCACGGCACTGGCGCAGCGCAAGCTGGCGGCGCCGGCCAGTGGTCTGGGCGAGGGCATGCGCTTCAACGATGGCCGCTGCGACCGTCAGGGCCGCTACTGGAGCGGCACCATGTTCATGGACATGGCGGCAGCCCGTGCGGTGGGCCAGCTGTATCGCTATGACTCGGTGCGCGGGCTGTCGGCACCGTTCGTCTCGGGCTTGCTGACCCAGAACGGGCTGGCATTCTCGCCCGATGGCCGCACCATGTATCTGTCGGATTCGCATCCGGTACGGCGCATGGTGTGGGCGTTCGATTACGACATTGCTGATGGCGTGCCCAGTAATCAGCGCGTGTTTGCCGACATGACGGCGATGGCTGGTCGGCCGGATGGTGCGGCGATCGATGCCGATGGCTGCTACTGGGTATGCGGTAACGATGATGGCTGCGTGCTGCGCTTTACGCCGGATGGCAAGCTCGATCGCCGGCTGGACGTACCAATGCTGAAGCCATCCATGTGCGCGTTCGGCGGCAAGAACCTCGACACGCTGATGGTCACCTCTATCATTTCCGGCAAACCGGAAGATGCCGAGTGGGGCGGTGCAGTCGTGCTGCTGCAGCCCGGAGTACAGGGCGTGGCGGACACGCTATTCGCGGCCTGAGCGCAACGCGGGCCAGCCCTTCATTCACACCACATGAAGCAGTGAGTCGCAGCGCGCTGCGCTCACTGCTTTTTCAATTGCAGACGGAACTGCGTAGTCCACTGGCCGTTCAACAGCATCTCGCTGTGGGCTTCGTAGCCATCGGCTGAAGACGGCGTCCAGTGCACGCGATAGCGTAGCGCTTTGCCGGCTGCCACGTAGTCTGTCTCGGGGAATTCCAGCCCGTCCTTGCTAGCGAGCATAGTGCCACGACTATAGCCACCGCCATTCTCTACATACAGGAACGCTACCTGTTTGCTGGCGCTGTCGTAGTAGTACAGCGTTTCGCCGACATAGTCGGGCCGTCCTGCCGCCCTGACGGTATGCACATCACGCAGCACGTGCCCCTCATACTGCCACTGGAAGCAGTGTTCATCCGTGGTTTTGCCATCGGCGAAACTACCTTTCCAGCAGTGCCCTGCCAGAAAAGCCATAGGCTGCAATGGCGTGGCCGGTGCAGCCTGTACGCCCGTTGCTGCCAGCAGAAGTATCGGTATGAGTTTGCGCATGGCCCAGCTCCTCGTAAAGCGATGGGCCAAGTATACGCTAGCTTCAGACGGACAGCGTGATGCTGCGGCTCAGGCGGTGTTTTCTATTCATCCGAATTATTGAATTCACCGAGGAAGATCATGGCCGGCGCGGGGCGTGACGAGTAGCCCAGATCACGCACCGGATCGATGCCCGCCTGCTGCAGGTAGTTCCAGTGGTCGTCCGAGTTGTACTGGGCTGGCCGGTAGGACAGTCCCCCCTTTTTGTTCCAGTCCGACCACGGCGCGAGCCGGTTGATATGGCTGCCGATGCGCGAGTTGAGTACCACCATTTTGCCGACCGCTTCCAGCGAAGTGCGCGCTACCGTACCCTTCGGTGCCTGATAGCCGTTGCTGGCACCGTAGCTGCAGACATAGCCATCCACCGCTACCGGTGCGTACGGGCTGCAGCGCGCGCTATGGAACCACTGGCGCAGCAAGGAGAATTTGCCGGCGCGGGCGTTGGCTGAATTGTCGTGCGTGAAGTGGCACTGGTCGAACACGAAGCCGTAGCGGGTGTTGAGGTGGGTATCCGGCGCGGCGACGTAAGAGGTGCCACGATCGCCCAGCGTGCGGATTTCGCTCTGGTAGAAATAGGCTGTGCTGTCACCGAAGATGAAGTCCACATCGCCTTCGATATACGACTTGTTGAAGAAGCTGCGGCTGGTGCTGCCGATCTGGGGCGACTTCAGATACAGGGTGTCCTGAAAGCCCAGCAGGCGGATATTCTCGAACTGTGCTTGGTCGGCACCGTCGACCTGTAGCGCTAGCGCCTGATGGTGCACATTGTTGACGTTAGGGAGTTCTTCCGCACGGGCGTTGCCGATATCCTTGTTGTAGCCGTTTTCGAAGGTCAGGTTACGTGCCTGAAACCCGTTATTCTGCACCCACACCGTGGCAGTGGCCATGGTGCCGATCTGGGGGCGGTCTTTGATGTTGGCAAACATGGCCTGTACTTCAGGCGCTGCGTCGCTGAACTGGGCACCATGGCGGGCGCTATATTCCGCGCCGGAATTCGAGGCGTCAAGCTTGGCCGTGATGCGTGTCGCACTGGCGTCTTTGCCTTCACCATACATCGTCAGCGGTGCAGTGACTGCCGGCACGTAGACCAGTTCATGGTAGACACCCGGCTTGATCAGCAGGTAGCGCCGGCGCGCAGGGTCGCGCTTGCTGTCGCTGATGGCGCGGTTAACGGCCTGCTGCACGGTGCGGAATTGTCTGACGCCGTCGGCAGAACCGTTCTGATCGACGATGTAGTCCGGCGTAAAGCTGGCGCCACGTGCCAGTGGATCATTCAAGGGATCCCATGGATCGATGCGCTCCTTGCCTGCCAGGCCGACGTACTTCAGCACTTCGCTGTAGCTGTACTGCTTGGCCTGTTCCAGACTTAACTGGGGACGGCTGGCGCGCGCTACCATCTCGGGGTAGGGCTGCAGACGCTGTTCGCAGTTGCTGCGCGCGGCAGCGTCGGCGCCATCTACCGTGCCGCTAACGCTGGCAAATTCTATGGTGCTAGCGCTGCCCGCTGCTATGGAAACCTGATCGAGCTTCACCTGCAGCGGATGGGCTGCATCGTAGCCGGCAATCACGACGCGGCCGGGCGTCACGCTATGCACATTTTCCAGCGTAATGTCGCGGTAGAGCGGTATCAGCTTGCCGCTGGCGCGCGGATTGTAGCGCGTGCTGATATCGATTGGCGTTTTGACCGTGCGCTGGCAGACATCGCGGTACTGCACCTGTTCGACTATGCCGCCGCGCGAGATATCGCTCTTGATGCGCAGGCCGGAAGTGGTGCCGTCCAGCGTGAGGTCCTGCACCAGCACGCGGCGCACACCGCCATTGGTCTCGCTGCCGATGGACATGCCGTGGCCGCTGTAAAAATGGTTGTGCAGGATCGAGATATTTTCCGATGGACCGCTGCTATTGGCCTTGATGGCGATGTTGTCGTCGCCCGTGCGGATAAAACTGTGGGCAATCGTGATGTTGCGCGAGGAGATAGGATCGATGCCATCCGTGTTGCGCGCCGTGGCGGGCGTATCGATGCGCACGCTCCATGCGGTAAAACCGTCTACACCGTTCAGCGTGACATGGAAGTTAGGTGAATTGCGCAGGGCGATACGGTGCAGCGTGAAATTGCGCGAGCCTGTTACTTCGATCAGGCGCGGCACGTTCTGATGCGCGTCTTCTTTCTGGGCGCGGCGTGCCAGCTGCCACCACGATACGCTCAAGCCCTCCACCACACGGCCACCCTGACCGTCGATGATGCCATCGCCGTAGATGCCGCTGCCGTCGGTATTCTGGGCACTGATGAAGGGCTTGCAGCCTTTGCTGGCATCGGTGATGGTGCCGCAGGTTCTAGCGCCACGGTCATACAGTTTGGGGTTGCGGCTGGCGTACAGTGTCACGCCCTGATCGATCAGCAAGCTAACGCCGCTGCGCAGGGTGAGCGGGCCGGCGACGAACCCGCTCTGGCCGGCGGCGGCACTCAGGCGCACTGCCTGACCGGCCGCACAATGGTCGATGGCCTGCTGCAGGCGCGCGGTATCGTCGCTGGCTGAAGTGGACGCGGCTGCTGTTGCTACTAGCGTGCTGCAGGTGGGCGGCGCAATCGGTTCCTGCACTTTGCGGCTGTCCTGCGCCTGCGCTGTTATTGCTAGTGCACTGGCGTAGAGCAGGCCTGCCATCTGAGCCAGATCTGGCAGGGCGCGCTTCATTGCTCGCTCTCCGGTTTGAAGTAGCCGGCAGTTTCGGGCAGCGCACGCTTCATTTCATCCATCACCATGCGCGAGAAATAGGCTGCGCCTTTGCTGCCCACATGGGTGCGGTCAAAGGCGGATTTGGCGGCGCCCGCCACTTCCACTTTGGTGCTGCCATTGGCGGCATCGTTGAAGTTTTCCGGCCGTGGTACCACGGCCAGCGTATCGGCTTCATCCTGCCCCATGGCCTGTACGGCGGCATAGCTTTCGGCGTTCAGGTCAAGCAGGGCGACCTGCTGCTCGGCAGCGGTAGCGCGTATCACTTCTGCCCATGGCTGCAGATTATTTTCCAGAACCTTGTCCTTGAAGGTGCGGCGCGTCAGCGGCGTCAGCAGCACGGGGATACCGCCCAGTGCGCGTACTTCGCGCACATAGCGCGCCATATTGACGGGGAATTCGGTTTTCAGATCGGTCGAGCGGCCCGGCTTGCCCGGCTGGTCGTTGTGGCCGAACTGTATCAGCACATAGGTGCTGCGGTAGGCGGCGCTGCCGCGCAGCAGCCCTTCGACTTCATCCCAGCGGCCTTCGGCGCGGAAGCTGCCGGAACTACGGCCCCCTTTGGCCAGATTCAGACAGGTGTGGGCGCGATTCACGCGGGCGCAGAAGGCATCGCCATAGCCACTGCTATTGGCCATGGTGGAATCGCCCACCAGCACTATGCGGATAGGTTTGGCGGGAACCTCGGCAGCGTGGCCGGTGGCTAGGCAGAGCATCAGGGTGCTGGCCAGTGCGCTGGTGCGGCAGAATCGGAGTAGTTTCATGGATGGTCAGGCAGATAAAAAAAGCGCCGGCCTAGAACAGACCGGCGCTTAAACTCAGGCGGAGAGTTTGACGGATCAGGTCTAGGCTGGGTAAGCCGTGACGAGGCAGGCCTCGTCACGGGATTTAACATCTAGACTCTGTTAGAACGTGTAGGTGGCACGTACATTGTAGGCGCGGCCGATCGGGCTGGCAGCGCTACTCAGGTAACCAAAGCTATACAGGCTGCTGTTGGTGACTGGCGGATTCACGTTGAACAGGTTGGTGATACCGGCGGTAACCGAGATGTTCTTGAAGCCGCTGTAGGTGGTGGTCAGGTTCCACACCTTGTAGGAATTGATGTTGCGCCAGTATTGCTGCGCCACCAGATTCTGGTCGGTGTATTTGGAGTTGTAGTTCTGGGTCAGCTGGCTGTTCCAGTTGCCGGCAGCCCAGTTCAGTTTCAGCGTGTGCTTCCAGCGATAGGTAATGATAGGGAAGCTGGAAGTGGTGCCGTTGCTGGCCAGACCGAACTGACCGACGTTGGAAACATAAGGGCTGCCTTTATCCAGCTGGTTGTCGAACTGGGTCAGATAGGTGCCATCGAGCGAAACCTTGAAGGTGCCGAACGAGGTTTTCGGGAACATATAGGCAGCCGACACGTCGATACCGGCAGCTTTCTGGCCACCCAGATTCATGGTGGTGTTCTTGATGAAGTTGATGGTGCCGTCGGCGTTACGCACGAAGTAGGCCGCGTACTTCACTGGATCGAGGAAGTAGACCTGTTCTGGCAGATTGGCCAGCATGTCGGTCATCTTGATGTTCCAGTAGTCCAGCGAGATCGACGAGCTGGAAGTTGGCTCGAACACGGTCCCCAGCGTGAAGCCTTTGGATTTTTCCGGTACTAGTTCCGAATTGGAGCCGGTCTGCTTAGGCAGGGTGGTGTTGCAGACGGTGGAAGCCACATAGCCCGGCAGCGCTTTGCCGGTGCCAGCGACGCCTGGCGTGCCGCCTGGGCAGAGCACCGGATCATCCCACTTGGCAGCGGTCAGGCCGGTAGCGCCGGGCAGACGGTAGCCGTAACGGTCGAACAGGGTCGGTGCACGGAAGCCGGTGTTGGCCGAGCCGCGGAACATCAGCTGTTTCGAAGGCTCGTAGCGGAAGCTGATTTTCGGATTGATGGTGTTACCGAAGTCGCTGAAATGGTCGTCACGTACGGCGGCATTCAGTTCCAGTTTTTTGGTCAGCGGGATATTCAGCTCGGCGAACAGTGCGGCCACGTTGCGCTGGCCTTCGCCGTGCGAGGGCGAGCTGTTGGCGTAGGTGACTTCGCCCGACAGCGGCAGCTTGGTGTCTTCCGTGGTGTCGCGGTGCAGATCGGCACCCAGTGCCAGTGCCAGTGCGCCGCCTTCCAGATCCATCAGCGAGCGGCTAGCCGTGACGTCGATGCCGGTAAAGGTGGATTTCGAAGTACGGTTCTTCTGGCCGTCGACCTTGATCGATTCCAGATAGGCTTTGCCGTCGGCGTCCTGCAGTCCGAACGGATTGAGCTGGCCGCCTTTCAGGCCATCGAGCAGACCCTGACCTTTGACGTAGCCCGAGTGGTAGTAGTTATCGCGGTTGGAAATACCGATGACCAGGCCGGCCTTGTAGTCCCACTCGCCGACTTTGCCTTCGTCGCTGATGGCGAAGCGCTGGTTCAGCTGCACGTCTTTGGTGGTCGCCAGACCCAGATCGGCTACCGCCCAGGTGACCGTCAGCGGTGCGTTGTTCAGACCAGCCACGGCAGGCACGCCGCCCGCTTTACCCGGATACCATTTGCTGGTCGATGGCAGGGTTGCTGCGACACCGTTGACAGCCAGTGCGTTGGTCGGGTTCTTGGTGCCGAGGATGAATTCTTCGCCGCGCGAGTAGTCCAGAGTGATGACGTGATCTTCACTCAATTTCTTGGCAGCGCGAGCGTAGAAAGTCACCTGCTGGTTAGCATACAGCGAGGTGCCATATTCGTTGGCGTTGAGGATACAGGTGCCTTTCTGGCCGCTGATCGAGTAAGGAGCCAGACAGCCGGTGCTGCCATACGGGTTCTGTGCGGTTTTGTTGGTGGCGGTGGTGAAGTTGGCCGGGGTAGCATTGCCGCCCGTGCCCAGCGTCGGGGCGCGGCCGATGCTGGTCAGCAGTTCGGCCGAGCTCAGGTCGGCGCGATCGGACGAGGCCAGACGGGTGCGCTGGTGGGCATCGATGGTGCCGTAGAAGCTCCAGCCGTCGCGTTCCAGATTACCTTTACCCCAGGTGATGCTGGCACGCTGTTCGTCGCCGCCGCCGTTGCGTTCTGGCTGAACTGCCTGACCCGTCAGCGACAGACCTTCGAACGAGGTCTTGGTGATGAAGTTGACCACGCCGCCGATGGCGTCCGAGCCGTAGATCGAGGATGCACCGTCACGCAGAATTTCCACACGGGCGATAGCGCTCATCGGAATCACGTCCAGATTGGCGTAACCGTCGGCGATCGCTTCGTTGGCCAGACGGCGGCCATTCAGCAGCACCAGCGTGCGGTTCACACCGAGGCCGCGCAGATTGATGTTGGTGCCGGAGCCGGCGTTGGATGGTGCCAGCGAAGCCGATTGCGGCAGCGTCATCATCACATCGGCCAGTGTGGTCATACCCTGCTTGATGAAGTCTTCGGCCTTGACGGTGCTGACCGGCAGCGAAGCTTCCGTGGCCAGACGCTTGATGCTGGAACCGGTGACTTCCACGCGGGTGATGGCGCCTTCGCCAGTCTGTTGTGCAGCGGCCTGATTGGCCAGGGTCAGTACGGCCACCGTGATGGCCGACAGCAGCAAGCGAGGTTGTGCAGAGCGTTGCTGTGCGGGCTGTTTCATACGAGTCTCCTTGGTTTTGAATAAAGTTATACGCGCGCTGAAAAGCGCTAGCGTGTGTGGAGCACCTCGCGTACTCCGTGCCGTTGAGACGAGGGTCGCTGCGTGGAACGCGCGCCGAGGTCGCAAGCCGGTCGATAACTTGATTACTTTGTTATGCGCGGACCAGCAGCTAGGCTGGCCCTGCGTTACTGCTTGATTCTTAATGCTACTGCTACTGCTACTGCAACGCGCCGGCGGTTAGCCGCGCGAGAAGGTACGGGTCACACGCTCGAGGTGGGAGCGCATGGCTTTGCGTGCTGCAGCCGGATCGTGGGCGGCAATCGCCTCCAGAATGCGGCGGTGATCTTTCAGGGTTTCCTGCCGCAGTTCCTCGGTCTGGAAGTGTTCTTTCAGTTTGTGCCACAGGCGGCCACGCTGGTCCCACAGATAGTTGAGCGAACCTACCAGCGCGCTATTGCCGGTGGCACGCGCGATCGACAGGTGGAAGTTGCGGTCGGCCTGCTCATTGCTGGCGTAGTTGTCGTGGTTCTTTTCCATCTCTTCGACGGCGTGCAGAATGTCGTCGATGGCGCTATCGGTGGCCACGCGCGCTGCAATGGCAGCGATTTCCGATTCGATCAGGCGGCGTGCCGACAGCACTTCGAATGGGCCCGGACCGGCTTCGGCCAGTTCGGCTGCACTCGGTTGTGCTTCCTCGCACACATACACGCCAGAGCCGCCACGTACTTCGATCACGCCACTGAGTTCCAGCGCAATCAGTGCTTCGCGCAGCGAGGCACGGCTGACATTGAGCTTGGTAGACAGGTCGCGTTCGGATGGCAGGCGCTCGCCGCCGGCGATATGTTCTTCACGGATCAGTTCCTGTATGCGGTTAGCCACCACGCGATACAGACGCGGTTCGTGGGTGGAGCTATCGGCAACGGAGGACAGTTTTTTCTGCATGGTCTCGTTATGTTCTTGGTAAGCATCTAAGTGCTTAGTGGTTAGACGAATTCTAAGGTGGTCAGACCAAAGAAGCAATGTGGACTAGCCAAAATAATTTTTAGCTGTCATACTCGAATCGTGTTGTAACGCTGGATTATCCCTATTTACAGGGGTAAAGCTTTGAAAAATAAGCGATTTTACACTGTGGCGCGTAGACCACAAAGCGCAGGCGGAAGATGCCGCCGGAAGTGGCCTGACCACTTTTTACAACACCTGCAACAGAAAAAAACAACGATATTCGAGACGCCGAACACAGCAAAGGACGCCAGATGAGCACACCCGCCAGCGCCGCCACACCGCGCTACATCCTCATGCATGAAAACGATAACGTTGCGATCGTCGTCAACGATGGCGGCCTGCCGGCCGGCACCGTGTTCGAGAACGGCCTGACGCTGCGCGAGGCCGTGCCGCAAGGGCACAAGGTCGCGCTGCGTGCGCTGGCCAAGGGCGAAGCGGTACGGCGCTACAACGTCACCATCGGCTATGCGGCCTGCGATCTGCCAGCCGGTAGCTGGGTAGCGGAAGCACAGGTGGAGATGCCGGATGCGCGCGAACTGGTCAACCTGCCCGTATCGACCAATCTGGCGGCGCCGGCAGCGCCGCTGGAAGGCTATACCTTCGAGGGCTACCGCAATCCTGATGGTAGTGTTGGCACGCGCAATATTCTGGCGATAACCACTACCGTGCAATGCGTGTCCGGCGTGGTGGACTTTGCCGTACAGCGTATCAAAAATGAATTGCTGCCCAAGTATCCCAACGTGGATGATGTAGTGGGGCTCGAACATACTTATGGTTGTGGCGTGGCGATCGATGCGCCCGGTGCCATGGTGCCTATCCAGACGCTGCGCAACATCACCCTCAATCCCAACTTCGGCGGGCAGGCCATGGTGGTCAGCCTCGGTTGCGAAAAGCTGCAGCCTACGCGTCTGTTCCCGAAAGGCGCCATCCCCATCCAGAATGGCGGCGGTGCCGATCCGGCGCTGGTCTGTCTGCAGGACGCCCAGCATGTGGGCTTTATGTCGATGATCGAGTCGATCATGCAGCAGGCCGAAACCAATCTGGCTGCGCTGAATGCACGGCGGCGCGAGACGGTGCCGGCTTCCGAGCTGGTGGTGGGCGTGCAGTGCGGCGGCAGCGATGCCTTCTCCGGTGTGACGGCGAATCCGGCAGTAGGTTTTGCGACGGATCTGCTGGTGCGCGCCGGTGCCACGGTGATGTTCTCGGAGGTGACGGAGGTACGCGACGGTATCGATCAGCTGACGGCGCGCGCGGCCACGCCGGAAGTGGCGCAGGCCATGATCCGCGAAATGGAGTGGTACGACAATTATCTGAAGCGGGGCGGGGTAGACCGCAGCGCCAACACTACGCCGGGCAACAAGAAGGGCGGCCTGTCCAACATCGTGGAAAAGGCCATGGGCTCTATCGTCAAATCCGGCAGCAGTCCGATTTCGGGTGTGCTGTCGCCCGGTGAAAAACTGCGCCAGAAGGGGCTGATCTACGCGGCTACGCCGGCCAGCGATTTTATCTGCGGCACGCTGCAACTGGCGGCCGGCATGAATCTGCATGTGTTCACCACGGGCCGCGGCACGCCTTATGGTCTGGCCGAAGTGCCGGTGATTAAAGTGGCGACGCGTAACGACCTGGCGGCGCGCTGGCATGATCTGATGGACATTAATGCTGGCCGTATCGCCAGCGGTGAAGCCAGCATTGCCGACGTGGGCTGGGAACTGTTCCACCTGCTGCTAGAAGTCGCCAGCGGCCGCGAGACGTGGGCCGAGAAGTGGAAACTGCATAACTCCCTTGTACTGTTTAATCCAGCTCCCGTGACTTGACTCCCCTTGCACTGGTTTTACTGGAACGCCGCTGCGCTCACGCACAGCGGCGTTTTTTTCATCTAGCCCGCTAGCTGGACTGTGATGACGACTGCGTTGTATAGCGCATGCACCAGCATGGGGGCCAGCAAGGTATGGCTGCGCTGGTAAGCCCACGCTGTGCACAGGCCTAGTACAAAGACAGGCAGCATGGACAAGGGCGGGTGCACGGCGGCAAAGACGGCTGCGCTGACCAGTGCCGATAGCAGCGGCGTCAGCGTGCGGCGCAGACCGCCGAAGATCAGGCCACGGAAGATGAATTCTTCGCACAGTGGCGCAGCGACGACCGCTAAGCCTAGCAGCCAGTATTTCAGGGTGGCGCTGCCATCGATTTTCAACCCGAGCATGGGCGCGTATGCCGTGTGACGTATCACGTAGATGCTGAGCAGGCCGGCCGCAATGGCCAGCAGGGTGGCGGGTAGCACGGCCTTGAACGTCGCTGCCCAGCGGATGCCGCGCAGGATGGTGGGCACGCCTTGTGTGCGGGCGCGCCAGTAATACAGCCGCATCACAGCAAACACCAGTAGGCCGGCGCTGACAAAAGCCAGCGTGGTGACACGCATATCGATGTCAGCGGGATCTTGGGCGAGGATGAAGGTAGCGATGCCCTGCAGGATGAAGAAGGCAGTGGCGCCGATCAAGCCATCGGCCAGTGCCACCCGTGCTGGCGGAGCAGCGGCAGGATCGAGCAGATAGGGCATGGCATCGCGCGCTTTCTGCCACAGTGCCAGCGCCATGGAAGTGATCAGGACGGCGACGATCAGCTTCTGCCACCAGAAGCTGGCCGTGATCGACCAGACATAGAAGCTGGACAGCAGCATGTACAGATAGACGAAGCTTGGCCGCACGCGGTTACGGTTGTCGACTGCGTGCGGGTTGCAGGCAAATACGCCCAGTGCCACCGCCAGTATCGAATAGATGGGAATGCCGGCCAGTACGGTGAGCATGAGTGCCAGCATGCTCCATGCGAATTCGCTGGTGTAGTAGGCACTGATAGCGCATACGGCCAGCGGATACAGCAGGCCCAGTACGGCCCACAGGCGGGCTTTCTGCTTGAGGATGTGGTTGAGCGACTGCGGTACGGTGTATAGCAACCACAGTACCTGACCTTCGTTATTCAGGGTCTGGAAGGCCGACAGCATCAACACGTATGCGCCGATGCTGAACGCGATGGCGGCCGTGGCGGTGTGGTGCTGCCCCAGCTCGGCCAGACTTTCGAGCTGGCCGTTGAAGATCAGCTGGCTGAATACGATCACGAGCGGCAGCACCAGCGTCTGCACGAGGAAGTTGCGGTCGCGGCTCAGCAGGCGCAGTTCGCGCCGCTGTATCGGCGATAGCAGGTACTCTAGCCAGTGGGCGGCAGAGCTGCCGGTCGCTGCGACGGTCTGGGTGTCTGGCCGCTGTGACGCTGCCGCAGGCTCCGCTGCATGGCTAGCGCTAGCGCTCGCGCTAGCGTGGGCAATCCGCCGGCTACTTTCACGCGCACCGGAGCGCACCACGCCGTGGCGCAACTGATAGGCCAGCAGGATCACACCGCCCCACAGTAGCGCGATACTCTGCAATGCGAACAGACACAGGCTGGCGATCAGCGCGCCGCTGCTGCCGGCCTGCGTGGCCTGCAGCAGCAGACCCGGTGGGGTCCATAGCAGCCACGCAGGGCTGGCGCGCACCCAGTCGATGATGAAGTTGCTGGGATGCGGCATGCTGGTGGCGATCACCAGATACATCAGCGGTAGACCCAGCAGCGAAATCAGTGCCTGCAGATTGCGTAGCTGCGAAGCGGGCAAGGCCATGCGCAATCCCGTGTCGGCCAGCGTCTGCACGATGGCGGCCAGCGGCAGCAAGGCCAGCGTGGCTAGCAAGGCTAGTGGCACGCTGTACCAGCCATGACCGCCATACCATGCGATCATGCCGTAGGCAGCAGCGAGCATGAAGATACCCAGTAAGTTGCCTACGCTGCGTTCAACGATGCGCCCCCACAGTAGGCTGGAACGGCTGGCAGGCAAGGTCACCAGCCATTCCAGATCCCAGTCCGGTTGGGCCAGTTCCTTGCTGCCCAGCGAGAGCAGTATGCTGACCAGGAACAGGGCGCCCAGTTCCAGGGCGAGTGCGCGCTGCAGCGCTGGGGCAAAGCTGGTAGCCCGTTCCAGTTCGCTGGCAGCGATGTGGTTGTGCTCCGCGCCACCCGTGCTGGCAGTGCTGTGATGGCAGTCGCTGCTACTGACCGTGTGGCACTGCAGATTGAGCACGATGTTGCTGGAGACGCTAAGTAGCGAAATCGCCATGGTCACGGCCACCAGCACGGCGAGTATCCAGCTAGTGGTGTTCTTGCCGCCATTGCCATCGCGTGCGCCTTTGTGGCCGAAGCCGCGCAGTAGCGCGTTGTGTAGCAGATTGCGCTGACGCAGGCAGCGCATTCTGGTCAGCAGCCAGATCGTGTGCAACGCGGGCAGGCGCGGCATCATGCGGCGTGGGCGCTGTCAGCGTCGGTGATCTTGAGGAAGACTTCTTCCAGCGAGCCGCTGGCGGAGGCCTGTGCGCGCACTTCGTCCAGCGTGCCGGTGGCGACTAACTGGCCATGGTGGATGATGCCGACGCGGTCGCACAGCTTCTCTGCCATGTCGAGCAGATGGGTGGAGACAAAAATGGTGACGCCCCGTGCCGCAGCGGCCAGCAGGCGTTCCTGCACATCGCGCGAGGCGCGCGGATCGAGTCCGTTGATGGGTTCATCGAGGATCAGTACGGCCGGATCGTGGATCAGCGCGCAGGCCAGTCCCAGCCGCTTCTTCATGCCCAGCGAGTAGTTGACGGCGTAGTCTTCGGCCGCTTCCTGCAGACCGAATTCCTCCAGCAGACGGGCGCTGCGGGTGCGTGCTTCGGCGCGGCTGTAGCCATGCATCTCGGCGACGAACTGCAGAATTTCGCGCCCGCGCAGGTAGTCGTAGAACACCGGCGTATCGGGCAGATAGCCGACCCGCCGTTTGACTTCGGTGGCATCGGCGTGGCAGTCGAGGTGATCGATCAGTACCCGTCCGCTGCTGGGTACCAGTATGCCCATCATCATGCGGATGGTGGTGGTCTTGCCGGCGCCGTTGGGGCCGAGGAAGCCGAAGACTTCGCCGCGCCGTACTTCCAGCGCGATGGGATGAACGGCGTGAAAATCGCCGTAACTTTTGGCCAGTGCTTCGAAAGTAATCATGCAGTCTCGCGCGCCGTGTCGTCTAGCGTATCCGGCAATGTTAAAAAGATGCTACCAATCATAACATTGCCGCGTGACGGCGGCGAGTGGCCGGTTTTGCCTTTACGGCTGGGCGTACAGGCTCATGCCGAAGCGCTCGGTGCGCGGCAGCCAGTTACCCTGAATGTCAGCCGAAGCCAGCACCCGCTCGGCGCGGCCGATCAGCAACGCGCGCGGCACCATGCCGATGTAGCGCGAGTCGGCGCTGTTGTCGCGGTTATCGCCCAGCATCAGGTACTGCCCGGCTGGCACTACCAGTGCCGCCATATCGCGCTGGGCCTGTACCTGCGGCAGAATCTGGATGGTGTGCGGGCGGCTGCGGCCCACCGTTTCGGCTACCTGCAGTGCGTTGAGCTGACCCAGACCTTTGATGGTTTCGGCCGCCTGTACGGCATCGGCATAGTCGGCCGGCTGGCCATTGATGATCAGACGTTCGTTGCGCATTTCCACGCGGTCGCCCGGCAGCGCCATCACGCGCTTGATCAAACGGGTGCCATCTTTGGGCGAAGAGAAGGTGACGATATCGCCGCGCTGCGGTTCGCCCGTGTGTCCCAGCACGATGTCGGTCAGCGGCAGTTTGACGTTGTAGGCCAGACGGTTGACGAACACTACATCGCCTTCCAGCAGATTGGGGTGCATGGAAGCGGAGGGGATCGGATTCCAGTCCGCCACGGCGGTACGGAAGATCCCGAACAGCAGCAGAAACATGACAAAGCCTTTGTTGGCGCGCATCCAGTTTTTCATGACGACTCCCGATTAGTGAAGTTGTCATTGTGTTAGCGCTGTCTTAAACATGGCTTAGTGTGGCGTGGTGGCCACGCGGCAAAGAGGTATAGCCTAGTTGCTGCTGTTTTGCGGCTCGGGGCCGTACAGCGGCAAGGTGAGAGTGAAGCGGGTGCCGGCATCGGGCGCCGTATCGAGCGTAATGTCGCCACCGAGCGCACCGTGTATGAGGTTGTAGACGATGTACAGCCCCAGTCCCGAGCCGCCCTGACCGAAGCGCGTGGTGAAGAAGGGATCGAAGGCCCGTTGCGCTGTCTCGGCCGACATACCGGCACCGTCGTCGGCAAACTCCAGCAGCACATGGCTGTCCGGCTGTTGCGGATCGGGGCGGGCGCGGACGCTGATGCGCAGGTGCTCGCGGCCCAGCAGGCCGTAGATGGCGGCGTTCTGCAGCAGATTGGCCAGGGTCTGTTCCAGCGGGCCGGGGAAGCTATCGAGTTCGATGCTGTCGGCCACGTCGATGTCGATGTCGATGGGCTGGCGTTTGTGGTTGAGCGCTACCATGGAAATCGCATCGTGCACCACGGTGGCCAGACGGAAGCGGCGCCGCAGCATGCTGGTCTGGTCGACGGCCACCTGTTTGAAGCTGGCGATCAGGTGCGAGGCGCGGTCGGCATTGCGCTGTATCAGTTCGGCAGCCTCGCGGCTGTTGGCAAGGAATGCATTGAGCTGGGTCTTGCGCAGCGTGCCGCCTTCGCTGGCGCGGGTCATTTCACGTACGTGATCGAGCATAGTGCTGGCCGTGGTCAGGGTATTGCCGATAGGCGTATTCAGCTCGTGCGCCACACCGGCCACCAGCCCGCCCAGTGCGGCCAGCTTTTCCGACTGCAGCAGATGTTCCTGCGTCTGTTTCAGATGGTTGAGCGCCTGCTGCAGTTCGCGGTTGCTGGCATCAGCGTCGGCTTTAGCCTGTGCCAGCGCCAGACTGGCCAGCTTGCGTTCCGTGATATCGGCCACGCTGCCTATCATGCGCAGTGGCTGGCCGCTGGCATCGCGCTCCGTCACATCGCCGCGGTCATGCACCCAGATGATGCTGCCATCGCATTTGCGCATGCGGTGCTCATGGCAGTAGGACGCGCCGCTGGCCAGACTATGTTCGATCGCGGCCTGCACGCCTGCTCTTTCGTCCGGATGCAGGTGTTCGATGAAGACGCTGACCTGATGCTGACCTTCCTGTGCCGGATAGCCAAACATTTCGGCCCAGCGGGCATTGTTGTACATGCTGCCCTGACGGATGTCCCAGTCCCAGATGCCGTCGCCGGTGGTATCGAGCACGGCGCGCAGACGCTGCTCGCTGACGCGCAGTTCCTGCTGGGCGGCCTGCAGCTGTGCGGTACGCCGTTCGACTTCCGCTTCCAGCGTGGCCAGCATTTGCTGTTGTTGCTGCTGCAGCGCGGCGTCGGCGGCCGTGCGCGCGGCCAGTTCGCGTGCCAGCGAATCGCGCAGACGGTTTAGCGTGATGGATAGCAGGGCCACGCCGATCAGTGTGAACGGCAGCGCAGCGAAGTAGCGCGCCAGTGCTACCTGCACGCCGGCGCCGAGTAGCAGGGCCAGCGTGATGGGCTGCACACACAGCACCGCGCACAGCAGTGGATGGTTGGCCTGCCGTTCGGTGCGTGCAGCCTGCGCTACCAGCCAGGCGCAGTACAGAAATACGCTGACCGAACTCAGATCGCCGGCCAGCGGGAATGGCCGTATCGTCAGCAGCACCACCAGCATCAGCACCGGCCAAAGCAGCAGGAATTCATAGCGGCCACGCAAGCGCTGCCGTCCCGTGTAGGCGCGCAGGCCCACTACGAGCGCGGCCAGACAGGCAAAGCCGCTGAAGAACAGGAACAGCGAGACGGGTTGCGGTGCGCGGATGAAGGTGCCTTGCGGCAGGAAGGGCGTGATCAGATAGTGCGCGCTGAGGTTGATCCCGGCTGAACAGGCCATCGCCATGGCCACCCAGCGCAAGCCCCAGCGTGGCTGCAGATGATGGTGGCGCCACAGTAGTACAGCCAGTAGCGCCTGCACGAAGCCGGCGCAGGTTGCAAAGGCTTCAGCGTAGTGGAGGTCGAAGTCCATGCTGAGCGCGCCGGTCTCGGGTGGGCTAGTGTGCGCTGTGCTGCACCATGGCGCTGCCGACGCCGTGGCGCTTGCCTTCGCTCACGGCTGTCACGGTGCCGTCCGGATTGAACACGAGGGCATTGGCGGCGCCGATTTCTTCCGGCTGGCCCCAGCGCTGGCCCAGTTTTTCCAGTGCCTGCGCCTGCGCCGTGCCGGCGAAACCGGGCTCTACATCGGTGGCCATGCCGTTACGTTCGGAGATGCGCGGGGCATTCAGTGCCTCCGGCATGCTCATGCCCAGATCGAGGTAGTTGACCATGGTTTGCAGCACCGTGGTGATGATGGTGGCGCCACCGGGGCTGCCGATGGTGAAGGCCGGTTTGCCATTGCGGAAGGCAATGGTGGGCGACATGCTGGAACGGGGCCGTTTGCCCGCTTCCGGCACATTCGGTGCAGGACCGGAAAAATCGAAGTCCGTCATTTCGTTATTCAGCAGGAAGCCGTAGCCGGGCACCACGATGCCGCTGCCGCCCCACGATTCGATGGTATAGGTGTAGGAAACGATATTGCCTTCCTTGTCCGATACCGTCAGGTGGGTGGTATGGGCGCCTTCCGCCAGCAGCTTGTTGCTACGTGGCCGCTGGGGCACGCTGACATCGTTCTGGAACGGATACGGATCACCGGCATCGGCATGGTGGCTGGCCTGCTGCGGATTGATCAGTTCACGCCGGCGCGCCGCATATTCCTTGCTGAGCAGGCCAGCCACCGGGGCATCGACGAATTCCGGATCGGCCAGATAGGCGTTGCGGTCGGCAAAGGCCAGCCGGCTCGCTTCCAGATACAGGTGTTCGGCCTGGGCCCGTGGCAAAGCTTTCAGATCATAGCCTTCTAGAATGTTGAGCGCTTCGGCGATGGCGATGCCGCCGCTGCTGGGCAGTGCCATGCCGTAAATATCGTAGCCGCGGTAGGTGCTGTGGATGGGCTGGCGGATGCGCGCTTCGTAATTGGCCAGATCGGCCATGCTCATTTTGCCGGCGCGTACCTGCACGCCGGGCGCTACCGGTGGCTGGTTGACGGCGGCCACGACCGCGCGCCCCAGCTTGCCTTCATAGAAAGTGCGGATGCCGCCGCTGGCCAGTTCACGGTAGGCTTTCGCCAGATCGGGGTTGCGCAGCAGCGTGCCGGCCGGCAGCGCTTTGCCATCTTTCATGTACAGCGCGGCAGTGGCAGGGAACAGCTTGAACTTGTTGAGGTTCTCGTCGATCAGGTGGCTGAAGTTGGCATTCACGGTAAAGCCTTTGCTGGCCACACCGATGGCCGGTGCCAGCACCTGTGCAAACGACATGCTGCCATAGCGCTGCAACGCTTCGTGCCAGCCCCGTACCGTGCCTGGTACACCGACCGCCATGCCGCTGGCGATGGCGGTATCGTAATCGAGCTCCTTGCCATCCTGCTGGAATGCGGTCGGCGTGAAGCTGGCCGGTGCCGTTTCGCGGTGGTCGATGGTGATCACACGCTTGTCCTTGGCCAGATAGATCACCATCAGGCCACCGCCACCGATGCCGCAGCTGAACGGATCGGTCACGCCCAGCGTGGCAGCGGCTGCCACGGCCGCATCGATGGCATTGCCACCCTTGTTGAGGATGGTAATGGCGGCTTGCGATGCCGGTTCGCTGATGGTGGCGACGGCGCCGCCGGTGCCCGTCGCGACCGGGGTCTTGGCCCAGGCTGCCGTGGGCGCACTAAAGCTGATGGTCAGCGTGGTGATGAAGGTGGTGGAAACAAGGAAGGACAGGGTGGGCTGGCGGAGCTGGGTCATGGGCGCTTACTCGGGTTAGGATGAAGGTGCGTTGCTCACCCTCAAGCTTACCCGATAATTTGGCGCGATTTCATCTTTTGCCGGGGCCGTCTGTGGCTCCAGTCCCGTGAGGGTAATGGTCCAGCCCTGCTCGGTGATGCTGGGGCGGGCGTTCGGCATGTTGTCAGAAAGCACAAACTGGCTGGTGCTGCCGTCCGTCCCCGTCAGGACGAAGCTGTAGCTGATATAGCCGGCCCACACGCACACCACACCTGTACGGCAGCGACTATCGTTGACGCGCTCCAGTTTCAGTTGTGGCGCGCTGCTGGTATCGCTGGCGTCGCTAGCGCGATTGGGGCTGGCGATGGCTGTCAGCGCCACGCTGGCGCCCTGCGTGAGCACTATGTCGCGAGTGACAGGCGTGGGGGTGGCGGCGGCCCGCCCCAGCGCGCCATTGCAGGCATACAGCAGGGCCATGCAGGCGATCAGCGTAGGCAGTATGACCAGTTGCCGCAGTAGGCCGGATTTCATGGGAGTACCTCGGGACTTCGTATCGAACGTGGTGTTGGCAGCGGGCCACGTGATCAGCTTAGCAAAAACACCATGGCCGCAGCGCACGCCAGACTGCAGCGTGGCTCGCCACGAAAAAAAACAGCCGCGCGGGGGAACCGGCGGCTGTTCGGTGGGCGGGGCTGGCTTACATGTATTCGGCCAGTGCACCTTTCATTTTCTTCAGCGCCGCCACTTCGATCTGGCGGATCCGTTCGGCGGAGACGCCGAACTCGTCAGCCAGTGCATGCAGCGTGGCGCCGCTGCCGTCGTCGTTGGCCAGCCAGCGGGCTTCGACGATGCGGCGCGAACGGGCATCGAGCTTGGCCAGTGCCTGCTCCAGCCCTTCCGAATGCAGACGGGTGACCTGTTCCGCTTCCAGCACGCGGGTCGGCTCGCTCGCTTCCGAGGACAGGTAGGCGATCGGTGCAAATTTGTCGTCTTCGTCATCGCTGGGCGATTCCAGCGCGATGTCGCGGCCGCTCAGGCGGGTTTCCATTTCGATCACTTCCTCGCGCTTGACGTCCAGCGTCTGCGCCAGTTGATCGATCTGCGCCGGGCTCATCGCATCCAGCCCCGTTTTGTGGCTGCGCAGATTGAAGAACAGCTTGCGCTGGGCTTTGGTGGTGGCCACTTTGACCAGACGCCAGTTCTTCAGGATGTATTCATGCATCTCGGCCTTTATCCAGTGCATGGCGTAGGACACCAGACGCACGCCCTGATCGGGGTCGAAGCGTTTCACGGCCTTCATCAGACCGATGTTGCCTTCCTGAATCAGGTCGGCGTGTGGCAGGCCGTAGCCCAGATAGCCACGGGCGATCGACACCACCAGACGCAGGTGCGACAGCACCAGTTCCTGTGCGGCGGCCAGATCGTTGTGTTCTTTCAGACGCTTGGCGAGCGAAGTTTCCTCGTCATGGCTGAGCATCGGCAGACGGTTGACGGCCGAAATATAGGCATCGATATTGCCCAGATTCCCAGTGAATCCCAGTCCCAAGGCGCGATTGGTGACCGGTACCAGAGCGTTCGGTGCGGACATCGTAGTCATATTCATTCCTTAGTAGTGAGTGCGTCTTAGCAATATTTTGGTCTTACTTATTTGCTGTAGAGAACTAATTTTGCTCTGCAGTCGAGATATATTAGCACTCTCTGTCGTTGAGTGCCAATCACTGCAAATTTATCGCATTGATAGCAAAAAAGCTATAGGCCTCAGCAGACAACAGCCACAGAATGCGCGCCGGATCTTAGGCCGGACTTAATACAGGGAAGGGTAGAGCTAGAGGCGGCGTAGCGTCCGTGCGCAGCCGCACGGACGCTAGCGGGAGGCTTTAATTCATGCGCGCCAGATGGCGCTGTACCGACAGCATCGCGCCCAGCAGGCCTAGGCCGGCCGACAGGGCCAGCAGACCGGCCATGGCCAGCGGTGGCAGCGGGGTCAGCTGGAATTCCGAAGCATATAGTCTGGCAAATTCGGCAATGGCCTGATTCAGCGGGTGCAGTGCCAGTGCCACCGCGCCTAGTGCCACGCCACCGGCGCACAGGCCCAGCAGGGCGCCCGTGTAGAAGAAGGGGCGGTGGATAAAGTTATCGGTAGCGCCGATCAGCTTGCAGACGAGGATTTCTTCGCGCTGCGTCAGTACCTGCAGGCGGATGGTATTGAAGATTACCGCCACCACCACGGTGCCCAGCGTGGCGGCCAGGATCAGCAACGCCATGCGCAGTACATTGATCAGCGCGGCCAGCCGCTTGACCCAGGCTGAATCCACCTGCACCGATTCGACGGCCGGCAGGCTGCGCAGCTGTTCGGCCAGCTGGTCGACATCGCCACCGGCCTGGGCATTGCGGAAGGCATCGATCTTGATCACATAGCTATCGGGCAGTGGGTTTTCGCCCAGCGTGGTCAGTACATCGGCCAGCCCGTTTTTATCGCGCAGCTGGTCGAGCGCTTTTTCGCGCGGGGTGAAGATGATTTTGGCCTGCTTGTCCTTGACCGCCTGACGCAGCGAGGAAGCCAGTGCCTGCGCCTGTTCGCGCGGGGTGTCCTGACGCAGGAATACGCTCACTTCAGGATCGACCGACAGCTGTTCCGACATGGGGCGCACGTTGTCGAGCAGAGTCACACCGGCAAACGGCAGCGCCAGTGCAATCGCCACCACGAGGATGTTGAACAGGAAACCGCCCGGCGAACGGCGCAGGTGCACCAGTGCGGCGCCCAGTGCATAGCGGTGTTGGCGTAACCAGTTGGTCATGCTGCGCCCTCCAGTTGGCCTTGGTTGAGGTGGATCACGCGGGCGGCCGCATCCAGCATCTGCTCGTCGTGGCTGGAGATAATGCAGGTCACGCCCACCGAGTTGAAGGCTTTTAGCGCATCGAGCACGCGGTTGGCGCTGGCGCGGTCCAGATTGGCCGTAGGTTCGTCGGCCAGAATCAGCTGGGGACGGTTGACGATGGCACGCGCGATCGACACGCGCTGCTGCTCGCCGCCCGATAGCGACAGGGGCTGGGCATCGGCCCGATCAGCCAGGCCGACTTTTTCCAGTGCGGCACGGGCGCGGGTTTCTGCTTCCTTGTGGGCGGCACCGGCCACCAGCAGGGGCAGCATCACATTGGCCAGTATGCTGCGGTCGGTCAGCAGCCTTTGCTGCTGGAAGATCAGGCCCAGATTGCGCCGCAGCGAGGGAATCGCCGCGGGCCGGATACGCGAAATATCGGTGCCGTTGATCAGTACCTGACCGGCGCTAGGGCGCTCGATGGCAGCGATCATTTTCAGCAGGGTGGATTTGCCGGCGCCGGAAGGGCCGGCCAGAAACACCAGCTCGCCCTTGGCCACCGTGAAGGAGACATCGTGCAGAGCGTAAGTATCAGTGGAGTATTGCTTGGAAACGTTGCGGAATTCGATCATAGAACGGTTATCCGGTCATTCACCCAGTAAAGCATCGACAAATTCGGCTGCCACGAAGGGCTGCAGATCCTCTATCTTCTCGCCTATGCCGATGAAGTAGACGGGCACAGGACGCACGCGGGCAATCGCTGCCAGCACGCCGCCTTTGGCCGTGCCGTCGAGCTTGGTAATTACCAGCCCCGTCAGATGCAGCGCATCGTCGAAGGCTTTCACTTGCGCCAGTGCATTCTGCCCGGTATTGCCGTCGATCACCAGCAGGGTTTCATGGGGCGCGCCATCCATGCCCTTGCCCAGCACGCGCTGGACTTTCTTCAGTTCTTCCATCAGGTGCAACTGGGTAGGCAGGCGGCCGGCCGTATCGACCATGACGACATCGTGACCACGGGCTTTGCCCGACTGCACAGCATCGAAGGCCACGGCGGCGGGGTCGCCGGACGCTTGCGAAATGACCGTGATGTTATTGCGCTGGCCCCACACCATCAGCTGTTCGCGCGCAGCGGCGCGGAAGGTGTCGCCTGCAGCCAGCAACACGGACTGGTTATGCGTCTGCATGTGCTTTGCCAGTTTGCCGATGGTGGTGGTTTTGCCGGCGCCATTGACGCCGGCAATCATCATGACCATGGGCTGATGGCGGCCCAGTTCGAATGGACGCTGCAGCGGCAGCAGCAGTTCTATCAGCAACTGTTTCAGCGCGGCTTTGACGGCCGCCGCATCGAGCAGTTTGTCCTGCTTGACCTTCTGTTTGAGTGCGCTGAGCAGATACTCGGTGGCTTCCACGCCGGCATCGGACATCAGCAGCGCCGCTTCCAGTTCGTCATACAGGTCGTCATCGATCTTGGCACCGACAAACAGGATGGACAGATTGGAGGAGGTTTTGGACAGGCCAGCTTTCAGGCGCGCCATCCACGACTGGCGCGGTGCCGGCTCTTCCACCTGCGGCGGGACGGCAGGGCTGGTATCAGTAATGGGGGCAACGGGCGCTGGAGCAAGCTCGGCAGCAGGAGTGATCGCCTCAGGCGGCGTGACGGGTTTTTTCTTGAAGAAACTAAACATGGGTAGGTGGTTACGGGCGCTTCAAGTGGAGGCTGGCATAGCCAGCCACTAGGAAACGCCTATTCTACCAGAGCGCCATAGCGATTCCGCGCGGGGGATGGCACGGCGCAGATCGCCTAGCGGGGATGGCGCTGGCGCCAGTCGGCAATGGCGGCCTGGATGTCGTTGAGGGCATACACCCGCACATACGGTGGACGGCGGCGCTTGAGGGCCACATTGCTGCCGCCAGCCCATAGCTCGGCATGGCCGCCCAGACGGTTATGCAGTTCGGCCAGACCATCGAGCGCCTGCCGGGCATTCATGGCTACCGAGAACGACAGTGCAATGATGTCGACGCGCTGGGCCTGTGCCGCTTCGACGATGTCGATCAGCGGGGTCTGTACGCCCAGCGAAATGCAGTGTGCCCCTTCGGCTACGCACATGGCTTCGGCCATCAGCAGGCCCAGCCCGTGGCGTTCCTGCGGCAGCGTGGTCAGCATGATGCGTGGTGCCCCATGGCCGTTGCCATTGGCCTGAGGCATGGCAAAGATGGCGCTGCGCATCACCACGGTCAGCGATTCCGTGTACAGATGCTCTTCGAAGGTGGCGAGGATGCCGCTGGCCCAGGCTTCGCCCACCAGCGAGGTGAGCGGAGCGACCAGATCGATCACAAAGCTTTTCAGCCCCATCATCAGCAGCGCCTGCGACAGCTTGCGGCGCAGCGCTTCCATCTGATGGCTCTTGCACAGATCGATATAGCCCTGCAGTTCGGGCGGGGTGACGCAAGTGGTCTTGACCACGGCGGCCTGACCGGTCAGCGCTTTGAGTTCGTCGACACTGTGCTGGATGATCTTGCTGGGACGGTAGCCGAGGTCGATCAGCCGCTTCACCAGTCGCAGTTTCTGCACCTGGTCCTGCGGATAGATACGCTCGCCGTTAGGATCGCGCAAAGGCTGCGGGAAGGCATAGCGGCGCTCCCACACACGCAAGGTCTCCTTGGCAACGCCGGTGTCGCGTTCCACGTCACTAATCGTGCTCAGTGCAAGTGGTGTTTTTTCTTTATTAATCATCAGGCTACAGCAGCCACTTTTTTCGATGGCCGCAAGGGTTGGCACAGGGTCCGGGTGCACAACGCGCAGGGTCACGCCGGATAACGCGACCTGCATTCTACATTCGATTTATGAACGCAAGTATGGCACGCGGCTAGCCGCTTGTCCGTTCGCGCACGCAGAAATCCCCTTGTCCACGACATGTTTGAGACAGTCAGAATGAATCATGTGATTCTGCCTGTTGTGGAAATTTTGTCATAGACAAAATATTTTTCTCAGGAAATTTTGTCGCCAGACTGATAACTGTTGTTTTTAGTTCTTACTTCTTTGATGAAATCGACCTATATCTGCACAAAAACCACATGTGCGCAATCTTTTTAACTATTAATGTTGTGAAAATGTGACAAGTAGCAATTACTTACAAATTGCTGATGCGACGCAACAGCTTGCCCGTTTGGCTGAATTTAATTGAGCGATAAAGTGTTTTTGTATGAATATAGTTGGTGTTGCGCGATATTTCTCCGTCGAAATCACCGAATTTTCTGCGGAGTTGTAAGCTTATTACCAATTAGTTGAGGCTGTTGCTGGCAGGCTCCGGTATAAAATGACATGGTTAATAGCAAATGTAGCTATTTTCACTTGGTCCGACCAGACTGACCGAGCCGCGAGGGGAGGTTGGTGTGGAGTGTAGAAATCGGGCGGAATATCCGGGCTAGTTGGCTCTAACGGCAGGAAATATTGCGATGCGGTAAAATGCTGGCGTTTTGAAATTCTGCCAAGAGTAACAAACGGCAATCTTGCCCTTGTGACTCTTGATAGACAAGCAAAGCATCAGTATAGTGCCGCCTCCGGCGCGCAAGCGCGCCGCGATAAAGCCAGCGGCGACCGTATCGGCCGCATTTAAGTGAACGCGTCACGTACCCCGCGACGCAAAGTGGCAGCTGGGGAGTTTGCCCTCACAAATACACGGCGCTTCAAGTGGCGTCGATAAGCACCGAACATGCCGTAATACTAGCTTTACCTATTTACAGCAACACAACTGAAGGAAACACGTTATGAAAAAATCCCTTATCGCCCTGGCCGTTCTGAGCGCCACCAGCGCTGCAGCCTTTGCCCAGTCGAACGTCACCATCTACGGTATCGTTGATGCCGGTCTGGTGAGCGAGCGCGGCGGCGTAGCCAACACCACTAAAGTTTCCAGCGGCGTAGGCGCAGCCTCCCGTCTGGGCTTCAAAGGTACGGAAGATCTGGGCGGTGGTCTGAGCGCTGTCTTCGTGCTGGAATCGGGCATCAAAGCTGACACCGGCGAATCCGACGTTGCTGGTTCGATCGCTAACCGTCAATCCTACGTTGGTCTGAAATCGACCACCGCTGGTACCCTGACCCTGGGTCGTCAGTACACCCCTTACTACGAGTCCGTACGTGACGTAGCTGATCCATTCGCAATGGGCTACGCTGGTACCGCTAAAAACCTGTTCGGCGTGGCTGGCAACAACACCCGTAACAGCAACGCTATCGTTTACCAGTCGCCAGTGGTTGAAGGCTTCGTGGGCGAAGTGTCGTACAGCGTTGGCGAACAAGCTGGCGATGCATCGGCTCAGCGTCAAATCGGCGGCTACGTTGGCTACGCTAACGGCCCACTGAACGTACGTGTTGCTTACAACGCACGTAACAACGACCTGCCAGCATCGAAGCTGAGCACCGACGTTGGCCACAACACCCTGATCGCCGCTAACTACGACTTCGCAGTTGTTAAAGCTTACGCTGCTTTCAGCAAAGACAAGGGCACCAACAGCTCGGCTCTGGGTAACACCGGCAACCCATTCGGCTACACCGTGGCTCCAGTCGCTTCGAAAGACAGCACCGTTGCGCTGATCGGTCTGACCGCACCAGTGGGCCCAGCCGGCACCCTGATGGCTTCGTACACCCGTAAGAACGACAAAGAAGTCGCGAACCGTGACGCTGACCAGTGGGCAGTGGGTTACTCCTACGCTCTGTCGAAACGCACCAGCACCTACGTTTCGTACGCTAAGATCCACAACAAAAACGGCGCCAGCTACACCGTTGGTAACAACGCTGAATCCGGTACCGGTGACAAAGCCTTCAACGTGGGCGTACGTCACTCGTTCTAATCTGATCTGATCAGGTAGAATCATCAACGGCTGCCTAGTGCAGCCGTTGTTCATTTCTGCGCCCGACGCCTGATCCTTATTTTTGTCGAAAGCCCCTGCCATGCTGCTGTCGCGTCGCACCCTCATTGCCAGTGCTCTGTTGCTCGCGTCGTTTGCCGTACTGGCGGCCCCCAAGCTGGCACGCAAGCCGGCTGCGCAAGTGCTGCCGCGCTACGGCATGCTGGTGTTTTCCGACCTGTGCATCAGTCCGGAGAATGGCGAATTTGGCGGCCAGCGCATTACGCTGCAACGTTTTGCCGAAGTCGATACGGTACTGTACGAATATACGGCCGGTGGCCTGAGCTGGCCCGTGGTGGCGAATGAAGTGGTGATCGATCCCCGTGGCCGGCAGTTCTATTTCACCGTGCAGCCGCCGGATGAGGAGGAGCGCACCATCCGTGGCACGCTGAGCGAGGATGGCAAAGCATTAGTGCTCGACGGTAGTTACTGCAACGACCCGAAAGTGCCCATGAAGCTGCTGCGCGTGAGCGATTTCGGCCGGCAGGCAGGTGTGTGCCGGGTCTGCCCGCCGCTGAAAAACCCTGCGCCGGCCGAGCCTGAAGGGCCTCAGCCGGACCAGCCAGCGCAACCCGCCGCGCCGGCCATACTCCCCAAGCTGGAAGCTGGCCGGACCACGGCCAGCCTGTAGTCCGCTTATTGCGCGGCCTTGGCTTTCAGTGCATTGCTGCGGATGGTTTCCAGCGTGGCGCCCGGCGTAATCAAATTGCCGTCATAACGCAGTTCGATCACGGCCGGCAGGTTCTGGCTGCGTGCAAACGCCAGCGCACGCTCCAGTGCCGGCGCAAACGCGGCCGTCGTTTCCACCACTTCACCATGGCCGCCATAGGCGGCAGCCAGTGCGGCAAAGTCAGGGTTATGTAGCTGGGTGCCCGACACGCGGCCCGGATAGTGCAGTTCCTGATGCATGCGGATGGTGCCGAACATGCCGTTGTTGAAGACAATGATGACAACACCGGCGCGGTACTGCACGGCGGTAGCCAGTTCCTGACCATTCATCATGTATTCGCCGTCACCGGCGAAAGTGATCACGGTACGATCCGGATCAATGATTTTGGCGGCCACACCGGCCGGTACGCTATAGCCCATGGCACCGCTGGTGGGGGCCAGCTGGGTGCGCATGCCGCCATAGCGGTGGAAGCGGTGCGCCCACGTGGCGTAGTTGCCGGCGCCGTTGGTGATGATGGTATCGGCCGGCGTCAGCTGATCGAGCTGCTGTACCAGCTGCCATAGATCAAGTGGCGCTTTGCCATCCTGGAAAATCGGCGGCTGCTGCTGCCATGCGGCCAGATCGGCTTTGGCGGCGGCCACGCTGTCGCGCCATGCGCTGCTATCGACGGGCGCCATGGCGGCCAGCATGCTGGCGATCTGCGGCATGCCGCTGTTGATCATCAACTGGGCCTGATACACGCTGCCCAGTTCTTCCGTGTCGGCGTGCACATGCACCAGTTGCTGGCGTGGCACGGGCGCTTCGATCAGACTGTAGCCGCCCGTGGTCATTTCGCCCAGACGTGGGCCGATGGCGATCAGCACGTCGGCTTCGCGCACGCGCGCCGCCAGTTTCGGGTTGATGCCGATGCCCACATCGCCCACATAGTTAGGGTGGGCATTGTCGAGCAGATCTTGGAAGCGGAACGCGCAGGCCACGGGCAGGTGGTTGGCTTCGGCAAAGCGCTGCAGATCGGCGCAGGCGGCCGGATTCCAGCCGCCACCGCCGAGCAGTACCAGCGGCTTTTTGGCGCCGGCCAGCAGGCTGCGCAGCTGTTCGATCTGGTTAGCGGCAGGGGCGGCTTGCACCGGCTGGTAGCAGCGCGTATCGGCCACGCTGGCGACGGCCGTCAGCATATCTTCCGGCAGGGCCAGCACTACGGGGCCGGGGCGGCCGCTGGTGGCGATCTGGAAGGCGCGGGCAATATATTCCGGCACGCGGTCGGCACGGTCGATCTGCGCCACCCACTTGGCCATCTGGCCATACATGCGGCGGTAGTCGATTTCCTGGAAGGCTTCGCGGTCGATGAAATCATTGCCCACCTGGCCGATGAACAGAATCATCGGGGTGGAATCCTGAAACGCCGTGTGCACGCCGATCGAGGCATTGGTGGCGCCGGGGCCGCGGGTGACGAAGCAGATGCCGGGCTTGCCCGTCATTTTGCCGTAGGCGTCGGCCATGAAGGCGGCGCCGCCTTCCTGCCGGTTGATGATGAAACGGATGCCGGAGTCGTGCAGGGCATCGAGTACGTCCAGATAGCTTTCGCCGGGTACGCCGAAAGCCGTGTCTACGCCGTGGATCTTCAGGGCATCGACCAGAATCTGGCCGCCAGTACGGGATGGATGGGTCATTGCTCGCCTTATAGTTCTGCGGTGGTCTGATGGGTCAGACGGGTGTCAGGATGTCAGCCATTCTACGGCGCGTGCCGCGGCGCGGCTTTTCTAATGGCGACACCAAATTTCAGATTTCTGGCACGGCGAGGGCGGACGGTGGCAGGGGGCGGGCGGCAACTGGTACAATAGCGCCCGAAGCAAGCCAGACAGCCGCTGGTCAGCGCGTAATGCCTGACGGGAGGAAGGTCCGGACTCCATAGAGCGGGGTGACGGTTAACGGCCGTCCGTTGAAAGCCTGCTGTGTCGTGCTGGTACTTGTACCGGTACGGTGCAGGGGTATAAGGCGAGGAATAGGGCCACAGAGACGAGCGTATTAAGTTACGGTGAAACGCGGTAACCTCCACCTGGTGCAATTCCAAATAGGCACGCGATGATGTGGCTCGCGGAGCGTGCGGGTAGGAAGCTTGAGCGCCGGAGTAATCCGGCGCCTAGAGGAATGGCTGTCATAGCGCAGGTTCGCCTGTGCCGTAACAAAATCCGGCCTATCGGCTTGCTTCAACTAATTTACAGTGCGCGGCTGGAGCGCCGTCGGCGTGCAGCATGGCGCCGACGGGGACGATGCCGATGAAACACTACATACTGGCCCTCGATCAGGGCACAACCAGCTCGCGCGCGATACTGTTCGATCGCGCGGGGCAGATCTGCGCTAGCGCGGCGCAGGAATTTCCCCAGCATTTCCCCCAGTCCGGTTGGGTGGAGCACGACCCCAACGAAATCTGGAATAGCCAGCTCACGGTTGCCCGCAAAGTGCTGCACGAGCATGGCGTGAGTGGCGCCCAGATCGCCGCGATTGGCATCGCCAACCAGCGCGAGACGACGCTGGTGTGGGACCGTAAAAGCGGCGAGCCGATCGCCCCCGCGATTGTGTGGCAGGATCGCCGTACGGCCGATCTGTGCCAGCAATTGCGCGCCGCCGGCAAGGCCAAGCTGATCGCCGATGCCTCGGGGCTGGAGCTGGACGCCTATTTTTCCGCCACCAAGCTGAAATGGCTGCTCGATCATGTGCCTGGTGCGCGTGAGCGGGCCAGGAAGGGCGCACTGGCCTTCGGCACCATCGATAGCTGGCTGACCTACAAGCTGACGGGCCAGCATGTGACGGATGTGAGCAATGCCTCGCGCACCATGCTGTTCAACATCCACCTGATGCGCTGGGATAGCGATCTGCTGCACCTGTTCGATATTCCCGAGCAGATGCTGCCGCAGGTGGTGTCGTCCAGCGAAGAAGTGGGCAAGACCCACGCGGCGCTGTTTGGCGCGGAAATTCCCGTGGCCGGCATCGCCGGCGATCAGCAGGCCGCCACTTTCGGGCAGGCCTGCATGACCCCCGGCATGGTGAAGAACACCTATGGCACGGGCTGTTTCATGCTGATGCATCTGGGGCGCCATCCGGTAGCTTCGCACAACCGCCTGCTGACTACCGTGGGCTGGCGCGTCGATGGCGCTACCGACTATCTGCTGGAAGGCAGCGTATTCATGGGCGGCGCCACTGTGCAGTGGCTGCGCGACGGGCTGGGCATCATCAGTCAATCGTCCGAAGTGGAAGCGCTGGCAGCCAGTGTGCCCGATAGCGGTGGTGTGTATATGGTGCCGGCTTTTGTCGGCCTCGGTGCGCCGCACTGGGATCCGTATGCACGCGGCACGCTGGTGGGGCTGAGCCGCGGCAGCAACCGTGGCCACATCGCCCGCGCCGCGCTGGAAGCCATCGCCTACCAGAGCGCCGAACTGATGGCCGCCATGCAGAAGGATGTGGTGGCAGCGCAGCGCCAGATCCCGCTGACGGAAGTGCGCGCCGATGGCGGTGCAGCCTGTAACAATATGCTGATGCAGTTCCAGGCCGATCTGCTGGGCGTGCCCGTGATCCGTCCCACCGTGACGGAAACCACGGCGCTGGGTGCGGCCTATCTGGCCGGGCTGGCGGTGGGCTACTGGGAAACACAGGAAGAAATCCGCGCCCAATGGCGCTGCGAGCGGCGCTTCGAGCCATCGATGGCGGAGCAGCGCCGGCTTGAGCTGCTGGGCCAGTGGCAGCGTGCAGTCGAGCGTTCGCGTGGCTGGGAATTGCCTGTCTGACCCCGTCCCCGTCCCAATCCCTGCCCCGCTGATCGTTAGCCACTCCGAATAGATAGCCGCCCATGTCCAGCAGCGCCACCTTCGATAGCTCCAGACCAGTCGTGATCGTCGCTGCCAGTGGTACGGGTGGCGATATGTATCCCTTCATCACGCTGGCGCGTGGCCTGCAGGCGCGCGGCCATCAGGTGCTGATGCTGGCGCCGGCCTACCATGCGGCGCTGGTAGAAGCGGCGGGGCTGCCATGCCGCGGCTTTTCCACGCCGGCGGCGTTCCAGAGCATGCTGGCTGATCCTGCGCTGTGGGACGAGCGGCGTGGCTGGGGTGTGCTGTGGAACGGGATGGTGCCGTATCTGGATGCGCTGCGCGAACTCGTGCGCCAGCTACCGGCCCAGCAGCCGTGTGTGGTGCTCAGCCATCCTATTCTGTTGCCGATGGCCGATCTGGCGCGTTCGGTGCGGCCGGATTTGCGCATCGTCGGCGCCTATCTGGCACCGTCCAATCTGTGCAGCAGCTATGACATGCTGTGTGCCGGTTCGCTAACAATGCCGCGCTGGGTGCCGCTGGGCTGGCGCCAAGGCCTGTGGAGCATGATTCACCAGCACATGATCGATCCGCTCATGCTGCCCGGCCTGAATGCGCGCCGCAGCCAGCACGGCATGGTGCCGGTGTCGCATTTCTTTGAGCACATGTTCGAGGTGCCTGACGCCTCGCTGGGATTGTTCCCTGAATGGTATGCCGCACCCCAGCCGGATTGGCCGCCGGGCATGCTCTGTAGCGGTTTCGTACAGGGTGAAACGGCCGCAGTGGCAGCGCCGCTGGCGCCTGAACTTGAGCAGTTTCTGGCAGCGGGCGCAGCGCCCGTGCTGTTCACGCCCGGTACGGGACACCAGCATGCGGCCGAATATTTTGCCGCAGCGCTGCAAGCCTTGCAGCGTCTGGGGCGGCGCGGCCTGCTGGTGACGTCGCACGCGGCGCAGTTGCCGCCAGCGCTACCGGCCAATGTCATGGCGCTGGCACAGGCACCGTTCCATGCGCTGCTGCCACGGGTAGCAGCCATCGTCCATCACGGCGGCATTGGCACCATGGCCGAGGCGCTGCGCTGTGCCACACCGCAGCTGATCGTGCCGTTCGCCTACGACCAGTTCGATAATGGCCTGCGCGCGCGTCAGCTAGGCGTGGCCGAAGTGCTGCTGGCCAAGCGCCTGTCGGCGCGCGGCTTGCAGCAGCGTCTGCAGCACCTGCTGACGGCGCCGCAAGTGGCGCAGGCCTGCCAGACGCAGGCCCATCGGCTGAGAAATAGTATTTCGATGCCAGAGCTATTGACGCAGCTTGAAATGGCCTTATTCCCGCTGGCATGAGTGCAGCCAGCAGCGCCGTAGTTTGAGCGAATGCGTTGCATAGCCTGATTGTGATGGCTATATTGATTTGATCAGGCGTCTGATTCGCGAGGGTTTGCTATGCGTAAAGTTGCGATTCTTAAAAATGGCAAGAATCAGGTGATCCGTATTCCCACGGATATGTCCTACGAGGGTATCGGCGAGCTGGAAATTAGCCGTGATGGCGACGTAATAACGCTGCGTCCGGCGCGTCCGGGGTGGCTGTCATTGGCTGGCCTGCCCAAAGCTGATGCAGATTTCATGCAGGATCGGCCAGCGATTATCAGAAATGAAGGCCGCTTTAAGCCGTGACAAGCTATATGCTCGATACCTGTATCTGTTCGTTCATCATGCGCGAACAAGCCTTGCCGGTCTTGCAGCGCTTGGCCTTTGCGGTTGCGCAGAATGACCGGATTGTAATTTCTGCCATTACCTATGCTGAAATGCGCTATGGGCAGATAGGAAAGAAAGCCAGGCCTCAGCACAAAATCCTGGTGGACGAATTCGTGCTGAGGCTCGACGCTATCATGCCCTGGGATCGGGCAGCGGTCGATGCAACGATAGAGGTGCGTACACCGCTAGGTAAGCTAGGACGACCAATCAGTGAAAACGATAGTGCGATTGCTGGGCATGCCATAGCGACCGGTAGTGTTCTGGTGACCAATAACGTGCGTGAATTTGCCCGCGTAGCTGGGCTGAATTATGAAGATTGGGCGTCCTGAAGGTGCACGTCGCCGCTCCCATTCTGCAGATTGCAGTATTCGATACCGTTCCTTAACGATGGTATGGCGCTATCTGCGGTATCATTACATGTCTTGATCTCCCCGCTAATCCCCGCCTAACTGCTTACATCCCTCCGACTCAGTGTTGCCGATTTGGCACTGTCATGTTGTCGCGCTGCAACTATGTGCAATTAATTCAGCATAGCAATTTCGCCAGAAACCCATGTGCATACGTGAAGTAGCACTTTCACTAACTGGCATAAGTGCTTAATTTGGCTGATTATTTTATTTCTATCCGGCTTCAACGAATTGCGCTAAGTCCTTAATTTCATTACTAAAATCGGTGTTTCGATTGCCTGAAACCGCTTGACCACGGATCAGCCATCCTCTAAAGTGGGCACATGTGTGGAAAAGTGTCATTTTGTGGGAAATTTCACCCGACTTAGCGGCGGGGGAGATGGAACCGAAATAGCACACTGACCACGCGCCGCTAACCCAAGTGAGGTATTCCGTGTTTCAAGGTGCGTCTGCAATCAATCTCGATGCGAAAGGCAGGATGGCTATCCCTGCCAAGTATCGTGACGCGCTTGCGATCCAGTGCGAAGGCCGCCTCACGCTCACCCGTCACCCTGATGGCTGCGTCATGTTGTTCCCCCGTCCCGTGTGGGAACAGCATCGCCAGCAAATTGCCGCCTGGCCTATGCAGGCCCGCGCATGGCAGCGCATCTTCCTTGGTTATGCCACCGACGTCGAACTCGACACGGCCGGCCGCATTCTGGTGTCGCCGGAGCTGCGCGCGGCCGTCGGCATCGATCGCGAAGTGATGATGATGGGGATGGGTTCTCATTTCGAAATCTGGGATGCCGCCAAGATGGCCGAGAAAGAGCAGCAAGCTCTGGAAGCAGGCACCCCTGATGTTCTGGCTAATTTCTCTTTCTAAGGCACTGGAATGACGATGACATCGGTGCCGGAATTTCAGCATCGTACGGTGCTGCTTAACGAAGCGGTAGACGCACTCGAACTGGCTGGCGCACGCGCCGACGGCGTGTATGTGGACGGTACGTTTGGCCGTGGTGGCCATTCGCGCCTGATCCTGTCGCGCCTCGGTGCCAGCGGCCGTCTGATCGCTTTCGATAAAGATTTGCAGGCTATCGCCACGGCGCAGCAGGTGCAGGACAGCCGCTTCACCATCGTGCACGATAGTTTCGCCACCATGCATGACGCGCTGGCTGAGCGCGGCGTTCAGGCCGTGGATGGCATTCTGCTCGATCTCGGCATCTCCTCGCCTCAGGTGGATGATGCTACACGCGGTTTCAGTTTCCGCAATGATGGTCCGCTCGACATGCGCATGGATACCACGCGTGGTCTGTCGGCGGCCGAGTGGCTCGCCACAGAATCCGAACAGACACTGGAAAAGGTGATCAGAGAATATGGGGAAGAACGGTTTGCTTTTCAGATTGCAAAGGCGATTGTTGCTCGCCGGGCAGTCGAGCCAATTTCAAGCACACGACAGCTTGCCAGCATCGTGGCAGGCGCGGTCAAGACTCGGGAAAAGGGCAAGGATCCGGCCACCCGTACTTTTCAAGCTATCCGGATTTTCATCAATAAAGAGCTTGAAGACCTCGAGACCGGACTGAATCAGGCCTGGGCTAGTCTGGCACCGGGCGGCATCATGGCCATCATCAGCTTCCATTCGCTGGAAGATCGCATGGTCAAGCGTTTCCTCGCTGCCAAGGCGAACGTCGCGCAACCCGACCGCCGTCTGCCGATCCGCGCCGTCGACCTGCCGCAGCCGGAACTCAAGCTGCTGGCCAAGATCAAACCTTCCGACGCCGAAGTGGAGGAGAACCCGCGCGCCCGTTCCGCCGTGATGCGGGTGGCACGCCGTCTGCCGGTGGCAGCGAAGGGGGCGGCATGAGCGGCAAGATCAATCTGTTCCTGACGGTGCTGCTGGTAGGCTGCGCCCTGTCGCTGGTAAACGCCCAGTATCAGGCACGCCACCTGTTTATCGAGCTGGAACGCACCCAGTCGCAGGCACGCCAGCTCGATATCGAATGGGCCCAGCTGCAGCTCGATCAGTCGACGCTGGGCAAGCACGCGCGTATCGAAGAAATCGCCCGCCGTGAACTGAATATGACGCCGCTGACGGCAGCGCGTACGCAGTACCTGACGCCGGAAGGATCGAAATGAGCCGCGGCAGCAGTCTGAACTCGTCCCGCGTGGCCGCCGCTAAAGGCGTGCCATTCTCCAAGAGCCCCGTACTGGCAGTGCGTCTGCCCGTATGGCGTTCGCGCGTGGTGCTGTTCGTACTGTTTGCCGCTTTCGCTGCACTGGCCGGCCGTGCCCTGTGGCTGCAAGGTCTGTCCACCCAGTTCCTGCAGAAGCAGGGTGAAATCCGCTATGCCCGTACCATCGACCTGCCCGCCACGCGCGGCAAGATCACTGACCGCGATGGTCAGGTGCTGGCTTCTTCGCTGCCCGTGAAAGCCATCTGGGCGATTCCGGACGATCTGCAGAATGCGCCTAAGGACAAGCTGAAAGAACTGGCCCGCCTGCTGGAAATCAGCGACTTTGAACTGCAGAAAAAACTCGATTCGGACCGTAGCTTCGTTTACCTGAAGCGTCAGGTGGAACCGGAAGTGGCCGAGCAGATCGCCAAGCTGGGTCTGGAAGGCATACAGACCCGTAAAGAATACAAGCGTTACTACCCGCAGGGCGAAGTAACCACCCACGTGGTGGGCTTCACCAATGTGGAAGACGTCGGTCAGGAATCGATGGAGCTGGCGCAGCAGAAAAATCTGGTGGGTCAGCCGGGCAGCCGTCGCGTCATCAAGGACCGTCTGGGCCGTATCGTCGAAGATATCCAGTCGGTGCGCGAACCGCATGACGGCAAGGATCTGACCCTGTCGATCGACAGCAAAATCCAGTACATCGCCTTCACGCAAGTGAAAGACGCGGTGGAGAAGTTCCACGCCAAGGCCGGTGCCGCGGTAGTGCTGGATGTGCATACGGGTGAAGTGCTGGCGCTGGCCAACTGGCCTACCTACAACCCCAATGACCGCTCCAAACTGACGGGCGAGCAGCTGCGTAACCGCGTGATGACGGACACCTTCGAACCCGGTTCGTCGCTGAAACCGTTCACTGTGGGGCTGGCGCTGGATGAAAAACGCATCACCCCGCACTCCATGTTCGATACTGGTAACGGCGCGATGGTGATTGCCGATCACGTGATTCACGATACCCACCCGCACTTCGTGATCGATGTGCAGACGATTATCCAGAAGTCCTCGAATATCGGTACTTCCAAGATCGCGCTGGGCATGCCGGCACAGGATATGTGGGAGATGTTCACCAAGGTGGGTTTCGGTCAGCAGCCCAAGTGGGGCTTCCCCGGTGCTGTGGCTGGCCGCGTGCGTCCGTATAAATCGTGGCGTCCGGTGGAGCAGGCCAATATGAGTTTCGGTCAGGGTATTTCGGTATCGCTGATCCAGCTGGCCCGTGCCTACATGATTTTCGCGCGCGATGGCGACATCATCCCGCTGTCGTTCCAGAAAGTGCACGAAGCGCCGCACGGCACGCAGGTGATCAGCCCGAAGACGGCGGCGCAGATGCGTGAAATGCTGGAAATGGTGACCCAGCCCGGCGGCTCGGCCGTCAAGGCACAAGTGCCCGGCTATCGCGTCGGTGGCAAGACCGGTACCGCCCAGAAGGTGGTCAACGGTCGCTACTCGCAGACTAAATACATTGGTAACTTCGTCGGCATGGCGCCGATGACGAATCCGCGTTTCATCATCGCCGTCATGATCGACGAACCCGGTGGTCCGGTGCACGTTGGCGGCGACGTGGCAGGCCCGGTGTTTTCCGCACTGGCAGCGAACGCGCTGCGTGCCAAGAACGTGACGCCGGATTCGACCCTCACCCATATCATCATTCCTGATAAAGCAGCACAGGAGAAAATGTGACGACTTATAACTTCGCCCCCATGGCAGACGTACAGGCCATCGCCGCGACCATCCGCAAGCTGGCGCCTTCCGCGCAACTGGCATCGGATTCGCGCCGCATCAAGCTGGGCGACGTATTCTTTGCTTTTGCAGCCGCCAGCGGTGACGCCGCCGATGGCCGCAACTTCATCGAAGGCGCGATCGAACAGGGTGCCGCCCTGATCGTACTCGACCCCGCAGGCTTCAGCTGGAACGCCAGCTGGAAGGTGCCGTACATCACGGTAGAACAACTGAAACAGCAGGCGGGCGCCATTGTGCACGCCTATTACGAGCAGCCCGATGCGGCCATGTTCACGGTGGGCGTGACTGGCACCAACGGCAAGACTTCCAGCGCCGTGTGGCTGGGTCAGGCGCTGTCGCGTGCGGGCGAACTGACTGCCGTCGTCGGCACGCTGGGCGTAGGCATGTTCCGCGCCCGTGGCGAAGTGGAATTCGAAGCCACCGGCTACACTACGCCGGACGCAGTGCTGCTGGGCCGTACGCTGGCGCAGTTGCGCGAGCAGGGCGCTGGCGCACTGGCGATCGAAGTCTCTTCGCACGCGCTCGAGCAGGGCCGTGTGGCCGGTATGCACTTCGACGTGGCATTGTTTACCAATCTCACGCGTGACCATCTCGATTACCACGGCACCATGGAAGCCTATGAAGCTGCCAAGGCACGCCTGTTCGACTGGCCGGGCCTGAAAACTGCCGTGATCAATCTGGACGACCCAGCCGGTGTGCGCCTGATGAATAGCCTGAAGGCCAAAGCGCCTCTGGGCGGTGCGATTCCGCTGATCGGCTACACCTTGCAGGACGCCGCCACTGTGCCGGATATGGCGGGCGTGCTGATGCTGCGCGCCAGCCAGCTGCGTGCAGGCCGTAGCGGTGGCACGGAATTCCATCTGGAGTGCGCACTGGGCGCGGCGGTCATCAAGACCCAGCTGGTGGGACACTTCAATATCAGCAATGCGCTCGGTGTGATGGGAGCACTGCTGGCCAAGGGTATGGGTCTGCGTGCCGCCATCGAGGCGGTGGAAGCACTGCAGGCGGCACCGGGCCGTATGCAGCAGGTGGGTGGTCAGGATGCGCCGCTGATCGTGATCGATTATGCCCATACGCCAGACGCGCTGGAAAAAACTTTGCAGGCGCTGCGCAGCGTGGCCAGCGATCGCGCCGGCCAGCTGTGGTGCGTGTTCGGTTGCGGTGGTGACCGCGATCCGGGCAAGCGTCCGCAGATGGGCAAGATTGCCCAAATCGCTGACCATGTACTGGTGACCAGTGATAATCCGCGTAGCGAAGATCCGCAAACCATCATCAGCCAGATCGTCGCCGGTATGGATCTGGCCAATCCGGCATCGACCGTGCAGCAGCAGGCTGACCGTGCGGCCGCCATCCTGTCCGCCATCAAACATGCGGCCAAGACGGATGTGATTCTGCTGGCCGGTAAAGGCCACGAGCCGTATCAGGAAATCAAGGGCAAGAAGCTGCCATTTTCCGACGCTGACCACGCCCAGCTGGCGCTGTCGGCACGTTTAACCATGATGAGGCCGAATTAATGCGCGCTGTACTCGCACAGATTCTGCCTGCACTGACGGGCGCGCAGCTGGTGAATAGCACCGGCGGCGAAGTCGCATTCAACGGTGTCTCGACCGATAGCCGCAGTGTGGCTGCCGGTTCGCTGTTTGTCGCCCTGCGTGGCGAAGTATTCGATGCACATCAGTTCTTGGCGCAAGTGGCCGAGAAGGGCGTCGCCGCCGTGGTGGTAGAGGAACTGCCGGAGGGCTGGACCCTGCCAGCAGTGGTAGTACCGGACACGCTGGTAGCACTGGGTCAGATCGCTAACTACTGGCGCAGCCAGTTCGCCATGCCCGTGATTGCGGTCACCGGCAGCAATGGCAAGACCACCGTCAAGGAAATGATCGCCTCGATTCTGGCAGCAGCCCATGGCGAAGAAGGTCGTCTGGCCACGCGCGGCAATCTGAATAATGAAATCGGTGTGCCGCTGACGCTGTTCCGCATGGAAGCCAAGCAGCAATCCGCCGTGGTGGAACTGGGCATGAACCATCCGGGCGAAATCGCCCGACTGAGCGCAATCGCGGCACCGACTATCGCCATGGTCAATAACGCGCAGCGCGAACACCAGGAATTCATGCACACGGTGGAAGCCGTGGCGCACGAGAACGGCGCCGTGCTGGCCAGTCTGCCTGCTGATGGCGTGGCGGTGTTCCCGTTCGGTGATCAGTATTCGCCTATCTGGCAGCAACTGGCTGGCAGCCGCCGCGTGCTGCGCTTTGGTCTGGACCAGGGCGCCGAAGTGCGCTGCAGCTTCCGCGCCAATGATTTCGGCAGCGAGATGTTCATCACCGTACAGGAAGGCGAGGGTGAAGCGCAGCAGTTCTTCGTCAATCTGCAGGCAGCCGGTGTGCACAACGTACTCAATGCGCTGGCTGCCGTCGCTTGCACTTATGCGGCCGGTATCGCGCTGGAGCAGATCAAATATGGTCTGGATACTTTCGCGCCGGTCAGCGGCCGACTGCAGCGCAAGACTGCCAGCAACGGCGCGCTGGTGATCGACGATAGCTATAACGCCAATCCGGATTCCGTGCGCGCCGCGATCGAAGTGCTGGCCAAAGCCGCCGCGCCGCGCGTGCTGGTACTCGGCGATATGGGCGAAGTGGGCAGCCTCGGTCGCGAGTTCCACGAAGAGATTAGCGCTTACGCGCAAATGAAAGGCATCGAACAGGTGCTGGTAACGGGCGAACTGGCCCGCCATATGCATGGCGGGGTAGTGCGTCATTTCGATCAGTTCGGCGATCTGATTGCGGCAGTCGATGCCGCCGTCACGCCACAGGCAACCGTATTAATCAAGGGCTCCCGCTTCATGAAAATGGAGCGGGTCGTGCAGCATTTGATTGGATCGCAACAAGCTAACAAGGAAACACACTAATCATGCTGCTCTGGCTCGCGCAATACTTCCAGCAGGATCTCGGACCACTCCGGGTCTTCAACTTCATTACTTTCCGCGCCGTGTTCGCCACGGCGACGGCGCTGCTGATCGGCCTGTGCGCTGGTCCCGCCGTGATCCGCAAGCTGACCGCAATGAAATACGGTCAGGCCGTGCGTACCGATGGTCCGCAGACCCACCTGAAAAAACACGGTACCCCGACCATGGGCGGCGTACTGGTGCTGATCGCCATCGGCGTTTCCACCCTGTTGTGGTGTGACCTGTCCAACCGTCTGATCTGGCCTGTGCTGGTGGTAACGCTGGGCTTTGGCGCGGTGGGCTGGGTGGATGACTATCGCAAGGTGGTGCGTCAGGACCCTGAAGGCATGCGCTCGGCAGAAAAATACTTCTGGCAGTCGCTGGTGGGCATCGCTGCTGCGCTGTATCTGGCTTTCTCCGTGTCGGCACCGAATGCCACGAAAGTATTCGAACTGTTCTACGCATGGGTGCAGTCGGGCTTCTCGATGGATCTGCCACCCAAGGCCGATCTGATCGTACCGTTCTTCAAATCGATCAGCTATCCGCTGGGCGTGTGGGGCTTCATCGCGCTGACCTATTGCGTCATCGTCGGCACCAGTAATGCGGTGAACTTCACTGACGGTCTCGATGGTCTGGCCATCATGCCGACCATTATGGTGGGTGCGGCACTGGGCTTGTTCGCCTACCTGACCGGTAGCGCCACCTATTCCAAATACCTGCTGATCCCGCATATCCCGGGCGCGGGCGAACTGATTATCTTCTGCGGCGCACTGGCCGGTGCCGGTCTGGCCTTCCTGTGGTTTAACACCCACCCTGCGCAAGTGTTCATGGGTGACGTGGGTGCGCTGGCACTGGGTGGTGCACTGGGCACCATCGCCGTGATCGTACGTCAGGAAATCGTCCTGTTCATCATGGGCGGCATCTTCGTGGCCGAAACCGTGTCCGTAATTATTCAGGTGGGCTGGTTCAAATTCACCAAGAAGCGTTACGGCGTAGGCCGTCGCGTGTTCCTGATGGCACCGCTGCACCACCACTTCGAACAAAAAGGCTGGAAAGAGACCCAGGTTGTCGTGCGCTTCTGGATTATCACGATGATGCTGGTACTGATTGGTTTGTCGACCCTGAAACTGCGCTAATGATCTACGACGGCAAAAACGCACTGGTACTCGGACTCGGTGAGTCCGGTCTGGCTATGGCACTGTGGCTGGCCCGCAGTGGCGCACGCGTGCGCGTGGCCGACACGCGCGAGTCGCCCGAGCGCCTGCCGGCGCTGCGCCTGTCGGTACCGGATGCGGAATTTGTCGCCGGCCCCTTCAGCGCCGATCTGCTGCAGGGCGTGGACTTCGTCACCGTCAGCCCCGGCTTAGCGCCTAACCGCGAACTGGCGCAAATTGCGCCGGCCGCTGCCGCTGCGAATATCCCTGTGTGGGGCGAGATCGAACTGTTTGCACAGGCGCTGGAAGCGCTCAAAGAGCAGCAGGGTTATGCGCCGAAAGTCATTGCCATTACCGGCACCAATGGCAAAACCACCGTGACCACGCTGGTGGGGCAACTGTGCGAACGCGCCGGCAAGACGGTGCGCGTAGCGGGCAATATTAGCCCTGCCGCGCTGGATGTACTGCGTCAGGTGAGCGACAGCGGCACGCTGCCGGAAGTGTGGGTGCTGGAACTGTCCAGCTTCCAGCTGCAGACCACCTTTACGCTGGAAGCCGATGCGGCCACTGTGCTCAATGTCACGCAGGACCATCTGGACTGGCATGGCGACATGGCTTCCTATGCCGCCGCCAAACACCGCATCTTCGCAGCTGACACCGTGCGCGTTCTGAACCGCGACGATGCCACTGTCATGCGCATGGCCAGCGCCACCGGCCAGAACGTCACTTTCGGCACGGATGCCCCCGTGCTGCGCGACGATCTGGGCTTGAATACGGAACGTGGCGTGCTGTGGCTGGCCACGGCCGTGCCGGTGGAAGAAGAGGGCGAACCTAAGAAACGCCGCAAGAACGATCCGCCACCGCCGCCAGTGGAATGCATGGCGAAGAATCTGATGCCGGCCGATGCGCTGCAGATCCGTGGCGTGCACAATGCCGCCAACGCGCTGGCCGCGCTGGCGCTGTGCCGCGCGATTGATCTGCCGCTGGCGCCGCTGCTGCATGGCCTGCGCGAATATCGCGGCCAGCCGCACCGCGTCGAACTGGTGTCGGCGATTCACGACGTTGAATACTACGACGACAGCAAGGGCACCAATGTGGGCGCCACCGTGGCTGCGCTGATCGGTCTGGGCAAAGCCTTCGCCGGTGCCGAGCAGCGACTGGTCGTGATCATGGGCGGCGACGGCAAAGGTCAGGATTTCGCACCGCTGGCCGATCCCGTCAGCCGTTATGTGCGTGCCGTGCTGCTGATCGGCCGCGATGCGCCGCAACTGCGCGCGGCCCTGCAGGATAGCGGCGTGCTGCTGGAAGACTGCGGCACCGATCTGCCGGCCGCCGTCAAGCGTGCTGCCGCACTGGCCCGGAGTGGCGATGCGGTGCTGCTGTCGCCCGCCTGCGCCAGCATGGACATGTTCAAGAACTACGCGCATCGCGCTCAGGTGTTCATCGACACCGTGCGCGATATCGCCCTCGACGCCGGACAGGAGCTCTAATGGCCTTCCAGATGCCGTTCCGCTTTGCTGAGAAATCGACGCCGTCGATGGACAGCCGCGCACGGCTGTCGAAAATGATGGAGTACGATCAGCCGCTGGTGTGGGTCACGCTGCTGCTGATGCTGCTCGGTATGGTGATGGTGTATTCGGCGTCCATCTCGCTGCCCGATTCGCCCAAGTTCGCCAACTATGTGCGCTGGCAGAATACCTACTTCCTGCAGCGTCAGGCCATGTTCGTGGCCGTGTCGCTGGTGGCCGCACTGTTCGTGTTCCGCATCCGCATCGCCGATCTGCAGAAGGCCGCGCCGTATCTGTTCATCGGCACACTGGTGCTGCTGGTGGCCGTGCTGATTCCCGGCCTTGGTGTAGTGGTCAACGGTGGCCGCCGCTGGCTGTCGCTGAAGGTGTTCAATGTGCAGCCGTCCGAACTGATGAAAGTGGTGATCGTGCTGTATGCCGCCGACTACACGGTGCGCAAACAGGAATACATGCACAAGCTGACCAAGGGCTTCATGCCGATGGCCGCTGCCGTGGCTTTCGTCGGTGGCCTGCTGCTGCTGGAACCTGACCTGGGCGCGTTCGGTGTGATCGTCTGCATCGCCATGGGCATTCTGTTCCTCGGCGGGATCAACCTGATCTGGTTCGGTGGCATCGGCGCGCTGCTGGCACTGATCTTCGCGTCCATCATCGCGCTGTCCAAATTCCGTCGCGAACGTTATTTCGCTTACCTCAATCCGTGGGAAGAAGACAATGCGCTCAACAAGGCTTACCAGCTGACTCACTCGCTGATCGCCTTCGGTCGCGGTGAACTGTTCGGCGTGGGGCTGGGCGGCAGCGTGGAAAAACTGCACTATCTGCCGGAAGCCCATACCGACTTCCTGCTGGCCGTGATCGGTGAAGAGCTGGGACTGGTGGGCGTGATGGTGGTGATCGCCATGTTCTACTGGCTGATCAAGCGCGCCTTCGATATCGGCCGTCAGGCCATTGCCATCGACCAGACCTTTGCCGGCCTGACGGCCAAGGGCATCGGCATCTGGATCGGTGTGCAGACCTTTATTAACATGGGTGTGAACCTTGGTCTTCTGCCGACCAAGGGGCTGACCCTGCCGCTGATGAGCTATGGCGGCACGGGTGTTGTAATTAATTGCGTCGGACTCGCGATCCTGCTCCGGATCGATTACGAGAACCGGGTTCTGATGCGAGGTGGCAGATTATGAAACGATTAATGATCATGGCGGCCGGTACCGGCGGTCATATTTTCCCCGGTCTGGCGATTGCGCACACTATGCGCGCGCGCGGCTGGGAAGTTAGCTGGCTCGGTACGCAGACTGGCATGGAACAGGAACTGGTGCCCAAGCAGGGCGTGGCGATGGACAGCATTAACTTTACCGGCATGCGCGGTAAGGGCTGGAAGCACACGCTGGGCGGCGCCTTCAAGATGGTGCAGGCGTTTGCCGACTGCTTCCGCTTCGTCGGCCAGCGCAAGCCGGACGTGGTGCTGGGCATGGGCGGCTATGTCACCGTGCCGGGCGGCCTGATGGCGCGCCTGCGCGGTGTACCGCTGGTGCTGGTGAATGCCGACGCGGCGCTGCTGCTGTCGAATAAAACGCTGGTGCCGTTCGCCCAGCGCGTGTGCTTCGGCTTCCCTGCCAACTTCGGCAATGCTGCCAGCAAAGCTGTCGTCAGCGGTAATCCCGTGCGCAAGGAAATCCTTGAAATGGCCTTGCCGGTACAGCGTTTTGCCGGCCGTGAAGGTCCGCTGCGCATCCTCGTGGTAGGCGGCAGTCTGGGTGCCAAGGCGCTCAATGACAGCCTGCCGGCAGCGCTGGCGCTGATCCCTGAAGATCAGCGTCCGCTGGTCACGCATCAGTCGGGCAAGAAGAATATCGATGCGCTGCGCGCCGCCTATGCACAGGCTGGCGTGAGCGCCAACGTGGTGGACTTCATCGACGATATGGCCGGCGCCTACAGCGCGGCCGATCTGGTGATCTGCCGTGCCGGTGCCATCACCGTATCGGAACTGACGGCGGCCGGTGTGGCCAGTGTGCTGGTGCCGCTGGTGGCATCGACCACCAGCCACCAGCGCGACAACGCGCAGTGGATGGCAGCACAGAAGGCGGCGATCCATCTGCCGCAGACAGAATTGAGCGCCCGCAGCATGGCTGCGCTGCTGGAGTCCCTGACCCGCAGCGCCTGCCTTGAAATGGCAACGGCCGCACTGGGCGCAGGCAAACGCGATGCGAATGACGCGATCGCTCAGGTATTGGAACAACTGACATGAAGCATAAAGTACAAAATATTCACTTCGTCGGCATCGGCGGCAGCGGCATGAGCGGCATCGCCGAAGTGCTGCTCACGCTGGGCTACACGGTATCGGGCTCCGACCTTGGCAGCAACGCTGTAACCCAGCGGCTGGCCGACATGGGCGCCACCGTGCATCAGGGGCACGCGGCGGAAAACATTGGCGCAGCCGATGCGGTGGTCACTTCGACTGCCGTTCAGCAGGATAATCCGGAAGTGGTAGCGGCACGCAGCCGCAAGATTCCTATCGTGCCCCGTGCCGTGATGCTGGGTGAGCTGATGCGCCTCAAGCGCGGCATCGCCATCGCCGGTACGCACGGCAAAACCACCACCACCAGTCTGGTGGCTTCCGTGCTGGCACAGGGCGGGCTTGATCCGACCTTCGTGATCGGCGGCCGCCTGACGGCGGCGGGCGCCAACGCCAAACTGGGTACGGGCGACTATCTGGTAGCGGAAGCTGACGAATCCGATGCCTCGTTCCTGAATCTGTCGCCGATGATCGAAGTGATCACCAATATCGACGCCGATCACATGGAAACCTACGAGCACGATTTCGAAAAACTCAAGCAGGCTTTCGTGCAGTTCACCCACCGTCTGCCATTCTATGGCCGTGCCATGCTGTGTATCGATGATCCGCATGTGCGCGCCATCATTCCGCACGTGACCAAGCCGGTCACCACCTACGGCTTCCACCAAGAAGCCGAAGTGCGCGCCGTGAATGCGCGCGCGGTGGGCGTGCAGATGCATTTCACCGTGCTGCAGGAAGGCTATCCCGATCTGGACGTGGTGCTGAACCAGCCCGGCCTGCACAATGTGCAGAATGCCTGCTCGGCGGTAGCGATTGCGCGCGAAATCGGGATCGAAGACCAGCATACGCAGGCCGGTCTGGCCGGTTTTGCCGGTGTGGGCCGTCGCTTCACCCGCTATGGCGACATCGCCATTCCTGACGGTGGCAGCTTCGCGCTGGTGGATGATTTCGGTCACCATCCGGTCGAAACGGAAGTGACGCTGGCGGCTGCCCGCGCTGCCTTCCCTGGCCGCCGTCTGGTGCTGGCGTTCCAGCCGCACCGTTACACCCGTACGCGTGACCTGTTTGAAGATTTCGTCAAAGTGCTGGGCCATGCCGATGTGCTGGTGCTGGCCGAAGTATATGCCGCCGGTGAAGCCCCGATTGTGGCTGCCGATGGCCGCTCGCTGGCGCATGCGCTGCGGGCACGCGGTAAAACCGAACCGATTTTTGTTGAGGCGATCGGCGATATGCCGGAAACCATCATGGGCGTGGTGCGCGACGGCGACGTCGTACTCACCATGGGCGCAGGCTCGATCAGCGGCGTCCCAGCCAAACTGACTAACTATACGAAGGTCTGAACGTGAATCAAGCAATTGCAACTGAAGTTAAGCCTGAAGCATACGGCAAGGTGGGCGTGCTGTTCGGCGGCCGTTCCGCCGAGCGCGAAGTGTCCATTATGTCCGGCACCGGCGTGGCCAAGGCGCTGCAGAGCAAGGGCATCGATGCCCACCTGTTCGATACGGGCGAGCGCTCGCTGGCCGAACTGGCCGCCGAAAAATTCGACCGCGTGTTCATCGCGCTGCATGGCCGCTACGGCGAAGACGGCAGTCTGCAGGGCGCGTTGGAGCTGCTGGGTATTCCTTACACCGGCAGTGGCGTGATGGCTAGCGCGGTCGGCATGGACAAGATCACCACCAAGATCGTCTGGCTGGCAGCTGGTCTGCCAACCCCGCGCTATGCGGTGCTGAACGTGCAGTCCGATCTGGCTGGCGTATGCGCCGAGCTGGGTCTGCCGCTGATCGTCAAACCACCGCATGAAGGTTCGACTATCGGCATTACCAAGGTCAGCGAAGCCGGCGCACTGAAAGCGGCCTATGACGTGGCCGCAGCGCTGGACGATGCCGTGCTGGCGGAAGAATTTATTACTGGCCGCGAGTTCACCGTGGCGGTGCTGGGCGCCGGTGCCGCAGCGCGCGCGCTTCCAGTGGTGGAAATCGTCGCACCGCAGGGCAATTACGATTACCAGAACAAGTACTTCAGCGACGACACCCAGTACTTCTGCCCGGCGCAGCTGTCGGCAGAACTGACGGCCGAGATGCAGCGCATCGCGGTGGAAGCCTACCGTGCGCTCGGTTGCGAAGGCTGGGGACGGGTTGATGTACTGCTGCGCGAACGCGACCAGAAGCCTTTCCTGCTGGAGGTGAATACCTCGCCCGGCATGACGGGGCACTCGCTGGTGCCGATGGCGGCGCGCGCGCTGGGCATTAGCTATGAAGATCTGTGTGTCGAGATTCTGGCCAGCGCACGCTTGAAGATGAAGGGTTAAGTAGCAGGATGTGGCAAGACGTAAAGGCATTGAATGCAACTTCGAGCACGCTGTTCGTGCTGACGCTGTTGGCATGCATAGCCTCCGGAGTGTGGTGGGTGTCGCAGCGGCCGATGTTCAATCTGCGCACCATCCGGGTTGAGACGATAGGTGAGGACGAGTTACGGCATGTGAACAATCTGACTCTGCGCAACAACGTGCTGGGCAAGATCAAGGGGAATTTTTTCACCACCGATCTCGATGCAGTGCGTCAGGCCTTCGAGTCGGTGCCTTGGGTACGTCGTGCCACCATCCGGCGCGAATGGCCGGACCAGCTGATTGTGGCGCTGGAAGAGCATGAAGCGCTGGGCACGTGGGGTGAAGATGGGCGGCTGCTGTCGGTGAAGGGCGATATCTTCACTGCCAATCTGGCCGAAGCAGAAGAGGATCATGTGCTGCCGGAGTTCGATGGACCGGATGGCAGCGAGAAGGAAGTACTGTCGCGTTATAGCGAGTTGCGCAAGTGGTTCGCGCCGCTCAAGCTGGTGCCGGAAGCGCTGTCGTTATCGAGCCGGTATGCGTGGACGGTGCGGCTGAATAACGGCATGAGTGTGGCGCTGGGACGGGAACAGAGCAGCACCACGCTAAAGGAAAGGGTAGACCGGCTGACGGGCATTTATCCGCAACTGGTAACGCATCTGCAAAACATCGAGACCATCGATATGCGTTATCAGAACGGACTGGCGCTCAGTGCCAAAGGCTTGAAGATACCGGCCGAAGGCGCCAAGCCCAAGCCTGTGGTGGCAGCACACTAGGTAGTAGGCAGTAGCGAACAAGAAGACAGAACACGTTGTTAAGACTAACCACAAAACATAGCAGCATCAGCGGGTAAGAGAGTAGGTTAAAAGACATGACTAAAGACGCGAAAAACCTGATCGTCGGCCTCGACATCGGCACCTCGAAAGTGGTGGCCGTGGTGGCCGAGGTAATGGCCGACGGGCGCCACGAAGTGATCGGGCTGGGTCAGCATGAATCGCGGGGCCTGAAAAAAGGCGTGGTGGTCAACATCGAGGCGACGGTGGAATCGATCCAGCGCGCGCTGGAAGAAGCCGAACTGATGGCCGACTGCAAGATCCGCAATGTGTATGCAGGCATTGCGGGCAGCCATATCCGCAGCTTCAATTCGAGCGGGATGGTGGCCATCAAGGACAAGGAAGTCACGGCGACCGACGTGGCGCGCGTGATCGAAACCGCCAAAGCCGTCAATATCTCCACCGACCAGCAGTTGCTGCATACGGTGCCGCAGGAATTCATCGTCGACAATCAGGAAGACGTGCGCGAGCCGATCGGCATGAGCGGCATCCGGCTGGAAGTTAAAGTGCACATCGTCACGGGCGCCGTGTCGGCCGTGCAGAACATCGTCAAATGCGTGCGCCGCTGCGGTCTGGAAGTATCCGATCTGATCCTGCAACCGATGGCTTCGGCCGATGCAGTGCTGACGGCCGATGAAAAAGAACTGGGCGTGGTGCTGATCGATATCGGTGGTGGTACCACCGACGTGGCCGTGTTCTCCGATGGCGCGATCCGTCATACCGCCGTGCTGCCGATTGCCGGTGACCAGATCACCAGCGACATCGCCATGGCGCTACGCACCCCGACCGCGGAAGCAGAGGAAATCAAGATCCGCTACGGCGTCGGCAAGCAGGTGCTGGCTGATCCGGGCGAAACGCTGGAAGTGCCGGGCCTCGGTGACCGTTCGCCGCGCACGCTGTCGCGTCAGGCGCTGGCCGCCGTGATCGAGCCGCGCGTGGAAGAGCTGTTCGCCATGGTGCACACGCTGGTGCGCGAATCCGGTTACGAAGGCGTGCTGTCGTCGGGCATTGTGCTGACGGGCGGTAGCTCCATCATGCCGGGCATGGTGGAAATGGCAGAAGACATTTTCCTCAAACCGGCGCGTCTGGGTACGCCCGACTACCGTGGCCAGCTGGCCGACGTGGTACGCAGCCCCCGTTACGCCACCGTGCTGGGTCTGTTGATGGAAGCGAAAAAGCAGTATCTGCGCGGGCATATCGTCACGCGTCAGGATGGTTCGGTTAAAGCAGTCTGGCAGCGCATGAAGGAATGGTTCCTGGGTAATTTCTGACGTAATTTTTGCAGTAACTTTGCAGTACCAAACACACACAATCTTTTTTATATAAAAACCGCAGTTTTCAATCTCCAGTTCTCCTACTAATATGAGGCCTGGCGCTTGAAAACCGCATTCTGATAGGAGCACATCATGGAGTTTGATATGGTCGATAACGCAGCTTTGGGCACCGTCATCAAGGTCGTCGGAGTCGGCGGCGCAGGTGGCAATGCAGTTCAACACATGATTAACAAGGGTATGTCCGGCGTAGAGTTCATCGCCGCCAATACCGACGCCCAGGCACTGTCGACTTCCAAGGCGAACAACATCATCCAGATCGGCGAGACCGGTCTGGGTGCTGGCATGAAGCCTGACGTCGGCCGTCAGCTGGCGGAAGAATCGCGTCAGCGCATCGAAGATTCGCTGCGTGGCGCACACATGGTGTTCATCGCTGCCGGCATGGGCGGCGGTACCGGCACCGGCGCTGCGCCTATCGTGGCCGAAGTGGCCAAGTCGCTGGGCGCGCTGACCGTAGCGGTAGTCTCCAAGCCTTTCTCGCACGAAGGCCAGAAGTGCATGGACATCGCTGACGAAGGTCTGGAACAGCTGTCGGCCAATGTCGATTCGCTGATCGTGATCCTCAACGAGAAGCTGGAAGAAATCTACGAAGACGAATCGCTGATCGAATGGCTGCAACACGCCGACGACGTGCTGAACAACGCCGTCGCCGGTATCGCCGAGATCATCAACGTGCCGGGCCACATCAACGTCGACTTCAACGACGTGAAGACCATCATGGGCGAGCAGGGCAAGGCCATGATGGGTACCGCCACCGCTTCCGGTATCGACCGCGCACGTATCGCTGCCGAACAGGCTGTGGCTTCGCCGCTGCTGGACGGTGTGGATCTGTCGGGCGCCCGTGGCGTGCTGGTCAACGTGACCGCCAGCCGTGGCCTGAAAGGTAAGGAAATCAAGGAAGTCATGGCAGCCGTACGCGCTTTCGCTGCACCGGATGCGTCGATTGCACAGGGTATCGCTTACGACGACAGCATGGGCGACGATATCCGCGTGACCGTGGTGGCGACCGGTCTGGGCAAGGCCAAGAAACACGTACAACTGGTGCCACAGCAGATGCTGCGTACCGGTACCCACAATGCGCCGATGGTGCCATCGGCAGCCATGGGCGGTGCCGCCACCACCAGCGTTTCGATGGGCGTGGGCAGCAGCATCGACGGTGGTGCCAATGCTGCCATGCGCGGCATGAAAGCACCGGCCGTATGGCGGCGTGATTCGGCCGCCGAACAGGTGGCTGCGCTGGAGAAAAACGGCATGGAGCAGTACGACATTCCAGCCTTCCTGCGCAAGCAAGCTGACTAAAATTTATCCGCGTCCGGCAAGAACCGCAGGCTTCAGGCATACTGCGCGTTCTATGCCGGTTTAGGCCGCGCTAGAGCGCGGCTTTTTTACGTTTACATTCATTGCGGAGATTATTATGACCATCAAGATCGGTGACACCCTGCCAGAAGGCACCCTGTCCGAATTCATCGAGACGGCAACCGAAGGCTGCTCGCTGGGCCCGAATACTTTCCAGGTGAAAGATCTGGTGAAAGGCAAGAAGATCGCTATCTTCGGCCTGCCAGGCGCCTACACCCCGACCTGCTCGGCTCAGCACGTGCCAGGCTATGTTCAGCACGCCGACGCGCTGAAAGCCAAGGGCGTGGATGAAATCTGGTGCATTTCCGTCAACGACGCCTTCGTCATGGGCGCATGGGGCCGCGACCAGAAAGCCACCGGCATCGTCCGCATGATGGCTGACGGTAACGCCGATTTTTCGAAAGCACTGGGTCTGGACGCCGACTTCAGCAAGTTCGGCATGGGCACCCGCTCGCAGCGCTACTCGATGCTGGTGGTCGACGGCGTAGTCACCCAGCTCAACGTGGAGCAGGGCGGCAAGTTCGAAGTATCGAACGCCGAAACCATGCTGGCACAGGCGTAATTCGCTAGTAGCATAGAAAAATGGCGCTGCGGCGCCATTTTTTTTCGTCAGTGTCAAATGACTTGGGCTGGGCAGCTAGCACGTAACTAATGAGGCCATTTTCCCAGCTGATTTTTATAGCAAAGGGATTGTGTTCGTTATACGGCGCCGTAGTCATAGGTAGCCCTATAACTAGGCTGGTCGCATTACAAAAAATCCGAGGAGTCAGCACGAGTAAGGGATGGAGGTCTCTCATTTCCGCACCGACGTGAGGATTGAAATCGATCCAGATGATGTCGCGCCGATCGGGTACCCATGCAGATGAACGTTTCATTTGATGATTTCGCATCCGACGTTGGTGCTAGGCAGATATTCACCTCCGTACTGGTCAGGATCAAAGAGCGCCAGCATCTGCTCTAGCGTCGCGATACGGGCAAGTTGGGCTGCTGTTTTAGCTTGTCGTTCAGGCACTGTAACAGTGAGTGACTGCCCTTGGGTTAGGCGGTGCAGTTGTGCGAACTCGCTGGGAATGCAAAGTGCGAGATGCTCGCCGATTTTCTGTAGTACCAGTGTTACCTGCGTATCCATCGTGGTCTCCTGTGCATGGCTGAGCAGCTTGCTATAATCTTCAGGCTTGTATCGTCATTCTTTTATACTTGATTCCGGCTCCCGACGTCGCCACGTTTGATGTCCTCTTCGTTCGAAAGAACCCCCTGCAAGGAGCTTGCTCTGTCTTCTGCTACCCGTTCCGATAATCTGCGCAGTATCTATGCGATGCTGGTGTCCGTGGCCATGTTTTCGCTGATGGACACGGCCATGAAAGTGCTGTCGGCCCACTATCCGGCCACGCAGGTGACGGCCATGCGGGCTTTGAGCTCGCTGCCCTTGCTGTGTGCTTATATGCTGGCGCGCGGTGCCTTCCGCGGTATTACCAAGGTGCGCTGGCCAGTGCATGTGCTGCGCAGCGTGCTGGGCGTGACCATGCTGACCTGTTTCGCTTTCGGGCTGAAGGAACTTTCGCTGGCACAGGCTTATACGCTGTTCTTTATTGCGCCGACCTTGATTACGGCGCTGTCGGTCTGGGTGCTCAAAGAGAAAGTCGGGCTGGGGCAGTGGGTGGCCATCGTGGTGGGCCTGCTGGGCGTGCTGGTGGTGCTGCGCCCCGAAGGCAGCGGCTTTATTTCGCTGGGCGGCCTGGCTGTGCTGGGCGCCGCCACTTGCTATGCGCTGGCGGCCATCGTCAGCCGGGTGCTGGCGCGTACGGACAGCAATGAATCCATGATGTTCTGGTATCTGCTGATGATGGCGGCCGGTGGGCTGGCCATGTCGCTGGCACACTGGGTGCCGCTGCGAGCCGAAGATGGCTGGGTGTTGCTGGCGCTGGCGCTGAGCGGCTTCTTCGGCCAGCTGGCAATTACCCGTGCCTTTAGTTCGGGCCAGGCTTCGGTAGTGGCACCGTTCGAATACTCGGCGCTGGCATGGGGCGTGGCGATCGACTGGCTGCTGTGGCAGGTGCTGCCGGACGGCTATACGCTATTGGGTGCGGCCATCATCATCGCCAGCGGCATTTATCTGGTACGGCGCGAGAGCGTGCACGCGGAAGCCGAACATCCCTGAGCGCATGGCGGGTGCACTCGCGCCTGTGCCGCGCGGTGGGTGCGGCAGTGCAGCCGTTAGCTCAGGTGGTGATCTGCAGCCGCATGAACTGGCAGCCGGCGGCACCCTCGCGTGGCTCGGCTACGAAGCCGAGTGCGCGGTAGAGCTGGATGGCGGCTGGGTTGTCCAGATAGACCCATAAAGTCATTGCACGGAAGCCGTGCCGCGCCACGCCTGCCCTGATCAATTCGTTGCAGAGTATCTGTCCGATGCCCTGCTTGCGGCGCTGCGGATCGATGATGATGCGGCCTAGATGTCCCGTATCGGGCTCGCGGCGAAAAATCTGTCCGAACCCTGCCAGATTACCGTGCAGGTCAAGCAGGGCATAGCTATCCATCGGCTCGGTTTCGAGCAAACTCTGCAGCGCAGCGCCATCGAAGGGAAACGCCAGCTTCGGTCCGGCCCAGCGCTGGCACTGTTCGGCATCGCTGATCCAGTTGCCCAGCGTGGCGAAATGGCGCGGTGCGGGCGGCTGCAGGCTATAGGTCATCGGGCAAGTTCCAGAGAAAAAGGTCGCTGGCGTATTCTGCCATTTCTGCGCATGGGACGTGGGGCGGCATGGCTTTACCATTGGAAACACCGTTGACAGCGGGAATCAGCTAACTTCGCTATAATCGGCAGATGCTCAAACAACGTACCATCAAAGAAATGGTCCGCACCACCGGTGTGGGACTGCACTCCGGCACCAAGGTCGAACTGACCCTGCGTCCGGCCGCGCCGGATACCGGCATCGTGTTCCGCCGCGTCGATCTGACGCCGGTGGTGGAATTCCCTGCCAGTGCCATGGCAGTGGGCGATACCCGCATGGCTTCCGTGCTGATCAAGGATGGTGCGCGCGTCTCGACCGTGGAACACCTGATGTCGGCCTGCGCCGGCATGGGCCTCGATAACCTGTATATCGACGTGAGCGCGGAAGAAATTCCCATCATGGATGGTTCGGCGTCGTCCTTCGTGTATTTATTGCAACAAGCGGGCGTGCAGGAGCAGGAAGCCGCCAAGAAGTTCATCCGTGTGCTGAAGCCCGTGGAAATCCGCGAAGGTACGGGCGACAAGGAAAAATGGGCGCGTTTGACGCCCTACAACGGTTTCAAGCTGGACTTCTTTATCGAATTCAACCATCCGGCCGTGGATGGTACCCAGCAGCGCGCCGAAGTGGATTTCGGCGATGTCTCCTATGTGCATGATGTGGCGCGCGCGCGTACTTTCGGCTTCATGCAGGACGTGGAAATGCTGCGCGGCATAGGTCTGGCGCGTGGCGGTTCGCTGGAAAACGCCATCGTGATGGATGAATACCGCATCCTGAATGCCGATGGCTTGCGCTACGACGATGAATTTGTGCGCCACAAAATTCTCGATGCCATCGGCGACCTGTATCTGGTGGGCCACCCCCTGCTGGCCAGCTACGAAGCCCATAAATCAGGCCACGCGCTGAACAACCAGTTGCTGCTGGAACTGCTCAAGCATCCCGATGCGTACGAAATCGTTTCGTTCGGTTCCGAGCAGGCGGCGCCACCATCCTATCTGCGTCAGATGGCGCGCGAGTGGGCACTGAACTGACGTCGGCGTGCCACCACCAGCAAGCCTAGGCCGGCCATCAGCATGGCGTAGCTGGCTGGTTCCGGTACTGGCAGCAGATTAAAGGTAGTCACTAGCCCATAGTTGTCCTGCATGGTGCCCTGCGACATGGTGTAGGCGCGGCTGGTGAGCGGGTCGCGGAAAGTGCCCTCCATGTATGCGGACCTGGGTGCCAGTGCCGTTAGACCGTAAAAGCGTATATCCAGCAAGAGATTGCCTTGCGCTGGATCGTAATTGAATGCCTTACCACTAAAGGTCAGCACAGGCTGGGCATTGCCGCTCAGTGCATAGTTGCCGAAGAATTGATGATTGCTGCCTAGATTGTTATCGAGATTGTTTTCATCGAGATGGTTGACGGTCTTGTTCGTGGTAGACAGGCTGACCGTGTAGCTGGCACTTTCAAATTTGCCCCCGCCGTTGCGATTACTGGTGTACCAACTGATGTTGTTGATGGTGATGGGGCCGGAAAACGCTGCAGCGGAAAAGACTTGTTGATAGCGAGTGCCCTCCGAGTCGCCAAAGCAGCCGAACGGGTAGCAGTTGGGCGTGCTAGCCGTGCCAACGGTGATGGCGTTCTGAGCATGACAGACACTGCTGGCAGCCAGCAGCAGGGCAGTGAGTAATGTTTTCATATCGAGTCTCTCAAGTGAGTGTCGCGCGCGGCGCGACATGTATCTTAAACAACATTACAATTCTTGTTTAAAGATCACTAAATTGTCAATATGATATTTTGACTGGGTGGATGTGTAGCCTAGGTCGCGCCATGACGCCGCCGTTCGACTAGGCGGCGGAGGGCTGCGATCAGATCGCGGTTTTGTTGCGAGTCGGGCAGTTCATGGCTCAGCTGGTCAAACGCTTGCACGGCACTTTCGTTCAGTGACAGGCTGCGCATCGGCTCTTTGATGTCGGCCGGTTTCACCATCTGCACACGCAATTTCACTTGATCGACTTGCCAGCCGCGCCGCGCCAGCGTCTCTTGCAGCTTGGGAATCTGCTGCTTGAGTTTGGCTGCTAGTGCGGCGTTGGGCAGGGCCAGTGTCAGCACATTCTGTTCGTAGGACAGAATCTCACAGTATTTGAACATGGCCGGCAGGGCGGCCGCGCAGTCTTTCTGTAGCGACGCCATGCGCTCGATGGCGGGCAGCAGAGTGGCCATGCGATCGTCGCGGCGCAGGAAATCCGTTGCTTCCACGGCGGTGCGGCGTTTGATGGTCAAGTTGGAAGAGTTGAAGCGCATGGGCCGCAACATATCACAGCGGCAAAAAAACGTCACGGCAAAGGGAAATCGGCCCGAAATCCGCCGGTTTTATGACTTTGTTCATGCTTGAGCTATTGTTAATCCGGCCAATAACCCAATGTAGGCGCGGTCGCATGATAAAATCATGGTCTTTTGCCATAGTCGAATAGCGAGCGCTAGGGCACGCAATCCCTTCCGGGCTTTTTTAACGGCGTTTTTTCAAGAATTCAAGCATGTCATTACTGACCCAGATTTTCGGTAGCCGCAACCAGCGGCTGCTCAAGCAATACCAAAAAACGGTACGCGAGATCAATGCGCTCGAGCCGGCCATGGAAAAACTGTCCGACGCCGAGCTGCAAGCGAAAACCCCGGCTTTCAAGGAACGTATCGCGCAGGGCGCCAGCCTTGACTCGCTGCTGCCTGAAGCTTTTGCCGTCTGCCGCGAAGCCAGCAAGCGCGTCTTCAAGATGCGCCACTTCGATGTGCAGCTGATCGGTGGTATGGTCTTGCATTATGGCAAGATCGCCGAAATGGGCACGGGCGAAGGTAAGACCCTGACGGCAACCCTGCCAGCCTATCTGAATGCGCTGTCCGGCAAGGGCGTGCACATCGTCACCGTCAACGACTATCTGGCCCAGCGTGACGCCGATACCATGGCCAAGCTGTATGGCTGGCTGGGTCTGAGCACCGGTATCAACCTGTCGCAGATGGAGCATAGCGCCAAACAGGCCGCTTACGCTTCCGACATTACCTACGGTACCAATAACGAATTCGGCTTCGATTACCTGCGCGACAACATGGTGTTTGAAGCCCGTGACCGCGTCCAGCGCGCGCTCAACTTCGGCATCGTCGATGAAGTGGACTCGATCCTGATCGATGAAGCCCGAACGCCGTTGATCATTTCCGGTCAGGCCGAGAACCATACCGACCTGTACTACAAGATCAATGAAGTGCCACGCCTGCTGACCCTGCAGATCGGCGAAGAAACGCCGGACGGCAAGGGCAAGGTCGAAGTACCGGGCGATTACACCAAGGATGAAAAAGCTCATCAGGTGCTGCTGACCGAAGCGGGTCACGAAAAAGCCGAAGCCATTCTGACCCGTATGGGCCTGCTGCCGGAAGGCGCGTCGCTGTACGATTCGGCCAATATCTCGCTGGTGCATCACCTGTATGCCGCGCTGCGCGCCCATGCGCTGTACTTCAAGGATCAGCACTATGTGGTGCAGAACAATGAAGTGGTCATCGTCGATGAATTCACGGGACGTCTGATGACGGGCCGCCGCTGGTCCGATGGTCTGCATCAGGCCGTGGAAGCCAAGGAAGGCGTGAAGATCCAGAACGAAAACCAGACGCTGGCCTCGATCACCTTCCAGAACTACTTCCGTATGTACGCCAAACTGGCCGGTATGACCGGTACCGCTGATACCGAAGCCTACGAATTCCAGGAAATCTACGGTCTGGAAACCGTGGTCATTCCGCCTAACCGTCCTTCGCAGCGTAAAGACCGTCACGATCAGGTCTACAAGACCTCGGCCGAGAAGTACAACGCCATGATGCTGGAAATCCGCGAGTGCTACGACCGCGGCCAGCCAGTGCTGGTGGGTACTACCTCGATCGAAAACTCGGAACTGCTGTCCGGCATCCTGACCAAGGGCGGCCTGCCGCACAATGTGCTGAATGCGAAACAGCACGCGCGCGAAGCAGAGATCATCGCTCAGGCCGGTAGCCCGAAAGCCATTACCATCGCCACCAATATGGCCGGCCGTGGTACTGACATCGTGCTGGGCGGTAACGTCGAGAAGCAGATCCAGTTCATCGAAGCCAATCCTGCACTGAGCGATGCGGAAAAAGCTGCCCAGTCGAAAGCCCTGCGCGATGGCTGGCAGGCGCTGCACGAGCAAGTGGTGGCCGCGGGCGGTCTGCACATCGTCGGCACCGAGCGCCATGAATCGCGCCGCGTCGACAACCAGCTGCGTGGCCGAGCTGCCCGTCAGGGTGACCCCGGTATGTCGCGCTTCTTCCTGTCGCTAGATGACCAGTTGCTGCGTATCTTCGCCGGTGACCGCGTGCGCGCCATCATGGACCGTCTGAAGATGCCGGAAGGCGAACCGATCGAAGCAGGCATTGTGTCGCGTTCGATCGAATCGGCCCAGCGCAAAGTGGAAGCACGTAACTTCGATATCCGTAAGCAGCTGCTGGAATACGATGACGTCGCCAATGACCAGCGTAAAGTCATCTATCAGCAGCGTAACGAGCTGCTGGAAGCGACCGATATTTCCGAGCTGATCGATTCGCTGCGCCACGGCGCCTTCACCGATCTGGTACGCGAATACGTGCCGCAAGAATCGGTGGAAGAACAGTGGAATCTGGCCGGTCTGGAAAAAGCGCTGGCAGCCGAATGGCAGATCGAACTGCCGCTGCGCGGCCTGCTGGAGTCGGAAGCCAATCTGAACGACGAAGACATTCTGGAGCGCGTGCTGGCAGCAGCCGATGCGCTGTACCAGTCGAAAGTGGCGATCGTGGGCAAGGAAGCCTTCGCCGGCTTCGAGCGCAATGTCATGCTGCAGAGCGTAGACAGCCACTGGCGCGAACATCTGGCGGCACTCGACCATCTGCGTCAGGGTATCCACCTGCGCGGCTATGCGCAGAAGAATCCTAAGCAGGAATACAAGCGTGAAGCCTTCGAACTGTTCGGCCAGATGCTGGACATGATCAAGCAGGAAGTGGTCAAGCTGATCATGACGGTACGCATCCAGTCGCGTGAAGAAATCGATGCGGCCGAAGCGGCCATGCAGCAGTCGCACGTGGAAAACGTCAGCTACCAGCACGCTGATTTCAACCCGAACGCAGCGCCGGAAGAACTGCTGGCACCTGCACCGGCCATCGCCGGTCTGCCGGCAGAACTGGCTGGCCTGTCGGGCGAACAGCTGATGGAACTGGGCCTGAAAGTAGGCCGTAACGATCCATGCCCTTGCGGCAGCGGCAAGAAATACAAGGCTTGCCACGGCAAGCTGGCCTAAGCGTCCGACGCGCACGGCTGAACCGACCCGGTACTGCGCAGGCAGTACCGGGTTTTTTTTCGTTCTGGGGGCAGCTAGGCGGCGCAGGGCAGTGATTTGCCTGAGAGAATGAATTAAACTGCTTGCACCATTCCTTTGTTCAGTCCTTGTTCAGCCCTTGTTCAACCTATGACCAGCCCGTCATCCCTCGCCCAGCGCGTGAGCACCAATTCCGTCCTGACCATAACCTGTGTGCTGGCGCTGCTGTATTTTGGCCGCGATGTGCTGCAGCCGGTGGCGCTGGCCGTGATTCTCAGCCTGCTGCTGGCGCCCATGCTGCAGGTGCTGGGCCGTTTCGGCCTGCGCCGTCTGCCTGCCATGCTGATCACGCTGGTGCTGGCCGGCGTCTGCGTGGTGGGCACGGCCATGGTGCTGGCCACCCAGTTGCTGCGCGTATCGGAAGATCTGCCCCAGTACCGCGCCGCCATCCAGATCAAGATCGATCAGGTGCGCACGGCAGTGGAACGGCCATTCGCCCACATGCAGGCCAGCTTCGGCCAGATCAGCAGCCCGCTGGCAGCGGAGCCGCAGAACGTGGCGGCACCAGCGGCCCAGCAGCTGGTGACAGCACCGCAGACCGATCTGCTGAGCGATGTGACCAGCAAAGTCTGGGGCCCACTGGGCGAAACTGGGTTGGTGCTGGTGCTGCTGATTTTCGTCGTGCTGGAACATGAATCGCTGCAGGACCGTCTGATCCGGCTGGCTGGCCAGCGTGAAATCGGCCGCACTGCGCGTGCGCTGGCCGATGCCGCCCAAGGGGTGGCGCGCTTCTTCTTTTCCCAGTTCGTGGTGAATGCCGCCTTCGGCATCGCCATTGGTCTGGTGCTGTGGGTAATGGGTCTGCCCCATGCCGTGCTGTGGGGCACGCTGAGTGCCGTGCTGCGTTTCGTGCCATATCTGGGCGCGCTGGTGGCCGGTGCCCTGATCGCGGGGTTTGCCGCAGCCGTTGATCCGGGCTGGCAGCTGGCGCTGTCCTGTCTGGCGGTATTCGGCGTGCTGGAGCTGCTGGTGGCGAATGTGGTGGAGCCGAATGTGTATGGGCACAGCACGGGCCTGTCGCCACTGGCCGTGATGGTGTCGGCACTGTTCTGGGGCACGCTGTGGGGGCCGGTCGGCTTGCTGATGTCGACCCCGCTGACGGTCTGTCTGGTGGTGGCAGGGCGGCATGTGGCGGCGCTGGAATGGCTGGCGATCTTGCTGGGGCAGGCACCCGATGTGACGGGGGCGCAGCGCTTCTACCAGCGCGCCCTGAATGGCGATACGGGGGCGATCCTGCGCGATGCGCGGCCTTTCCTGCGCCGTAACAGTCTGGCGCGCTATTGCGATCAGGTGCTGTTGCCGGGGCTGGCACTGGCCGGCGCCGAGATCCGCGCCGAACTGATAGATGCCAGCCAGCGCGAACATTTACGCCATACTGTGGCCGAAGTGGCGGAAGCACTGGCGCCCAGTGGCGTGACGCGCGCCAAGCGCTGTCAGGTGTCGCTACTCGATGCCAATGTGGGCGCCCATTTGCGCCATTTGCGTGAAGCCCGTCTGGGGCGCTGGCAGGGTTCGCTCGATGTGCCGCAGCGCTCCATCATCCTGTGCGTCAGCCGCGCAGCCGAGCGCGATGAACTGGTCAGCGAATTGCTGGCCCGGGCGCTGCGTGAAGCCAGCCACGATGCCCGCTCGGTGGTGGTGCCGATCGCACCGGAAGAACAGGATCCGGACAAGGCCGATCTGGTGTCGACGCTGTTCATTCCGTATCCGGCGCGCGATACGCTGGAAGCGTGGATAGAGGTCGTGACGCAGTTGCGCAGCAATCTGCCGCAGGCGCTGCTGGCCACTATCCGGCCTGCGCTGGAAGAAGACTTGCCAGCGCTGGGCAGTGTGCAGCCCCATGTGGATATGGTGCTGCGTTCGTTCGAAGAAGCGCTGGCCTTCGTGGCGCCGCGCGCGGCCAGCCGTAACTAGCCGAGCAAGCCTTAGTGGCTGTTGCCGCTGCTGTTGCGCTGGGGGGCGCAGCGCGGCAGGATCAGGCGTACGCTAGTGCCGCTACCGGGCGTGGATTCGACGCTGATGCGGCCACCCAGCACGCCGGTCACCACGTTGTAGACGATGTTCATGCCCAGCCCTGTGCCGCCCTGACCCATCTTGGTGGTGAAGAAGGGATCGAACACGCGGCGCAGAACGTCCTCTGCCATACCGGCGCCGTCATCGGCAAACAGCAGGCCTAGCGTGGCGTTATCGATGACTTCGGCGCGGATGGTAATGTGGCCGCCTTTGCGGTGCTCGAAGGCGTGATTGAGGGCATTGTTGATCAGGTTGTTGAGCACCTGATATAGCGCGCCCGGATAGGAATCCAGTATCAGCCCCTCGTTGATCTGCAGTTTGACTTCGCACTCGGCGCGGCGCAGGCGCGGCATATAGGTGGCCACCGTGTCGTGCACGGCCGAGAGTAGATCGAATTCGCGCCGCTGGTCATTGGTCTGGTCGACGGCGATCTGTTTGAACGAGGAAATCAGTTCGGCTGCCTTGTGCAGCGAGCCGGAAATCAGCTGGCTGGCCATGCGCACTTCTTCCAGATGGGCCACCAGTTCGGAACGGCGCAGGGCACCGGCCGCCACTTTGCCATCGAATTCCACCACGCGGTCGCGCAGCGAAGTGGACGCCAGCAGGCTGTTGCCGATCGGGGTGTTGAGTTCATGGGCAATGCCTGCCACCAGCGATCCGAGCGAGGCCATTTTCTCCGACGACAGCAGTTCGCTCTGGGTCATGCGCAGGGTTTCCAGCGTGGCCTGCAGTTCCGTATTGGCCCGTTCCAGCGCGGCCGAACGTTCCTTGACGCGCATCTCCAGCGTGAAGTTGAGGTCTTTCAGTTCGCGCTTGGCATTGAGTTCTTCTGTCAGGTCGAGCAGGGCCCAGATAATGCTTTCCTGCCCGTCCAGCGTCAGGGAGGAAGACCAGATGGCCACGCTGCCCACGCTGCCATCGGCCAGCATCACGCCCGCTACATCGCCATGCACGGCGCCATCGGTCTGGTACATATTCCAGATGCGCTTGCGCTCCACGGTGCTGGCCCAGAAGCGCACTTCATCCGTACGTTTGCCGATCAGCTCCGTCATGGCATGGCCGAAAGTCTCCGTCACGGCACGGTTGGCCGCCACTATGCGGCCACCCCTATCCGTCACGGTCAGCGGCAGGGGCGCCATATCGAACAGGGTCTTGAAGCGCTCTTCCGATTCCAGCAGGCGCTGCTGCGACTGTTCCAGCTGATCGATGCGTTCACGCAGCGCCGCACTCAGGGTGTTCAGCGTGCGGGTGAATACCGTGATTTCATCATTGCCATGTTCCGGTAGGGTATTGCTGTAATCGCCCAGTACCATGCGGGTAGACTGGCGGCTTAGCACATTCAGACGGCGCGCAATGCCCTGCGTGACAATGTAGAACAGCAGCATGCCCAGCATCAGGCCGGCCATGGAAATCACGCCACCCTGCCACATGACTTCATCGCGCGCCTGTTTCAAGTCGCTGGTGGTAATACCAAAATTGATCGAACCGATGTGATTATTCAGCAGCAGCAGCGGCGCGCGCGCATGCAGCAGGCTGTCGCCCAGTTCGGTGCGCACGCCTTTGAAGGCGGTGCCGCCGCCGTTGCGCAGGGATGCGGGCAGCTGGGCCGGTGGCTGGCCTACGGACAGAATGGGTTGCTGGCGCTCGTCGAGGATGACCAGATAGCGCAGATAGCTGTCGGCCGGATCGGCCAGCATTTCGGCCAGATGGCCGCGCAGTTGCGGCAAACGGCCGCCGGTGGCGTAGGGACTGAGAGTGAGATTGAGGGCTACGGCATATTCCTGCGCCACCCGTTCGGCATTGGCGCTGACGGCGTTGTTCATCAGGCGCAAGCTATTCCAGATCAGCAAGCCGACCACCAGCGCGGGGATCAGGGCACTCAGCAGCAGGAATTTCGCACGTAGTGTGAGGCTCAAAACAGGCACTCCTCGGGCTAGCCGGAAGTGCCGGCCTGCGCAGGCGTGCGACTGCGCAGGCGGTGCTACCGGAGGTTAAGGCAAAGTCAGAATGACTTTCACACTGTCATCTACTGCCGATTTATCAATATAACCGATTGCTTTCGGATCAGCAGCAACTGCTTTCTTCACCTCGGCACTATTGGCATATTCTTTCGGCGGCGTGGCTTTACCCGTAAACACCAGTTTCGACCACAGGGCCTTCACCTGAGCGGGATCCTTGTCGGCGATTTTCTGGTAGAACTCGGCACGAATGTGCGAGCTTTCCGGCTGGTCGACGGGGGTGAACAGATTGGATTTACCGAGGAAGAACTGGGATGCCTGTTCCGAGAACATCCGGGTGGCAGGGTTCTTCTGGCTTACGATCACAACAATTTCTGCCGACGCCGGCAGCGCAGCCATGGCCAGTGCCGACAGCAGCAGGGAGGTCATCAGTTTATGCATGGTGGGCTCCGGATTAGAAGACGAAGTCGAGCGCTGCGCCGACCACGGTAACGGTGTTGGTGTAACCAGCTGCCGGTGCAAAGATCAGGGTGCCGGCTTTGGTCTTAGGCTTGACGCGGTCGATCTGCACTTTCAGTGCCATCGATTTGGCGAAGTCCCAGCGCACGCCGATCAGATCGTTCTTCTGTTCGGCGGCCGCCATCAGACCACCCACGGTGGCAGCCAGCACGCCGGTTTTCGGGAAGGTGGCTGGCGGAGTGACGGAGTGACCGGCATCGCGCACGGCGGCGTGAGCGAAGTAAGGCAGCACTTTCCCGATACGGTAACCGGCCATCAGATACCACGAGGTGGTGTCCGGAATGTAGACCGGTTCTTTGGCCACGCGCATGGCGTATTCGGCCTGAGCTACCACGTTGTTCCAGTCCATGGTGCCGCCCAGCGAAGTGAAGGCGATTTTCTTGCCCTGAATCAGGCTCAGGTCGCTACCGAGCTGGGCGAAGCCGACCTTGGCCAGCGTGCTGGTCAGGGTGTTGACGGGGCCCAGATCGTTACTGGTCATTTTTACGCGGGCATGGGCCAGACGTACGCTGAACGGGCCATATTCGCCGCCCACGCTCAGACCGGCCGACGGGGCACGGTAGGTGGCCACGGTGCCGGCGGCCGGCACGAACAGCTTGCCGCGGCTAACGCCAGCGTAAGCGGAGGTGGTGAAGTTGAAATCACCGAAAGCGTGCTGGTAGGTCACGTCGGCGCCATCGACTGCTTCGATCGGTGCCTGGGCGTACATTTCGACCGGTGGACGCATCATGGTGTTGGCGTAGCCGACGTTCTGGTATTCCGAGATCAGGAAGGCCGGCAGCACGACGCGGCCCACGCGCACATTGGTTTCATCATTGACGCGGGCTTTCAGGAAGGCCCAGGTCAGGTCGGTGGTGAAGGTGGGGCTGGTGTTCTTGCGGGTCAGAATCTGGGCCGTACCGGACAGCCAGTCATTGATCTTGTAGGTGGCTTGCAGGCCCAGATTGGTGTCCAGACCGATTTTGGCCTGATCGGCCACACCTTCGGCCTGATTGTAGCGGGTGAATTGCGCCTGATCGGTATTCGATTTGGCGACGCCCAGCGTACCGAAGCCACTCAGGCTCAGGTTGCCGTCATCGAGAGTGCCCGCCTGGGCTTGCATGGCGGCGAACAGGGCTGCGGCTAACAGAGTTTTGTTCATGAGAAAGGTTCCTTGAGTTGTTGTCGTTTGTGTACTGCTTGGACGATTTTGTCGTCGCAATCGTCTCTTGAGATGCGGGGGTGCGGCATTCCATCCCTCATTTAAGCGCTTTTAAGTGCAATATGGAAATTTCTTTCTGTAAATATGCACGATCGTGCTAAAAATTTGTCGTTTTTATGCGAAAGATGTTTATTTTTCAAATCAATTCAATAACTTGTCTGATGTCTTGGACAGATTTTATGAACTCTCCAGCAAGAATGCCGAGTCTGCGCCAATTACATCATCAGGGATTACAATAGCGGCTTCCTTTTTACTCACACGAGAACACTGAAATGGCCGTTAATTCCCCTCTGCCCGTCGCTGCCGAACTGAAGCCCGTCAACGGTATCGAAATCGGCTATGCCGAAGCCGGGATTAAAAAACCTAACCGCAAAGACGTACTGGTGATGAAGCTGGCACCGACGGCCACGGTGGCCGGTGTGTTCACGCTCAACCGCTTCTGCGCCGCGCCGGTGCAGATTTCCAAGGCCCATCTGGCGGCCGCACAAACCAGCGGCCAGCCTATCGTGGCGCTGCTGGTCAATACGGGCAATGCAAATGCCGGTACGGGCGAACTGGGTCTGTCGCTGGCCAACCAGACTTGCGCCGCGCTGGCGCAGCAACTGGGTTGCGCCCCTGCGCAGATTCTGCCGTTCTCGACCGGCGTGATTCTGGAACCGCTGCCGGCCGATAAAGTGATTGCCGGTCTGCCACAGGCCGTGGCCGGTCTGAAAGCCGACAACTGGTACAACGCGGCCGAAGCCATCATGACCACCGATACCCAGCCCAAGGCCGGTTCGCGCAGCGTCACCATCGGCGGCCACAGCGTCACCCTGAGCGGCATCAGCAAGGGCGCCGGCATGATCAAACCGAATATGGCGACCATGCTCGGCTATCTGGCGTTCGACGCCAAAGTGGCCCAGCCGGTGCTTGATGTGCTGGTAAAACAGGTGGCCGACCAGTCGTTCAACTGCATCACCATCGATGGCGATACGTCGACCAACGATTCCTTCATGCTGATCGCCACCGGTGCCGGTACGCTGGAAGTCAATTCGGTGGACAGCCCAGAATACGCTGAGCTGGCCGCCGCCGTGACGGAGCTGGCCGTGTTCCTCGCGCAAGCCATCGTGCGGGATGGCGAAGGCGCCACCAAGTTCATCACCGTGACGGTGGAAGAGGGCAGCAGCATGGAAGAGTGCCGCAAGATCGCCTACTCGATCGCCCACTCGCCGCTGGTGAAAACCGCTTTCTTCGCCTCCGATCCGAATCTGGGCCGGATTCTGGCCGCTATCGGTTACGCGGGTGTGGACGATCTCGACGTCAGCAAGCTCAACCTCTACCTCGATGATGTGTGGGTGGCCAAGAATGGCGGCCGCAATCCCGACTACAAGGAAGAAGACGGCCAGCGTGTGATGCAGCAGAGCGAGATCACCGTCCGCGTGAAACTGGCGCGCGGTGCGGCGCAGGCCACCGTGTACACCTGCGACCTGTCGCACGACTACGTCAGCATCAACGCTGACTACCGTTCCTGATATGACGACGCCACTTGAGCAGTTCCTGACCCGCGCCGAAGCCTTGCTGGCGCGGGTGGAAGCCGTGCTGCCGGCCGTGCCGCGCGAACCGGACTGGCGCCTGGCCCATGCTTTCCGCTGGCGCAAGCGCAGCGGTGGCGGGGCCGGCTATCTGCAGGCGGTCAGCCATCTGGCGCCGATCGCGCTCGATGATCTGCAGCATATCGGGCCGCAGAAAGAACAGATCGAGCAGAACACCCGCCAGTTCGTGCAGGGCAAACCGGCCAACAATGTGCTGCTGACGGGCGCACGGGGTACTGGCAAATCCTCGCTGATCAAAGCCTGCCTGAACCAGTTCGGCGCGCAGGGCCTGCGCCTGATCGAAGTGGACAAGGCCGATCTGGCCGATCTGCCCGATATCGTCGATCTGGTGGCGGGCCGGCCGGAACGCTTCGTGATCTTCTGTGATGACCTGTCGTTCGAAGAAGGCGAAAGCGGCTACAAGGCGCTGAAAGTGGCGCTCGATGGCAGCATTTCCGCCCAGTCGGACAATGTGCTGATCTATGCCACCTCCAACCGGCGCCACCTGATGCCGGAGCGCATGTCCGATAACAGCAGCTACCGCCATGACGAAGACGGCGATCTGCATCCCGGTGAAACGGTGGAAGAAAAGATTTCCCTGTCCGAACGATTCGGCCTGTGGCTCAGCTTCTACCCGTTCAAGCAGGATGACTATCTGGCCATCGTGGCGCACTGGCTGGCCACGCTGGGCTGCACGCCGCAGCAGATCGAGGCGGCACGGGCCGATGCGTTGCGCTGGGCGCTGCAGCGGGGTTCCCGTTCCGGCCGCGTAGCGTGGCAGTTCGCCAAGGATTACGCAGGGAAGCACGCATGAGCGGTATCGTCGATGTTGCCGTCGGCGTGCTGATCAAGCCGAATGGCGATGTGCTACTGGGCCAGCGTCCCGAGGGCAAGCCCTATGCGGGCTACTGGGAATTCCCCGGTGGCAAGGTTGATGCCGGTGAAACCATCTTCGCTGCCCTGCAGCGCGAATTCATGGAAGAGCTGGGGCTCAGCATCCACAGCGCCGAGGAATGGTGCGGGGTGGAGTATGTGTATCCGCACGCCCATGTGCGGCTGCATTTCTATATCAGCCGTGACTGGTCGGGCGAGCCGCAGAGTCTGGAAGGTCAGGCGTTTGCGTGGCAGGGCGAAGTGGGGGTAGAGCCGCTATTGCCGGCCACCATACCGTTGTTAGGCTGGCTGGACGCATTGCGCTACGCGCCAGCCTGAGCCAGTCCGGCTTATTCCTCGTCCAGCGGGTCTTTGGGCGGGGCAGCCGGAATGGCGTACTTTTCTTCGGCCCAGGCACCCAGATCGATCTGTTTGCAGCGTTCCGAACAGAACGGGCGATAACGGTTGGCAGGCGTCCATTCGACTTTGGCGCCGCAGGTAGGGCAATCAACTACGGTGGTCATGACTTGCTTCAGAAGTTACACAGGGTGAGTTCGAACGGCACATCGTCTTCCAGTGGCTTGGGTTTCAAGTCGCCATCCTGCGAAGTAAAGCGTACCCACAGCATGTATTTATTGGCCGACACTTCGGGGATGGCGCCCATGGCTTCGTCCAGCGTGAGGCGCAGCATCTGGTAGACCTTACCCTGCAGCATTTGCTGGTAGCTGCCCGAGACGGCGATCATTTTTACGGCGCTGCCCGAATCGCGCAGCAGGCGCAGTACCAGTGCCAGTGCGTCGAACAGGGGCGAGAGCGGGGCAAACCAGGTCATGATGTCGTTGTAGCGCTGGTCGGCCGGACGCTTTTGCCACGCATAGTAGGAGGGCAGATCGAATTCGCAGGCGCCGCCCGGGATGATGGTGCGGCCACGTATGCTCATCAGCCATTCATTGTCACGCACGTTCTGGCCCGTCTTGCCTTGGGCATTGACGAGGGCGCTGCTGACGCCATCGAGTTCTTCGAGAATCGCGTCCAGCATGTCGGCCTGCACATTGGGATTCATGCGGTAGCCCAGCAGGGTCTGACGCTGACGTTCAAGTTCCTGCAGCAGATCGGATTTCAGATCGGCGCGGCCAGCCACTTCCAGCATGTCGAAGATCGTCGCCAGCGCCACGTGATGCTGCATGGGATGGTCTTGTTGCACAAAAAATTTAAATTTCTCGTACAGGTCCTCTAATCGCAACAACGTGCGGATGCGCTCGTTGAATGGATATTCGTAGACGATCAAAATAACATCCCTTTAGGTGGACTTGCGTGAATCCTGTGATTTTGAAGCAAGCGAAGCAAAATTACAAACATTGTGCAGGGTTTGTGGCGCTTCTTTTCGAAATTGCCAGATATAAATCGTGCAAGCGGGCAATTTGCGGGGCTAAAGCCGTCACATCGCCACCGTTATCGATGACATCGTCGGCGGCATCCAGCCTCTGCTGGCGGCTGGCCTGATTGGCCATGATGGCGCGAACTTGCTGTTCTGTTAAGCCGTTGCGGGCCATCACGCGGGCGATCTGCACGCTTTCAGGGCAGTCCACCGTAACGATGCGGCTGACCCGCTGGCGCCACGTGCCGGATTCCACCAGCAAAGGCACGGCGAAGATCACATAGTTACCGCTCGCTGTTGCGGCAGCTGCCAGCGCCGCATCGCGGATGCGCGGATGCAGGATGGCTTCCAGCCGCTGCTTGGCGCCGGCATCGCTGAACACCAGCTGGCGCATGCGCGCTCTATCCATGGCGCCGCTGGCATCGGCAAATTCGGCGCCGAATGCGGCAATGATGGCGGGCATGGCGCTACCGCCTGCCGTGGTCAGGCTATGGGCAATCTGGTCGGTATCGACCACGCTGGCGCCCAGTGCGGCGAACTGGTCGGCTACGGTAGTCTTGCCGCTACCGATGCCGCCCGTCAGGCCGATGGCAAAATTCAGTGGTGACATGGGCAAGACCTATTTAACCGAACAGCTGGCGCATCAGGGCCGACAGTTCGTGGCCATGCATCATGGCGAGCAGACCGGCAGCGGCCAGATACGGGCCGAACGGGATGGGCTGGTTGCGGCCATGGCGGCGGAACACGATCAGGCAAATACCCACCACGGCACCTACCAGCGAAGACAGCAGAATAATCACGGGCAGCATGGTCCAGCCCATCCATGCGCCCAGTGCCGCCAGCAGCTTGAAGTCACCATAACCCATGCCTTCCTTGCCTGTCGCTAGCTTGAACAGCCAGTAGATGGACCACAGGGCCAGATAGCCGGCGGCAGCGCCGATCACGGCTTCCTGTAACGGTACAAAGGTCTGGTTCAGATTCAGCAGCAAGCCTAGCCACAGCAGCGGCAGGGTGATGTCGTCCGGCAGCAACTGGGTATCCAGATCGATGAAGGTGAGGGCGATCAGGGCATACAGGAACACCAGACAGGATAAGCCCATCCAGCCGCTGCCGAAGCGCCAGATCACGCCAGCCGAAAGCAGGCCCGTCAGCAATTCGATCAGCGGATAGCGAGCCGAAATGGGGGTCTTGCACTGGCTGCAGCGGCCGCGCAGGAATAAGTAGCTGAGCACGGGAATGTTCTCCAGCGCCGTAATCTGGTGGCCGCATTCGGGGCAGGCCGAACGGGGCAGCATCAGGTTGTAGCGTTCTGTGTGGGGTAGCGGCTGGCCGCTTTCCGCGGCCACATAGTTATCCGACTCGCGCTGCATCATTTTGGGCAGGCGGTGAATCACCACATTCAGGAAGCTGCCAAACAGCAGGCCGAACAGGCCGGCCACCAGGCTGATGGTCAGCATACCGGCAGGAGCAAACAAGAGGGACGTTTCAGTCATGGCAGGGCCGGAAAGGATAGTTTGAGGTTGCGATGGGCTATATTAAATCATCGGAGAAATATTGCTAGGAGGATAGAGTCTGCCCGGGATGAAAAACATCAAATTCGGCGGGAAATTGTGTGCTAACCTCGAAAATCAGGGAGGCGAGTTATGAAAACATCGACCAAACAGCATACGGTGAGTGATCTTCAGATAGACATGCAGACCTTGCTCAGCCAGCTCGAAGCCGTGCAAACGCCGATACAGATCAGTGTTGGAGGCAAAGTGCAGGCTGTGCTGCAGGATGTGGCTAGTTATGAAAAAACACAGGAGCAACTGGCGCTTCTGCGCGTACTAGTTTGCGGACAGCAGCAGGTGTCCGCAGGGCTGGTGATGGATCACGATACTTTCTTCGCCGCGCTGCAGGCACAGGATGGTGGATGAACTGGCAGCGCTGGGGCTGCCGCAATTTCGCCAGATCCTCGCCGGCCAGAATCGCATCATTTACGAACAGCGCGCCCAAGTGCTTTATGTTCATCTGGTATGCCACACCAGCATGGATCTGGCAGCGTTGCTGGCGCGTCGTCCGCCAGGCTGAAGAGGGCTTTACACCACCGAACCCAGTTTGAAGATGGGCAGGTACATGGCGACTACCAGACCGCCGATCAGTACGCCAAGGATCACCATGATGGCTGGCTCCATCAGGCTGGATAAGGCGGCGACGGCTTCATCCACTTCGTCTTCATAGAAGTCGGCCACCTTGCCCAGCATGGCGTCGAGCGAACCGGATTCTTCGCCGATGGCCACCATCTGCGTCACCATATTCGGGAACACTTCGGCATTCTGCATGGCCACGGTGAGGCTGGTGCCGGTGCTGACTTCGCTCTGGATCTTGCGGGTGGCATCGAAATACACGGCATTGCCGGATGCGCCGCCCACCGAATCGAGCGATTCCACCAGCGGCACACCGGCGGCAAACATGGTGGCCAGCGTGCGGGTCCAGCGCGCAATGGTGGCTTTGCGGATCACGGCGCCGAATACGGGCAGGCGCAGCAACAGACGGTCCATGAAGCGCTGCATTTGCAGCGAGCGCTGCCACGCGCGGAAGAAGAAGTAGATGGCGGCAAAGGTGCCGCCGAAAATCACATACCACCATGCCACGACGAATTCCGACATGGCCATCACGAACAGGGTGGGGGCGGGCAGGTTGGCGCCGAAGCTCTTGAAGACTTCCTTGAAAGCCGGTACTACCCAGATCATGATCACGGCGGTGACGACGAAGGCCACGGCCAGAATCGAAATCGGATACATCAGGGCCGATTTGATCTTGGCCTTCATGGCCACGGTCTTTTCCTTGTAGATGGCCAGCCGGGTCAGCAAGTCTTCCAGTATGCCGGCCTGCTCGCCCGCGCCCACCAGATTGCAGAACAGGGGATCGAAGTACAGGGGGAATTTGCGGAAAGCCTGATTCAGGCTGGTGCCGGTTTCGATATCCGCGCGCAGGTCCAGCACCAGTTTCGACACGGACGGATTGGCATGGCCTTTGCCGACGATGTCGAACGATTGCAGCAGCGGCACGCCGGCCTTCATCATGGTGGCCAGCTGGCGCGTGAACAGGGTGATGTCCTTGTCGGTGATCTTGCGGCCGCTGCGGTAGGCCTTTTTCTTGACCTTGGTGACCATGATGCCCTGGCGGCGCAGCGTCACGTTGACCACGGCTTCGCCCCCGGCGCGCATTTCGCCGCGCACCGCCTTGCCGCTCTTGTCGCGGCCTTCCCACGCGAAGATTACTTCCTTGACCTGATGGCCAGTGTTGCTTGATGTCGCCATGAGGGGGATCCTATTCGTTGGTGCAGCCGAGCACTTCTTCAAGACTGGTCAGTCCGCTCTTTACTTTCAGCAGGCCGGACTGGCGCAGCGATTTCACCCCTTCCTTTTCCGACTGGGCGGCGATCTGCATGGCATTGCCATGGGCCAGAATCAGTTCTTCGATGGCGGGGGTGATGGGCATGATCTGATAAATGCCCACCCGTCCTTTGTAGCCACCGCCGTTGCAGCGCTCGCAGCCGACCGGGCCGTAGGGTTTCCAGGTGCCATCCAGATCCTCGTCGCGGAAGCCGGCTTTGCGCAGCAGATCGGGCGATATATCCACCGGCTGCTTGCAGCTGCACAGGCGGCGCGCCAGTCGCTGGGCGGTAATCAGAATTACCGAGGAAGCGATGTTGAACGGCGCCACGCCCATATTCATCAAGCGGGTCAGGGTCGATGGCGCATCGTTGGTATGCAGGGTGGAGAACACCATGTGGCCCGTCTGCGCTGCCTTGACGGCGATATCAGCTGTTTCCAGATCACGAATCTCGCCCACCATGATGATGTCGGGATCTTGCCGCAGGAAAGACTTCAGCGCGACAGGGAAAGTCAGGCCCGCTTTTTCGTTGACGTTGACCTGATTTACGCCGGGCAGATTGATCTCGGCCGGATCTTCCGCCGTCGAGATATTGATGCCCGGCTTGTTGATCACGTTCAGGCAGGTGTACAGCGATACGGTCTTGCCGGAGCCGGTAGGGCCCGTCACCAGCACCATGCCGTAGGGGCGCTGGATGGCGTCCAGCAGCAGCGCTTTCTGGTCCGGATCATAGCCGAGCGCGTCGATGCCCATCTGCGCCTGCGTGGCATCGAGAATACGCATCACAGTCTTTTCGCCAAACAGGGTAGGCAGGGTGGACACCCGCAGATCTATGGTCTTGGTGGGCGAGACGATCAGGCGCATACGGCCATCCTGCGGCACGCGCTTTTCCGAAATATCCAGCTTGGCCAGCACCTTGATGCGCGATACCAGCTTTTCCTTGATGGAGGTGGGCGGCTGGGCATGTTCGATCAGCACGCCGTCGACGCGGAAACGCACGCGGTAGAACTTTTCGAACGGTTCGAAGTGCAAGTCCGAGGCGCCCATGTGCACGGCGTCCATCAGCATCTTGTTGAGGAAGCGCACCACCGGCGCATCTTCCACATCGTTGGCGTTCGGATCGGTGGCGGCATGGGCCGAAATCGCTTCCTCTTCCTCGGCGAACTCGATATCGGCCTCTTCGCCCGCCAGTTCGCTGAGCGCCTGTTCACTATCCTTGTTCAGTCGCGCCAGCAATTGCAGCAGCGCGTCGTGGGCCACAATCACGGGTTCCACCGTGGTTTCGGTCTGGAACTTGATCTGGTCCAGCGCCTGGGTATTGGTGGGGTCGGAAATCGCCACCGACATGCGGTTGCCCCGCTTGGCCAGCGCGATCACGCGCTGCGCCTGCATGAGCCGGCTATCGATGATCTTGGCGGGCAGGGCTTCCACATTCAGCGCCTGCACATCCATCAGGGGATAGGCAAAGGTTTCGGAACAGAACTGGGCCAGACTACTGGCGTCGATGGCATGGCTGTCCAGCAGCACATCGATAAACGCCTGCTTTTCCGTGACCGCCTTCTTTTGCAGCAGTTCGGCCTGCACGGCAGAGAGCCGCCCTGCCTGCATCAGGGCCCGCGCCAGCCCGGGCATGGATGCGCCGGTAGCGGTACTGGGGAGAACTGCTGCCATATCAGATCGATCGGAAAGGTTAGCCCAGAGGGCGGCCACTACAGGGGGCTGGAAGCTAAAATGATGCTCTCAGGAACTATATTTGTAAAGCCGTGGCTAGGCGTTTTTCGCCGTTATGGACTGATTTTACTCCGCAACGTTGCGTTTGGCGCAAGTCTGAGGGCTAGCGTGTGCCGGTTATTGTGGCAGTCGTATCAGCTTGACCACTTTAATGGCCTGATCGTGCGCCTGCACCACTTCGACGATGCAGGGATCGAGTTTCAGACTGATGGGAGCGTCAGGGATTTCCTGTAGCACTTCCAGCAACAGCCCGTTCAGGGTTTTCGGTCCGTCGAGCGGGAAGTTCAGACCAAGGCGCTTATTAATGTCGCGCAGGGCGGTGGCGCCTTCCAGCAGGCATTCGCCCTGTTCCGACCACTCGAAGCTATCGGCACGGGCGGCACCGGGCATGGAGGTGGTGAACTCGCCTATCATTTCTTCGATGATATCGTCTAGCGTCACCAGACCCTGCACTTCGCCATATTCGTCGACGATGATGCCCAGACGCTCGCGGTTTTCCTGGAAATACTGCAACTGGGTGAACACGCCCGTATCTTGCGGAATAAAATAGGGAGCGCTGAGCAGATTGCGGAAATCTTCCACCGTCAGTTCATCGTCCTGATTCAGCAGGGCCACGGCCTTGCGCACATGCAGGATGCCGACGATGCGGTTGATTTCGCCTTCATAGACGGGCAGCTTGTTGTGATAGCAGGTGGTCAGCTCGCGCTTGATTTCTTCCACGCTCAGTTCCAGATTCAGCGCCTCGATCTGGGCGCGTGGCGTCATCACATCCTCGACCGAAATGGTTTCCAGATCGAATAGATTGAGCAAGATGCTCTTGTGCTTCTGCGGCATGAAGTGGCCGCCTTCCAGCACGATGGAACGCAGTTCTTCCGGCGACAAGCGGGCTTCATGGGCGTGCGCTCCAGCCTTGATGCGCAACAACTTGAGCACCAGATTGACGAACAGATTAACGAACCAGATCACCGGCTTGGCCAGGCCCATCAGCGGCTTGAGGGCCATACTGGTAGGCAAGGCAATGCGTTCCGGATAGGTGGCGCCGATGACTTTCGGGCTGATTTCCGCGAACACGATGAGCAGGAAGGCCACCACCCCGGTGGAGATAGTGATGACGTTATCGTCGTGGCCGAAGGTTTCGATGGCGATAGCGGTGACCAGCGCGGTGGCCATGGCATTAATCAGCGTATTAGCGATCAGCACCAGCGACAGCAGCTTATCGGTGCGTTCGAGCAGCCAGAGCGTCGTGATAGCACGGCGGCTGCCCCGTTTGGCCATGTGGCGCAAGCGGTAGCGGTTGGCCGCCATCAGAGCGGTTTCGGCCATGGCAAAGAAGGCCGAACAAAGTATCAGGAGTGCGAGGGCAAGGCATTCTGCCCAAAACGGCACGGTATCCAAGGGTCACCGTCAAGAAAACTGCAAAGGAAACTGGCCAGCCGGAGTAGCGCTGGCACAGGCGGCATGGCCGAGAAACCCCAGCCACAGAACTTTTGATTCTAAGGCAAGCCGCCCATCCACGCAACTTTACCCTTCGGGGTCAGATCTGTCATTCGGACATTGATGGGACACTTTTGATATTTCTCAGCACGGTGTGTGGATAGATGAAGGTATTCCCCGTAGCACTCGCTCAAGGCCTTAGCTTTTCTCGTGGCCCAAATTCTGGGCCAGTTTTGAGAACGGTCAAGTGTGCCCTACGCATGTCCCAATGACAGATCTGACCCCGAAGTTGATTTTTGTAGGAGCAGGGCGAAGGCTTGGATTGGGGCGCCGTTTTCTTCGCGTGCCGTGAGCTGTTCGCTGGCTAGTACTTGCAGGCCGCTGGCGCTGGCTAGCCGTAGCAGGTAGTCGAGGCTGTGGGCGTAGCGGTTCGAGGCTTGAAGGGTGTAGTCGCCACGGTTGGCCGCTTCGACCGAGAAACAGAACTGGCCGCCAGCGCGCAAGGCCCGGGCGATGGCGCGGAATACGGCGCTCAGGTCGCCGAGGTAGACGAATACGTCGGCGGCGATGGCGAGGTCCCATGCTTGGGACTGATCAGCGAGATAGGCTAGCAGATCGGCACAGTGCAGTTCGTCGTATTGCTGGCGCTGGGCGGCCTTTTCCAGCATCTGCGGTGATAGGTCGACGCCGCATAGCTTGCGTGCTAGCGGGCGTAAGGCTGGCCCACACAGGCCTGTGCCGCAGCCCAAGTCGAGGATGTCACGCAGTGTAGCCGATGCGGGCGGGTACTGCATCAGCAGGCGCGTCAGATGGGCCGGGGTCTGGTAGTCAAGTACGTTCAGCAGGTGCTCGTCGAAATGGTTGGCGTACTGGTCGAACAGATTGCGTACGTATTCGGCCGGCAGGCTGGCCGGTGCTTCGCCTGCGCCTACCGATGCCAGCGCAAATGCTACGGTTTCCGCCTGTTCGCCGCAGTCCAGTGCGGTGCGGTAGGCCTGTGCCGCTTCTTCATGGCGCTGCATGGCGCGCAGGGTGTTGCCGCGCGCTGTATGCCATTGCGGCTGGCGCGGGTGCAGCGCCAGGGCGCGTTCGTAGCTGTCCAGTGCTGGTGCGAGTTCACCCAGCCGGTGCAGGGCGGCGCCTTGTGCTGCATAGGCTTGATCCCAGTCAGGGCGCAGGTGCAGGGCGCGGTCAAAGCTCTCTACCGCTTCCGGCAGCCAGCGCAGGCAGTGCAGCGCATGACCCCGTGCCAGCCATGCATCGGCGTGGCGGTCATTCAGATCGAGCGCCGCTTCGGCAGCGCCCAGCGCGTCCAGATAGCGCCCCAGCTGTTGCAGTACCACGGCGCGGTTGCTGTGTGCTTCGACATAGCGCGGCTGGTGCTGCAGGGCTTGCTGATAGCTGTCTAGCGCCGCTTCCAGCTGGCCTAGACGGCGCAGGGCGTTGCCGCGGTTGCTCCAGGCCATGGCGTAGTCGGGCTGCAGGGCTAGCGCACTGTTGTAGCAGGCCAGCGCTTCAGCTGCGCGATCCTGATCCATCAAGGCCACGCCCAGATTGCAGTGGGCTTTGGCCTGCTGGCTGTCTAATTTGAGCGCCGAGGTAATCAGTGCGATGGCTTGCGCTGCATCGCCCTGCTGGCGGGCGATCACGCCCAGCAGGTGCAGGGCGTCGAACTGCTGCGGCTGCAGTTCCAGCACCTGCCGGTAGAAAGCTTGTGCTGCGCCCAGCTGGCCCTGCTGGTGGTGGGCCAGCGCTTGCTGGAGCAAAGAGGCGATCAGCGCCGAGTCGGTAGAGGTCATGGGCGCCTATGTTAGCGCCTGCGCCGCGTTTCAGCTACCGCGATAGGTGGAATAAGCCCATGGCGATACCACCAGCGGCACATGGTAGTTCTGCTCCGGACTGGCGATGCCGAACGCCAGCGTGACTTCGTCGATAAAGCGGGGCTCAGGCAGCTCCACGCCCCGTGCAGCAAAATACGCGCCGGCACCAAATACCAGTTCGTATTTACCGGCCAGCATGTGCTCGCCCTCTAGCAGCGGCGCGTCGCAGCGGCCATCGGCATTGGTCACGGCCTGTACGCGTAGCTCGCGCCCCTGCGGCGTGATGGCGTACAGGCTGACCTGTACGCCGGCAGCCGGCTTGCCGATGCTGATATCGAGAACGTGGGTACTGAGTTTGCCCATGGTGTGTCCTATATTGGTAGGTGATGAGTGTCTATTATGCAAATCATATACTGGACGCCCGCTAGCCATATATGATTGCAGATATATTACTCATAGACTGGCCGCCCCTGCGACATGAATACTTACGACCGCTATCCGCGTGACCTGATCGGCTACGGCCCGAAGCCGCCCCATGCTCAATGGCCCAATGGTGCCCGTGTGGCACTGCAGTTCGTACTCAATTATGAAGAGGGCGGCGAGAACAATGTGCTACACGGCGATGCCGGTTCCGAGACCTTCCTGTCCGAGATTATCGGCGCGGCCTCGTTCAGCAACCGTCACATGAGTATGGAGTCGATCTACGAGTATGGCTCGCGCGCCGGTTTGTGGCGGCTGTTGCGCATGTTCGAGGAGCGCAAGCTGCCGCTCACCATCTTCGGTGTGGCGATGGCACTCAAGCGCCATCCCGAAGCGGTGGCGGCGTTCCGCGAGCTGGGGCACGAGATTGCCTGCCACGGCCTGCGCTGGATCAGCTACCAGAATATGGACGAAGCCACCGAGCGCGCCCATATGAAGGAAGCGGTAGACATCATGCGCGAGCTGACGGGTAGTGCGCCGCTGGGCTGGTACACGGGACGCGATTCGCCGCAGACGCGTAAGCTGGTGGTCGAGCATGGCGGCTTCCGCTACGACGCTGACAACTACGGTGACGATCTGCCGTTCTGGCAGCAGGTGGCCTACACCGACGCTAACGGTCTGGCTGCGCTAGCGCCGCAGCTGATCGTGCCCTACACGCTTGATACCAACGATATGCGCTTCGCCGCTGCGCAAGGCTTCAACTCGGGCACCCAGTTCTTCGATTATCTGAAAGACGCTTTCGATGTGTTGTACAAGGAAGGCGATCCGGCTGGCCTGAACCAGCCCAAGATGCTGTCCATCGGTCTGCACTGCCGGCTGGTGGGGCGGCCAGCCCGTGCCGCAGCGCTGGCGCGCTTCCTCGATTACGTGCAGGGGCATGAGCATGTCTGGATTACGCGCCGCATCGATATTGCCGAACACTGGCATACCACGCATCCTTTTACCGTGTGAGGCCCTGATGTCCGACACTATCCGTTATTTCTACCGCGGCGAAGTCCGCGAAATTTCCGGCCTCAAGCCCACCCGCACGGTGCTGCAGCACCTGCGTGAAGACCTGCACTGCACGGGCACCAAGGAAGGCTGTGCCGAGGGCGATTGCGGCGCGTGCACGGTGGTGCTAGGCAGCCTGAATGCGGCCGGCGAACTGGAAATGAAGGCAGTGAACTCCTGCATACAGTTTGCGCCTACGCTCGATGGCAAGGCTCTGTTCACGGTGGAAGATATGCAGCAGCCCGATGGCGGGCTGCATCCCGTGCAGCAGGCACTGGTGGAATGCCATGGCTCGCAATGCGGCTTCTGTACACCGGGTTTTGTCATGTCTCTGTGGGGCATGTATCTGGACAAAGATGGAAAGCCAGCCCAGCGCCACGAGATCGACGATTGCCTGTCCGGTAATCTGTGCCGTTGCACGGGCTACCGCCCCATCATCGATGCGGCCCAGCGCATGACGGAGCTGCCGAAAGTGGACTTCGACCGTGCCGCCCTGACGGCGCAGCTGCAGGCCTTGCAGCGCGCCGGTGGCACCCATTACAGCGCACAGGGACAGACCTTCCATGCCCCGCGCACACTGGATGAATTAGTGGCGCTGCGTGCGGCCCATCCGGCTGCCACGCTGCTGGCCGGCTGCACCGATATCGGCCTGTGGGTGACCAAGCAGATGCGCGAGCTGGGTGACATCATCTATCTAGGCCACGTCACGGCGCTGCAAAGCGTGCACGAAGCCGACGGCATGCTGCACATCGGCGCCGGTGTAAAACTCAACGATGCTTATGCCGCGCTGTGCCGCCACTATCCGTCCCAGCTGGGCGAACTGTGGCAGCGCTTTGCCTCGCTGCCGATCCGTAATGCCGGTACGCTGGGCGGCAATGTGGCGAATGGTTCGCCCATCGGCGATTCCATGCCATGGATGATAGCGCTCGGTAGCGAGGTGGTGCTGCGCGGGCCGCAAGGCGAACGCGTGCTGGCGCTGGAAGCCTTCTACCTCGACTATCAGAAGAAGGATATGCGCAGCGACGAGTTTGTGGCGGCCGTGCGCGTGCCGCTGCCACGGCCAGATGTGCAGTTCCGTACCTACAAGCTGGCCAAGCGCTTCGATCAGGATATTTCCGCCGTCTGCGCCGCCTTTGCTTTCCGCTTTGATGGCGATGTGATCAAGGACGCGCGTATCGCCTTCGGCGGCATGGCGGCGACGCCGCGCCGCGCTGCGCGTGCCGAAGCAGCGCTGCTGGGCCTGCGCTGGAATGAAGCCAATCTGCAGGTGGCGATGGATATGCTGGCGCAGGACTTCCAGCCACTGTCCGATATGCGCGCTTCGAGCAGCTACCGCATGCAGACGGCGCAGAATCTGCTGCGCCGCTTCTGGTTTGAGACGCGCGCCGAGGCACCGCTGGCTGCGCAGGAGGTTAACCCGTTTGCCTGTGGCGGTTGCAAGGAGAAGCCATGAATCAGAACGTCGCACCCAAGCTGCTGGCGGCGCAGGACTGGAAAGCCGTCGGCATCGGCAGCAAGCATGAATCGGCCGCTTTGCATGTGCTGGGTCAGGCCACCTACACGGACGACATTCCTGAACTGCATGGCACGCTGCATGCGGCGCTGGGCCTGTCGTCCAAGGCACACGCCCGCATCACGGCGATGGATCTGGCCCCCGTGCTGGCGTCGGATGGCGTGGTGGCGGTCTACACGGCCAGCGACATTGCCGGCACCAATGACTGCGGCCCTATCATCCATGACGATCCGATATTGAGCGCAGGCGAAGTGCTGTATGTGGGCCAGCCCATCTTCATTGTGGTGGCAGACAGCCATGACAATGCACGCCGTGCTGCACGCCGCGCCCAGATCAGCTATGAAGAACTGCCTGCCATCTTCACGCCGCAGGAAGCCAAGGCGGCGCAGCAGTACGTGCTACCCCCTATGCAGTTACAGCGCGGCGATTTCAAGGCGGCTTTCGAGCAGGCGCCTCACGTCGTGCGCGGCCAGCTGTTCGTTGGTGGGCAGGAGCAGTTCTATCTGGAAGGCCAGATTGCTTACGCGACGCCGAAAGAAGATCAGGGTATGCTGGTGCAGTGTTCGACCCAGCACCCGAGCGAGATGCAGCATGTGGTAGCGCATGCACTGGGCACCCATGCGCACAAGGTGCAGGTAGAATGCCGCCGCATGGGCGGTGGCTTCGGCGGTAAGGAATCGCAGTCGGCCCTGTGGGCAGCGGCTGCGGCGATTGCGGCTTCCAAGCTGCGCCGGCCCGTCAAGCTGCGTGCTGACCGTGATGACGATATGCTGGTGACGGGTAAGCGTCACTGCTTCTATTACGAGTACGAAGTGGGCTTTGATGCCGAAGGCCGCATACTGGCGGCACGCGTCGATATGACCTTGCGCGCCGGTTTCTCGGCCGACCTGTCCGGCCCTGTCGCTACGCGCGCCGTGTGCCACTTCGATAATGCCTACTATCTGTCGGATGTGGATATCCGCGCTGCCTGCGGCAAGACCAATACCCAGTCGAATACCGCCTTCCGAGGCTTCGGTGGCCCGCAGGGCGCCATCGCGATTGAATACGTGATCGACGAGATCGCCCGCCAGCTGGGACGCGATGCGCTGGATATCCGCCGCCTGAATTTCTACGGTAAGACCGAGCGCAATGTCACGCCTTACGGGCAGGAGATCGTTGACAATGTGATCGATGCGCTAACGGCAGAACTGGAACAGACCAGCGAGTACCGTGCGCGCCGCAGCGCCATCGAGGCATATAACCGTAGCAGCCCTGTGCTGAAAAAAGGGCTGGCGCTGACGCCACTGAAATTCGGTATCGCCTTTAACGTTACCCACCTTAATCAGGCCGGTGCGCTGGTGCATGTGTATGTGGATGGCTCGGTGCTGGTCAATCACGGCGGTACGGAAATGGGGCAGGGCATCAACACCAAGGTGATGCAGGTAGTGGCGCATGAACTGGGGCTGGACCTCGAGCATGTGCGCATTACTGCCACCGATACCAGCAAGGTGGCGAATACCTCGGCCACGGCTGCTTCGACTGGCGCAGACCTGAACGGCAAGGCGGCGCAGGATGCGGCACGCCAGATCCGTGAACGGCTGGCCGCCTTTGCGATCAAGCTGTATGGCGATGAAGATGGTCAGCCCGTGCAGTTCTTCGACAATGCCGTGCATGTGAACGGCCACCGCGTAGTGTTTGCGGAGCTGGTACAGAAAGCCTATCTGGCGCGCGTGCAGCTATGGTCGGACGGCTTCTACGCCACGCCGGGGCTGCACTGGGATGCCAAGACCATGAGCGGCCATCCGTTCTCCTACTATGCCTACGGTGCGGCCGTGTCGGAAGTGGTGGTCGATACTCTGACGGGCGAATGGAAGCTGCTGCGCGCCGATGCGCTGTACGATGCTGGCAATTCGCTCAATCCTGCCATCGATAAGGGGCAGGTCGAGGGGGCGTTCATACAGGGCATGGGCTGGCTGACCACGGAACAGCTGTGGTGGAATGCAGCGGGCAAGCTGATGACCCATGCACCGTCCACTTACAAGATACCGGGCATCTCCGATTGTCCGCAGGATTTTCGCGTGGAGCTGTTCCAGAATCGTAACGTCGAGGACAGTATCCATCGCTCTAAAGCCGTGGGCGAGCCGCCGCTGCTGCTGCCGTTCTCCGTGTTCTTCGCCATCCGCGACGCGATTTCCAGTGTGGGCGGACATCGCGTGCAGCCACCGCTGAACGCGCCCGCCACCAGCGAAGAAATCTTGCGCGCTATCTCTGCGGTGCAGATGGCTGCCTGAGGACTGCAATGAATGCATGGTTGAATGCTGCACTGGCCGGACCGGCAGTACTGGTCACGGTCGCCATCGCCGAGGGCTCCGTCCCGCGCGAGGCCGGTGCACACATGCTGGTGACGGCCGATGCGCAGGCCGACACCATAGGCGGCGGCCATCTGGAACTGTGCGCACTGGAAGTGGCGCGCGCCATGTTGCGCGATGTTGCCACGGGTGCGCCGCAACTGCTGCGCTATGCGCTAGGCCCCACGCTAGGCCAGTGCTGCGGTGGCGTGGTGTATCTGGCATTTGAATTTGTCGATGCCGCGCTGGCCCAGACGCTAACTTTACTGCAGCGCGATCAGCGCGGCGACTACTGGCGCCTGAGCGCACTCGATGGCGCGCCTGCCAGCCTGCTGTTAAATGCGGAAGGCCAGTTGCTGCAGGGTAGCGGCGAGGTAGCCGCGCTGCTACCAAGTTTTGATTACGCGCGCACTACCCAAGTGCTGCGCGACGACGCGGGACGGCGCTGGCTGGCCGATGCCGTGCTGGCGCCGCGCGCCCACCTGTTACTGTTCGGTGCCGGTCATGTCGGTGCCGCCATCGTGCGCCTGCTGGGCGAACTGCCGTGCACCGTCAGCTGGATAGACGAGCGCGAAGACATGTTCCCCGCCGACGTGCCCGCCAATGTGCGCATCGAAGCGACTGATGTGCCGGAAGCGCTGGTTGCCAGCGCGCCCGCTGGCGCCAGCTATCTGGTACTGACCCACAGCCATGCGCTGGACCAGCGTCTGAGCGAAGCCATAGTGGCGCGTGCCGATGTGGGCTGGTTCGGCCTGATCGGCTCGCAGACCAAACGGGTGCAGTTCGAGCGCCGCATGGCGGCGCGCGGCCTGCCTGCCGAGCGCATCGCCGCCATGGTCTGCCCCATCGGCTTGCCCGGCATCCGCAGCAAGCTGCCCGCCGTGATCGCCGCCTCCGTTTGCGCCCAGTTGCTGATGGTATGGGAAGCCCAGCAAACGCCACTGGCCGACTCGCGCTAGAATTCACTACTACTCAGGACTCTGTTATGCCCTCTAACCTGCAAGCCTACCGAGGCAGCTTGCTGCACTTTCTCGCCGATCCGGCCTTTAGCGCGGAGGCGCACGCCTACCATGCCGACGGCCTGCTGATCGTGGCTGACGGCAAAGTGCAGGCAGCCGGTGACTACGCCAGCCTGCATGTCACGCTGCCCGCCGGTACGCCCGTGCACGACTATCGGGGCAAGCTGCTGATGCCCGGTTTTATCGACACCCATGTGCACTATCCGCAGACGGACATGATTGCATCGCCCGCCGATGGCCTGCTGCCATGGCTGGAAACCTATACTTTCCCCACCGAGCGCCAGTTCGAAGATCCGGCCCATGCAGGGCCGGTGGCCGAGTTCTTCCTCGACGAGCTGCTACGCTGCGGCACCACCACCGCCATGGTCTACTGCACCGTGCACCCGCAGTCGGTAGACGCCTTATTCACGGCCAGCGAAAAGCGTGGCTTGCGCATGGTGGCGGGCAAAGTGCTGATGGACCGTAACTGCCCCGAATTCCTGCGCGATACGGCCGAAGGCGGTGCGCGCGATACGGAAGCGCTGGTCCAGCGCTGGCACAAGCGTGGCCGCGCCCTGTATGCGATCACGCCCCGCTTTGCTCCCACTTCGACCGACGCCCAGCTGCATCTGGCGGGCGAACTGGCACGCGCCTATCCGGACACCTTTATCCAGACCCATGTTTCGGAAAATCAGGCCGAATGTGCATGGGTGCAGCAACTGTTCCCGCAGGCGCGCAGCTACATCGATGTGTATGACAGCGTAGGCCTGCTGCGCCCCCGCTCGATGTATGGCCACTGCATCTGGCTGGATGAAACCGACCGCGCCCGCATGGCCGCCAGCGGTGCCGCTGCAGCTATCTGCCCCACCTCCAATCTGTTCTTGGGCAGCGGCCTGTTTGATTTTGCCGCAGCCGACAAGGCCGGCATGGCGCTGTCGCTGGCGAGCGATGTGGGTGGGGGCAGCTCGTTCTCGATGTTGCAAACGATGAATGAAGCCTATAAAGTAGCGCGACTGAAGGGCAGTTATCTGCCAGCCTTGCGCATGTTCTATCTGGCCACGCTGGGCGCTGCGCGCAGTATGCAGCTGGAAGGCGTGATCGGTAATTTTGCCGCCGGTGCCGAAGCCGATTTCATTGTGCTCGATCCGGCCGCCACGCCGTTGCTGGCACGCCGTAACCGCGCATGGCAGGAGGCGGGCGCCAGCCTGGAAGAGTTGCTGTTTGCGCTGGCCCTGCTGGGAGATGATCGTGCCGTCGCGGCCACCTATGCAGCGGGCGCGCCGGTGTATGTGCGGCCAGCTGCCAGCTAATGAGCGTAGCTGGTAGTTTCAGTCAGAATTCGCTAGTGAACCACCAGATACGGGAAAACTCATGCAAAAAAATATCGTCAGCCTGAAGACCGCTGCACTGGCCGTGCAGACGGCTGTTGCTCTGCTGTGTGCTGTGCCGCAGGCGCAGGCAGCAGCCCCCAGCAACGAGGAAGTGACCAAGCGCCACTTCGCCGCGCTGCTGTCCGGCGGCGAGCCGAAACTGGCCGAGCTGACGATGTTCATGACCATGCTGCCCAAGGGCGGCGATCTGCACCACCATTATTCGGGCGCCATCTATGCCGAGCAGTATCTGGAATGGGTGGACAAAGAGGGCTATTGCGTCAATAAGAACAGCTACATGATCAACACCGTGGCAGCAGAAGTAGCGGCCGAACGGGCCAGACCGCTGGCCGAGCGTAACTGCCTGTCCGGTGTCGACGTCATGCAGAACAATACGGTACTGGCGCAGTTGCTGCAGCGCTGGTCCGACAAGGATTTCTACAATCACAGCACGATCCAGTCGCCGCCGGACCGCCAGTTCTTCGACACCTTTGCGTATTTCGGCCCCGTCTCGTCGACCAATACGGCCGATGGCCTGCAGCGCCTGAAGCAGCGCGCCATGCAGGAAAACCTGCGCTACATCGAAACCATCTTCGAGATCGCGCCGATGGCGCAGGATGCTGCGTTCGACCAGCTGGCGCAGAACGGCACTGTGACGGAAGCGGATATGGCGGCACTGGCGGCGCGGCTGGAAGACAACCAGCCGTTCCAGCAGTGGATCAATGGCTATAAGGCGAATCTGGATGCCAGCAGCGCCGGCATCGATGATGCCAACTTCACCATGCGCTACCAGCCATTTGCGCTGCGCTTCCTGTCGCCGTCGCAAGTGTTTTCGCAAATCGTATCCAGCTTCAAGCTAGCCCGCTCGCATCCGAAAATCGTCGGCGCGAACATCGTCGGGCAGGAGAGTACCTATGTCTCCATGCGCGACTACAAACTGCATATGCGCATGTACCAGTTCCTCAAGGCGCGCTATCCGGAAGTGAAGCTGGCCTTGCACGCCGGTGAACTGGCGCTGGGCATGGTGCAGCCGGAAGACCTGAGCTTCCACATCCGCGATGCGCTCGATATCGCCGGTGCCAGCCGTATCGGCCACGGCATGGACATTGCCCACGAAACGGCGGCGCTGGCCCTGATGAAAAAAATGCATGACAAGGACATTCCAGTCGAAGTCAACCTGAGCAGCAACCAGTTCATTCTGGGTGTGCAGGGCGAGGCCCATCCTGTCACGCTGTACCGCAAATACGGCGTGCCGTTTGTGCTGGCGACGGACGATGCCGGGGTGTCGCGCAATAATCTGTCGGGCGAGTATGTGTTATACGCGGCGCGCTACAAGCCGGACTATGCCGAAATCAAGAAGCTCTCGCTGGACAGCATCCGCTACAGCTTCCTGAAAGAGGGCGAGAAACAGCAGTTGCTGAAGGATATGCGCAACCGCTTTAACCAGTTCGAAGCCGCCATCGCGGCTGCAGCGCAGGTCAAATCGCGCTAAGTCAATTGACCGTCGCGGCAGGAAATGTTGCGCTGCCGCGACGCGTACTCTAAAATCGCGCACTTATTTTCCGTTCGACCAGCCTCGGACGGAACCGCAGCTGCTCGGCAATTGCCGTCAGGAATGTGGTGGTGGTGCGACAGAATTCCGCACTTTGCACCAAGTTGGTGCAATTTGTGTGTGAATTCCTTTCAAGGATGGGCTGGTCAACTATAATTTGCCTCTTAATGAGGCTGTGCCGCCCAGCGATCAAATGGCGGAATTTTTTCCGCCTTATTTATATCGCTTTCATATAAATCCCTAAAGTAAATCGTATTTGTCACACATTTTTGGCTCATGCATAGTTGCCAGAGATGCCTCATTCGGGCGCGGTTCTGTCTGGTTCGAGGATGGTAGCAGCAAGCGTAAGGCGTGACAGTTTATCAACGGTAGCACTGTCATGTTGATGAAATATTTACTGGTTACAATTTTGTGATGTCATGGGCACTTTGTGCCATGCGGGAGTCGCGGCCACAAGCTGTAGGACTCGATAGCATCGCAGGACACAATAATTTTTTTCACATAACTGGGAGTTCCCTCAATGCAATCCTCTGTTAAACACAATCCTAAGCTGCGCCTGAGCCTCGTTGCTCTGGCCTGCCAAGTCATGTGCCTGAGCGCCTCGGCTGCCTACGCACAGACCGACGCAGCTCCAGCAAAACCTGCTGAAGTGATCATTACCGGCAAGAAGCTCGGCATGGGCCTGATGGTGACCGAGGATGCACCGAAAGCACGCAGCACGATTACTGCTGAAGAACTGGAAAAACAGCGTCCAACCGGCAATGCGTATGAAGCGCTGGAAATGCTGCCTGCAGTGAACAGCTACAACCAGGATGCAACGGGCCTGTTCGGCGGCGGTCTGACCCTGCGCGGCTTCAACTCCGACCAGATCGGCGCCACCATCAACGGCGTGCCAGTGAATGACTCGGGTAACTTCGCAATCTACCCACAGGAATACGTTGACCAGGAAAACACCTGCTCGCAATTCGTTACCCAGGGTTCGACCGATGCCGACTCGCCACAAGTGGGCGCTACCGGCGGTAACTTCGGTATCAACACCTGCAACCCAGAAGACAAACAGCGCGTACGCCTGATGCAGACCATCGGTCAGCTGAGCATGAAGAAATCCTTCGCTCGCTACGACACCGGCCTGCTGTCGGACAAGCGCACCAAAGCCTTCATCTCGTTCTCGCACGCTGAAGCCGACAAATGGAAAGGCAAAGGCGGCGCCAAGCGCGACCACATCGACGCTGGCCTGAACTACGACTGGGACCGCTTCAACTACGTACACGCAACCGTGCTGTACAACGAAGCGATGAACAACAACATCAACAACTTGACCCTGGCCGAAATCAACAAGAACGGCTACTACTACGACTACGCCGACACCTTCAAAGGTCACCTGACCCCGGTGAAAGGTACGGCCCAGACCGAAACCACCCAGTCGCCGGCTTACTACAAACTGGGCGTGAACCCGTTCAAGAACGCGATCGCTTCGGCTACTGCCAAGTTCCGTCTGACCGACAATCTGGACCTGAAAGTACTGCCATACCTGTGGTACGGCTTCGGTAACGGTGGCGTGCAGCAACGTGCCCAGTCGGAAAAAGCTTTCTACAACACGGCTACCGGCGCACGTGATGGCCTGGTCGATCTGAACGGCGACGGCGATACGCTCGATACCGTACTGGTGGCTAACGCCAGCGTGACCAAAACCTACCGTCCGGGCGTGACCTCGTCGCTGCTGTGGACCGTAGACAACCACGAAATTCTGGGTGGCTTCTGGTACGAGCGTGCCCGTCACGAGCAAACCGGCCCGATGCTGGCTCTGAGCAACGACGGTGAGCGTGCTGACGAATACCTGCAAATCGGCAAGATCCTGCGCCCTGACGGCAAATTCGCCCAGAGCCGCGATCAGCTGACCATTTCGACCGCTTACCAGTTCTTCCTGCAAGACACCGTGAGCTTCATGGAAGACAAGCTGAAGATCAACGTCGGTGTACGTAACCCGCAAGTCAAGCGCGAGTTCACCAACTTCGGCGACGAGAACAACAGCTACAAGCCATACGCTCTGACCAAGAAGTACAACGAGATCCTGCCACAGCTGGGTGCCCGTTACCGTCTGACCAACGACGACCAGTTCTTCGCGTCGATGGCGAAAAACGTCAAAGCACCACCTAACTTTGCTTTCGCTAACAGCGGCAATATCAAAGTGGCTAACGGCGTTGCTACCTTCGTGGGCGATGTGAAGCAGGAATCGTCGTGGAACACCGACATCGGCTACCGTCACCAGGACAGCAAGTTCATCGCGACTGTGACCGCTTTCTGGGTGGACTTCAAAGACCGTCAGGCTACCGCCTTCGATCCAGTGACCCAGGTTAGCAGCTACAACAACGTGGGCCGCGTGAAGAACAGTGGTCTGGAATTCGAACTGGGCAACATGCCGGTGAACGGCTGGGCATTCTACGGTTCGCTGGGCTTCAACAACAGCAAGATCCAGGACAATATGCAGCTGGGCGGTAATGTCTTCCTGCCTACCGCTGGCAAGGAAATGATCAACACCCCACGTCGTAAAGCCGGCCTGTCGGTTGAGTATCAGGATGGCGCCTTCTGGGCCCGTCTGAAAGCTCGCGCAACTGGCAAGCAGCAGACTTCGATGGTGAATGACGAGCAGGCGCCTGGTTACACCACCTTCGGTATCGATGGTGGCTACACCTTCGCCAACTACGGCATCCTGAAGCGTCCTAAGCTGACCTTCAACCTGAGCAACATCACCGACAAGCAGTACCGCAATGCGTCGTCGACCACGGTTAAGAACACCCTGGCCATCCCAGGCGTGACCACCGCAGTAGACACCCAGCGTTACTACCTCGGCGCACCACGCTTCGCATCGGTCACCCTGTCGATCGATCTGTAAGCAACAACTGCTTAAAGCCGTACTACAAAAAAACGGACCTTCGGGTCCGTTTTTTTATTGTGCTGCCGTTAAAGGCTAAGGCCCTGCATGTGCGGGCTGGTTTGTATCACATATGTTTCTCCGTCCCACGTAGTACCTTGCTTACGGTAAGCTAGCAGTCTTATGAAAAAAATGTCTTCTGCCCTGATCGGGTCCGCGCTGATCGCCACGCTGGCAGGTTGTGCCCTGCCTTGGCGCCAGCCCGCCACTGCCGCCAAGGAAGTGGATCTGCAACTGGTCACCATCAACGATTTCCACGGCAATATCGAGGCCAGCAAATACGTCATCGACAGCGCCTACGGGCTAGGCCCGCGTACCGTCACGGCGGGCGGCATCGATACGCTAGGCGCAGCGCTGCAGGCATGGCGCAAGGAAGATCCGGAACTGCTGCTGGTGGGCGCCGGTGATCTGATCGGCGGCAGTCCGGCGATTTCCTCGATGTGGGCTGATGAACCGACCATTGGTGCCATGAATCTGCTGGGCTTGAAAGTGAGCTCGGTGGGCAACCACGAATTCGATGCGGGCCGCATCGAGCTGCTACGCCAGCAGAAGGGCGGCTGTGCTTCACCGCGACCGGAAAAAGCCTGTCAGTTCAGCGCCACTTATGAAGGTGCCAAGTTCCAGTATCTGGCCGCCAATGTGATCGATATGGTGACACGCAAGCCGCTGCTGCCGGCGTATAAAATCGAACAGGCGCGCGGCGTCAAAGTGGCGTTTATTGGCACGGTGCTGCGCGATGCGCCGGAAAAGCTGCTGGCCTCCGGCATCGCCGGACTGGAATTCATCGACGAAGCGGAAGCCATCAACCGCCAGCTGCCGGAACTGCGCAAGCAGGGCGTGGGTGTGTTCGTGGTGCTGATCCATCAGGGTGGCCGCACCACTGATAAATTCGATCAGCAGGATTGCAGCCATCTGACCGGCCCCGTGGTGGATGTGGTGAAGAAGCTCGATCCGGCCATCCGGCTGGTGGTCACGGGCCACTCGCACCGCGGCTATCTGTGCAAGGTGGATAACCGGCTGGTGACCCAGTCGGACATGGGCGGTCATGTGCTGTCGCGCATCACCATGAAGGTCGATGTCGCCAGCCAGACCGTGCGCGAGGTACGCGCCAGTCAGGAAGTGATGACGGCAGGGCGCTGGCCGACCGATCCGAAGGTGGATGCCTATCTGAAGCAGGTGCGCGAACGTAGCGCCAGTGCGTTGGCCCGTCCGGTGGCCAAGCTGGCCGTGCCGAGCGTGCTGCGCGAAAAACATGATGACGGCGAATCGGCGCTCGGTGATCTGGTGGCCGACGCCATACTGGCGGCAGGGCGTCCCTACGGCGGGCAGATCGCCTTCATGAACAATGGCGCCATGCGGCAGGATCTGGAAACCACCAGCGGTAATCGCGTGACGGCAGGGCAGGCGCTGTATGTGCTGCCGTTCGGGAATACGGTGGTGGCGATGAATCTGCGTGGCCTGCAGATCCGCGAACTGTTAGAGCAGCAGTGGCTGGGCGGGCGCGACATCACGCGCGGCCTGATGCAGGTATCGGAAGGATTTAGTTATAGCTGGGACCCGCGTGCCGCCATCGGCAGCAAGGTGGTGCCCGATAGTGTGATGCTGCACGGCGTGCCGATCGAAAACGATACCACTTACCGCGTCATTGTGACGAATTTTCTGGCCGAAGGTGGCGAAGGATTCTCCGTATTCCCGCTGGGGCGCAACCGTGCCGAAACCGGCATCCGTGATATCGATGCGCTGACCGACTATCTGGTCAAGCGCGAACAGGCGGGCAAGCCGGCCGGCCGTAGCGAACCGCAAGGCCGCATCAAGCGCCTGCAATAATTTTTAGGAGTGACCAATGCGTCGTGTTTTACCTGCCGTCGTGCTGCCGGCTTTGCTGGCATTGAGCAGCCCTGCTCATGCCGAATTCACCATCCCCGGTTTTGAACTGGTGCAGACCGCCCCTGTCGAAACCACGCTCGCCAACAGCGATTTGCGCGATCCTGCCACGGTCTGGAGCGAATTGTTCGACAACGCCAAGCAGGAAATCCTGATCGGCCAGTTCTATGCCGTCAACAAGCCGGGTAGCGTATTTAGCAAGGTCGTGGAACGGCTGGCTGCGGCCGGTCAGCGGGGCGTGAAAATCCGCTTCCTGCTGGACCAGAAGGGCATAGGCCTGTCCGAGCAGAGCACCATCGATCAATTGAAAGCCATTCCGAATCTGGAACTGCGCGTGATCGATTTTAACAAGCTGACCGGCAACGGCATCATCCACGCCAAGTATCTGGTGGTCGATGGCGCGGCGGCCTATGTGGGCAGCCAGAACTTTGACTGGCGCTCGTTCGAGCATATTCATGAAACCGGCTTGCGCATCACCGATGCGAAACTGGTAGCGCAGGTACAGGCTATTTTCAATCAGGACTGGCGCGCACAGGCGCTGACGGCGCAAGGCATGGTGGTGCCCGCGCTGAACGTGGCACGCCAGCCGCTCAATCTGCAGCGCGATGCCATGCTGGTGGCGAGCCCGCAAGCCTACAATCCGGCCGGTGTGGACGATAGCGAAGCGGCGCTGCCAGCCTTGTTGGCCGCGGCGAAAACCGAAGTGCGGGTGCAGTTGCTGGACTATGCGCCGCTCAGCTACGGTCCGAAAGGCACGCGGCCTTACTACGCCGTGATCGATAACGCCGTGCGTGCTGCGGCCAACCGTGGCGTGAAGATCAAGCTGCTGGTGTCGAACTGGAATCTGGAAGCACTGCCGCAGGCCTACCTGAAAAGTCTGGCGATCCTGCCCAATGTGGAAATCCGCGTCGCCACGCTGCCGGTGGCCAGCAGCGGCTTCATCCCGTTTGCCCGCGTCATCCACAGCAAAACCATGGTGATCGATAACCAGATCGCCTGGGTAGGTACCAGTAACTGGAGCGGCGGCTACTTCGATCTGTCGCGCAATCTGGAAGTGGTGCTGCGTAACGAGAAAATGGCCCAGCGTGTGGCCGCGCTGCAGGAGCAGATCTGGAGTTCCAGCTACGCCCAGCCACTCGACATCAACCGTAAATATCCGAAACCGGCCAAAGGTAGTCCGAATGAATAAATTAGTTGTCAGCGCTGCCCTGTGCGGCGTGTTTGCCAGTTTTAACGCCCACGCCTGGGGCAATGATGGCCACCGTGCCGTGGGCGCGATTGCCGACCAGCTGCTGCAGGGTAGTAGTGCCGAGCAGCGTTTCAAAGCCCTGCTGCTGCCCGGTGAATCGCTGGAGAAGATCGCCACCTGGGCCGATTGCGTGAAAGGTACGTACTGCGGCCCCCAGACGGAAGAAATGCAGAGCTACGTGGCGGCCCATCCCAAGCATAGCGAATACCACTATACCGATCTGCCGTTCCAGTATGCGCATTATCACGATCACGATGTGGGCAGCGCCGACAACGATATCGTGCAGACGCTCAAGCAGTGCATACAGGTCTTGCAGGGCAAGGCGGATGGGACCAGCAATCCGCAGCGCTTCACGCCCCGTCAGGCCCTGCTGATACTGACCCATCTGGCAGGTGATATCACCCAGCCGCTGCATGTGGGCGCAGCCTATGTCGATCAGCGCGGTGCTTTCGTGGTGCCGCAGACGGCGGCGCAAGTGGATGCCGTCAATCTGTTTGATGCCCGTGGTGGCAACAACCTGCTGCTGGACGATGTGAAACTGAGTACGCTCAGTGCACAGCTGATCGAAGCCGGCCCCGCCGACGACAAGCCGGCCGCCGCCAGCAGCCAGCCAGCGCGTGCGCCACAGACTACGCGGCCGTTCCACTCTTACTGGGATAGCACGGTAGTCAATTATGTATTCCGCCGTGCGGGTGTGCGCACGCCGCAGCAGTTTGCCCAGAAAGTGATCGCGGCCCAGCCGCAGGTGGTCAGCCAGAGCGGCGATCCGGTGCAATGGCCGTATGCCTGGGCCGATCAGGCGCTGGCCGTGTCCAAGCAGGCGCACGAAGGTGTCACGGCAGGTGCGCTGACGCGTCAGACCAGTCGCAGCGGCGAGAGCTATGCCGTGTGGGCGCTGACGGTGCCGGATAACTATCCTGTGCCTAGCTCCACGCTGGCCAAGCAGCAGTTGATACAGGGCGGCTACCAGCTGGCTGCCGTACTCAAAGCCATCTGGCCCTGAACGGGGCGGGCAGTGCTACTGGCCGGTGAGCGGGTTGATCCACCATTCGCTACGGGCCAGCGGCGTCTGCGGCGATAGATCGGGATTGGGCAGTTTGATCAGACGGCGCTTGAATAGCGCCGTTTTCTTTATTAACTTGCCTTTATGCTGCTGGAACAGGGTATTCAAGCTGCCATCTTTCAGCATGATCTCCATGCCGGCGGCAATCCGGCGCGCCAGCTGCTGGCCTTCCGCATCGCGCCGCACAAAGAAGTAGCGTGGCAGCGGGTAGTGCAGCAGCAGCGTTGATTCGATAGCGATCTGCGGATGGCTGCTGTGGCGCTCGTCGAATTCGCGCAGCGCTTCGTCGGCTGAGCGCGAATAGAAATCGAAGCGGCCTACCTCCAGCATGCCGAACAGACCTTCGTAGTAACTACCCTCGACCACGGGGACACCAGCTGCTTTGAAGATGCTGACATCGGCCCAGTCCCGGCCCAGGCCGGCGCGTAGCTGACGCAAATCGTTCAGCGTACGCACACGGGCAAAGCGTGCCTGATCGGCTGAGCGGATCAGCAGCAGGCGGTAGCCTAGCAGACCACGGTCTACCGGCAGGCGGATGGGCAGAAAGCGTTGTTCCAGTTGCGGCGAAGTGGCGCGTACAAATACATTGATGCGGCCCTGCGCTGCATCCATTTCCTGCAGCACCCGCTGTGGCGACATGGCGACTTCAGACTGATGCTGGCGGTAGGGGCCATAGGTAGCGATGGTCTTTTCCATCGCCGTCTGCAGCACGGCCCAGTCATAGTCGTAACGGCTGTCGACGCCGTCGCTACTGAGCGGGTAGGTCAGCCGGGTACTGGCACTGGCCGATACCGCGCCGGCCAGTGTACACAGCAGCAGCGCAATCCAGCCTAGCCGTCGGTAATGCCGCGTGTGTGCCATAGTGCGTATCGCCAGTTCCTATAACTTTAAATTTGCAAGCTTCAAAGTGTAGCCTACTTTAACGCTAGCTCTAGACTTTTTCGGCGCCGTCTATCGGCTGGCCTCCGCAGGCCTCTGGCACAATAGCGCAATTCATCCACTACACGGGAATCTATGCTGAAGCTAAACAATTGGAGGCATGGCTGGCCGCTGCTGCTGGCGTTGTCGCCCTGTGCTGGCGGTGCGGCGCCTCTGGTGGGCAATCCACAGGCCGGACAGGCTGTGTTCAAATTGTGTGCCTCCTGCCATCAGGTAGGGCCGCGTGCGCGCGCGGGATTCGGCCCGCAACTAACGGGCGTGATCGGCCGCAAAGCCGGTAGCACCAGTGATTACCATTACTCGGATGCGATGCAGAAGTCCGGCATCGTCTGGAGCGAAGCCACGCTGGCAGCGTTTATCCGCGCCCCGGATGATGTGGTACCGGGAACGCGGATGCGTTTCTGGGGAATTAGTGATGAGCGGAAGATTGCAGATTTGCTGGCTTACCTGAAAGCGAGCGCGCACTGAGGCAATTTTCATTGATAGCGCCAGGGCTGCGCATCAGTTGCCGTCTCGCGTTCTCATTTAGTGTCGCCATCTGATTGTCTGCGTGTCGTCATCGAATCGCATCGACGACCGTCATGATCGGAGGTCGGCGAAGAAGCCCATCCTGCTTGACCGGCGGTTTCCGCCTCATCTCGGACGTTCGTCTTAAATTGAAAAAGCCGGTATGTTAAACCTGCGCCAAAAGGCATAAAAAACTAGGCTTCCCAAGAATCCGTGAATGCCAAAACCCAGCGCTACCTCAGCATAACTCAGCCAAGCCAACACCATTGGCTGACCGTTCTCATAAAACTTCAGTGCCTGTCCATGCCATTGGCCCATTGCCGTGTAGCCATCTAGATATTGAGGACGGCCAATTACAAGATAAGGGAGCATGGCTAAGAAAATGCCGGACGCACTCAGGCTCAGAAATCCTAATTTCTGCGTCTTGTGAAGGATAGAGAAGCAAGGTATTCCGAGCAAAAAGACTACTAAACCCGATACAGTTATGACAATCAGAGAATAAAAGGCTAAAACGTCAAGCGAAGGGAAACCGTCAATCCATAAAGGAAAAAAGGTCACCAACCCAATCAATGGCTGTAATAGGACAGCAAGAATTGCTGCCAAATATAGATGCCTAGATTTCATAACGGACATTAATGCTGTGTCTGCTAGTGGCCGTTTCGAGCCACCGACTCCATAGCTTTTTACGTGCCTAACAAATCCTTTAGGTAAGCTAAACGTTGACGACCACCGTATCGGCGACCTGGTCGTGCAGACACTGGCGCGAAGAGCGGAAGATGAATACTGCGTCGAGCAGCAACAGCGCTGCGGACACATAAGGCAGCGGTATCGCGGCTATTACAAACAGGGGCATTTCGCGCAGCATGATAATGCGCTGCAAACTCACCTTGCTGAGATCCGTGCGGACTACGCGGATACCGCATACCCACTTGCCTATAGTCTGCCCTCGCTGGGCGAGCAGGTAGCCATGCAATAGCAGGAATAATGCGAAACCGATCAGCGTGTCCACCAGGTTCTGTAGTGGCGAGAAGGTTTTTTGCATGGCGAGCACTGCCGTTAAGCCACCGGCAAAGCAGTAGTAAATAGCGGTGACGATGGCGGCGCTGAGGAAGGAATCAATCAGCGAGGCAAATAGCCGTTTTGCGGGCGAAGATAATCGACCAGATGTCACTGCGTCGATAGTGGCAGGTCGCGCATAGTCGTAATCAATGGTAGTCAAAATGGGCCTTAGGCGTGTTCTACAGTTTGTAGCATCATGCCAGACGCACGCTGTCAAAATTACGCGCTTTGTAACGTTCGCAGTGAAATAAGTTACTTATGAGAGCTAGGGGAGGCAGGACTGCCTCCCCTAGCAGGAGTCTGATGCGGCTTAGCGCGATTTGACGAATGGCGTGCCGAGGGCTTTCGGCGCCACCGATTTGGCCATCAGGCCGGCCAGCACGATCACCGTGACGACGTAAGGAATCATCTGGATCAGCGAGCCGGGTATGCGGCCGATGACGGGCAGCTCCACGCCTTCGATCTGGATCTGCACGGCGCCGAAGAAGCCGAACATCAGGCAGCCGAGGAAGGTGTGCAGCGGACGCCAGTTACCGAACACCATGGCCGTCAGGGCCAGATAGCCGGCACCGGCCGACATATCGCGCAGGAAGAAGCCGCTCTGCACCACCGACAGGTAGGCACCCGAGAACGAGCACAGGATACCGGCGATCAGCATGGCCATGTAGCGCTGGCGCTCGACGTTGATACCGGCCGCATCGGCTGCATGCGGATTCTCGCCGCAGGCGCGCAAACGTAGGCCAAAGCGGCTGTGGTAGACCACCCAGTGCACCAGCGGCACCAGTGCAAACGCCAGATACACCAGCACCGAATGGCCGCCGATCAGGTGGGCGTACAGCCAGCCGATGAAGGGGATATGTTCGACCGCCGCAGTACCGGGCAGTACCACATCGAACAGCCGCGCCTGACCCAGATCGGGGGTGCGGCCGCCTTGCTGGAACAGGTACTGGGCTACTACGAAAGTCAGGCCGCTCATGGCGATGTTGATGGCGATGCCGGCTACCAGCTGGTTGCCTTTCTGGGTAATCGCCACATAGCCTTGCAGGGTGGCCAGCAGCAGCGATACCAGTGTGCCCGCAGCGACACCGTACCAAGGGTTCTGGGTCAGGAAGGCCACTGCCGCGCTAACGAAAGCGCTGGCCAGTATCTTGCCTTCGAGGCCGATGTCGATCACGCCCGAGCGTTCGGCAAACAGGCCGGCCATGCCGGCGAAAATCAGCACGGGCGCATTGCGCACGGTGGAGACGAGGATACTGCCGATATGGAGATCATCAAAAGTCATATCGTTCTCACTTCTTCAGTTTCAGCATTTTGGCGATGGCCGGACCATACAGGTTTTCCATGGCACCGCAGAACAGAATGATCAGGCCCTGCACCAGTATCACCATCTCGGGCGGGATGTTCTGCTTTTCCAGCGACAGGTCGAAGCCGCCCTGCGTGAGCGCGCCGAACAGCACGGCCGAGAGGAAAATGCCGACCGGATGCTGGCGCCCCATCAGCGCAATCGCGATGCCGATAAAGCCGGCGCCGCCAACGAAATTGAGCGACAGGTAGTGGGTAGAACCCATGATGGAGTTGACCGAGCCGAGGCCGGCCAGTGCGCCCGAAATCAGCATGACGACGATGATCATCTTGCTGATGCGGATGCCGGCGTAGTGGGCCGCATGCGGATTGAGGCCGGTGGCGCGCAGCTTGAAGCCCCACGCCGAACGGCTGACCACCACGCCATACACCAGCAACGCCAGAATAGCGAGGAAGAAGCTGATATTCAGCGGGGTTTCGCCCAGCACGGGGAACCACTGGTTCAGACGCGGCATCTCGGCCGCCGCAGCGAAGGCGCGGCTGGCAGGATTCTGTTCGCCGACCGGAATCATGTACTTCACGATCAGGAAGTTCATCAGCTGGGACGCGATGAAGTTGAACATGATGGTGGTCACCACCACGTGGCTGCCCCGTTTGGCCTGCAGATAGCCGGGCAGGAAGGACCACAGGGCGCCGAATACGGCAGCACTGAGTACGCCCAGCGGTATCAGCATCCAGCCCGGCAGCGAGCTGTCGAAGGCGAGCATGGCCCAGGCCAGACCCAGACCGCCGATATACATCTGGCCTTCGGCACCGATGTTGAACAGGCCGGCCTGCATGGCGATCGACACGGCCAGACCGGTGAAGATAAAGGTGGAAGCGTAGAACAGCGTATAGCTCAGGCCTTCCGGATTGATGACGGCGCTATTGATCAGGATCTGCAGCGATTCAGTCGGGCTTTCGCCCAGCATGTGGATCACCAGTGCCGTCACCAGCAGTGCCGACAGCAGATTCAGTAAGGGCATGACGAAGGCAGTGGCCCAGCGTGGCAAGTCTTTATTCATGATTTGTGCTCGCCCCCCATCAGCAGACCGATGCGGGTGGTATCGAATTCTTCAATTTTCAGTTCGCCCGTGATGCGGCCGCCGCACATGACGAGGATGCGGTCCGCCAGTGCACGCACTTCTTCCAGCTCCACCGACACCAGCAGGATGGCCACGCCTTGATCGCGCAGTTTCAGCAGTTGGGTGTGGATGCTTTCGATGGTGCCGATGTCGACCCCGCGGGTAGGCTGGCCGACCAGCATCAGCTTGGGCTGGGCCAGCACTTCGCGCGCAATCACTACCTTCTGCTGGTTACCGCCCGACAGCAGGCCGATACGCAGGTCGTGGTTATTCGGACGCACGTCGAAGTTTTTCATCAGCTCGGCGCAGCGCGCTGCGATGGCTTTGAAGTTGAGCAGGCCCCAGCGGTTCTTCAGCTGGTCCTGATAGCCGAAAATGGTGTTGTGCATGACCGAGAAGGCTTTGATCACGCCATCGCGCAGACGGTCTTCCGGTACGTGGGCAATGCCCAGATCGCGGAAGGTGCGCGGCAGGCCGTCGGCATTGCTGCGGCCTGCAAACGGCAGCGGCTGGCCCAGCAAGTCCAGCTGGCCGGAAGAGGGCAGACGCATGCCGGACAGGATTTCCATCAGTTCGCTCTGGCCATTGCCCGAAACACCGGCGATGGCGACGATTTCGCCGGCACGCAGCGTAAAGCCGATATCGGCCAGCAGCTTCACGCCCTGATCGTCCAGTAGTTGCAGGTTCTGCACCTGCAGCACGGGCGCACCGGGATTGTAGGGCTGGCGCGGCAGATTGTTTTCGATCGGACGGCCCACCATCATGTTGGCCAGATCCTCTTTGGTGGTGCCGGCAGTCGGCACGGCGCCGATTACGCGGCCGCCCCGCATCACTGTCACGGTATCGGTGATGTCGAGAATTTCCTGCAGCTTGTGGGTGATCAGAATGATGGTCTTACCCTGCTCCTTGAACAGGCGCAGAATTTCGAACAGCGAGGCAGTTTCCTGCGCCGTCAGCACGGCCGTCGGCTCATCCAGAATCAGGATGTTGGCGCTGCGGTAGATTTGCTTGAGAATTTCCACGCGCTGCTGCGCACCCACGGACAGATCGTGGATGGTGGCCAGCGGATCGACATCGAGCCGGTAGCGCTGGCAGATCTCGCGCAGTTCCTGCTCCACACGGGCGCGGTGCTTATTCAGCTGGAAGCCGCCTTCTGTACCCAGCATGACGTTGTCGAGCACCGTCATGTTCTCGACCAGCATGAAGTGCTGGTGCACCATGCCGATCCCGAGGCTGATGGCCTCCTGGCTGTTGTGGATGCGGCGCACCTGACCGTCGAGCAGGATGTCGCCACTGTCGGCACGGTAGTAGCCGTACAGGATGCTCATCAGAGTCGATTTGCCGGCGCCGTTCTCGCCTACCAGACCATGGATGGAACCCTTGGCGATGGTGAAGCTAACGTCCGTGTTCGCTTTGACCGCTCCGAAGTGCTTGGAGATGCCGCGAAATTCTACTGCTGGCTGCATAGGATGGTTTTCGGGGGTTATGTAAAAAGCTAAAACGCTAAAAAGCTAAAACGCTAAAAAGCTAAAACGCTAAACGGTAAAACGCGCCGAGCGGAGAACTTCTCCGGCGGCGCGCTTCATGTCAGACGAGGGTTATACCGGGCAGGATGCGCCCGAACGGATATCGATCACTTTGACTTTGCCGTCGATGATGTCCTTGCGTGCACCCAGCACGCGCTTTTCGATTTCCGGCGTAATCAGCTTGCGGTTGTGTTCATCCAGCGCCCAGTCCACGCCGCCTTCTTTCAGGCCCTTGGCGCTGACACCGGCTTTCCACGTACCGTTCTTCATCTGCATGAAAGCGTCATATACGGCGACGTCCACGTGCTTGACCATGGAGGTCAGCATGGTGCCCGGATACAGGCTGTTCTGGTTGGAGTCCACACCGATGGCCAGCTTGCCTTTTTCCTTGGCGGTCTGCAGGGTGCCCAGACCGGAACCGCCGGCTACGGCGAACACCACGTCCACGCCGCGGTCAAACTGCGAGCGTGCCAGTTCGCCGCCTTTGCCCGGATCGTTCCAGGCCTGGGCGCTGGTGCCCACCATATTCGAGGTCACGTCCACTTTGGCGTTGACGGCTTTGGCGCCCTGCGCATAGCCGCAGGCGAAGGTGCGGATCAGCGGAATATCCACGCCGCCGACGAAGCCGATTTTCTTGGATTTGGACGCCATGGCCGCCGCCACGCCTACCAGATACGAGCCTTCTTCTTCCTTGAAGGTGATGGATTCCACGTTGGCGCCTTGCGCCACGCCGTCGATCAGCACGAAGCGGACTTTCGGGAATTCCTTGGCGACCTTCTGCACGGCGGCCTGCTGGGCAAAGCCGATGGAAGCGATCATGTCGAGGTTTTTGCGCGCCAGACCACGCAGCACCTGTTCGGCTTGCGTATCGCTGGAGGCCTGCACCTCGATGAATTTGATATTGGTTTCCTTGGTGAAGCGCGTAGCGCCTTCAAAGGCGGACTGGTTGAACGATTTATCGAACTTGCCGCCGGCGTCATACACGATGCCCAGCTTAGGATCTGCTGCGGACGCGCTGGCAGCAACGAACAGTGTGGCCACGGTCAAACCGAGTTGTGAAAGTTTCATATATGGGCTCCTGGAAGATCGATATTGTATATTTTTATTTGACGAAACATGTGATTTGGTGCCGGTTTATCGCAGCAAATGACCGATTTTTCGCCGTTTGCCCCGCAACAGTGCCCTTCGTGCGCTGATCGTCGATCCGCTTCATTGCATGCTCGACAATTTTTCACCCCACGTTTTCCGTCAATTTCAAATATTTCTTGCTTGCAATTCCCGCTGATCGGTCGCTTTTGTCGCATTGCAGCAACAATCGGCGCCAAATTAAAATTTTTTAAGTTGTTGCTTTTTTGTCCGTGCGGACAAATTTCATGCCATTCGGCTAATTTTGCTGCGCTGTCCATGCTGCTTTTCTTCACTATGGAAACGCTACCCCAGCCCCGCTAACTGCCTGATTTTACGACCATCCGTAACTATGCATGAGGGGCGATATGTACGACAAATTCATTTTTTCTTGCTTATTTATATTTTTTTGATATGAATCTGGGCGGCCGAAAAGTAGATTTATGACATTTTTTTCCGTGCTAGAGTGGCTGGCAACTTGCATATAAATGCCAGTACACACACTTGAAGGAGTCACACCGATGAACAAAAAAAATAGTGTTTTCGCCGCCCGTACGCTGATCGCGCTGGCTGTGGCGAGTGCTTTCCCGCTGCACGGCGCATATGCTGCCGAAGGCACGGAAGCGGCCGATCAGGCTGCGGCCAGTAGCGCAGACTCGGCCACCAAGGGCCAACTGGAAACTGTGATCGTGACGGCTCAGCGCCGCGCTGAAAACATCAAAGACGTACCGATGTCGATCGCTACCCTGAAAGGCGACAAGCTGGACGTGCTGACTTCGGGCGCCGCCGACATCCGCTTCCTGGCCGGCCGTTCGCCATCGGTCAACGTGGAATCGGACTATGGCCGTACCTTCCCGCGTTTCTACATCCGCGGTCTGGGTAATACCGACTTCGACCTGAACGCTTCGCAGCCGGTCGGTCTGGTCATGGACGACATCGTGCAGGAAAACGCCATGTTGAAGGGCTTCCCGGTATTCGACGTCGATCAGGTGGAAGTTCTGCGCGGCCCGCAAGGCACGCTGTTCGGCCGTAACTCGCCAGCCGGTGTGATCAAGTTCGATTCGGCCAAGCCAGTGTTCAAGCAGGAAGGCTATCTGACGCTGGGCATCGGTAACTACTCGTCCAAGACGGGCGAAGGCATGTTCAACATCCCGGTCAGCGATACCGTGGCACTGCGCTTCTCGGGCACCACCCAGCACCGCGACAACCGTGTACACAACACCAACCCGACGCCTAACACCGGCACCAAGGACTTCGAAGGCTATGGCGACAACGCCTTCCGCCTGCAGGCACTGGTACAGCCGAACAAGGACATGAGCGCCCTGTTCAACTACCACGAACGCGCCTACCACGGTAGCGCCACCCTGTTCCGTGCCAATATCATCAAAAAGGGCACCAACGATCTGGTACCGGGCTTTGACTACGCTTCCTACCCGACCGATGGCCAGAACACCCAGCGTCTGAGCACCAAGGGCGGCAGCATCCGTCTGAAGTACAACATGGATGACATCACCCTGCACTCGATCACCGGCTACGAGAAGCTGTACTTCTACAGCCGCGGTGACGTGGACGGCGGCTATGGCTGCACGCTGTTCTGCGGCCCTGCTACCGCTGCCAAGGGCAGTGGCCCGGGCGTGATTCCATTCCCCGTCGAGACGGCCGACCTGCTGCCTAACCACAAGCAGTTCTCGCAGGAGCTGCGTGCCGAGTCCAATTACAAAGGCCCGCTGCAGTGGATCGGTGGTCTGTTCTTCTTCAACGAGAACATCCAGATCGACAGTATCAGCTTTGACTCCTTCACTGCCGGCAATCCGCAAAATGCTGCGTATGCACGCCAGTTCCAGAAGTCCGATTCGTGGGCCGCTTTCGGCTCGCTGAACTACACCGTCAGCGATCAGTTCAAAGTGCGCGGCGGTCTGCGCTACACCAGCGACAAGAAGGATTTCTCGGCGCTGCGCGTGGAACCACCGAAGAGCTCGGGCCCGTTCAATCTGAACAGCACCTCGCACAACGTGAGCTGGGATCTGAGCGGCACCTATGAACTCGACAAGACCACCAATCTGTTTGCTCGCGTCGCGACCGGCTACCGCGCGCCATCGATGCAGGGTCGTCTGAACGGTCTGGGTGACAAGCCTTCGTTCGCCAACGCCGAGAAAGCGCTGTCCTATGAAGCGGGTATCAAGCAGGATCTGTTTGGCAAGCGCGCACGTCTGAGCGCTTCGGTCTTCCAGTACACCGTCAAAGACAAGCAACTGACGGCAGGCAGCGGTGCCATCAACATGAATCAGCTGATCAACGCTGACAAGGTGACTGCACAGGGTCTGGAAGTGGACTTCCAGGCCAATCTGGGCGACGGCTTCAGCGCCACGCTGGGCGGTAGCTACAACGATACCGAGATCAAGGACAAGAACCTGTTCGTGCAGTACTGCGGTAACGTGAACAACAATGCCTCTAGCGGTTGCACCCCGACCAATGCTGCAGGTCCGTTCGCTGGCACCTCCAAGATCGATGGTAACCCGCTGCCACGCGCTCCGAAGACCCAGCTGAACTTCACCCTGAAGTACAGCACCGACGTTGGCAATGGCGAGCTGTATGCCTACACCGACTGGACCTATCGCAGCAGCTACAACTTCTTCCTGTACGAAGCGCCTGAATACAAGGCCAAGTCGCTGGTGGAAGGTGGCGCACGCGTAGGCTACAAGTGGAGCAACTACGAAGTGGCAGCGTTTGCCCGTAACATCACCGACAAACGTGTGCTGATCGGCGCGATCGACTTCGACAACCTGACCGGTATGCTGAACGAACCACGTACTATCGGTGCGAGCTTCAAGGTCAATTTCTAAGCACTGAAGCTATATTGCATTGCGGCTTTAAACCGGCCGCAATCTGGCTTATGCTAGCGATCCCCGCTCACCGCAAGGTGGCGGGGATTTTTTCCATTCAGGGAGCCGCTCGTGCAACAAACTGTCGTCAATCTGTGGCCACTGTTAGGCGTGGCCGTCATCATTCTGGGCTTTGCCTTGCGCGCCCATCCGGTACTGGTGGTGATTGCCGCCTGCGCCGTGACAGGGCTGGCGGCTGCCATGCCGGTACACCAGTTGCTGGAGACCTTAGGCAAAGCTTTCGTCAAGACGCGCAACCTGCCACTGATACTGCTGCTGCCGCTGGCCGCCATCGGCCTGCTCGAGCGCTACGGCCTGAAGGAGCATGCACAGGCTTCCATCGCCCGTATCCGTTCCGCCACCACGGGGCGCTTGCTGATCGTGTATCTGGCCATCCGCGAACTGAGCGCGGCCTTCGGCCTGACCAGCCTCGGTGGTCATCCGAATATGGTGCGCCCGCTGGTCGCGCCGATGGCGCAGGGCGCGGCCGAAGTGCGCTATCCGGCGCTGACGGACGAACTGCGCCACCGCATCCGCGCCATGGCGGCGGCCACCGATAACGTCGGCCTGTTCTTCGGCGAAGACGTGTTCGTCGCGTTCGGTGCCATCGTGCTGATGCAGACCATCCTGCGCGGCGAAGGGCTGGAAGTCGATCCGCTGCATATCGCCATGTGGGGCATCCCGACCGCCATCACCGCCTTCCTGATTCACTCGTGGCGGCTGCACCGGCTCGACGCCGAAATTGCCCGTGCCATGCAGCGCGGGGAGGGCCAGCCATGATCGTCAAACTGGACTGGTTCATCATCATCGTCGGCCTGCTGCTGTTGTCGGCCGCCGTAATGGCGCTGCTTGATCGCGCTAACCCGAAGCGCTATAGCAGCGCGCTGTTTTGGGCGCTGTATGCGGCCATCTATCTGGCCGGCGAGCAGATTCCGCCTGCTGTAACGGGGCTGATGATGGTGCTGATGGCACTGCTGGCCGGCTTCGGCGGCGTGGCGCTGGGTCGTCACACGGAGCGTACGGCCGAGCAGCGCAAGGACAGCGCGCAGCGACTAGGGCACCGCTTGCTGATACCGGCGCTGCTGATTCCCGTCACCACCATGATTGGTTCGACGCTATTGAAGGATGTGCAAATAGGCGACGCGCTGCTGCTCGATCCGAAGAATCTCACACTGGTCAGCCTCGGTTGCGGTTCGCTGCTGGCCGTGGCCACAGCCTGCTGGCTGACCCGCGCTACGCCGCTGCAGGCGCTGCGCGAATCGCGCCGCCTGATGGACCATCTGGGCTGGGCGCTGGTGCTGCCGCACATGCTGGCGGTACTGGGCCTGCTGTTCACGGAAGCGGGCATGGGCAAGGCAGTGGCACATGTGGTGACGTCGTATATCAACCTCGATTTCCGGCTGGTGGCAGTCGCCGTGTACTGTATCGGCATGGCGCTGTTCACCATCATCATGGGCAATGGCTTTGCTGCCTTCCCCGTGATAGCGGGCGGGGTCGGCATCCCTGTGCTGGTGGGCGTGTATCACGCCAATCCGGCCGTGATGGCAGCCATCGGCATGTTCAGTGCCTACTGTGGCACGCTGATGACACCGATGGCGGCCAACTTCAACATCGTGCCGGCGGCGCTGCTGGAACTGCCCGACAAGAATGCCGTCATCCGTGCGCAGATCGGCACGGCATTGCCTCTGCTGCTTGCAAATATTGCACTTCTTTATTTTCTGATGAACCTCTGAACGGCGCCGGATTGGAGTAGAGTAGCGCAGCATCGGGCGAGTGCTGCGCAGGTCAGTGCCGCCCCGCATATCGCGGAGTAGAGCAAGATGGAAAAAATAATATTATTGACGGGCTTCGAACCGTTCAATCAGGAGAAGATCAATCCCTCGTGGGAAGCCGTGCGGGCTTTGCAGGGCTGGCGGGAAGGCGATTTCGTGGTCCATGCGCGCCAGTTGCCGTGCGTGTTCGGCAGTTCGGCACGTATGCTGCACCACGCTATCGAGGAACTGCAGCCGAGTATCGTGATCGGTGTCGGACAGGCGGGTGGTCGGGTCGATATGTCGGTCGAGCGCATCGCCATCAACATCGACGATGCGCCGATTGCCGATAACAAGAAGCGCCAGATCGTCGATCAACCCATCGTCAAGGATGGTCCGGCGGCCTACTTCTCCACGCTGCCCATCAAGGCCATCGTGCATGCGATCCGCGAAGCGGGGCTGCCTTCATCCGTGTCGCATACGGCGGGCACCTATGTATGTAACCACGTGTTCTATAGTCTGATGCATCAGGCCCATGAGTGGGGTACTACCATGCGCGCCGGCTTTATCCACATTCCCTATCTGCCGCAGCAGGCGGCGGCCCATCCGGGCGCGGCCAGCATGAAGCTGGACGACATGATAGAAGGCTTGCGCATCGCCGTGCGCACCACGCTGGCCTACGACGTCGACATGCGCGAGGCCGGCGGCGTGACCCACTAGGCCGGTGGATTGAGGATGTTCAGGAAGGCCCGCACCACGGGGGCGTCGTCTAACGTGGTGTAGGTGATGTACAGATTGGCCGAAGGTGGGTTGCTGCGGATCGGTACGAACACCACGCCCGGCCAGCCTATGCGGCTGGTGGTTTCCGGCATCAGCGCCACGCCCAGTCCTGCCCCCACCATGGCCAGCAGGGTCTGCGGTTCGGTAGCTTCCTGAAAAATCGTCGGCTGGAAGCCCGCCTTGACGCAGCACTGGATCAGATAGCGCGGGAACGATGACTTGTCGAGCGCCAGTGTCAGCATCGGTTCTTCGGCGATGTCGCTGAGTTCGATGGCTTCTTCCTTGGCCAGCGGATGGTGCTCGTTGAGGGCCACGCACACATCTTCGCGGAAGCACAGTTCCTGCCGCAGATTGTCGCGCTTCAGATCTTCTTCATCGAGGCGCGGTTCGCGCCAGAAGCCCACATCCACCTGTTTGGCGCGTAGCGCTTCATACTGCAGGGTAGGCCCCAGTTCGTGGATGGTCCACGTCACACGTGGATACTTGGTCTGGAATTCTTCCAGCAGGCTGGGTATCGGCCCCCACATGGCGGAGCCGACGATGCCCACGCGCAGCCGGCCCACTTCGCCGCGGTCGATCTGGCGGATAGTGTCGACCGTCATGCGCATCTTGGCCAGCAGGTCGGTAGCTTCCTGCATGAGTGCTTTGCCGGCCACCGTCAGCTCGAAGGTACGGGTGGTACGGGCAAACAGTTTTACGCCCAGTTCACTCTCCAGCTTCATGATCTGCTGGCTCAGTGGCGGCTGCGAAATGTGCAGCCGTTCGGCCGCGCGGCTGAAGCTTTTTTCTTCTGCCACGGCGAGGAAGTACTTGAGTTGCTTGAGATCGATCGACATAGAGAGCGAGCCTGCTTCAGTTCTGGTGCGCGTGCATGGCCAGTGCCAGTGCGGCGCCGCAGCGCGCATTGTTCTTGACCAGTGCGATGTTGGTGGCGAGACTGCGGCCATCGGTCAGCTGCTTGATGCGGCTGAGCAGGAACGGCGTCACCTGCTTGCCCGTAATTCCCTGTGCATCGGCTTCCTGCAACGCCTGTTCGGTGATGGCGTCGATCTCCGCTTTCGGCATGGCTTCGGTCGCCGGTACGGGATTGCTGACCACGACGCCGCCCTTCAGACCCAGTTGCCACTTGGTGTGGATGAAGGCAGCCTGCTCGGCCGGCGTATCGAGCTGGAAGTCGGCATTGAAGCCGCTCTCGCGGGTGAAGAAGGCGGGGAAGCCGCGCTGGCCCACGCTCACCACGGGCACACCATAGGTTTCCAGATATTCCAGCGTGAGGCCGATATCGAGGATGGATTTGACGCCCGCGCAGACCACCGCCACGGAGGTATGTGCCAGTTCCTGCAGGTCGGCCGAGATGTCGAAGCTGGTCTCGGCGCCGCGGTGTACGCCGCCTATGCCGCCCGTGACGAACACGCTGATGCCAGCCAGTTCGGCGCAGATCATGGTGGCGGCGACGGTGGTGGCGCCTAGCTTGCGCTGTGCCAGCACGAAGGGCAGGTCGCGCCGGCTGACTTTCATGGCGTCCGGCGAAGTGCCCAGCAGTTCCAGCTGCTGCTCGTTCAGGCCGACGCAGATCTTGCCGTCCATGATGGCGATGGTGGCGGGCACGGCGCCCGCATCGCGGATGATCTGTTCCACTTCGCGTGCCATCTGCACGTTCTGCGGATACGGCATGCCGTGCGAGATGATGGTCGATTCCAGTGCCACGATGGCTTTACCGGCGGCGCGGGCGGCGGCGACTTCTGGCGAATAGAGGAGAAATTGCTGCATGGGGTATTCCTTAGGATTTCGGGCTAGAGGGGAACAGCGGCGGATGGTAATCGGCCGACAGATCGAAGTCGTGAATTTCATCGAGGATGTCGGCCGCCAGCATGGGCGACACGGTATCCTGGGTTTCCAGCGTCATGGCGGCCACTTTCAGGCCACGGCGGCAGGCCAGCGTCAGATCCTGACTGCCCTGATATAGCGACCAGCACACGGCAGCCGAGAACGCATCGCCGGCGCCGGTAACGTCCACCACCTCCACCTGATGGGCCGGCAGCCAGACCAGCTCCGTGCCGCGCGTGTGGTACACGCCATGGCTGCCGCAAGTAACGATCAGGTCTTGCGCGCCTTCGGCCTGCACGGCATGGCAGGCGACGCGTACATCGGCTTCCGTCGGCAGGGTGCGGCCGACGCGGGTCTCCAGTTCGCCGCGATTGAGAATCAGCAGGCGCAGGCCGCGCAGATCGGCCGGCAGGCGCGCCATTTTGGGCTGCGAGACGGCGATGATCACCAGCGGCACATTGTCGGCGCGCGCGCTTTCCAGCAGCAGCGCCACGCTGGCTTGCGGCAGGTTCAGATCGACCACCGTCATGGCGGCCGAGGCGCGCAGCGGCTGTCGGCTGGCGAGAAATTCCGGGGTGAGGCGGTCGTACAGCGCCATATCGGCCAGTGCCAGTACCAGTTCGCCCCGTTCGTCGAGAATCGCCGTGTAGGTGCCGCTGGCGGTGTCTGGCAGCTTCAGGCTGCCGCGGGTATCGATGCCGGCGCGCTCGGCCTGATCCTGCAGCATGCGGCCGGCAGCGTCGTCGCCGAAGGCGGTGAGCAGGGCCGAGGGCAGGTTGAGCCGGGCCAGATTTTCCGCAATATTGCGCGCCACGCCGCCGTGTACTTCTTCTGCTGTGGCGGGATTCGAGGTGCCCTGTTGCAGTTGCGCGATGCTGCGCAACTTGCGATCCAGATTGGCAGCGCCTATACATAGTACAGGGCGCTTGTCGGGCAGCACGTAAGCACGTCCCAGCAGGCGGCGCTCGCGGATCAGGCTGGCGATATGGCCGGCCACAGCGGAACGCGACAGGCGCAGCTCTACTGCCAGGTCCTGCTGCGAAATGAAGGGATTGGCGCGGATCAGCTGGTATAACTGGTCTTTTTTAGAAGCGTCGGACATGGCAGGGCAGAGTGGAGGCGTAGGGAAGGTGGCTGATTAAGTGTGAATGTGACAAACAATTGTTTGTTAGTTTAAACATTTGTCTTTCATGCGTCAATCCCGCTTGCTGGCGTCAATACTGATCCACATAATACCCCTGATTTATACGTAATTCATATAAATGTGCAAGAAAAATGGTATTTGCCATACATATGTTCGATGATGCATAGTGTCAGCTTCAGTCCCATGCTGTGCCCCGCGCGCGGGCTTTCCTAAAACTAGAGGATCTTCATGTCGAACAATTCCCCATTCCAGGCTGCTGACATTATTCGTGCCCGTATTAGTGCCGGTCTCCCTGCCGGTTTCAAACCACGCGTTGCCCTGATTCTGGGCTCCGGTCTGGGTGTCTTGGCCGAACAGATGAGCAATCCTGTCACCATCAGCTACGACGAACTGCCAGGCTTCCCGATCAGCACCGTACACGGCCACGCCGGTGAACTGGTGATCGGTACGCTGGCTGGCGTCGATGTGGTGTGCATGAAAGGCCGCGGCCACGTCTACGAAGGCTACGGTCTGGGCGTGATGACCAGCGCTGTGCGCACCATCAAGCTGCTGGGCTGCGAAATGTTGTTCGTGACCAATGCGGCCGGTTCGCTGCGCACCGAAGTGGACGCCGGTTCGCTGGTAGCGCTGACCGACCATATCAACTTCCTGCCGGGCACCCCGATGATGGGCCCGAACGACGAACGTTTCGGTCCGCGCTTCTTCAGTATGGCCAACGCCTACGATGCCGACCTGCGCGCACTGCTGCACGCTTCGGCCAAAGAGAAGAGCGTGACCCTGCACGATGGCGTGTACATCGCCTACGCTGGTCCTAACTTCGAAACGCCGGCCGAAATTCGTGCCTTCAAGACGCTGGGCGCCGACGTGGTCGGTATGTCGGTGGTGCCGGAAGTGGTGTCGGCCCGTCACTGCGGCCTGAAAGTGGTGGGCGTTTCGGCGATTACCAATCTGGCCGAAGGCCTGTCGCCGTTCCCGCTGTCGCACGAACAGACCCTGAAATATGCTGCCGTGGCAGCGACCTCGCTGATCGACGTGATTCTGGCCTTCCTGGCCAACGTCGCCAAAACGCAGCAGGCGTAACAACCCCGAGGGGCGGCTAGTCCGCCCCTTTGCTTTTGAGGAGCTGGAAAACATGAAACGCGCATTTATTCTGCTGCTGGATTCTTTCGGTCTGGGTGCTACGCCGGACGCAGCGAAATACAACGACGCGGGTGCCAACACCTTCGGCCACATCGCCGAGCGCATCGCCGCTGGTGGTCAGCCACTGGCCCTGCCTACTCTGGAAAAACTGGGTCTGGCTGCGGCCGCGCAACTGGCCAGCGGCCAGTGGGCAGCAGGCTTTGCCCAGCGTGAAGGTTTCACGGCCGCCTATGGCGCGTCGCGCGAACGTTCGACCGGCAAGGATACCCAGTCCGGTCACTGGGAAATCGCCGGTGTGCCGGTGGAATTCGACTGGGGCTACTTCCCGAAAACCGTGCCATCGTTCCCCGCTGAACTGACGGCCAAGCTGCAGGAGCTGGGCAAGGTGCCGGGCTTCCTCGGTGACTGCCACGCTTCGGGTACGGAAATCATCAACAAGCATGGCGATGAACACGTCGCTTCCGGCAAACCGATTATCTACACCTCGGCCGACTCGGTGCTGCAGATCGCGGCGCATGAAGAATCGTTCGGTCTGGAACGTCTGTACGAACTGTGCGAGATCGCTTTCAAACTGGTCGAGCCGTACAACATCGGCCGGGTGATTGCCCGCCCATTCCTGGGCGCCAACGGCAACTACACCCGCACCACCAACCGTCACGACTACGCAGTCGCGCCACCGGCGCCGACGCTGCTCGATCACGTCAAGAACGATGGCGGCGAAGTTATTGCGCTGGGCAAGATCAGCGACATCTTCGCAGCGCAGGGCGTTTCGCGCGTGGTCAAAGGCAAGGACAATATGGCGCTGTTCGACGCGCTGCTGAAAGTGCAGCAGGAAGCCGGTGACAAGTCGCTGACCTTCGTGAATTTCGTCGACTTCGATCAGGCTTACGGTCACCGCCGCGATGTGAAGGGCTATGCGCAGGCGCTGCGCGAAATGGATGCGCGTCTGCCGGAGTTCATGGCCGGTCTGCAAGAGGGCGATCTGGTGGTGCTGACCGCCGACCATGGCTGCGATCCGACCTGGCCCGGTTCCGATCACACGCGTGAACATATTCCGATGATCTTCTTCGGTCCGCAAGTCAAGCCGCAGGCACTGCCGATTTCCGAAACCTTCTCCGACATCGGCCAGACTCTGGCCCACCATCTCGGCGTCAAACCACTTTCCAACGGAAGCAATCTGTTATGACCATCATCTCCGACTTCAAGCGCAACGAAGCGGTCCCCCTCGATCTGGGCTGGATCAATCACATCCACATCAACAAGAGTGCGGCCGACCGTCGCGCGGCCAGTCTGGCCAACCGCCGTACGGTGAAGAAGGAATATCAGGCAGCGTGGCTGATCAAAGCCATCGGCCTGATCGACCTGACCACGCTGTCCGGTGACGATACGCCGGGCCGCGTCGAGCGCCTGTGCATGAAAGCTATGCGTCCGCTGCGCAGCGATCTGGTAGAAGCCATGGGCCTGCAGGATTACCCGCTGGCCACCGGCGCCGTGTGCGTGTACCACGAGATGATCAAACCGGCAGTGCAGGTGCTGCAAGGCCGTCTGCCGATTGCTGCCGTATCGACCGGCTTCCCCGCTGGCCTGACCAGCATGGAAACCAAGGTGCGCGAGATCGAACTGTCGGTGGCCGCTGGCGCGACCGAGATCGATATCGTCATCACCCGCCAGCACGTGCTGACGGGGAACTGGCAGGCGCTGTACGACGAAATGCTGGCCTACCGCAAAGCCTGCGGCGAAGCCCACGTGAAAGCGATTCTGGCGACCGGCGAACTGGTGACGCTGGAAAACGTGGCGAAAGCCTCGTGGGTGTGCATGATGGCCGGTGCCGATTTCATCAAGACTTCGACCGGTAAAGAACCTGTCAACGCCACCATTCCCGTGTCGCTGACCATGGTGCGCGCGATCCGCGAATACTACGAGCAGACCGGCTTCAAGATCGGCTACAAGCCAGCCGGTGGCGTGAGCACGGCCAAGGCTGCGCTGCAGTACCTGACGCTGATGAAAGAGGAACTGGGTAATGAGTGGCTGCAGCCGCACCTGTTCCGCATTGGTGCTTCCAGCCTGCTGACCGACATCGAACGTCAGCTTGAGCACTATGTGACCGGCAACTACTCGGCCGCCCATCGTCACGCGCTGCCTTAACTCAGATTGTTGAGTTAGCGCGCACCTTAGCCTACAGAATATCGGACACGTCATGCCATCAATTAAAGAGATCCTCAACACCATGGAATACGGCCCTGCACCCGAAAGCACGAAAGAAGCGCAAGCATGGCTGGACCAGCATGGCCGACAATTCGGCCTGTTCATCAATAACGAGTGGAGCGCAGCAGGTGAGCTGTTCGCCTCCATTAATCCGGCCGATGCCAGCAAGCTGGCCGATCTGACCCAGGCCACTGCCAGCGACGTTGATCGCGCCGTGGCCGCAGCCCGTGCTGCACAGCCGGGCTGGCAGGCACTGGGCGGCCATGGCCGCGCCAAGATCATGTACGCGCTGGCACGCCTGATGCAGAAGCATGCGCGCCTGTTCGCCGTGCTGGAAACGCTGGACAACGGCAAGACCATCCGCGAAACCCGCGATGTCGATCTGCCGCTGGTCGCGCGTCACTTCTACCACCACGCTGGCTGGGCCCAGCTGCAGGCAGAAGAATTCGCCGACTACCGCGCCGTGGGCGTGGTAGGCCAGATCGTGCCGTGGAACTTCCCGCTGCTGATGCTGGCATGGAAAATCGCGCCTGCCATGGCAGCCGGTAACACCATCGTTTTCAAACCAGCCGAATTTACTTCGCTGACCGCCATGCTGTTCGCCGAGATCTGCGTGCAGGCTGGCGTTCCGGCCGGTGTGGTCAACATCGTTACGGGCGACGGCCGCGTAGGCGAAGCCATCGTTACCCATCCGGGTATCGACAAGCTGGCCTTCACCGGTTCGACCGAAGTCGGTCGTCTGATCCGTCAGGCCAGCGCCGGTAGCGGCAAGAAGCTGTCGCTGGAACTGGGCGGCAAGTCGCCATTCATCGTGTTCGACGATGCCGATCTGGATGCTGCCGTTGAAGGTCTGGTCGATTCGATCTGGTTCAATCAGGGGCAGGTATGCTGCGCTGGTTCGCGCCTGCTGGTGCAGGAATCCGTGCAGGAGAAATTCCTCGCCAAGCTGCGCGCCCGCATGGACAAGCTGACGCTCGGTTCGCCGCTGGACAAGTCGATGGACATCGGCGCACTGGTCGATCCTGTCCAGCAGCAGCGTATCGCCGGTCTGGTCGATTCGGCGCGCGCCGAAGGCTGCACCGTGTATCAGCCAGCGTGCGAAATCCCTGCCAATGGCGCGTGGTATCCACCGACCCTGATTACCGGTGCTTCCACTTCCGCCGCCGTAGCACAGGCAGAAATCTTCGGCCCTGTGCTGGTCGCGATGAGCTTCCGCACGCCGCCGGAAGCCGTGCAACTGGCCAACAACACCGTGTACGGTCTGGCCGCCTGCGTGTGGACCGAGAACATCTCGCTGGCGCTGGACATGGCACCACAGATCAAGGCTGGCGTGGTGTGGATTAACACCGCCAACCAGTTCGACGCCGCTTGCGGTTTCGGTGGCTACCGCGAATCGGGCTATGGCCGCGAAGGTGGCCGCGAAGGCATGTATGAATACATGACGGCACTGGCAGAAGATGCCCGTCCTGCCGCACCGGTTCAGCCGGAACAGGGCAAGGCTAAAGCCAAGGCCACGCTGGCTACCGGCGCTGGTTTCGCTATTGACCGTACGGCCAAGCTGTACATCGGCGGCAAGCAGGCCCGCCCTGACGGCGCCTACAGCCGCGCCATCAATGGTGTGGATGGTAGCTTCATCGCCGAAGTGGGCGAAGGCAACCGCAAGGACATCCGTAACGCGGTCGAAGCTGCGCACAAAGCTGGCGGCTGGAGCAAGGCCACGGCGCACAACCGCGCGCAGGTGCTGTACTACATCGCGGAAAATCTGGCAGCACGTGCCGACGAATTCGCTGCCCGCATCGCCGCCATGACGGGTGACCGCAATGCCGAAAAAGAAGTGCAGGCATCCATCGAGCGTCTGTTCTACTACGCTGCATGGGCCGACAAATATGACGGTCTGGCACACCAGCCGCCTATGCACGGCATCACCGTGGCGCTCAACGAACCGATCGGCGTGATCGGCATCGTCTGCCCGAACGAAGCGCCGCTGCTGGGCTTTATCTCGCTGGTCGCACCAGCCATCGCCGTGGGTAACCGCGTGGTGGTGGTGCCGTCGGAAGCGCATCCGCTGTCGGCCACCGATCTGTATCAGGTGTTCGATACGTCCGATCTGCCGGGTGGTGTGGTCAACATCATCACCGGTAGCGCCGATGAACTGGCCCGTACGCTGGCGACTCATAGCGACATCGACGCCGTATGGCGTCATGATGGTTCCGCTGCCGGTTGCGCCGAAGTGGAACGCCTGTCGGCTGGTTCGCTCAAGCGTACCTGGGTGGGTGGTGCCAAAGGCCGCGACTGGTACAGCACGGCGCAAGCCGGTGGCCGTGCCGTGCTGGCGCACGCCACGCAAGTCAAGAATATCTGGATTCCTTACGGCGTCTAAGCCGCCACGGATACCCAGCGCCGCCTAAAAGCGGCAAAGTAGGGCGGGTCTGCGGACCCGCCTTTGTGCTTTCAATACCTTATTCAAGTGGAGTGTTCCATGTTTTTACCTCAAGAGATCATTCGCAAGAAGCGTGACGGCGGTGTACTGAGCGCCGAAGAGATCCAGTTCTTTGTAGGCGGGATTACCTCCAACCGCGTGACCGAAGGCCAGATCGCCGCACTGGCGATGGCAGTATTCTTTAACGACATGACCATGGACGAACGCGTCGCGTTCACGCTGGCCATGCGCGATTCCGGCGAAGTGCTGGACTGGCGCTCGCTCGATCTGAACGGCCCTGTCGTCGACAAGCACTCGACGGGTGGCGTGGGCGACGTGGTGTCGCTGCTGCTGGGCCCTATGGTGGCGGCTTGCGGCGGCTATGTGCCGATGATTTCCGGCCGTGGTCTGGGCCATACCGGCGGCACGCTGGACAAATTCGATTCCATCCCCGGCTATACCACGGTGCCGGACAATGCCCTGTTCCGCAAAGTAGTGAAAGAAGTGGGCGTGGCCATCATCGGCCAGACCTCGTCGCTGGCCCCGTCGGACAAGATCTTCTACGGCGTGCGCGACGTAACGGCCACGGTGGAATCGGTGGCTATGATTACCGGTTCCATCCTGTCGAAAAAACTCTCGGCCGGTCTGGATGCACTGGCGATGGACGTTAAAGTGGGTAGCGGCGCCTTCATGCCGACCTATGATAAATCGGTGGAACTGGCCGACAGCATCGTTAAAGTGGGCAATGGCGCGGGCATGATGACCTCGGCCATCCTGACCGACATGAACGAATCGCTGGCACCGTATGCCGGTAACGCCATCGAAGTACGTGGCGCGCTCGATTATCTGAGTGGCCGTTCGCGTCCGGCCCGTCTGCACGAAGTGACCATGGCGCTGTGCGCCGAAATGCTGGTGCTGGGTAAGTTGGCCGCCAACGAAACGGAAGCCCGCGCCAAGCTGCAGGCCTGCCTCGACGACGGCAGCGCGGCAGAACGCTTTGCCCGCATGGTGGTGGCACTGGGTGGTCCGGCCGATCTGATGGAAAATCCCGATCGCCATCTGGAACGTGCGCCTATCGTGGTGCCGGTGCCAGCACTGGCAGCCGGCTATGCCGCCAGCACGGATTGCCGCGGTCTGGGTCTGGCCGTGGTCAGCCTCGGTGGTGGCCGTCGCCGTGCCGCCGATGCTATCGACTTCGCGGTAGGTCTGACCGATCTGGTTGGTCTGGGCGACAAGGTGGAACTGGGTCAGCCGCTGGCCATGGTGCATGCGCGCACGCAGGAAGCGGCCGAGCAGGCTGTGCGTGAAGTGCAGGCGGCCTACCAGATCAGCGCCATCGCACCGGCTGCCAATCCGGTGATCTACCGTACCATCCGCCCTTAATCGAAAGCCCGCTGATGAATAAACAGGAACTGATCGCTCAAGCCGCCGCCGCGCGGCTCAAGGCGTACACGCCATACTCGAACTTCAAGGTGGGCGCAGCGCTGCTGACCCGTGACGGCAAGGTGTTCCACGGCTGTAACGTGGAAAATGCTTCCTACGGTCTGTGCAACTGTGCCGAACGTACCGCCTTCTTCAGCGCCATCGCCGATGGTTATCAGCCCGGCGATTTCGCCCAGCTGGTGGTGATCGGTGAGACGGACGGCCCGATTGCACCGTGCGGCGCCTGCCGTCAGGTGACGCTGGAACTCGGCGGGAACGAACTGCCGGTGCTGCTGACCAATCTGAAAGGCGACGTGTTCGAAACCACGGCAGCGGCGCAGTTGCCGAACGCTTTCGGTGGTGCCGATCTGAAGAAGTAAATAGCAGTCACGACGATAGAGTACGTTCAGCATGGCCTACAAGAAAACCATCGATGTGCAGGCTGCCGTAGCAATTGCTGCGGCAGAAGCGATCAGTGCCAAGACGCAGGGTACCTTTGGCGTCGGCGGCCTGATGCTGGATCAGCACGGCAACGTGCTGCAGTCCGTGCACAGCAATGTCATCAAGCAGGGGCTGGTGTACGATCCCACCGCCCATGCCGAGCGCCAGCTGATCGACTGGTATTTCGCCGAGCAGGCCCGTGGTGCGGCGCTGCCTGCGCCGCAGGACGTCACCATCGTTACCTCGCTCGATCCCTGCTGCATGTGTACTGGCGCGATACTGGCGGCCGGCTTCAATGTGCTGGTGGCAGCACCCGACCATAATGCCGGCATCAATTATGATGATACGGCCAGTTTTACTGCGCTGCCTGCTGCACTGCGCACGCAGGCGCGCAGCAGTTTCAGCTATCCCGCCGTGCTAGGCGCCTCGTCTTACCGGCGCGCGGCTTCCGGTGCGGTGCCCAAGTCTTTCTTCATCGGTAAGACTATCGCCGAACCGACGCAGGCACTCTGCTCGCTGGTGTTTGAAGCGACTTCGGAGGCCGTGCTGGCACTCTTCCAGAACGATCTGCCGCGCGAACAGTTGCGCGACCCTGCCACGCTGCCATCCGGTCATGCCATCGTACAGGGGCTGAAGCAGCTGTATCCCGATGCGCTGACACACCGCTGCATGCCGCAGCAGCCGGATGCTGGGCTGGCACCTTTCCTCAAGCAGGCCATGCTGCGCGATCGCGAACATGGCGGCGCTGGCGATGCGGTAGCGCTGCTCGATGGTTTCGGTAATCTGCTGCTATGCATGAGCGGCCGTCTGAGCCAGTCCGGTATCCGCAGCGCATTCATGGAGATCACCCGCGCCTACGCCCAGTTGCGCTACAAGCTGATGGCCGGTGCTACGCCGGAACGCCAGCAGGAAGTGCAGCAGTATCTGGGCCATCCGAAAGAGGGCACCTTCGTGTTTGCGCTGGGGCCGGATGCGAGTGCGCTGAGTTTCATGAATCTGGGCGCCTACGGCTCCACTATGGAAGGCCCGCTGCCCGTCTACAATCCTGCGCAATTCCAGTATGTGCTGCCACGGCAGACGGACGCTGCACTGGAGCAGATGTGCGCAGCGATGCCGCCGCTGTATCGCGACGTGATCCGCATACGTCCGGTCGCAGTGGCCGATCAGTCGCTGGTGGCCGAACTGAGCGAACTGAGCGCCTGCGCCGGATCGTAAGTGCCTATACTCCAGACGTGACCTTCAGGGTCACGGCAGGTAAAGCCGCGGCCACCGTAATCTTCATCCTGAATGTCCAGCACGATTTCTCCGCCCATTTCGCGCACGCGGTCGTACACTTTGTCGGCATCGTTGACCACCAGATATGCGCTCTGGGTGACGAACTGGCCGATGTCCTGCGGCTGCTTAAGCAGGCGGCCGTATTCGCTATCGACCACCGAGGCGAGCATTACCATGCTGCTGCCGAAGCCTAGCTGGGCGTGGGCGATACTGCCATCTTCATTCGGCACTACCAGCGTGGCGGTGAAACCGAAGGTGGTGCACAGCCAGTCGATGGCGGCGGGTGCGTCGCGGTAGCGCATGCAGGGTACGACATTGCATAGCGTCTTCTTGGGTATGCTGTCCATGTGAATCTCCCGTAGGTGTATGGAAGGGCCTAGCCCAAGCAGTATAGCCCCATGCTGCGGGAAGCCTGATTACATTTGCTGGAACAAATGAGTGTTGCCGCGGCTTACTTCCAGCGTTTCATCAGCACCTTTCACTTTCACCATCTGGCGTCCGCGCAGATCGCGTCCGACCGAATCGATGGCGTCCACCCGCACCAGTGTGGAACGGTGGATGCGCCAGAATTCATCGGGATCGAGTTCGTCGGCCAGCTCTTTCAAAGTTTTGCGAATCAGCACTTCGCCCTGTGCCGTGCACACCCGCGTGTATTTTTCATCAGCCTGAAAATACAGGATTTCGCGCGTGCTGATCATGCGCAGGTTCTGTCCCACCTGCGCCTGTATCCAGCGCAGGTATTCGCGTTTTGGTGGCGCTGTATGCTGGGCTAGCAGAGCACCCAGCTGACGCGTGATGTCCTGCGGCTGGGTGCCTCCCCGTGCCTGCAGGCGGCTGCAGGTGGTCTTCAGGCGTTCGCCGCCGACTGGCTTGAGCAGATAGTCGAGCGCGCCCTGTTCGAACGCTTCGATCGCATACTGGTCGTAGGCGGTCACGAAGACCAGATGGCAGCGGTTGAACAGCAGGCGCGCCGCTTCGATGCCGGACATGCCGGGCATGCGGATATCGAGGAAGACGATGTCCGGCTCAAGCTGCGTGGCCAGTTCTACCGCTTGCACACCATTTTCGGCTTCCGCCACGATTTCCAGTGCGGGCCAGCTTTCCTGCAGGCGTGCGCGCAACTGGGCGCGCATGGGCGCTTCGTCGTCGGCGATCAGCGCGGTGACGCGGTCAGGCATCGTGGTGCTCATTTAGCGGCTCCGGCAAAGATGTCGGGTGCATACGGCAGGCGCACGCTGGCGCGGGTACCGCCCGTGAGGGGCGCTTCCAGCACCAGCTGGGCGCGGTTGCCATACAGGATGCGCAGACGTTCGCGCACATTGGCCAGCCCGATGCCATCGGGCGCGTGCAGATTGAAGCCTACGCCGTCATCGAGCACATCGACCTGCAGCACGTCTTGCTCGACACTGGCGCGGATATCGATGCGGCCACCGGCGATCTTCGGTTCCAGGCCATGCTTGATGGCGTTCTCGATCAGGATCTGCAGCGTCATGACAGGGAAGGTAGCACTCAGCATTTCTTGCGGCACGTCGATCGAGACAGCCAGACGGGCGCCCATGCGGGCCTGCATGATGGCCAGATAGGCACGCGACATGTCGATCTGGCGGCCCAGGGTACCAGCCCCGGCGGCGCGCATCTGCGGCAGCGTGGCGCGCAGATAGTCGATCAGATTCTGGTGGATGCGCGCAGCCTGCGGCGGATCGGTTTCGATCAGCTGGCCGATCAGGGCGAGCGTGTTGAACAGGAAGTGCGGCTCCACCTGTGCCTGTAGGGCGGCCATGCGGGCTTCCACTACGCGCCGTTCCATGCTTTCTTCGTCAGCCTGATGGTGGGCATGCAGGGCATCCAGTTCGGCCTTGCGTTTGCCACCTGCCAGCACTTTCAGGCCCAGCGACAGCATGATGAAGGCCACGGCCTGTTTCGACAGGCCAAACGGCGTCAGACCCAGTAGCAGTAACAGTACCCAGACGATGATCAGCTTGCGCCACTCGACCTGAGCCAGCCAGTCGAAGAAGCGCCACCAGATCGTGACGGCGGTGTCGCCGATTTCACGGATCAGGTCGAGCAGACCTTTGGCGTTGGCGTAGCTGCTCTGAGCCAGACGCGACTTAGCCATTAGTTGATGTCCTTGAAGTGCGGATCACGGCGACCCTGGATGAAGCTGGCACCTACCATCACTTTCAGCACCATGAACACCACGAACAGCACCAGTGCCAGCGGTAGGATGGCGACGATGAAGGCCAGCAGCAGGGCAGCTGCCAGCAGCGCCTGTGGCGACATGCGGCGCAGCAGGCGGGCACCGAAGCGGGCCACGCGCAGGAAGGCTTGCAGCACTTCTTCGAGGAAGTTGTAGACGGATTGCGCGGTGATTTTTTTCATGGTGTTGCTCCCTTTCTGGTTGGCGATGTAGGCACTTTAGCAAAGCCCGTGCAGGCAGAGGAGTGCGATCCGATCAACGGTAATTTCTGAGGGATAAGTGCGGTAAAACGGCCGACGAATGGTAAACTGTCAGTGCCTAGTTAGCGCTGCGCCAGTCACGCGCCAGCAGACCGAGGATCAGGCTGTCGGAGATTTCGCCATCGACAAACCAGCGTTCGCGCAAATGGCCTTCGAGCCGGAAGTGCAGCCCTTGCAGCAGCCGTACCGATGCCGCGTTATCGGGATGAATATCGGCTTCGATGCGGTGCAGGCGCAGCGTGCCGAAGCCGTAATCGAGCACTGCCTTCAACGCTTCCTGCATATAGCGCTGACCCCAGTAGGGGCGTGCCAGCATGTAGCCCACATCGCAGCGGGCGTTCTGCCGGTCGAAATGGTACAGCGTGACTACGCCGACCACGGCTTGCTCGCCGTTGACCAGCGCCCAGCGTAGTGCGCTGCCGTCGGCATAGTGCTGTAGCGTCTGGGCGATGTAGTCATGTGCCTGCGCCATTTCCTGCCATGCAGGACAACTCCAGTAGCGCACCGCTGCTGGATCGGAAAATAGAGCGTAGATAGCTGCCGTATCGTTGTCGTCGAGGAAGCGCAAGGTCAGACGAGTGGTGTCGAGCTGGACGGGCAGGAAAGCGGACATGGTGCAGTTGGCGGGGTGAACAGATTGCCAGCTTAGCCCAGATTGCAGCTTGCTGGCTAGTTATTGAAAATTTATAACAAACAGTATGCAAATGCTAATTTTAATTATAAAATTAGCATTTAGGCTGACGCATGGGCGATTGGCCGCTGACGAATGGAGAATTGCATGTTGAAGCCTACCCGACTTGCCTTTGCTGTTGCCGCGCTGATTTCCGGCAGTGCCTATGCAGCCCCGCTGACTGCGCAGCAGATGCTGCAGCAATTTAATGTGGTGGTCACGGGCAACCTGATTTCCACCTCGCACGTTGATGGCCGAACTTATGTTGGCGAAAATGTTAACGGCGGTGATTACGTGCAGCATATCAACGATACGCCCGCTTCGGCCTATGCCGGGCTCACCGTAGGTGGCAATGTGAGCGGCAACGTTCATGTCAATGGTCTGGGCATGGTGACGGGCGGTAGTGTGCATGGCATTACGGTGAATTCGGGCGAAAGCTATATTGGCGGTAGTGCCATTTCGTCTAGCCTCAGCGGTAATGCCTGGGTGGCTGGCGCGGCCATCGGTGTCAACTTCGGTAACCTGATCCATGCGGCCAGCTATACCAATATGAATCTGAACAACAAGGTACTGGCCGCGCCGACTAGCACGATGAACAGTACGCTGGCTGCCTCGACCTCGACTAACTTCGGCAGTGTGATGTCGGGCCTGTCGAACCAGTTGTCGGCACTGCATGGCACTAGTGGCGCGACGGTAGACTTCAGCAACAATGATCACAAGGTGACCTTCAGTGGCACGGCCGTGAATGGCGTGCTGGTGTTCGATCTGACCACGCTCGATAGCCGTATCTTCTCCTCGACGACTTCGGAGTTCGATTTCAATCTGCATGGCGCTGCGACGGTCATTTTCAATACCAATGACAAGAACCTGAGCATATCGGCCAACTTCCTCGGCGGCTCGGCACAGGCACTTGGTAGCAAACTGATCTGGAACTTTGCCGGTGCCAGCAGCGTCACGGTGGGCGCCACGTTTGGCGGTCAAGTGCTGGTGGCGGACGGTAGCTTCAGCAATATCAATGGCGCGAATGTGGAAGGCGGCGTGTTTGCCAAGTCGCTCAACCAGTATGGCGAAATTCACTTGCAGAGCTTCTCCGGCAGTGTGCCGACCGCACCCGTACCGGAACCGGAAACCTATGCCATGCTGCTGGCGGGTCTGGGCCTGATGGGCGCCGTAGCGCGCCGCCGCAAGCAATAAGAGCAAAATAGCAAAAATCTGAAAACAAGCGCATTTTAATTTCCACATGGAAAAATAGTTCCATGTGGAAATTAAATGTGATATCCTCAAAGTAAGTTAAATTTCTTTGAGGGAAATTCAGATGAAAGTAGTGCTCAAATCCGCTATCGCTGCTGCTTGCGTGACTTTTGCCGCAGCTGGTAGCGCCCAGGCCGGCGTGGTTGACCTGAATCTGCATGGCGCCAATGTGTTTGCGCTGACAGATTTCAAGGCACCTAGCGCGGACGTGGAAGGCTCGATACTGGCGGGACGTGATATCCAGCTGAGTAACTACTCGGTCAACGACAAGAATTTCGACGCTTACGGTAGCTATTCGCTGATTGCCGGGCGCAATCTGAGTTTCTCCAGCGGTTCCATCAAGAACGGTTACACCTATGTGGGCGGCGCAGCGAATGTCACCCAGTCGGTCGATGTGTACGGCAAGACGATCAAAACGGGAGCAAGCAATGCACCGGCCAATCTGACGGCACTGGCCAGTCAGCTGAAATCGACTTCGAGTTCCCTGTCCACGTTAGCGACTACGGGCAGCGCAGCAGTGCAGTGGGGCGGTCTGAATATCAAGGGCAGCAAGAGCGCGGTAGAAGTGATCGATATCGATGCGAAAACCCTGTCCAGTGTCACCTACTTCAATTTCAGTAATCTGACCGCGGGTTCCACTCTGATCTTCAACATTAGCGGTACTGCGGGCGCCTTCAATGGTGGCTATCAAGGCTTCGAGAAATACAATGTGCTGTTCAACTTCTATCAGGCCACGGATCTGGGCATCCATACGGGCCTGACGGCGAACATTCTGGCACCACTGGCCACGGTGAATGGCGGTAGCGGTGTGATCAACGGTAATGTGGTGGTGGATAACTGGCTGTCGTCGGTACAGATCAATGCCAACCACTTCTTCAAGCCGACCACCGTGCAGGGCTTCACCACGCCGGTACCGGAGCCGGAAACCTATGCCATGCTGCTGGCCGGTCTGGGCGTCGTCGGCTTTATGGCGCGCCGTCGCCAGCGCACTGCGGCACGCTGATCGCTGCCAGTACCATGTTGACGATGGCCTGTTCGCCATCGTCAAAATCCTTTTTCGTTAGCTGTTTGCGGTTCAGTACCAGCGCCATCTGCGCCGAGAAATCGGCGTAGGACTGGGTCATGGCCCAGATGGCAAACAGCAGATGGGTGGCGTTAATCGGCGCCACCTTGCCTGCCGCGATCCACTTCTCGAACACTTCGATATCCTTGCGCAGCAGCGGTATCACACGGCGCTGAATCTGCGCGCCGTAGAGTTGTGCACCGCTGATCACTTCCATCGCATACACGCGCGAAGCCCACGGCTGTTCGCGCGAGAATTTCAGCTTGGCCTGTATGTAGGTGCGCAGCACTTCGGCCGGTTCCTGATCTTCTGCCGCTAGAACTTCCATCCGTTCCAGCCACTCGTCCAGCACTTCATCCAGCACGCGCTGGTACAGCGCCTGCTTGGTGGGGAAGTAGTACATCAGGTTCTGTTTCGACAGACCGGCTTTTTCCGCCACGGTGGCAATCGAGGTGCCCTCGTAGCCGCACTCGGCAAATACGCGCACGGCCACGGCGGCGATGTCCGCTTCCAGCTTGTCGCGATTGAGTACGCGCCGTTTGATTTTCGGCGTTGCTTCCGTAGTGGTCTTTATGGTCGACATAGTTGTTTCAGGAAGGTCAGCAGTTGAGGGTGGTCGGCATACGCGACGTTGAAGCGGAACCAGATGGTTTCCGGCGCGCGCAGCAGGAAGAAATCGCAGGGGGATAGCAGGATGCCGGATTTGAGCGCCAGATCGGCAATCAGCTTGCCGTTCCATTCCGCTTCCGGCGCAACGGGCCAGCCAGCGCTGACGAACATGCCGCCACGGGGCCGCGCAATGGGCGTCATGCCGACGCCTGCCAGACCGTCGATGGTGCGCTCGCGCCCCGCATCGAGCTGGCCGATCAGTTTGTCCACCATGCGTTTGTAAGGCCGTGCCGTGATGGCGTGGAATACCGCGCGTTCGTTGATTTCCGAGGTAGTCAGGCCGGCCAGCATTTTCACCCGCAGCAGTTCCGGTATCAGCGAAGCGGAAGCACAGATCGAACCGACGCGCAGCACTGGTGAAAGCGTCTTGGAAAAACTGCCGACGCGGATTACCCGGCGCAAACCATCCATCGCTGCTAGCGAGGCTTCACCGCGCGGCGCCAGTTCGCGGTAAATATCGTCTTCCACTAGCCAGAAGTCGAACTGCTCGGCTAGTCCTAGCAGCCGGTGTGCCTGTGCCACGCTGAGCGAAGTGCCGAGCGGATTCTGCAGCACCGTATTCACGAACATCAGTTTGGGCTGGGTCTGCGCTGCCTGTTTCGCCAGCGCTTCCATATCCAGCCCCTGTTCGCCACGGGGGATGCCGACGGCGATGCAGCCATGGTGGCGGATTAGCGACAGCAGATTGCTGTAGCCGGGATCTTCCACCAGCACGGTATCGCCCGGTTTGGTCAGCGTGCGCAGAATCAGATCGAAGGCGTGGGTGGCGCCGTGGGTCAGCAGTATCTGGTCGGCTTCGATGGGGAACAGTTCATCGCCCAGCGTAGTGGCCAGATGCTGGCGCAGCGACGGGAAGCCCAGCGGATGGCCGTAGCCGCGCAGACGGTTGGCGGGGATGCGCATGGCGTGGCGCACCGCGTCGAGGATGGTGTCTTCGCCATACCAGTCCGGCGGTAGCCAGCCCGCACCGACGGGCAGCGCTTCCGACACGCCCGAGTACAGATCGGGCGTGAGTGCATCGATGGCGTTCGGAATGGCGTGGATGGTGGACGGCAGGAGGGTGGCGGGCAGGTCCTGGCGGGCCACGAAATAGCCGGAACCGCGGCGTGATGACAACAGTCCCAGTGTCACGAGGCGGTCATAGGATTCCACAACTGTAAAGGTGCTGATGCCATTACACTTGGCAAATTGCCGGACTGAAGGCATTTTTGTACCCACGCGCAGCTCGCGCGCCGCCACCATCGCGCTGATCGCCGCCACGATCTGATCGACCAGCCCACCTTTGCGCTGGCGCTCTATGGGCACTACGGGCCAGGCGGAAGCACGGGCAGCGCCCGAGGCATTTTCCTGCAGCCCATTCCCAGCTTCCATGCCTGACTCCCTGTGCCGTGCACCCTGATGTAAAACGTAACTGTAATGTTTTTGCTACCTGTACGGTTGGACAGATTTGATATTTGTGTATCTGTGCCATCATTGTCGCGCTGTCTATTATTGCATCATCATTTTGCCAACTGGTAAATTTTTTTACGGTTTGTCAAAAAGCCCCGTTTCGAACGCCAGCCGTACAACAGGAGATGAGCATGAACGAGTCCAGACCAGCATCGATGGCATCCTTCTGGATGCCATTTACCAACAACCGCGACTTCAAGGCCCATCCGCGGCTGCTGGTGTCGGCGCAGGGCATGTACTACAAGGATGTGGATGGCAACAGTATCCTCGATGGTACGGCCGGTCTGTGGTGCGTACCGTGCGGTCACGCCCAGCCGAAGATTGTGGCGGCCGTGCGCGAGATGGTGGGGCAGCTGGACTTTGCCCCCACCTTCCAGATGGGCCATCCGGCTGCCTTCGATCTGGCCGAACAGCTGATGGACTACACCAACCACCGCTTCGGCCATGTGTTCTACACCAACTCCGGTTCCGAGTCGGTTGATACGGCGCTGAAGATTGCGCTGGCCTATCACAAGGCCCGTGGTGAAGCCAGCCGCACACGCTTCATCGGCCGCGAGCGCGGCTACCATGGCGTGGGCTTCGGCGGTATTTCGGTCGGCGGTATCGCCGGTAACCGTAAGCCGTATGGCGTAATGCTGCCCGGTGTCGATCACCTGCCGCATACCCACAACCTTGAAAAGAATGCCTACACCCGTGGCGAACCAGAATACGGCACCGAACTGGCCGATGAACTGGAACGCATCGTCGCGCTGCATGATGCATCCACCATCGCTGCCGTGATTGTGGAGCCGGTCGCCGGTTCCACCGGCGTGCTGATTCCGCCTAAGGGTTATCTGAAACGTCTGCGCGAACTGTGCACCAAGCACGGCATCCTGCTGATCTTCGATGAAGTGATTACCGGCTTCGGCCGCCTCACCACGCCGTTCGCGTCCGACTACTTCGATGTGGAACCGGACATGATGACCACCGCCAAAGGCCTGACCAATGGCGTGATACCGATGGGTGCCGTGTTCACCAAAAAATACATCCACGATGCCTTCATGGATGCGCCGGCCGGCATCGAACTGTTCCACGGCTATACCTATTCCGGCCATCCGGTGGCCTGCGCCGCTTCGCTGGCTACGCTGCAAGTGTTCAAGGAACAGAAGATCCTCGAGAACGCAGCCGGTCTGGCCGACTACTGGGCCGATGCCGTGCACTCGCTCAAAGGCCTGCCGCATGTGATCGACATCCGCACCATCGGTCTGATTGCCGGTATCGAGCTGGCACCGATCCCCGGCAAGCCCGGTGCGCGCGCCTTCGCCGCCTTCAAGCAGGCCTTTGCTGACGGCATCCTGATTCGTACCACCGGCGACATCATCGCTCTGTCGCCACCTCTGATTCTGGAGAAAAAACATATCGATGAACTGTTTGGAAAACTCACGACGGTCCTCAAAAATCTGGCGTAGCAGCACAGCCAGTCACACAAGGAGAACAGCATGCTGGTAGGTGTCCCAAAAGAGATCAAAAACCAGGAGTCCCGTGTTGGCCTTACGCCGGCCAGCGTGAAGGAGCTCGTATTGCGTGGTCATCAGGTTCTGGTACAGAAAAATGCCGGCGCGGCTATCGGTCTGACCGACGCCATGTATGAAGGTGCCGGAGCCAGCATCGTCGAGACGGCGGGCGAAATTTTTGCCCGCGCCGAGATGATCGTCAAAGTGAAGGAGCCGCAGCCGGAAGAATGCGCCATGCTGCGCAAGGGGCAGATTCTGTACACCTATCTGCACCTCGCGCCCGACCCCGAGCAGACCAAGGCGCTGGTGGAGTCCGGTGCCGTCTGCATCGCCTACGAAACCATCACGGGGCCGAACGGCGGCCTGCCGCTGCTGGCGCCGATGAGCGAAGTGGCCGGACGGATGTCGATACAGGCTGGCGCTGCCCATCTGGAAAAATCCAAAGGTGGCATGGGCTTGCTGCTGGGCGGCGTGCCCGGTGTGGCGGCGGGCCATGTGGTGATTATTGGTGCCGGTGTGGTCGGCACCAATGCGCTGCAGATGGCGGTGGGCATAGGCGCCCGCGTGACCATCCTTGATAAGAATGTGGACCGACTGCGCCAGCTCGATCTGGTGTACGGCAACCGTATCAGCACGCTGTACTCGAACGCCCACACCATCGAACAGGCGGTGCTCGATGCGGATCTGGTGATCGGTGGTGTGCTGGTGCCCGGTGCTGCAGCACCCAAGCTGGTGACCAAGGAAATGATCGCCCGCATGAAGTCCGGTGCGGTGGTGGTGGACGTCGCGATCGATCAGGGCGGCTGCTTTGAAACCTCGCATGCCACGACCCACGAGAAGCCGACATTTGTGGTGGATGGCGTGGTGCACTACTGCGTGGCGAATATGCCGGGCGCCGTGGCACGCACCTCTACCTTTGCATTGAATAACGCCACCATTTCGCACGCGGTGGCACTGGCGGATAAGGGCTGGCAGAAAGCACTCAAAGCCAACCCGCATCTGAAAAATGGTTTGAATGTCTGTCTGGGCCATGTCACTTATGAAGCAGTGGCGCATGGTCTGGGCTATCCCTACGTTGACGCGGACAGCCTGCTGGGCTAAACGCATAGAGAGAAATTAGCGAGAGAACCCTATGAGCACTCTGGATACGATTACCCATTACATCAACGGCGTGGCAGTCGATACGCAAAGCGGCCGCTATGCGGACGTGTTCAACCCCGCGCTGGGGCAACCGGTAGCCAGAGTGGCTCTGGGTACGACGGACGAAGTGGATGCTGCCGTGCGTGCAGCGGAAGCGGCCTTCCCGTCATGGTCGTCCACGCCGCCGCTGACGCGTGCGCGCGTGCTGTTCAAATACCTGCAACTGTGCCAGCAGCATACCGACGAATTTGCGACCATGCTGACGCGCGAACATGGCAAGACCTTTGCCGATGCGCAGGGTGAAGTCGCGCGCGGTATCGAGATGGTGGAATTCGCTGTCGGCATACCGCAGATGCTGAAAGGCGAATTCACCGATCAGATTTCGCGCGGCATCGATGCATGGTCGATGCGGCAGGCACTCGGTGTGGTGGCCGGCATCACGCCGTTCAACTTCCCCGTGATGGTGCCGATGTGGATGTTCCCCGTGGCTATCGCTTGTGGTAACACCTTTGTGCTCAAGCCTTCCGAACGTGATCCTTCGCCTTCGCTGCTGCACGCCAAACTGCTCAAGGAAGCTGGCCTGCCAGATGGCGTATTCAATGTGGTGCAGGGCGATAAGGTGACGGTGGATGCGCTGCTCGATCATCCGGTAGTGCAGGCTGTGAGCTTCGTCGGCTCTACGCCGATTGCCGAATACATCTATGCACGCGGTAGTGCTAGCGGCAAGCGTGTGCAGGCACTGGGTGGTGCCAAGAATCACATGGTAGTGATGCCGGATGCGGATATGGAAATGACGGTCGATGCGCTGATGGGCGCGGCCTATGGTTCGGCTGGTGAACGCTGCATGGCCATTTCGGTGGTGGTGGCCGTAGGCGATGCGGGCGACAAGATTGTCGATGCACTGGCTAAGCGCACCGCTGCACTGAAAGTGCGCGATGGTATGGCAGCCGATGCCGAAATGGGGCCGGTAGTATCGAGCGCTGCCAAGCAGCGCATCGAACGCCTGATTAGTGAAGGCGTAGAGCAGGGCGCCAAGCTGGTGGTGGATGGCCGTAATTACGTGGTGCCCGGACGCGAGAACGGCTTCTTTGTGGGCGGCACTTTGTTCGACCATGTCACGCCCGATATGACGATCTACAAGGAAGAAATTTTCGGCCCTGTGCTGTGCATGCTGCGCGCACCGGATGTGGGGACGGCAGTAGAGCTGATCAACCGTAACGAGTACGGCAACGGCGTGGCTATCTACACGCGCGATGGCGGTGTGGCACGCGAGTTCGTGCGCCAGATTCAGGTCGGCATGGTGGGCGTGAATGTGCCGCTGCCAGTACCGATGGCATTCAATAGTTTTGGTGGCTGGAAGCGTAGCCTGTTTGGCGATCACCACGCTTACGGCCCTGAAGGTGTGCGCTTCTACACGCGGCACAAAGCGGTGATGCAGCGCTGGCCCAATACGGCGAGCGCTGGCGCAGAATTTGCATTCCCACAGATGAAATAAATCTCACGGAAACCATGATGATCGAATCTCTCAAATACATACCGCATCCCAAGGAAGCCAATGAATCATTGGCGAAACACTTCACCGATCTGGCGCCTGCACTCAACGAGCGACAGGCGGCAATTGAAAGCGCGCGCTGTCTGTATTGCTACGATGCGCCATGCTCGCGCATCTGTCCTTCGGAGATTGATGTAGCGGCCTTCATCCGCAATATCCATGACGGCAATGTGAATGGTGCAGCGGCAGGCATCCTGCAGCAAAACATACTCGGTGGTAGTTGCGCCCGTGTCTGTCCCACCGAAATTCTCTGTGAAGATAGCTGCGTGCGTAACCATGATGCAGAAGGCCAGCCCGTCAAAATCGGCCTGCTGCAGCGCTATGCCATCGATAACATGTCGTTCGGTGAGCATCCGTTTCAGCGTGCTGCCAGCACGGGCAAGAAGATCGCCGTAGTCGGTGCGGGACCTGCTGGCCTGTCGTGCGCGCACCGTCTGGCAATGCTGGGCAATGATGTGGTGGTGTACGAAGCCAAAGAAAAATCCGGTGGCCTCAACGAGTACGGCATCGCCAAGTACAAGCTGACGGATAACTTCGCGCAGAAGGAAGTGGAGTTCCTGCTGCAGATAGGCGGCATCGAAATCCGTCACGGTCAGACGCTGGGCGGCAATCTGCAACTGAAAGACCTGCATGCCCAGTATGACGCGGTATTCCTTGGCCTCGGTCTGGGCGCCAGCAAACAACTGGGTCTGACGGGCGAAGACGCACCGGGCCTGCTGGCCGCCGTGGAATATATCGCGGCACTGCGTCAGACCGATGATCTGAGCAGCCTGCCCGTGCCTGCGCGCGCCATTGTGATCGGTGCCGGTAACACCGCCATCGATATGGCCGTGCAGATCCAGCGCCTCGGTGCCGAAGAAGTCACGCTGGTGTATCGCCGTGGTTTCGAGGCGATGAGCGCCACCGAACACGAGCAGCACATCGCCAAGGAAAATCAGGTACGCATGCGCACGTGGGCGCAGCCGCAACAGGTGCTGCTCGATGATGCAGGCCGTGTGCGCGGCATGCGCTTTGAAAAAACTGCCATGGTGAATGGCCGTCTGGCGGGTACCGGCGAGACTTTCGAGATTGCGGCAGACGCTATCTTCAAAGCTATCGGTCAGAGCATGGATGAAACGAGCATCAGTGATCCACTGGCGAAAACGCTGAAACGCGACGGTGACAAAATCCATGTCGACGCTCAGTTCCGCACAGTGCTGCCGCGTATCTACGCTGGCGGCGACTGTGTGGCGCCCGGTCAGGATCTGACTGTGCAGGCGGTGCAGCACGGCAAACTGGCGGCCATCGCCATTGATCAAGATATCAACGCACTGAAAGCGGAGGCCCAATAATGGCTGACCTGAGCATAGAATTCTGCGGCATCAAATCGATCAATCCGTTCTGGCTCGCTTCGGCGCCGCCCACGGACAAAGCCTACAACGTGGTACGCGCTTTCGAGGCCGGCTGGGGCGGCGTGGTGTGGAAGACGCTGGGCGAAGATCCTGCTGCCGTCAACGTTTCATCGCGCTATTCTGCGCACTACGGCAAGAACCGCGAGGTGATCGGCTTTAACAATATCGAGCTGATTACCGACCGTCCGCTGGAAGTCAATCTGCAGGAAATCACGCAGGTGAAGAAGGACTGGCCGGATCGCGTGATCATCGTTTCGCTGATGCTGCCATGCGAAGAAAAACTGTGGGCCGAGATACTGCCGAAAGTCGAAGCCACCGGTGCTGATGGCATCGAACTGAATTTTGGCTGCCCGCACGGTATGCCGGAGCGTGGCATGGGCGCCGCAGTAGGGCAGGTGCCTGAATATGTGGAGATGGTAACGCGCTGGTGCAAGACGCACAGCAAGCTGCCGGTGATCGTCAAGCTCACGCCGAACATCACCGACATCCGTGCGCCGGCGCGTGCTGCCAAAGCGGGTGGTGCCGATGCGGTTTCGCTGATCAACACCATCAATTCCATCACCCATCTCGATCTCGATCAGATGGTGGCTTTCCCTATTGTGGGCGGCGCCAGTACGCACGGCGGTTACTGTGGTTCGGCGGTGAAGCCTATCGCGCTGAACATGGTAGCGGAGATTGCGCGCGATCCGGCTACGCGTGGCATTCCTATCTCCGGCATCGGCGGCATCAGCAACTGGCGCGATGCGGCCGAGTTCATGGCGCTTGGTGCCGGCTGCGTGCAGGTCTGCACGGCCGCGATGCTGCATGGCTTCCGCATTGTCGAGCAGATGAAGGATGGCCTGTCACGCTGGATGGATGAAAAAGGCTATACCAGCCTGAATGATTTCGTTGGCAAGGCCGTGCCGAATACCACGGACTGGAAATACCTGAACATGAACTATCAGGTCATCGCCCAGATCAATCAGGATGACTGTATCAAGTGCGGCCGCTGCTACGTGGCCTGCGAAGATACTTCGCACCAGTCGATCAATCAGCTGATTGACGCCGCCGGCGTGCGCACCTATGAGGTCAACAAAGAGGAATGCGTGGGCTGTAATCTGTGCGAGATCACCTGTCCGGTGCAGGGCTGCATCACGATGGTGCCGCAGAACACAGGCAAGCCTTATATGAACTGGACGCAGGACCCGCGCAACCCGCGCGCGGAGGCCGTCAAGGCAACCGAAACAGCATAGCAACGGTGGCGACACAGAGCAGTAAGTTAGGTACGAAACTTGCAACGTTGGCGTATAGTTCAATTTTCTGGAGAGTGCCCCGTGAGCGAAATACAAACTGGTAGTACGCAACTGTGGAATGAAGATCTGGCGCCGACGTCGGCAGCGCAACGTACCTGGCGCTGGTATCACTTCTCCGCCCTGTGGGTAGGGATGGTGATGTGCATACCAGCCTATACGCTGTCGGCCAGTCTGATTGAAGGTGGCATGTCCGGCTATCAGGCCGTGCTCACGGTGTTTCTGGCCAACGCCATTGTGCTGCTGCCCATGCTACTGATCGGTCATGCCGGTACCAAGTATGGTATTCCGTATGCGGTGCTGGCGCGTGCGTCGTTCGGTACAGGCGGCGCTAAACTGCCTGCGCTGATGCGCGCCATTGTGGCTTGCGGCTGGTACGGTATCCAGACGTGGTTCGGTGGCCAGATGATCTACACCCTGCTCGGTGTGATGCTGGGTGGCGAGTTCGGCGGCGCAGCGATTGCGGGGCTCGGCATCAATGGCGGGCAGTTGCTGTGCTTCCTCGTGTTCTGGGCCATCCAGTTCTGGTACATCGTGCACGGCATGGAGTCGATCCGCAAACTGGAGACCTACACGGCGCCGCTGAAGATACTGATCTGCTTCGTGTTGCTGGGCTGGGTGTATAGCAAGGCGGGCGGCTTTGGCGATCTGCTGTCGGCACCTTCGCAATTCGTTGAAGGTGGCAAGAAGGCTGGCCAGTTCTGGGCTGTGTTCTGGCCGTCGCTGACAGCCATGGTGGGCTTCTGGGCCACGCTGGCACTGAACATTCCCGACTTTACCCGCTTCGCCAAATCGCAGCGCGATCAGGTCATCGGTCAGTCGGTGGGCCTGCCGGTGCCTATGGGCCTGCTGGCCATGATGGCCGTGATCGTGACTTCGGCCACCGTGGTCCTGTACGGCAAAGCGATCTGGGATCCGGTTGATCTGTCTAGCCGCATGACGGGTGTGGCCGTACTGGTCGCGCTGCTGATTCTGTTGATCGATACCGTATCAGTGAATCTGGCTGCCAATCTGGTTGGCCCCGCGTATGACTTTTCTTCGCTGGCACCCAAGCAGATCTCGTACAAGATCGGCGGCTACATCACGGCCGGCATCGCCATCCTGATGATGCCGTGGAAGATACTGGAATCGACGCAGGGCTATATCTTCACCTGGTTGATCGGCTATTCGGCTTTGCTGGGGCCTATCGCCGGCATTCTGATTATCGACTACTACATGGTGCGCAAGACGGAACTCGATGTGCCGGAACTGTACCGCGAAGATGGTAAGTATTCGTATGGCAGTGGCTGGAACATGACAGCGCTGGTGGCTTTCGTGATCGGTGTGCTGCCGAATATTCCGGGCTTCATGAATGCAGCATTCCCTGCTGCTTTCCCCGATGTTGCGCCGATTTTTAGAACGCTCTACACCTATGCATGGTTTGTCGGCATCGCCATTTCGGCCGTGGTGTATGGCGTCATGATGAAGGGTAAGGCGCTGCCTGCTGCACAGGTAGCCCGCCCGTAAAATAACGGAGACCTCGATGACTATTCTGATACGCGGTGGTACGGTCGTGAATGCCGACCGGGTGTTCCGCGCCGATGTACTGTGCGATGGCGACAAGATTGTCGCCGTAGCCGAAAATCTGGCGGCGCCTGCCGGTGCCACCATCATCGACGCTGGTGGCCAGTATGTGATGCCGGGCGGGATAGATACCCACACCCACATGAATCTGCCCTTCATGGGCACGGTGACGCAGGACGACTTCTACACGGGTACTGCGGCAGGTCTGGCGGGCGGCACTACCACCATCATGGATTTCGTCATTCCGGCACCGCAGCAGAATCTCATCGAGGCTTATCGCCAGTGGCGCGGCTGGGCGCAGAAGGCAGCCGGCGACTACACCTTCCACGTGGCGATTACGTGGTGGGACGACAGCGTGCACCGTGATATGGGCACGCTGGTGAACCAGCACGGCGTGAACAGCTTCAAGCACTTCATGGCCTACAAAAACGCCATCATGGCCGACGACGAAACGCTGGTGAAGAGTTTCCGCCGTTCGCTGGAACTGGGCGCGATACCAACCGTACACGCGGAGAACGGCGAACTGGTGTACCAGTTGCAGCAGGATCTGCTCAAGCAAGGACTGACGGGGCCGAGCTCGCACCCGCTGTCGCGCCCACCGGCGGTGGAAGCGGAAGCAGCCAATCGCGCTATCGCGATTGCCAATGTGCTCAATACGCCCGTGTACATCGTGCACGTATCGTGCGCCGAATCGCTGGAAGCCATCACCCGTGCGCGCGCCCACGGCCAGCGCGTGTATGGTGAGGCGCTGGCAGGACATCTGGTGATCGACGATAGTGTGTACCAGAGCCCTGATCTGGAATTCGCCGCCGGCCATGTGATGAGCCCACCGTTCCGCAGCAAGCAGCACCAGACGGCGCTGTGGCAGGGGCTGCAGGGTGGTAATCTGCACACCACGGCGACCGATCACTGCACTTTCTGCGCAGCGCAGAAGGCGGCGGGCAAGGATGACTTTACCAAGATACCGAACGGCTGCGGCGGGGTGGAAGACCGCATGTCGGTGGTGTGGGATGCCGGTGTGAATGCCGGTCTGCTGACGCCATCCGAGTTCGTCAAAGTGACCTCGACCAACGCAGCGCAGATTTTCAATATGTATCCGCGCAAGGGCGTGATTGCCGCCGGTGCCGATGCCGACGTAGTGGTGTGGGATCCGGAAGGCACCCGTACCATTTCTGCCAAGACCCAGTACGCCAAGGGTGGCTTCAATGTGTTTGAGGGCCGCACGGTGCGTGGTATTCCCAGCACGACGGTTGCGGCGGGCAAGGTGGTGTTCCAGAACGGCACGCTGATGGCTGTGGAAGGGGCAGGGCGTCATATCGACCGTCCCGCGTTTAAAGCTGCTTCGGCACGCTGATGGTGAAGGAGTAGAACAATGAGTGAAATGCGGATTGATGGTCAGCGCCTGTGGGACTCGCTGATGGAACTGGCGCAGATCGGCGCTACCGCCAAGGGCGGCGTAAAACGTCTGGCGCTGACGGATCTGGACAAGCAGGGGCGCGACCTTGTGGTGCGCTGGGGCCGCGAGGCAGGTATGTCAGTCACGGTAGACCAGATCGGCAATGTGTTCATGCGCCGCGACGGCATGAATAACGCGCTGCCGCCCGTGATGACGGGCAGCCATATCGACACCCAGCCGACCGGCGGTAAATTCGATGGCAACTATGGCGTGCTGGCAGGGCTGGAAGTAGTGCGTACGCTGAATGATCTGAACATCCGCACGGAAGCACCAGTAGAAGTGGCATTCTGGACCAATGAAGAAGGTTCGCGCTTCGTGCCCGTGATGATGGGCTCCGGCGTATTCTGCGGTGCCTTCACGCTGGAGACCGCGTATGCTGCGCGCGATACGGAAGGCAAGAGCGTGGGCGAGGAACTGGCGCGCATCGGCTACAAGGGCGATCAGGTGCCGGGCGACCACCCTATCGGCGCTTACTTCGAAACCCATATCGAACAAGGCCCCGTGCTGGAAGATGCCGATAAGGTGATCGGCGTAGTGCCTGCCGTGATGGGACTGTCGTGGTACGACTGTGTGGTGAAAGGCATGGAAGCGCACGCAGGGCCTACGCCTATGGGCTTGCGCAAGGATGCGTTACAGGTGGCTACGCGCATCATGCAGCAGGTAGTGGCGATCGCCGACCGCTATCCGCCGTATGGTCGTGGCACGGTGGGCATGGTGCAGGTATTCCCCAACAGCCGCAATGTGATACCGGGTGAGGTGAAGTTCAGTATCGATTTGCGGAATGTGAACGATGAACTGCTCAACACCATGCACGAGGAAATGCTGGCGTTTATCGAGCAGACCCGCAAGGAAACGGGATTGGAGATTTCCATCGAACGGGTGTCCTACTATCCGCCTTGCCCGTTCCATCCCGACTGCGTGGATGCCGTGCGCAAGGCCACGGCCAAGCTGGGCTACTCGACGATGGATGTGGTGTCCGGCGCCGGCCATGATGCGATTTATACGGCGCGGCTGGCCCCCTCGGGCATGATCTTCGTGCCGTGCAAGGACGGCATCAGTCATAACGAAATCGAGGATGCCAAAGCCGAGCATCTGGAGGCTGGCTGCAACGTGCTGCTGCACGCCATGCTGGAGCGGGCGGGCGTGGTTTAGCGTGGCCTCAATAGCGCGCCGCTGCCCGCAGTGATGCGGGTCAGCGGCTGGAGGGATTACTGATAATTGCGCAGGAAATCCAGCAGTACCTGCGCTGCCAGTTCGGCATCATCGGCTGTCATGGTTTCCAGCGGATTGTGGCTGATGCCGCCGTTGCCGCAGCGCGTGAACAGCATGGCCACATCGGTAATCGCCGCCATGGCCATGGCGTCATGTCCGGCACCCGATAGCAGATCGAAGCGTGGCAAGCCCGCGCGTTCCACCGCAGCGCCTAGTTGGCGCATCAGGCGCGGTGCACAAGGTACGGCTGCTACATCAACAATAGACTCCAGCGTGAATTCGATCTGGCGCTCGGCACAGATGCGCGCGATGCCCTGCTTGATATCGTTGACAGCGGCCAGCCGCACGGCATCGTCAGCCGCACGGATATCCAGTGACAGACGACAGGTACCGGGGACCACATTGACGGAACCGCCCGGCACCTGCAACTGTCCCACAGTTCCTACCAGTGCCAGCGCCTGCGTGCAGCGCTGCTCCACCAGCAGCACGATTTCAGCGGCTGCAGCGGCTGCGTCCTTGCGCATATTCATAGGCGTGGTGCCGGCATGGCTGGCCAGTCCCGTCAGCTCGACCAGATAGCGCGAGCTACCGGCAATGGCAGTAACGACGCCTAGCGGCAGATCATGTTCCAGCAGCACGGGGCCCTGTTCGATATGCACTTCCACAAACGCCAGCAGCTTGGCCGGATCGCGTGCTATAGCGGCGATAGCATGCACATCGTGGCCAGCGGCAAGGATGGCGTCGCGCATGGTCACGCCATCGGTATCAGTCTGATCCAGCAAGGCCGGATCGAAGCGCCCCGTGATGGCATTACTGCCGAGGAAGGTGCTGCGGAAGCGCACGCCTTCCTCTTCCGCAAAACCCACCACTTCAAGGTGGTAGGGCAGGCGCTCGCCGCGCTGGTGCAGATGCTGTACTACAGCGATGGGCAGCAGGATACCCAGCCGGCCATCGTACTTGCCGCCATTGCGCACCGTGTCGTAGTGCGAGCCCGTCATCAGTGTAGGTGCGCTAGCGTCGGCGGCTCGGTACACACCCACTACATTGCCGACCGCATCGATGTGCGCTTCCATGCCGGCTTGCTGCATCCATGCCAGCAACTGTGCGGCGGTCTGCCGATGCGCTGGCGTCAGGTAGGCGCAGGTGAGGTCGAAGTCCTTGTCGCCGCTGTTGTCGGCGTCGCTGATGGCGCCTATCTGTTCGCTCCACTGCATGATCTGCGGGCCGAAGGCTAGCGAAACACTTAGCAGGTCGTTGATGCGTAATTCGGCGATGCGCTTAATCTGGCGCAGGCACTCGGCGATTTCGTCGGCTCGCTGGTTCTTCAGACGGCGGCTGAAGGTGGCAATAATCGCGCGCCGCGTCAGCCCCTGCCCATCCGGCCCTTTGACGGCGAGGATGAAGGGGAAGCCGAAGCGGGCGTTGTAATCGGCATTGAGCTGATGCAGGGTGGTGAATTCTTCGGCGCTGCACAGGTGCAGGCCAGATTTTGCCTGTTCATGGGTCGATTCGGCTGTCAGCTGGCCGCTGATGGCCGCCTTGCCCGCCAGTTCGGGGTGGGCGCGGATCAGGCCTAGTTGTTCGTCCAGCGTGGCGTTGCTGACGACAGTCTGCAAGGCCTGCTTGAGCGCCGTGATGCTGGCGAACGGGCGCGCAGCAGCGGCCCGTTCCGGTATCCACGGCGAGTGTTCGTAAATGCCGCGCAGGCGCTCGATAAAGCTGGCGGTATCGCAGCTATTCAGTTCGGAGAGTGTGGTCATAGCCTAGTGTAGCCTTTCCTTGCTGCGCCGGTATATGCGTACCTGCCTAGAGTTTATAAGCCTATGCTTACTTCACCAGCGCTTTAGCCGCCGCCGCCACCTGCTCGCGCAGCCACTTATGTTCGGGTGCCTGATGCACGCGCTCGTGCCACAACTGGTAGAAGCGCATGGCGGGGAATTTGACGGGCACCGTAAAGCTTTTCAGCGGCATGCTGCGCTCGTAGAAACGCACGAACTGGCGGCCCGTGGTCAGCACCAGATCGGTCTGGGTCAGCATGTAGGGGATCAGGCCAAAGTAGGCCGACTCCACTGCTACGTTGCGCTGCAGTCCCTGCGTCTCGAGGAAGGTGTCGATTACGCCCTGATAGCCGGGCAGCATCTGGGTGGGCGCCACATGGGGCAGCGCCAGATAATCGTTCAACGTCATGGCGTCGCTGGCCGTGCGCAGCGCATACGGGCAGTCAGCCCGCATCACGCAGATAATAGGGTCCTCGAACAGCTTGGACATGTGCAGGTGAGCCGGCGGTTCGTCCCAGTTGGCGATCACCAGATCCATGTCGCCATCGGACAGCAGGCGTACGTAATCCACGCCCGGCCCCAGACTGTGGATTTTCACGCGGCTATTGGGCGAGCCACGGCGCAGCAAGGCCACCAGATTGGGCAGGAACTGGCTATCCAGATAATCGGGTGCGGCGATGTGGAAGGTGCGCGCTTCGTTTTGCGGCTGGAACGGCTGTTTTTTCAGGAACAGGTTTTCCGTTTCATCGAGGATGCGCTTGGCCGGTGCCAGCAGGCTTTCGCCATGCTGGGTCGGCACCATGCCGCGCGCGCCGCGCACCAGCAAAGGGTCGCCCGTCAGCTCGCGCAATTTGCGCAGCGAAGCCGAGATGGAGGGCTGCGGCTGATTCAGTTTGAGAGCGACGCGTGAAACGTTTTTCTCCACCAGCAGCAGGTAAAGTATGCGGATCAGATGTAGATCCAGATGTTGCGGCAGGGCGGCCATGGGCGTTAAAAATCTGATTGTTATACGAAAATGGATATGTTTAATATACTCTAATGTTCATGTGGTCGTCAGTAAATCCGTTTATCTTCTGTAAATTAGCCACAGTGCCGTTTAAGCAAACCGAAAGCATTCATGGAACTCATCGACTATCTGATCCCGTATGGCCTCGAGTGGCTGAATCTGATCGTGCGCTGGCTGCACGTCATCACCGGCATTGCATGGATCGGTGCATCGTTCTATTTCGTCTGGCTGGATAACTCGATCCGCCCACCGGCACCCGGTTCCGAGTTGGCCAAGAAGGGGGTGTCGGGCGAACTGTGGGCGGTGCATGGCGGTGGTTTCTACAACCCGCAAAAATATCTGGTGGCGCCAGCCGAACTGCCCAAGGAACTGCACTGGTTCAAATGGGAGGCTTACACCACATGGCTGTCCGGCATTGCGCTGCTGACCATTGCCTACTACTTCAATGCGCAGGCCATGCTGGTGGATAAATCCGTGGCAGACCTGAGCAGTTTGCAAGCCATCGGCATAGGCGTGGGTACGCTGGTGCTGGGCTGGACGGTGTATGACCTGCTGTGCCGCTCCCCACTGGGCAAGCATGATCTGTGGTTCGGTATCGTGATCTTCGGGCTGATCGTCGCCGCTGCATATGGCCTGACCCATGTTCTCAGTGGCCGCGCGGCCTATATCCACGTGGGGGCGCTGATCGGCACCATCATGGTGGGCAATGTGCTGATGCTGATTATTCCCGGTCAGCGCAAGATGGTGGAAGCCATGTCGGCTGGCCGTCTGCCTGATCCCGTGCATGGCCAGAAGGCCAAGCAGCGCAGCGTGCACAATAACTACTTCACGCTGCCGGTGCTGTTCATCATGATCAGCAATCACTACGCCATGACCTACCGCCACGAGCAGGCATGGCTGGTGCTGGCCTTTATCATGGCTGCTGGCGTCAGCATCCGTCACTTCTTCAACCTGCGTCACAAGGGGCGGGTGGAATGGCGCTATCCGCTGATCGGCCTCGCGCTGCTGCTGGCCGTGGCAATTGCGATTGCGCCGGCCCGTCCGAAAGCGGTGGCCGTCGCTGATCCGGCGGCGCAGATGAATAAGGTGGCGGCTATTGTGGCGCAGCGCTGCGTGTCCTGCCACTCGGCCCATCCGACCCAGCCCGGCTTTGCTACCGCGCCGGCCGGTGTGGCGCTGGATCAGCCGGAACAGATCCGTCAGAACGCAGAAAAAATCTACAAACAGGCAGTGCAACTCAAAGCCATGCCGTTAGCTAACCTGACCAATATGACCGAGGCCGAGCGGGCGCAGATTGCGCTGTGGTTCGAGTCCGGTGCCAAGTAAGCGCACTAAGAGAGCCCGAAGAGAGTCCGACTATGAGCAACGCAAAACAGCAGCTGGCGCAATGGATCGATGCGCATTTCGATGAAGAAGTGGGCGTGCTGCAGCAACTGCTGCGAGTGCCGACCGATACGCCGCCCGGTAACAATGCGCCGCACGCCGAGATGGTGGCGCAACTGGTCAGTGCGTTTGGCTGGAAAGCCGAGCAGCATGCCGTGCCGGCACAGCAGGTGCACGACTACGGCATGCAGAGCATTACCAATCTGATCGTGCGCCGACCGTATAGCGAAGACGGCCCGACGCTGGCGCTCAACGCGCATGGCGACGTAGTGCCACCCGGTGATAACTGGACCTATCCGCCCTATGGCGGCGTGGTGGAGAATGGCTATATCTATGGCCGCGCCGCTGCCGTGTCCAAGTGCGATTTCGCCACCTATATTTTTGCCACGCGCGCGCTGGAAGCACTGGGCGTGCCACTGAAAGGCAAGCTGGAACTGCACTTCACCTATGACGAAGAATTTGGTGGTTTGCTGGGGCCGGGCTGGCTGCTGGAGCAGAAGCTGACCAAGCCCGATTACGTGATCGCGGCGGGCTTCAGCTACAACATCGTTACCGCGCATAACGCCTGTCTGCAACTGGAGATCACCGTGCACGGCAAGTCCGGCCACGGTGCCATGCCGGAGACGGGACACGATGCGCTGCAGGCGGCTACGCGGATTCTGACTGCGATCTATGATCAGCTGCCGGAACTGAAGAAGATCAAGTCCAAAGTGGCCGGTATCGATAGCCCGACCATGCTGGTGGGCCGCATCGACGGTGGCACCAACACCAATGTGGTGCCCGGCAAAGTGGTGCTGAAGATGGATCGCCGCATGATACCGGAGGAAGATCCGGTGCAGGTGGAGGCTCAGGTGCGCGCGCTGATCGAACAGGCAGTGCAGGGTTTGCCCGGCATCCGTATCGAGATCAAGCGCCTGCTACTGTCGCATGCGCTGCGCGAATTACCCGGTACGGCCACGCTGGTGAACAGCCTGCAGCAGAATGCGCTGGAAGTGCTAGGCGAGAAAATTCCCGCACAGGGTACGCCGCTGTACGCCGATGCGCGCCTGTATGGCGAACACGGTATTCCGGCCGTGCTGTATGGTGCCGGTCCGCGCACGGTGCCGGAATCGAATGCCAAGAAAGCCGATGAAAAGCTGCTGCTGGAAGATCTGCGCAAGGCCACCAAGGTAGTGGCGTTCACGCTGCTCGATCTGCTGACACCTTCACTTTAATTCGTAGTAGCTACGGCGCAGTTGCGCCGGTATGCCGCGCGCCTGCAAGCGTCTGGCCGTTTCAGTCAGCGGCTGGGCCAGATCGTTGTGCTGCTTGTGCAGATAGATATACAGCGGCAGGTCTTCGATCGAGGCGCTGGCATAGCCCTGTTTGAGTAGCGGGTGTGCGGCGCTGGTAAGGCCGCCCACATCGAACACGCAGGCTTCGCTGCGCCGCGCCAGCACCACCTGCAGGCAGGCGTCCTCGCTCTGCACGTCGTGCAGCTGCAGCTTCGGTAGCAGCTGCTCCAGCCGCTGCTGGTAAAGGAAGATGCCCCGTTTGTAGCTGACCGTGCGGGCAAAGCTGGTGAGCGACTGCCAGTTGCTGATACTGACAGGCGTGCGGGTGAAGATGCGAGTCTGCACCACGTTAAACGGTTCCTCCACCCGCGCATAGTCGGGATGTTTGAGGCCATAGCCTTTCACCCGTCCCACTTCGCCATCCAGCTTGCCGATCGCAAGTAAAGCCTCGGAGCGCCGTCCCGGATAGCTGCGCAGCACGCAGCGTAAGCGGCTCTCCGTGCACAGCTGGCGCAGGTAGTCGCGCGCGTAATGGAATGAAGCCGAATTGGCATCGTGGGTGGTGCCGAACACCAGTTCCGTCTGCGCATGGGCCAGCGCCGACGCTCCTAGCAGGAGCGTCGCAAGCGGCATGGCGGGAAAACGCAGCATGGGCACCTCGATGGCAGGAAGGGAAGCGATAGTTTTACCGTAAAAGTAAAACTATTCATTTGATGAATTATAGGCTGGGCGGTAAGCTGATGGCTGTTTAGATCTGAAGCCGGAAGCGAAATGGGACAAATTCATCTGGTGCGCCACGGGCAGGCCTCGTTCGGCAGCGCTAATTACGACCAGTTGTCGACGCTGGGTTACGAACAATCGCGCCTGCTGGGGCAGTGGTATGCCAGCCGCAAACAGACTTTTCAGCGTGTGATTGTGGGCGGCATGGAGCGCCACCAGCAGACTGCCGATGCCTGTCTGGCCGAATTGCCCAAGACCCTGCTACCGGAAGGGGAATGGCAGCACGATGCCGGTTTTGCCGAATTCGACCACCACCAAGTGATGCTGCGTCACTGTCCGGAATTCGGTGATCTGGCCATGTTCAAGCAGATGCTGGCCCGTCACGAGCAACCGCAGCGCGCGCTCGAGCACCTGTTCCGCGCCGCCGTGCAGCGCTGGATGAGCGGCTGGCATGACGATGATTACAGCGAGACCTGGCCCGCCTTCCGCCGCCGCACCATCGCGGCACTGGAACGGCTCGATGGCAACCATAGCAAACAGAGTACCATCGTCTTCACATCTGGCGGGGTAATCGCCACGCTGATGCAGCATCTACTGGGGCTGCAGGATTATCAGGTGATGGAGATGATGTGGACGCTGGTGAACGCTTCCGTGACCAAGCTGCTGCAGCGCCCCGGTGAATTCAGCGTCAGCTACTTGAATAACTATTCCCACCTCGAATGGCTGGGGCCACCGGGCACCGTCACCTACCGTTAAGCCAGAACCTGCGGCCGCCGCCCCGTTAGACTGAGCCGGAGCCTGTTCCGGCTGTATGTGCATACAGTATAATGCCGGCATGACGCAAGCATCTGCACAAGGTTTCATACTGACCCGCCACTGGCGCGATACGGCGCAGGGGACGGAGATCGAGTTCTGGCTGGCCACCGATGCCGGCCCGCAGAAAGTCCGTCTGACGGCGCAGACTTCGGTGGCGTTTGCCGAGGCCGAGCAGCGCGCCGCCATCGAAGCTTTGCTGACCCAGCAGCCGGGTATAGAGCTGCGCGAACTGGCGCTCAAATCCTTCCGCAATCAGCCTGTGATCGGCCTGTACGCCAGTCGCTACAAGCAGCTGACTGCCTTCGAGCGCACGCTGGGCGAACATGGCATTGCCCTGTACGAAGCCGATATCCGTCCGCCTGAACGCTATCTGATGGAGCGCTTTATCACCGCCGGTGTGCAGATCGAAGGCGGCCAGTGGCAGGGCCATGTGGTGCACAACTGCAAACTCAAACCTGCGCCCGATTACCGCCCTGCGCTGAAACTGGTATCGCTGGATATTGAAACCAGTGCGTTCGAGGATCTGTATTCGGTGGCGCTGGAAGGTTGTGGCCAGCGGCAGGTGTATATGCTGGGCGCGGCACCGGCCACGGCCGCTGCTGATTCACCGGTACCGGACTTTGCGCTGGAATACTGCGCCACTCCGCGCCAGCTCCTGGAAAAGCTCAACGCCTGGTTTGCCCTGCACGATCCCGATGTGCTGATAGGCTGGAATGTGGTGCAGTTCGATCTGCGCGTGCTGCAGAAGAACGCTGACAAGTACAAGGTGCCGCTGACGCTGGGACGCGAACGCAAGACCATCGAGTGGCGCGAGCATCCGGCCAAGCCCGGCTATATGTTTGCGCCCGTGGCAGGGCGCGTAGTGCTGGACGGGATCGATGCGCTGAAAGCAGCGTCGTGGAGCTTCCCGTCGTTCAGCCTCGAACATGTGTCGCAGGCTTTGCTAGGGGAAGGTAAGGACATCGGCGACGTGTATGACAAGATGGCCGAAATCGAGCGCCGCTTCCAGCACGATAAACCGGCACTGGCGTACTACAACCTGAAGGATTGCGAACTGGTCACGCGGATTTTCGCCAAAGCCAATCTGCTGGCCTTCATGATAGAACGCGCTACTGTCACAGGTCTGCAGGCCGATCATCTGGGCGGTTCGATCGCCGCGTTCTCGCACCACTATTTGCCGCGCATGCACCGCGAAGGCTATGTGGCGCCGAATGTGGGCGATGTGGCGGGCGGTGCTTCGCCGGGCGGCTTCGTGATGGATTCCAAACCGGGCCTGTACGATTCGGTGGTAGTGCTTGATTATAAAAGCCTGTACCCGTCGATTATCCGCACTTTTCTGGTCGACCCCGTCGGCCTGATCGAAGGCGAACATGCGAGCGATCCGGCCAGCGTGGTGGCCGGTGTCAACGGCACAGTGTTCTCGCGCCAGCGCCACTGCCTGCCCGAGATTACCACCCAGATCTGGAAGCAGCGCGATGCCGCCAAGCGCGCCAGGAACGAGCCGCTATCGCAGGCGCTCAAGCTGCTGATGAATTCCTTCTGTGGTGTGCTGGGAGCTACCGAGTGCCGCTTCTTCAATCCGCGCCTGATTTCTTCGGTCACGCTGCGTGGCCATCAGATGATGAAGCAGACGCGCGAACTGGTGGAAGCGCAGGGTTATGAAGTGATCTATGGCGATACGGATTCGATTTTCATCTGGCTGAAAAAGGAGTACGCCAATGATGAGGCGCTGGCGATAGGCGAAGCGCTGGTCAGCCAGATTAACGCTTGGTGGCGCGATATGCTGCAGCGTGAACTGGGGCTGGAGAGCCACCTCGAAATCGAGTTCGATACGCACTACCGCAAATTCTTCATGCCTACCATCCGTGGTACCGACATGGGCAGTAAGAAGCGCTATGCAGGGCTGACGCTGAACAGCCGCGGTGAAGATGAAGTGATCTACCGCGGGCTGGAAGTCGCACGCAGCGACTGGACGCGGCTGGCACAGCAGTTCCAGCAGGGGCTGTTCCTGCGCATCTTCAAAGGCCAGCCTTACGAGCAGTACATCCGCGATTATGTGCGCAGCACGCTGGCGGGCGAATATGACGAGTTACTGGTGTATCGCAAGCGCTTGCGGCACCGGCTCGACGAATACAAGGTGAATGTGCCGCCGCAGGTGCGGGCGGCGCGGTTGGCCGACCAGTACAACCAGAGTCTGAAGCGGCCCTTGCGTTATCAGCATGGCGGCTGGATCAGCTATGTGATGACGACGGGCGGGCCGGAGCCGCTGGAAGTGCTGCGTAGCCGGATCGACTACGAGCACTATCTGAGCAAGCAGCTACAGCCGATTGCCGACTCTATCCTGCTGCCGCTGCATGATAACTTTGCCCGTCTGACGACGGCGCAGGCCAGCCTGTTCTGAGCCGTGCGCGCATGCTGGCTAGCACCCGCGGCACGGCTCCGGCCCGATACATCAGGCCTGAGACATCATGCCTGACGTAGACGCGGACGGTCGTTGGCGGCCACCTGATCGAGTTTGAAAACGGCCATGGCCTGCGCCACGCTGCGGCTCTGTTCCGCCAGCGTGCCGGTCGCGGCAGCGGCTTCTTCCACCAGTGCTGCATTGCGCTGGGTGATGTCGTCGATGTTCACGACGGCCTGATTGACTTCGTAGATGCCCTGCACCTGTTCGCGCGTGGACGTGGTAATTTCATCCATCACCTGCGTGACTTTCTGCACCGAATAGATCACATCGCTCATGGTGGAACCGGCCGAATTGGTCAGCTGGGTACCGGCGCTGACTTTTTCGATCGACTGATCGATCAGCGTCTTGATTTCCTTGGCAGCGGTGGCGGAACGCTGGGCCAGTGCCCGCACTTCGCTGGCGACGACGGCAAAGCCCCGACCCTGCTCGCCGGCGCGGGCTGCTTCCACTGCAGCGTTGAGTGCCAGAATATTGGTCTGGAAGGCGATGCTGTCGATGATGCCGATAATGTCCAGTACCTTGTTGGACGAAGTGCTGATTTCATTCATGGTGGAGACCACCTGAGCAACGATGTTGCCGCCTTTTTCCGCCACCGCCGAAGCGCGCGCCGCCAGTTCATTGGCGCTGCTGATGCTGCCCGCGCTTTGCTGCAGGGTGGAATTGAGCTGCTCCATGCTGGCAGCGGTCTGCTGCAGGCTGGAAGCCTGCGATTCGGTGCGGTCGGAGAGATCGAGATTGCCACTGGCGATCTCGCTGGTCGACGCCGAAATTTTCTCGAAGCTCAGACGTACGTCGCCGATGATGCTGTGCAGGTTGACATTGGTCTGGCGGATGGCCGCCATCAGCTGGCCCATCTCATCGTTGCGGCGGATTTCGATTTTGCTGGCCAGATCGCCACCGGCCATTTTGCGCGCCGAAACGGTGGCAAACTGCAGCGGCCGCACGATACTGACATATAGCGTGCGCCAGAAGTTCAGCGCGACGGCGGCGCCGAACAGAGCGGCCCCCGTCATCCACGGGCTGGCGTTATTGGCGTAAAACACGGCTGCGAACAGCAGCATCAGCACCGTCAGGACCAGCGAATTCAGACGGGTAGCGCTGTGGATGCCCAGCCGGCAGGCTTCCTTGCAGCGTGCACGCAGATGGGTTTCGACGGCACGACCGTTGACGATGGCCATACGGCGCGGATTGCCCGCCTTGAATTCCTGATACAGCTGATCGGCCGCACGCACCTGTTCGCGGCTGGGTTTGGTACGCACCGACATATAGCCGGTGGGCTGGCCACGTTCGATCACTGGCGTGACGTTGGCCAGCACCCAGTAGTAATCGCCGTTCTTGCAGCGGTTCTTGACCATGCCGGTCCACGGCATGCCGGACTGGATGCAGCGCCACATATCGGCGAATGCTTCGGCCGGCATGTCCGGGTGGCGCAGGATGTTCTGCGGTGCGCCCAGTAGTTCGCTTTCCGTGTAGCCGCTGACTTCAACGAAGTAGGGGTTGGCAAACGTGATGTTTCCACGTAGATCGGTGGTCGAGACGATGGTGCGGCCATCCTCGATCAGGTGTTCATTCTGGGTGACGGGTAGATTGGTGCGCATGGCCTGCTCCCTGTAGCTGGATGGTCGAAACGGGCAGCTCGGCAGTAGTCGGAAACGCTAGCGGGCTGCAGATGGGAGCAATAATACACCCAAATCACCAAATTCGGTATTTGATTATGTCAAAAATCGATTGTAATGGTTTATTTGGTGAATTTGATGTTTAATTGTTTATGACAAATTAGTATTCAGCTATCTTTAAATTCGATCTGTATGGCTTGAACCTGGTCGGCCAGTGCATCGAGTGCCTGCACGCAGCGCAAGTCCAGTTTGCCGAGTTCGGCCATGTGATACAGCTCCTGCATGGCCTGCGCATGGCTCCATGGCTGCTTGTAGGGGCGCACGGTGGTGAGCGCATCGTAGATGTCGGCCACGCTGACGATGCGGGCAGAGACGGGGATGGCGTCGCCCCTGAGCCCGCACGGATAGCCGGAGCCATCGAGCAGTTCGTGGTGGCAGCCGACGATGTTGCGCAGTTCCACCGTATCGGGGAAGTCGCCCAGACCGAAATCCTCGATCAGCTTACCGATGATTTCCAGCCCCTTGTCCACATGGCTTTCCATGATCTGGCGTTCGGCAGCATCAAGGCTGCCCTGCTTGAGCAGGATGCTGTCCGGTATGCCGATCTTGCCGATGTCGTGCAGGGGCGCAAACCAGAACACGTGTTCGATGAACTCGTCGCTAAGCTGGTAGTGCGGGGCCACGGCGCTGGCGATCAGTTTGGCGTAGTGCGACATGCGCTGCAGGTGAGCACCCGTTTCGAAATCGCGCAGGTGGGCGAATTCGCAAGCCAGATGGGTGGAAGCGCGCAGCGAACGGATGGTTTCCACTTCGTTGGAAATGGTCATGGAAATCAGGTTGCTGTACAACAGCAAGTCGCGCTGGGTCTTTTCCGGAAACGCGTGCAACTGCAGCGAGTCGAAGAAAATAAACCCCAGCAGTCCGCGCTGGTCGTACATGGGCACTGTGAACGACGATTGGTAACCTTGATCTAGCAACCAGCGGGTATGCATGGTTTTCGGCTGCAGCGTATGCGACAGATCATCCAGCATGCGTACGCTGGCATCGCGCGCGAGCGCGCTCAGCGAGGGACTGTCCGCCAGCAGAAAGTGATAGGCGGGCAGGGCCTGACCACTGCGGGTGCTGTTGATGAAAGTGGTTAAAGTATCGTCGCTGCTGTCGTACAGCGCGCAGGCTATGCGTTCGATATGGGGCAGCGCCTGTAGCAGGCGGTCATGCAGCGCCTGCAGGCGGCCGCTGGCAGAAATATGCCCCGAGAGGAAGTGCTGCTGCAAGGAGTCTGCAGCAAGCGGCTTGGTCTGTGTGGACATGATAGAACTTTCCTTGCCAGAACGGGAGATTGATAGGTCTATGGTTAAATAGCTTTATGGCAATGTCAAGCTAAATCAGCAGCGCCAAAATGTTTCCTGCGCAGGGGACTGGCGTCACGCACCGCGCAGGCTGTCAGATGCTGGGTAGTTGAACTGTTTAGGTAGGTCATGTTACTGTGGTGCAATCTTGATCATCAGCCAAAGATGCTTACTGCGCCTTTACTTCGGATATGAATCAGCCTGTTTCGCCTTTCCGCATGAATCTGTACATGGTGCTGGGCACGATCTGCCTGCATGGTCTGGTGATGGTCGCCAACGAGTTATTTTTCCGCCGCGCCGAATTCCTGCAGGGGATAGGCTGGATTTATATTCCGGCCGGAACCCGGTTGCTGTGCACGCTACTGTTCGGCCGGGCCGGCGCGGTTGGCCTGCTGATTGCGGGCTGGTTTGCCTGCTACTGGTACTACTTCCCCGGCGATGCGATTCGGGCGACTTCGGGCACGCTGGCCGGTGCTATCGGGCCGTATCTGGTGTATGTGATCGCCCAGCGGCGCTATGGCCTGCAAGCCTCGCTGACGAATCTGACGGCGCGCCGTCTGCTGCTGTGCGCGCTTGGCTGTGCGCTGGCCAGTCCGCTGCTGCACCATATCTGGTTTGCCCTGCACGGTGACGATAATCTGCTGCCGGGCTTTATGGTCATGTTCATCGGCGATCTGGCCGGCGCGCTGATCGTGCTGTACACGGCGAAAGGGGTGCTGGCTTTGCTGCCGCGCCCGCAACGTTTGTCGTAAAGCCTGAACTGGTGCGCCAAAAACCGGTGTGCTAAAATTTATAACAATTATAACGGTCGCTGGCCTAGCGCCGCCTGAAAGTGAGCCATGACCATGCCTAAACGACCTGCCGATATCTATTTGCGCTTTCTGCAACTGGCGGATGCCCTGCGCGGCTTGCCGTCGTTGCCGCCGCTCGATCCGCTCGAGGAGCGCATACTGGCCATCGTGGCCAAGGCTAGTCAGGACGAGCAGCGCCTGTCCGTGCGCGACATGATGGCCAAGAAGGAACTAGGCGCGCCGGCAACGGTGCATAGCCGGCTGACTTCGATGCGGGAGAAAGGCTGGCTGATCCTGACGGACACCGAGGATGCGCGGCGCAAGCAGGTCGAACTGACACAAGCTGCCTTGCTGTATTTCGACAAACTGTCGAAGTGCATGCTGCAGGCGGCAAAGCAGGGTTAATCCGTTCTCAAATCGTTCATCTTGCTTTTTATTTAAATTGCTCTAAAATATAGAGCAATAATCCTGATCAGGAGGATAGACGTGGATACTGATGTGCAGGAGGGTCCGCCAACGCAGGATGCGGCTATCGAGCGGGCCTATGCCAAGTACATGGCGGCACTGGCGACGCATACGCAGCGACCGGCCGCGCCATTTTCCGGCGATAGCCGCGATTACCTGCTGGTGCCGACGGCGCCACCTGTGCCGGCTACGGGGACGCCAGTCAAATAAGCTGCGCCAAATCAGCGATAATGCGGCCTTCGCAAACCATATCAGGGCGCATTCATGAGCATCACCATCTATCACAATACTGCCTGCGGCACCTCGCGCAAGACGCTGGAAGCGATCCGCGCCAGCGGCGTAGAGCCGCAAATTATCGACTATGTAAAACAGCCGCCCACGCGCGCCGAACTGGAGCAGATGATTGCGCAAGCCGGCATCACGGTGCGTCAGGCTATGCGCAACAAGGGCGAACTGTACGAACAACTGGGGCTGGCCGATACCAGTCTGCCCGATGCCGCGCTGCTGGATGCCATGATGGCGCATCCGATCCTGATCGAGCGGCCGTTTGTGGTCAGCGACAAAGGTGTGCGGCTGTGCCGCCCCAGCGAACTGGTGCAGGAAATCCTGTAAAACACTTCGGGGTCAGGTCGGGCATTGGCGCAGAGCTCGCTATTAAACAAGCGAACTCTGCACCAATGCCCGACCTGACCCCGGGTAGGAATTAGTGGTTGCGGTGTACCGAGAAGTGCGCCAGCTGCTGCAGCGATGCTTTGTAGATGCTGTCCGGCAGGTCGGCAATGGCGGCGGCAGCGCGTTCGGCTGCTTCCACGGCCTGCTGGCGCGTGTAGTCCAGTGCGCCGCTGCTGGTGATGGCGGCCAGAATCGTGTCGAAGTGCTGCTCGTCGCCCTGTTCGATGCAGCTACGTACCAGCTCGCGCTGTTCCGGTGTGCCGTTTTCCATCAGGTAGATCAGCGGCAGGGTAGGTTTGCCTTCACGCAGGTCGTCGCCCACGTTCTTGCCGATTTCAGCAGCATCGCCGGCGTAGTCGAGCACGTCGTCGATCAGCTGGAAAGCCGTGCCCAGCGAACGGCCGTATTCGCCTGCCGCAGCGATCTGGGCATCGTTGCAGCCGGAGATCAGGGCACCCAGCTCGGCCGCCGCTTCGAACAGCTTGGCCGTTTTCGAGCGGATCACCTGCAGATAACGTTCCTGATTGACGTCCGGATCGTGCATGTTCAGCAGTTGCAGCACTTCGCCTTCGGCAATCACGTTGGTGGCGTCGGACAGGATCTGCATCACGCGCATATTGTTCAGGCTGACCATCATCTGGAACGAACGCGAATACAGGAAGTCGCCCACCAGCACGGAAGCGGCATTGCCGAACAGCGCGTTGGCAGTGGCGCGGCCACGGCGCAGCGAGGATTCGTCGACCACATCGTCATGCAGCAGGGTGGCGGTGTGGATGAATTCGACCACGGCGGCCAGTTCGTGATGGGCCGTACCCTTGTAGCCGTATGCATTGGCCACCAGCAGTACCAGCACAGGACGGATACGCTTGCCCCCGGCGCTGATGATGTATTCTGCAATCTGGTTGACGAGGCTGACCTCGGAATGCAGTTTCTGGCGGATCACCGTGTTGACTGCATCCATATCGGCTGCAATCGTTTGGGCGATGGTATTTTGTGGGGCGGTTTGGGTAGCGGCAGACAAGACGAACCTGTGCGGTGGACTATTAGTGGTCGTGATTATACGACATGCCCCTGCGCACAGGGGTATAGCCCGGCATGACAGTCAGGATAGTTTGCTAAAAAAACAGCATAATCAGGCCAGAATTTGACCTTGCAGGCCAACAAGCATGTCAGACATACCACGCCCCGGAAGATTTGTGAATAGTTTTTGACGCGAAAACCCATCCCATGTATAATCAGCGGTTCCCCGGTTTCCATGCTGTTGTTTTTGCGGGTGCCGGACGGAATTTTCTTAACATTTGATGAGGTTTCAAATCATGTACGCGGTCATAAAAACCGGTGGCAAACAGTATAAAGTTGTCGCTGGCGAAAAACTCAAAGTAGAACAGATACCTGCAGACATTGGTTCCGAACTCACTATCGACCAAGTCCTCGCCGTTGGCGAAGGCGAGAGCATCAAGTTCGGTGCTCCTCTGGTTGAAGGTGCGAAGGTACTGGTTACTGTTGTGGCACACGGTCGTCACGATAAAGTGAAGATTTTCAAGATGCGTCGTCGTAAGCACTACCAGAAGCATCAAGGCCATCGCCAAAATTACACCGAAATCCAAATCGTATCGATCAACGGCTAATCGCCGCTTGCCCGAGAATTAGTATCCAAGGAGTCTTAAATGGCACACAAAAAAGGCGGCGGCACTACGCGAAATGGTCGTGACTCAGAATCAAAACGTCTGGGCGTTAAAGTGTACGGCGGTCAATCGATCAACGCCGGCGGCATCATCATTCGTCAACGTGGCACCCCAGTGCGCGCTGGCGAAGGCGTAGGTACCGGCAAAGACCACACCCTGTTCGCTCTGGTGGACGGCAAGGTCAAGTTCGTGACCAAGGGCGTAGGCTCGAAGCAGTACGTTACCGTAGTAGCAGCGTAATCACGCTAGCGGCCCGCTGCGATGACGCGCGGGCTGATTTGTAAGGCGCAAGCCTTCAATCGAAAGGCTCTGCCCCAGGTAGAGCCTTTTTAGTTTTATGGCGGCACATTATGAAGTTTATCGACGAAGCAAAAATTGAAGTGATCGGTGGTGACGGCGGCAATGGTTGCGCCTCGTTTTGCCGTGAGAAATTCCGCCCGTTCGGCGGTCCTGACGGCGGCGATGGCGGCAAAGGCGGCTCGATCTGGGCAGTAGCAGACCGTAACATCAATACGCTGGTCGATTTCCGCTTCTCCAAAGTGCACCGCGCCAAAGATGGCGAATCGGGCCGTGGTGCCGACTGCTACGGCAAAGGCGCGGACGACGTGTTCCTGCGTATGCCGGTAGGCACCCTGATCATCGACGAAGCCAGTGGCGAAATCATGGCCGACCTGACCACGCACGGACAGCAGGAACTGCTGGCCAAAGGCGGCGAGGGCGGCTGGGGCAATATCCACTTCAAGACCTCGACCAACCGCGCCCCGCGTCAGAAGACCGAAGGCAAGGAAGGCGAGCGCCGCGAACTGCGCCTCGAACTGAAAATTCTGGCGGACGTGGGTCTGCTGGGGATGCCGAACGCCGGTAAATCGACCTTTATCACGGCCGTGTCGAACGCCCGTCCGAAGATCGCTGATTACCCGTTCACCACGCTGCACCCTAACCTCGGCGTAGTACGCGTGTCGCACGAAAAGAGCTTCGTGATCGCCGACATTCCGGGTCTGATCGAAGGCGCGGCCGAAGGTGCCGGTCTGGGTCACCAGTTCCTGCGTCACCTGCAGCGTACCGGCCTGCTGCTGCACATCGTCGATCTGGCACCGTTCGAAGCCAACGTCGATCCGGTCAAGGAAGCCAAGGCGCTGGTCAACGAACTGAAAAAATACGATGCCTCGCTGGTGGATAAACCACGCTGGCTGGTACTGAACAAACTGGACATGGTGCCGGAAGATGAGCGCGCCAAGAAGGTTAAGGACTTCATCAAGAAGTTCGGCTGGAAAGGGCCTGTGTTCGAGATCTCCGCACTGGGCCACGAAGGCACGCAGGAGCTGGTCAACGCCATCTATCTGCATCTGGAAGAGAAGAAGCATGGCGAGCAGCGTGCCGAAGAAGTGCACATGACGGAAGAGGCACGGGGCATCTCGTCGATCGATCCGGATGATCCGCGCTTCAAAATTATCGACTAAGTTTCGCACTAAGTCTCGACGTACCCTCTGCATCACCGGCATAATCAGTTATCCGCTGATTATGCCTTTCCACTCTGCGCCCGCGCTGCCATCGCAGCACGGGTGACTGCTAGCGGCAAAGCCGGGCGATCCGCCCCACACCATCACAGCGCTGTATGTTTTTGGTCTCGTGCCTTTCTGGCTCCGTGGCTGTCAAGCCCCGTGCCGAAGTTTTTCGTTCGCTTGTTTTGAGAGTTGCCGCATCATGAAATCCGTCATACAAAACGCCCAACGCATCATCATCAAAGTCGGTTCTTCGCTGGTCACCAACGATGGCCGTGGCCTCGACCATGAAGCCATTGCCCGCTGGGCTGCCCAGATTGCCGGCCTGCGCGCACTGGGCAAGCAGGTGGTGCTGGTCAGTTCCGGCGCGATTGCAGAAGGTATGCTGCGGCTCGGTTTCGAGCAGCGCCCGACGGATATCCATGAACTGCAGGCCTGCGCCGCGGTTGGTCAGATGGGACTGGCGCAGATTTACGAAACCAGTTTCCGCGCGCACCAGCTAGGCACGGCGCAAGTGCTGCTGACCCACGCCGATCTGGCGGATCGCGAACGCTATCTGAATGCCCGCTCCACCCTGACCACCTTGCTGCGGCTGGGCGTGGTCCCCATCATCAACGAGAACGATACGGTGGTGACGGACGAGATCAAGTTCGGTGATAACGATACGCTGGGCGCACTGGTGGCCAATCTGATCGAAGCCGATGCGCTGATTATCCTGACCGACCAGCATGGCCTGTACAGCGCCGATCCGCGCAAAGACCCTAACGCTGTGCTGATCCAGCAGGGCGCGGCCGGCGATCCGGCGCTGGAAGCCATGGCGGGCGGGGCTGGCAGCAGCATCGGCCGCGGCGGTATGCTGACCAAGATACTGGCCGCCAAGCGCGCCGCCAAATCCGGTGCCCACACCATTATTGCGTGGGGCCGTGACAGCGATGTGCTGGCGCGACTGGCGCAGGGCGAAGCGATCGGCACGCAGCTGGTGGCGCAGACGGGCCACCTGACGGCGCGTAAGCAGTGGATGGCCGACCATCTGCATACGGCAGGGCAGGTGGTGCTCGATGCGGGCGCCGTGCAGAAGCTGAGCAAGGAAGGCAAGTCGCTGCTGCCGATCGGTGTGATCGAAGTGAAGGGTGAATTCGGCCGCGGCGCCGTGATCACCTGCGTCAGCGAGCAGGGCGAAGCACTGGCGCGCGGCATCTCCAACTACAGCAGCACCGAAACGCGCCGCATCATGCGCAAGCCTTCCAGCGAAATCGAAGCATTGCTCGGTTACGTGGAAGGGCAGGAGCTGATCCACCGCGATAATCTGGTGCTGATCTAGAACGCCAGCATGCGCGGGCCGCGCAGCTGGATGCCGCGATAGCGGCGGTGGTAGATCATCAGGCCGGTAGCGGCAAGCAGCACGATAACGATCAGCGTCATGAACTCCTGTGGCGAGCGCACTACCGTGGCGACTGCATTCGAGCGCATGGTCGATGCTTCGAACTTCTTGCCCTGATACTGGGCGCCGATCACCAGTTCCTGATTGTTGATGGCATTGACCAGATACAGCCCGTGGCCACCGGGATGGACCGTCATCTTGCCGTCGCGGTAGACAAATGAACGGCGCTCGTCGCCGATCAGAATAGTGCCCACCACATGGCCCGCCGCGTTGATGGCGGTGGCGAAGCTGTCGCCGTAGCCTATCATGTCCCCCAGGTCGATCATGCTGCTACCGTCGTGCATAAAGGCATGCCAGCGCCCGCTGGCGGTGCTGGCGGCGCCCACTACGATGCCTTCGTCGTTGATGGCACTGGCCGAACTGGCGCGCCCACCCGGCAGGATGCCCAGATTGATCATGCCGCTGCCGGGGCGGTATAGGAAGGCGCGGCGGTTGCCGTCGCTGAGGGCCGCCGTGCCGACGATCTCGCCGTGGTTGTTGATGCTGCTGGCATAGCTGATATTGCCGCCCAGCGTGCCCAGATCGGTCAGCGTACCATCGGTGCTGGCCACGAAAGCATGGAAGTAGTTGTCGCTGGTGTCGGCAAAGCCGACCACCTGACCGGCCGTGTTGATGGCGGCCCCGTAACTGCTATTGCCGCCCAGCGTACCGAGGTCGCGCATGCCGCGCTCTTTGCTGTAGAGGAAGGCGCGCCACTGGCGGCGGCTGTTCTGCGCAGTACCGACCACGAGGCCGTCGGCATTGATACCTTTGGTGTAGCTCTCGGCACCACCGAGCGTGCCCAGTTCGATCACACGGCGGTCATACAGGATGGCGCGCTGGGTGCCTTCTTCGACGTTCTGGATGATGCCGGCCACTTGCCCGCGGGCGTTGATGTCGACCGCGATGCTGGCTTCGTCTTTGTTCACCGCGATGCCGAGCGGATGGATCTTCTCTGCCGCACAGATGCCGCTAGTACCAAACAGGAATACTGCCAAGACTATAGAACTGGTGGTTCGCAACATCGCGCATCTCCTTTTAAGTATTAGATATTCAACAAAGGGTAGTTGAATATATAACATCTAATTCGGAAACACAGCGAATTTTTAGCTACTTGATCTGGCTATTCAAATAGCCGGAATCTATTGCTGCAGCTGGCCTAATCGCGCCGCTTGCTACGCTTCAGGCGTCGGCAGGCGCAGGAGTTTTGCTGCGGTAGTCGCACAGATCGAGCTGCATGCAGTTCCAGCATTCCGGCTTACGCGCCTTGCAGGTGTATCGGCCATGCAGGATCAGCCAGTGGTGCGCATCGAGCAGGAATTCGCGCGGGACGAATTTGAGCAGCTTTTGTTCGACGATATCGACATTCTTGCCCGGCGCCAGACCCGTGCGGTTAGCTACGCGGAAGATGTGGGTATCCACTGCCATAGTGGGCTCGCCAAAGGCGGTGTTCAGCACCACGTTGGCCGTCTTGCGGCCTACGCCGGGCAGGGCCTCCAGCGCTTCGCGCTCGCGCGGCACTTCACCGCCATGCAGTTCCAGCAGCATGCGGCAGGTGGCGATCACGTTCTTGGCCTTGGTCTTGTACAGGCCTATGGTCTGGATGTAGCTCTTGAGTTCTTCTTCGCCCAGCGCGAGGATGGCGGCCGGGGTGTTCGCCACCGGATACAGCTTGCGCGTGGCCTTGTTGACGCCCACGTCGGTGGCCTGGGCCGACAGCAGCACGGCAATCAGCAGTTCGAACGGGGTGGTGTATTCCAGTTCCGTGACGGGTTTCGGGTTGGCGGCGCGGAAGCGCTCGAACATGGTCTGGCGGGTCTGCTTGTTCATGCGGTTTGGTGGTGTGGTCGGTGGTAAGGGAGAGCACGATAGCACTAGGTGGCTAGGCTTTGCCTTCGGCTTCCTTGCGCAGGCGCGCCCTTTCCATGGCGGCAGCGATGATGGCGCGCTTGCGTTCCTTTTCGGCGGCGTCGGCATCGGTGGCCGGATCGAGCGCTTCCACTGCCTTCATTTTGGCCACGGCTTTGGCAGCCAGGCGCGCATCGTTTTCATCCTTGTCGCGTTGCAGGCGCAGGGTGCGGAAATCGTGGCGTGCCCTTGCTGCTGCGGCCTGTTCTGCGTTCCAAGCCTGCCATCCGGTCTGCTCGGTGACGGGGGACATGACGATGCAGTCGACCGGACACGGGTTCACGCATAGATCGCAGCCGGTGCACAGATCGGGCACCACGGTGTGCATCAGTTTGGCCGCGCCGACGATGGCATCGACCGGGCAAGCCTGTATGCATAGCGTGCAGCCTATGCACAGGGCGGGATCGATGTAGGCCACGGCGCGCGGGCGCTCCAGACCGTTGACGGGATTCAGCGGTATGACGGGATAGCCGGTCAGGGCCGACAGGCGCTGTATGCCTTCTGCACCACCGGGCGGGCACTGGTTGATGCCGGCGCTACCTTTAGCGATCGCTTCTGCATACGGACGGCAACCGTCGTAGCCGCATTTGGTGCACTGGGTTTGCGGCAGCAGGTCTTCGATACGGTCAGCGAGAGTAGGAGTGGTAGACACAGTGGTGGGCACGTCAGCGTGACGGCTTAAAACGGGAAAGCGTCATTATCCAACAAATCGGCGGCCGATAGAAAAACGGGGCCGGATACGCTGCTGTATCAGCGTGATCCGGCCCCGTGCGGGCGCATGCAGTGCGGCGAGGCCGCCTGTGTTTAACCGTGCTTCTTGATGAACTCGGTGATTTTCGGGCACACCTGTTCGCGCCAGCGACGGCCCGAGAAGATGCCGTAGTGGCCGGCTTGCGGCGCCACGAAGTCCTGCTGCATATCGGCAGGGATATTGCAGCACAGGTCGTGCGCAGCCTGGGTCTGGCCAGCGCCGGAAATGTCGTCCAGTTCGCCTTCTACGGTGAACAGGGCCACCGTGGTGATGTCCTGTGGACGCACCAGTTTGCCGCCCACTTTCCACGTACCCTTAGGCAGTGCGTGTTCCTGGAACACGGTGCGGATGGTATCGAGGTAGTACTCGGCCGGCATGTCCAGCACGGCGTTGTATTCGTCGTAGAACTTGCGGTGGCTTTCTGCCGTTTCCTGATCGCCTTCCACCAGATGCATGTAGAACTCGCGGTGGCTCTGGGCATGGCGGCCCGGATTCATGGCGATGAAGCCGGCATGCTGCAGGAAGCCCGGATAGACCTTGCGGCCAAAGCCCGGATAGTTAGGCGGCACCGAATAGATCACGGTGTTTTCAAACCACGAGAATTTCTTCTCGACGGCCAGATTGTTCACCGCCGTCGGCGAGCGGCGCGGATCGATAGGGCCGCCCATCATGGTCATGGTCTTCGGCAGTTTCGGATCCTTGTCGCTGGCCATCAGCGAGATCGCCGCCAGCACGGGGACGGTAGGCTGGCAGACCGAGATCACGTGCAGGTCAGGGCCCAGCAGGCGGATGAAGTCCTGCACATAGTAGATGTAGTCGTCCAGATGGAAGGCGCCAGCCGACATCGGCACCATGCGCGCATCGGTCCAGTCGGTGATGTAGACGTCGTGATCGACCAGCAGGCCGCGCACGGTGTCGCGCAGCAGGGTGGAGTGGTGTCCCGACAACGGTGCCACCAGCAGCACGGTGGGCTGCTTGAGCGCCTTGATCTGCTTGTCACTGAGCGCCTTCTTGAAATGCAGCAGGCGGCAGAACGGTTTGTTAACGGTAACTTCTTCGACGATGCCTACCGTGCCATCCTGCAGATCGACGTAGTTAATGTCAAAAGCTGGTTTTTCGTAGTCTTTGCCGAGCCGGTACATCAGTTCGTAACCGGCAGCAATGCGCTGCGAGAAAGGCGTGTGTGCCAGTGGCGACACAGGGTTGGTGAACATTTTGGACGACGCGTCGGCCCACTGCATCAGCGGCGTGAGGAACGAGCGTTGCATTTCGTGAAGATGGTAGAGCATAGGATATCCCTAGAGCGAGCGTTTGATGCGGTGCACCAATTCCGTACATCATAAACCAATTATAGGACAGTTTGCCGTAATCGATTGCATTCCCAGATGCTGTCGAGCAAGTCTACGTGTTTTCCACAATGTTTTTGTGGCTCCAGTATGGCTTTGCTAAGGATGAAAAAAAAGCAGCGTTACCGCTGCTTTTCTGTAGGACGGGCGCTAGCCTTAGTCGAATACCGGGGTTTCCACGCCCAGCACTTTGTGCAGTTTCGGCGAGGTGGTGGTGTACTGCATGTGGATCTTCTTGTCCGGGAAGATGTATGGTGCAGCGCCGAAGGCCGCCAGAGCTGCTTCGTGGAAGCCCGACAGAATCAGCTTCTTCTTGCCCGGATAGGTGTTGATGTCGCCCACGGCGAAGATGCCCGGTACATTGGTTTCGAACTTCTCGGTGTTCATCACTTTGAGCTGGCGACGCTCGATGTCCAGACCCCATTCGGCGATCGGGCCCAGTTTCGGCGACAGACCGAAGAATACCAGCAGCATGTCCAGCGGTACGCGGCGGGTCACGCCGTCAGCGCCCGTGACTTTCAGTTCGCTCAGTTTGCCGTCTTTGGCTTCGAAGCCGGTGGCCTGACCGATGATCAGCTGCATTTCGTATTCGTCGCACAGAGCTTTCATCTTGGCGACCGAAGCTGGCGCAGCGCGGAATTCTTCGCGACGGTGCAGCAGCACCACGGATTCGGCCTTGCCGACGAAGTTCAGGGCCCAGTCCAGCGCCGAGTCGCCACCGCCGCAGATCACCAGATTCTTGCCTTCGAAGATGGCAGGATCTTTGACCTTGTAGTGCAGCTGGCTGCCTTCGAAGGCTTCGATGCCATCGACCTTGATGGTACGGGCCTGGAACGAACCCACGCCAGCGGCGATGAAGATGGTTTTGGTGATGAAACGGGTGCCGATGCTGGTTTCCACATCGAAGCGGCCATCGGCACGACGTTCGACCTTGGTCACTTCCTGACCCAGGTGGAAGGTTGGATCGAATGGTTCGATCTGTTTCAGCAGGTTGTCGGTCAGTTCCTGGCCGGTGCACGATGGCACGGCAGGGATGTCGTAGATCGGCTTGTCCGGATACAGTTCCACGCACTGTCCGCCCACTGCGCCCAGCGAATCGATCACGTGGGCTTTGATTTCCAGCAGGCCCAGTTCGAAGACCTGGAACAGGCCGACGGGGCCGGCGCCGATGATGACGGCATCGGCTTCGATGACGTCAGGGGTAGTGACAGTGCTATTCATACGTGGTTTCCTGTTATTTCAATAATGGTTGGGCAACACCGAGCTGCGCGGCGGCTGGTTACAGCTGTCGCGTGGGGCGCTGCCTGGTGCTACCTGTCCAGACGAAAGTCTTAGCGGACCAGCAGTTGCAGTTTTTCTTTAACGTCTTTGAACTGTTCTGCGTCGTCCAGTGCCGGAATGGTTTTGGTGATCGACGGCCAGCCGCGTGCCAGTTCGACGTTCAGCTTGATGAATTTCTGCTGATCGGCCGGCACATCTTCTTCTGCGAAGATCGCATTGACCGGGCATTCGGCCACGCAGACGGCGCAATCGATGCACTCATCCGGATCGATGGCGAGGAAATTCGGGCCCTGGCGGAAGCAATCTACCGGGCAAACATCGACGCAATCCGTGTAGCGGCAAGCGATGCAAGATTCGGTAACAACGTGAGTCATAACAGTCCTATCAATGTAGTGGTGCAGCGGCGTCGGCGGCGTGGCATAGCCCGGCTAACCTCGGCAAAGCACTGTATTTTAAGGTAATTCGCTATTTCTCACAAATTGCGCTTATATACAATACAAATAAGCAAATTCGTTTCCGGGGCGCGACAGGGGGCTGATCTGGCCGCAAATCGGGGTGTTGCAGCACGCTGCGCGGTACTGGCGGCATGTCAGTGCAACTGGCATGATGTCGGCTTTTTCAAGCAGAAGGAGTGGGCGATGGCCGACATTAACATCGTGCAGGCGCATCAGCTGGCGCCAGAGCAGGCGCGTGCAGCAGCACAGCAGGTAGTCGATAAACTGGCCGAACAGTTCGAACTGAGCTGCCGCTGGGAAGGGGATGAACTGCATTTCGACCGCACGGGCGTGAACGGTAAACTGACACTGGCACCGAACGAAGCGCGGGTACAGATCACGCTGGGCTTGTTCTATGGCGCTTTCGCCGGCGTGGTGGAAAGCAAGCTGAAAGACAAAATGGCGCGTGTATTTGCCGCCTAAAAAACGGGGTCAGGTCGGGCAAAGTGACAGACTCGACCATTTTCATGGATGAGATTGTCGCTTTGCCCGACCTGACCCCCGGTCGTTTTTGATTTACTTCAGATCTTCGATCAGGTCGATGTACTGCTGCTTGGCGTCGTCCTGCGAGGTGCCGGTCAGGGCAGCCCAGGCGTCGAATTTGGCGCGGCCTACCATGTCGGTAAAGCCGGGGCGGTCGCCCGTGGCGTCGCCGCTCGAAGCCTGTTTGAACAGGGCATAGATTTTCAGCAGCGTCATATTGTCCGGACGCTCAGGCAGGTTTTTCGAATCCAGCTGGGCTTGGGCAAATTGTGCATCTAAACTCATGGTGTCTCCTCAAGGGGCTTAATGGTGGCGCCATCATAACCCTAGCCGCGTGATTTGCTGCTAGAGGGACTCCTCAAAAACAGAGCGGCGGCCGCTGTCTGTAACAGGGGCCGCCGCTGCCGGTGCCCTGGCGGGCACTATGTTACGGACTACTTATTTTTTCTTGGTCGGGTTAACCGCCGATTTCAGGGTCGCGCCAGCCGAGAACTTAGGCGTTTTCGACGCTGCGATCTTGATCGCTTCGCCGGTAGCTGGGTTGCGGCCTTTACGGGCAGCGCGTTTAGCGACGGAGAAGGTGCCGAAGCCGGTGATGCCTACCGTGTCGCCTTTTTTCAGACGCTCGGTGATGATGGCGATCAGGGTGTTGACCGCGTTGTTGGCGGCAGCAGCGGACACGTCAGTGCGTTTCGCAAATTCTGCAATCAATTCGCCTTTTTTCATTACTACCTCCTTGGTTATTGGAGCGCGCAGATTAGCATAAATATTGTCAAATGTAATGGTTTCTCTTCGAAGTAAGCCATACAGTAGCTAGCGCGCCACGCTGCGACGCAAAAAAACGCCCGCCGTTACAGGCCGCAGCGTGTGCAGAAAAAGGTTTATGATGGCTGCATCATGGACCGAACCCCGCGTTTTTCCGATCAGACTATACAAGCCTACGCCGCCGGCGTACTTGATGCAGCCACTGTGCGTGCGCTGGAAGCGGCCATGCAGCACGATAGTGCGCTGGCGCTGCGGGTGGCGCAGTTACGGCGCAAGGCGATCGGTGCGGACAGCGCCAAGGCGGATGCCAAGGCAGGTGCCAAGGCGGGAGCCCAGGTGGTGCAACTGGCCGGCGTGCGGGCAGAACGGGCTGCTGCAGCGCGCAAGGCCGGCCAGCGTCGCTGGGGTGTGCTGGAATGGAGTGCGCTGGCCTTGGTGCTGGCGCTGGTAGGGGGCTTGATCCTGCTGGGTTACTACGGCAGTCGCGCGGGCTGGTGGCAGCAGACGGCGGCGCCTGCACCGAACGCTGCCAGTTCCGCCATCGCGCCGCTGGCCAGCCATGATGGCAGCCTGCTGGCACAGGGTAGCCTGTTGCTGGCGCTGAACCAGCAGCCGGGCGGCCGCATGACGCCGGACGGCGAAATCCGCATGGGACAGAGTTTTATGACAGGAGAAGGTAATTACTGTCGTAGTTTCAGCCTGCTGGGCATGCAGCAGGATCTGGCGGGACTGGCCTGCCGCGAAGAGGGCGCGTGGCAGATAGTGCTGCTGCAGCAGCACCGGCGCACGCAGCCGGCGCTGGGCGGCCATCGCAATGTGACGGGCGAGATGCCGGCGCTGCTGCAGGAGGCAATACGCCAGCGCAAGGCTGGCGCAGCGCTCGATGCGCAGGCCGAGGCGCTAGCGCTGCAGCGACGCTGGCAGCACTAACAGGTAGCACCAGCAGGTAGCACCAGCAGGTAGCACCAGCGCGCGTTAGCGCGGCACGGATCAGCGCAGCAGGCATTAGCGCCGCAGACGCTGGTCGGGACGGTAGCTAAGCGGCTGAGGCTGCACCGATGCCCGACCTGACCCCTCGGTATTTAGACGGCCAGCAGTTCGACGTCGAAGATCAGGGTGGCGTTCGGTGGAATTACGCCGCCAGCGCCGCGCGAGCCGTAGCCCAGATCGGAAGGGATGATCAGCTGGCGGCTGCCGCCCACTTTCATGCCTTGTACGCCTTCGTCCCAGCCACGGATCACCATGCCGGCGCCCAGGGCGAATTCGAACGGATCATTGCGGTCTTTGCTGGAATCGAATTTCGGGCCTTTGCTGCCGTCGTCGTTCTGCAGCCAGCCGGTGTAGTGCACGGTGACGTTCTGGCCAGCTTTGGCTTCGGCGCCTTCGCCCACGCTCAGTTCGATGTATTGCAGGCCGGAGCCGGTGGTAATGGTGCTCATATTATTCCTTCAGGAGTACGTTAAAGACAGGGCCGCATTGTAGCAGGGCGTGCGCCGGGCGGATTAATTGCGACAGCTTCCTTGCTGCCTGCCCGTTTGCACGTAAAATAAGCGTTTTGCCCCTACAAGCGATTTTTCCATGCTCCGCAGTTTACGCCGTATCGCCCTTTCCTGTGTCTGCGCCCTGACTGCCGTCAGCAGTGTGCAGGCCAATGTCGTTGTTGTGCTCAATTCGCGCGATGCGACTGTGCAGTTGCTCGATCAGGACACGTATAAAGATCTGTCGACTTTCCCGGTGGGCAAAGAGCCGCACCACCTGATGTCTACGCCCGATAACAAATCGCTGATCGTGGCTAGCTCGGTCGGTAACGAACTGATATTCCTCGATCCGAAAACCGGCCAGATCCAGCGCACCATCAAGGATATTCTCGATCCTTACCAGATCGGTTTTTCGCCCGACCAGAAGTGGCTGGTATCGAATTCGCTGCGGCTGGACCGGGTCGATCTGTACCGCTACGACGGCACCAACCTGACGCTGAGCAAGCGTCTGCCGCTGCCTAAGCTGCCTAGCCACATGGCGTTCAATGCGGCCAGCGATATGGTGTTCATTACCCAGCAGGGCAGCGACGAAGTCAGTGCCATCGACCTGAAAACCCAGGCCATCAAATGGACTATGCCAGTCGGCAAACTGCCGGCGGGGATCTCCATGACACCAGACGATAAGTATCTGCTGGTCGGCATCATGAGTAGCGATTATGTGGAAGTGATCGACTGGCGTACCCAGAAAATCGTGAAACGGATCAAAACGGGGCAGGGCACCCACAATTTCCGCGCTGCCGGCGATGGCCGTCACATTTTCGTTTCCAATCGGGTGTCGAATTCGATTAATATCATTGACCAGAAGACGCTGGAAAATGTGGGCCAGATTAATGTGCCCGGTGGTCCGGACTGTATGGAGGTGACGGCAGATGGTAAAACCATGTGGGCAACGCTGCGCTGGATTAAAAAAGTGGCCGTGATCGATATCCCTAGCCGCAAAGTCATCAAAATGATCCCTGTGGGGCGCTCGCCGCACGGGGTATTCTTCTTTAATTCCGCCCCCCGCATCTGATGCCGCGCGCTGCCACCCTGACCCTCTGCTTGCTGGCGCTGGCGCCGGCACTGTCGCAGGCTGAATCAGGCGTGGCACAGCGCGCTGCGGCCGCGCGTGCGGCTGGCATCGCTGCCGCCTATGGCTACCGGCCTGCTGCCGCGAGCGTCGCACCCGCTGCAGCGGCCGTTTCCGCTAAACCGGCCGCTCCACCGGCCGCTGCTGCCGGACCGACGCCCGCTGCATCCGGCGTGGCCACTGTCTCGAACCGCCCGGCTGCACCGGCGGCGGCCGCTGCCATGCTGGCCGTGATGCCCGCCGCCGTGGCCGCCTCGGTGCCGGCCGCCAGCGCCGCCAGAGCGGCCCAGTCTGCGCCCCAGTGCAAAGGCAATATCTACCTGACCTTCGATACGGGTAGTCAGGCACAGGCAGCGCTGATCGCCGAAACGCTGCAGAAGCACCATATCAAGGCCAGCTTCTTCCTCGCCAACGAAAAGACGGTGAACGGCGACTATTCGCTCGATCCGGCCTGGGGGCCGTACTGGAAGGCACGGCTGGCCGAAGGCCATGTGATCGGCTCGCACACGTTTGACCACGATGTGCTGGTGCGCGATGGTGCCGGCGGCAAGCTGGAAACCAAACCCGGTTTCGGCAGCAGTGCCGGTAAAGTCCGAGCACTGAGTCCCGAACAGTACTGCGAACAGATACGCCGGGTCGATCAGCGCTTCGTCGAACTGACCGGCAGCCACCTCGATCCGGTCTGGCGCGCCCCTGCGGGACGCACCTCGCCCCGTGCACTGGCCGCTGCACGCAGCTGCGGCTATACCCATGTGGGCTGGTCGCCGGCCGGTTTCTCTGGCGACGAGCTGTCCAGCGAAAAATACTCCAACGCCAGTCTGCTGGCCAAGTCGCTGCGCGAACTGCGCGCCGGCGATATCGTGCTGATTCACATGGGCATCTGGTCGCGCAAGGATGCCTGGGCGCCGGCCAATCTCGAACCACTGATCAAGGGACTGACGCAGAAGGGCTACTGCTTTGCCACCCTGCGCGATCATCCGGACTACTCTTCTTCTTTTAAACATCCATGATGCAGTTATTTTCCGACTGGCTGGGCATGGCCCAAGGCTGGCTGTTTGAATCCGTCGTACAACCGCTGGTATTCCAGCTGGGCTTAGGTGAATTTGTCGAAGAATCGTTCGAAGGCACGGAATGGCTGCTGATCGGCGCGCTCGAACTGCTGCTGCTGTTTCTGGTTCTGCGTCCGCTCGAAGCCCTGCTGCCGGTACACCGCATCAGTGACCCGCGCGCACGCTGGAACGATTTCCTCTATACGCTGCTGCACCGCATCGGCCTGTTCTCGCTACTGGTCTTCTTTACCCTTGATCCCCTGATGGATGCGCTGGCAGCGCAGTTGCGCTTCGAGAGTCTGCACCCGCTGAATCTGGAAAGCCTGCTGCCCGGTATCAGCCCGCTGGCCAGCTTCCTCGTGTATCTGGTGGTGCTGGACTTCTTCGATTACTGGTACCACCGCGCCGAGCACCATTTCAACTGGTGGTGGGGCCTGCACGGTCTGCACCACAGCCAGCAGAACATGAACCTGTGGAGTGATAACCGCAACCACCTGCTGGACGATCTGCTGCGCGATATCTATATGGCGCTGATCGCTCTGTTCATCGGGGTGGAACCGGCCCAGTACGTGGTGCTGGTCTCCGTCTCGCGCATTCTGCAAAGCCTGCAGCATGCCAATGTGCGCATCCATTTTGGCTGGCTGGGCGAGCGCCTGCTGGTATCGCCGCGCTATCACCGTCACCACCATGCCATCGGCCATGGCCACGAAAGCCATGGCGCCGGTACGCTGGGCGGCTGCAATTTTGCCGTGCTGCTGCCCATATGGGACATCCTGTTCGGTACCGCCCGTTTCACCAGCGAGTTTGCGGCCACCGGCATCCGTGACCAGTTGCCGCACACCGATGCGCAGGGGCGCCAGATCGCCGGGCGCGATTACGGTAGCGGCTTCTGGGCGCAGCAGTGGCTGGGCCTGAAGCGCATGGTGGAGTATGCCGGCAAGGATGTGGTCTGATGGGCGCCGTGCTGCGTAGCTGGGGGCTGGCCTTTGGTGCGCAGTGGCATCCGCGTCTGCTGGCCATGAGCGTGCTGCCCTTCCTGCTGGCGCTGGCCGTGTGGGCGGTGCTGCTGTATCTGGGCCTGCAGCCGCTGATCGATTATCTGCATGCGCTGTTCACTGAATACGACGGCTTTGCCCGTAGTGGCAGCATTCTCACGACACTGGGACTGGCCACGCTGAAAACCGTGGTGGTGCCGCTGATCGCCATGCTGGCGCTGCTGCCCCTGATGATACTGACGGCGCTGGTGTTTATCGGCGTGGTGGCGATGCCGCTGATTGGCCGTCATGTGGGCCGGCGCCGCTATCCGGCGCTGGCGCAGCGCAAGGGCGGCAGTCTGCTGGGCAGCCTAGGCACGACGCTGGGCGGCATGCTGATCTTTATCGGCCTGTGGCTGCTGACGCTGCCCCTGTATGCCTTCCCGCCGCTGGCCGTGCTGACGCAGGCGCTGCTGTGGGGCTGGCTGACCATGCGGGTGATGGTGTACGACGCGCTGGCCGACTACGCCACCGCTGAGGAACGCCGCCAGATTCTGCGACAGCACCGTGGCCGGCTGCTGCTGATCGGGGTGATCTCCGGCGCGGCCGGTGCTTTGCCCGGCGCCCTGTGGCTGGGCGGAGTGATGGCAGTGGTGCTGTTCCCGTTTCTAGCGGCCGCCTCGATCTGGCTGTATGTACTGATTTTTATCTTCACCGGCCTGTGGTTTGCATATTATTGTCTGGAAGCGCTGGCGCAACTGCGTGCCGGCGCAGCGCTGCAGGGCGCAGAATTGATCGACGCTTGAAGGGAGTAGGACGGTTATGGCGATAGGCTTGATTATCATCGGCGACGAAATTCTGTCGGGGCGGCGGCACGACCAGCACTTCCCTAAAGTGCTGCAGATACTGGCTGCGCGCGGTCTGCAGCTAGGCTGGGCGGAAATTCTGCCGGACGATCCGCAGCGCATCACGGCCACGCTCAAGCGCACTTTCGCCAGCCACGATATCGTGTTCTGCTGCGGCGGCATCGGTGCCACACCGGATGATCACACGCGTCAGGCCGCGGCCGATGCGCTGGGGCTACCGCTGGTGCTGCATGAAGAAGGCAAGCGCAACATCCAGCAGCGTATCCTGCAGATGGGTTACGAGTCGGGGCAGGCGGCCGATCTGGACTCGGCGGAAAATCTGCACCGCCTGAAGATGGCGGAGTTTGCCGAAGGGGCGCAACTGATTCCCAATCCGTACAACAATATCGCCGGATTCTCGCTGCGCCAGCACTATTTCGTGCCGGGCTTCCCCGTCATGGCATGGCCTATGATCGAGTGGGTACTGGACCAGCATTATTCCCATCTGTACAACCGCGCGCCCCGGATCGAGCAGTCGGTGCTGGTGTATGGTACGGCCGAATCGGCACTGACGCCGCTGATGCAGATGCTGGAAGCCGATTATCCGGGCGTGAAAATTTTCAGCCTGCCCAGCGTGGGCGATGAGCAGACCCGGCGCCATATTGAACTGGGCGTCAAAGGTGAACCGGTGCAGACGGCCGCAGCGTTCCGTCAACTGTGCGCGGAACTGACGAAACTCCATGTAGAGTTCAGCAACATCTAGTGTTGCGGTGATAAGAAAGCGTGAGAAACGGCGTTCTTTCGGCAGAAAGAGCGCCGTTGTTTTTTTGCGAAAAAATCGTGCTTATATCAAAATATTGCCAAGTAGCGCCGGTGTGCATCGCCCCGATGTGGTGCAATGGAAGTGCGCGCTGGCGTAGTAGCGCTACGCGTACCAACATGTTTTACTGAGTTAGCTGACCGGTCTGAATCATATGTTAAGCAATCGTCGTATCCGCCGGCCTCGCCTTGTTGTCCGGGCAGCGCGCAAAACCCGCGCCAGCGCTGCTGTTATCGCCAAGCGGCGCGCACGCTATCTGAAGGTGGTGCCTGCGCTACCTGCTGCTGCAGTGGACGCCGCTGATGCTGATGCTGGCGCAGCAGTGCAAGCGGTGCCGGCCGAGTCGGCCGGGGCAGTCGATCTGACAATCCAGAGCGAAGCTGTGCAGCAAGCCGCACCAGACTATCCAGCCGAGGCGGCGCTAGCTGAAGTCGCGCCACCGCCGCGCAGCGCGCGCCGCAAATGGCTGCTGGCGCTGGGGGCTGCCGTAACGGCCGTGTGCGCACTGGGCGTCTACGAAGCGCGCAGCTCGATGCTGCAATCCCACCTGTTCGGCGATATGGCCGGCAAACTGCAATACAAGGTGGAGGCCGGGGCTAGCCAGTCTATCCGCTTCCCGCACGATAGCCCTTACGACGAGCGGCTAGGCTATGCCGGCCTGCCGGACTATCTGGGCAAGCTGAGTACGCGCGACTATCACGTCAGCGCGCAGGCTCGCATCTCGCCCAAGATGGCGCAACTGGCCGATCTGGGCGTGTTCGCCACCTATCATGAAAAGACCCGCACGGGCCTGAGCATTGCCGATTGCCGCGAGCAGACACTGTTCTCCGCCAGCTATCCGGAGCGGGTGTACGGCAAATTCGAGCAGGCACCGGCTGCGCTGGTGAGCAGCCTGCTATTTATCGAAAATCGCGAGCTGCTCGATACGCGCTACCCGACCCGCAATCCTGCCGTGGAGTGGGACCGGCTGGGTAAGGCAGTGATCGAAAAAGGTGTCAGCAGCGTCGCGGGCGGTCATCGTGCGGCCGGCGGCAGTACGCTGGCCACGCAGATCGAAAAATACCGCCACTCGCCGGAAGGCCGCACCAGTTCGATGAAAGACAAGCTGCAGCAGATGGTCTCGGCCAGTCTGCGCGCCTATCAGGACGGACGTGATACGACGCAGGCGCGGCGCAACATCGTGACGGAATATCTGAACACAGTGCCACTGTCGGCCAAGCCCGGCTACGGTGAAGTGAACGGCATAGGCGATGGCATGTGGGTCTGGTATGGGCGCGATTTCGCCGAACTGAATCGTCGCCTGAGCGGCAATCTGGCCCAGCCTGATGATGCGACGGCGCTGGTGTACAAGGAAGCCCTGAGTTTGATGATCGCCCAGCGCCGCCCCAGCTACTATCTGGTGGATGGTGCACAGGATCTGGAGATCCTGACCAATTCCCACTTGCGCCTGCTGGCGCAGGAAGGGGCAATTACGCCGGCGCTGCGTGACCGCGCACTGGCGCAGCAGCTGCATCCGGCGACCGGCAATGGTCTGCAGTCGGCACCGGCCATGACCTTTGTTTCGCGCAAGGCCTCGAATGCGATCCGCAACCATCTGGCTAATCTGCTCGGCGATAACCGCATGTACAACCTCGACCGCCTCGATCTGAGCGTGGTCAGCACGCTCGATGCGCAGGCGCAGACGGCGGTGACGCAGGTGCTGCGCGATCTGCGCGATCCGGAAAAAGCCAGGGCGGCAGGGCTGACAGGCAAGGGCATGCTGGGTAATGGCGATCCGGCCAATGTGGTGTACAGCTTCACGCTGCTGGAGAAGGGCCCGCAATACAATCTGTTGCGCCTGCAGACGGATAATTACGACCAGCCGCTGGATATCAACGAAGGCGCCAAGCTGGATCTGGGCTCCACTGCCAAGCTGCGCACGCTGGTGACCTATCTGGATATTGTCGATCAGCTGCATCGTAAATACGCGGGCATGGATAACGCAGCGCTGGCCAGGGTGAATATCGATCCGCAGGACCGGCTGTCGCTGTGGGCGCTCGAGTATTTCAAGGCGCTGCCGCAAGACCCTGCTGCGCGCGCTCTGCCGGCCATGCTGAATGCGGCCATGGAACGGCAGTATTCGGGCAATCCGGGCGAGGGCTTCTTTACCGGCGGCGGCGTGCACCACTTCGGTAACTTCTCCAAGGAAGATAACAGCAAGATCATGACGGTGACGGAAGCGCTGCGCCGTTCCACCAATCTGGTGTTCGTGCGGCTGATGCGCGATGTGGCCAAGTACTATATGTTCCAGACGCCGGGCTCGTCGGCGGCGCTGCTGTCGAATGCAGAAGATCCGCGCCGTGCCGGCTATCTGGCCCGCTTCGCTGATAAGGAGGGCAAGGAATTCCTCGCCCGCTTCTACCTGAAGTACAAGGGCAAGCCGGCGCAGGAACTGGACAAGATTTTGCTGGCGAATATACGCAGCACGCCGGTGCGGCTGGCGGTGATCTTCCGTACCGTGTATCCGCAAGCGACGCTGGAGCAGTTTAGTGCCTTCCTGCGGGCTAACCTGCCATCGCAGAACGAGGTGCCGGATGAGCGCGTGGAGAAGCTATACGAGCAGTACGCGATGGATAAATGGTCGCTGGCCGACCGCGGTTATCTGGCCAGTGTGCACCCGCTGGAACTGTGGATGGCCGCCTACATGCACGAGCATTCGGGCGCCACGCTGGCGCAGATGACGGCAGCGAGCGAGCAGCAGCGGCAGGAAGTCTACCAGTGGCTGTTCAAGACGCACCACAAGCACGCGCAGGATAAGCGCATCGCCGGTCTGATCGAAATGGAAGGCTTCATGGAGATCCACAAGCAGTGGAAGAAAATGGGCTATCCGTTCGAATCGCTAGTGCCGTCCTATGCCACCACGCTGGGCGCTTCGGCCGACCGTCCTGCATCGCTGGCCGAGATGATGGGGATTATCGTCAACGGTGGCGTGCGCAAGGCCACCCAGCGTATCAGTTCGCTGCATTTCGCCAAAGGTACGCCTTACGAAACTGTGGTCACCAAAGGCAAACCGACCGAAGATGAGCGGGTGCTGTCGCCGGAAGTGGCAGCCGCCGTGGCGCAGGCCATACGCGGCGTGGTATCCGACGGTACGGCCAAACGGGCGCGCAAGGCCTTTGTGCTGGCCGATGGCACCGACCTGCCGGTGGGTGGCAAGACCGGTACGGGCGACCAGCGCTTCGATGTATATGGCGCCGGCGGGCGGCTGCTCGAATCGCGCTATGTGAACCGCTCGGCGACCTTTGTATTCAACATCGGCGAGCGTTTCTTCGGTAGTATGACGGCCTACGTGCACGGGCCGGAATCGAAGAACTATGATTTCACCAGCGCGCTGCCGGTACAGTTGCTGGTGGTGCTGGCGCCGACCCTGATGCCGCTGATCGATCCTGCTGCTGCCGGCAAGGCGCCGCCTGCTGTGCCAGCCGCTGGCGTGCTGCCGGTTGCTGCAACCACTGGCGGCGCAGCACAGGCTTCCGCGCTGCGTGCCTGCGGTGGCTAGGCTGGCCGTATTAACTGTGTAATCACTGATGAAAAAAATCCTGCGTTTTTCCCGTTTCTCTTTGCGTGACCTGCTGGTAGCAGCGGCGCCCACCATCGCTCTGATCGTGGGCGTGTGCCTGCTGGCTTACTGGCTGGTGGATCCGGCGCCACCGCGCACGGTGCGGCTGGCGACGGGACAGGACAACAGCGCCTACGCGGAGTTCGGCAAGAAGTATGCGGCGGCACTGGCGGCGCACGGAGTCAAGGTCACATTAGTGCCGTCGGCCGGTTCGGGCGAGAATCTGCGCCTGCTGAAGGAAGGGCAGGCCGATATCGCTTTCATGCAGAGCGGTACCACCAACGAAGAACTGGCTGAGCAGGAAGGTCTGAGTTCGCTGGGCAGTCTGTTCGTCGAGCCGCTGTGGCTGTTCCTGCGCGAGCGCAAGGACCAGCCGCCCGTGACCCGTCTGAGCCAGCTGAAAGGCATGCGGATTAATTTCGGGCCGGAAGGGGCAGGGGCGCCGCGCCTGTTCCGTCAGGTGCTGGAGCTGAACGGCATCGAGAAGCATCAGGTGCGACGCTATTCGCTGGCCAATACGCCCGCTACGGTGGAGCTGCTGGCCGGCCGCATCGACGGGCTGGTGTTTACGTCGGCGCCGGAAGCGCCGCTGATCCAGATGCTGCTGCAGACGCCCGGCATCAGGCTGTTCAACTTCCATCAGGCCGAAGCCTATGGCCGCAAGCTGCCCTTCCTGACCCATGTGATGCTGCCACGGGGGATCGTCGATCTGGGGCGCGATCTGCCGGCCAGTAATTACGATCTGATCGCGCCTACCGCCACGCTGGTGGCGCGCGAGAATCTGCATCCGGCCTTGGTCGATCTGTTCGTGCAGGCCGCTGCCGGCATCCATGGCGGCTCCGGCTGGTTTGCCCAGCAGGGCCAGTTCCCATCGGCGAAGTATTCGGAAATCCCCGTGCATGCGGAGGCGGCCAAGTTCTACAAGAGCGGCCCGCCGCTGCTGCAGCGCTATATGACCTTCTGGCTGGCGAATTTCTTTGACCGCATGTGGGTGGTCGTCGTGGCGCTCGGTGCATTGATACTGCCGCTGTCGAAAGTGGTGCCACCGCTGTATGTGTGGCGCATCCGTTCGCGCGTGTATCGCTGGTACGGCCAGTTACGGGCCGTGGAGCAGGCGGTGGAAGCGGCCACGCCGGCAGACCGGCTGCAAGTGTATGGGGCGCAGTTGCAGCGCCTGAACGAGATCGAGGAACTGGTGAATCAGGTGTCGATACCGCTGTCGTTTGCCGACGGCCTGTACGGCTTGCGCAGCCACATACAGTTCGTGCGCAAGCGTATCGAATTTCTACAGAGCGAGGCGGGCGAGCAGGTCGTCGCGCAGGAAGTAGCAGTGGCTGCAGCCAGCGCCAGTGCCCCTTAGGCGCCTATCCACGGCAGGCCATCTTTGCACCAGCCGTTGATGTTGCGGCGGTGGCCTACTTCATCCTTGTCGCCTTCGAAGCCTTCCAGAATATCGTAGCAGTGCTGGTAGCCATGCTCGGTGGCCGATTTGGCGGCAGCGCGCGAGCGCACGCCGGAGCGGCACAGAAATAGCAGCACCTGATCCTTGCGTGCCACCGTGTTGAGCTGCTCGATGAAATCCGGATTGGCCAGACCGCCCGGATACAGCATCCACTGCACATTGCTGTACTGCGCGTCGGGGATGGCTACTTTGCCCACCCAGTCACGCTCGGCGTGGGTGCGTACATCGACCAGCTTGATGGCGGGTTCGGCACTGACTAGATCAAATGCTTCCTGCGGCGTGACCGCGCCCGCATACGGCCAGTCCTTGCTACGGCTACGGGCCAGGGCGAGGATCTCTTCAATTTTGCTCATGACGTGTTCCAGTAGTGGGTTTGCGTTTATTATAGGCTGCCTGCACCCGCTGCACGCAACGCTGCACCAAGGTTGTGCATTTTTGGTGGTTTTTCTGAAAATGCACGATTTCGGTGCGGAAAATCGGATTTGCACTAATTTAGTGCGGTGTTAAGCTGCCTCAAATCAGGGCGTGGTTCCGAACTGGTGAATTTTTAAGAGAATTTACCGGCACGATGCCTGCGACTTGATTCATGCACCAACATTGTTTGGGGCTGGCACGAATACTGCTTACTAATGACGCACGAGCCCCACATTCCTTTAGGAGATACGCATGGCAATGACAGCCGCAGAAGTACTGAAAATGGTCCAGGAAAACGAAGTCAAATTCGTTGATTTCCGTTTCGCTGATACCCGTGGTAAAGAACAGCACGTGACCGTGCCAGTGTCGCACTTCGATATCGACAAATTCGAATCGGGCCACGCTTTTGACGGCTCCTCGATCGCCGGCTGGAAAGGTATTGAAGCATCGGACATGATCCTGATGCCAGACCCAGCAACCGCCCGCATCGACCCGTTCATGGAAGAAACCACCCTGTTCATGCAGTGCGACGTGATCGAACCTGCTGATGGCAAAGGCTACGACCGTGACCCACGTTCCATCGCCAAGCGCGCTGAAGCCTATCTGAAATCGTCGGGCATGGGCGACACCGCCTACTTCGGCCCAGAGCCAGAATTCTTCATCTTCGACAGCGTACGCTGGAAGATCGACATGTCCGGCTGCTTCGTTAAAGTGGATTCCGACGAAGCTTCGTGGAGCACCGACAAAGAAATCGAAGGCGGCAACAGCGGCCACCGTCCTACCGTTAAAGGCGGCTACTTCCCAGTGCCACCAGTCGACAGCTTCCAGGACATGCGTTCGGAAATGTGCCTGATCCTCGAATCGCTGGGCATCCCGGTCGAAGTACACCACCACGAAGTGGCTGGCGCTGGCCAGAACGAAATCGGCACCAAGTTCTCGACCCTGGTCGAGCGTGCGGACTGGACCCAGAACTTGAAATACGTGGTCTGGAACGTGGCGCACAGCTACGGCAAAACCGCTACCTTCATGCCTAAGCCTATCGTTGGCGACAACGGTTCGGGCATGCACGTGCACCAGTCGATCTGGAAAGACGGCGTCAACCTGTTCGCTGGCGACGGCTATGCCGGTCTGTCGGACACCGCGCTGTACTACATCGGCGGTATCATCAAGCACGCTAAAGCACTGAACGCGATCACCAACCCAGGTACCAACTCGTACAAGCGTCTGGTGCCAGGCTTCGAAGCACCAGTGAAACTGGCTTACTCGGCGAAAAACCGTTCGGCTTCGATCCGTATTCCACACGTGGCCAATCCTAAAGGCCGCCGTATCGAAACCCGCTTCCCAGATCCACTGGCCAACGTCTACCTGTGCTTCGCAGCACTGCTGATGGCTGGTCTGGACGGTATCGCCAACAAGATCCATCCGGGCGAAGCCGCATCGAAAGATCTGTACCACCTGCCACCAGAAGAAGACGCACTGATCCCAACCGTGTGCTCGTCGCTGGAAGAAGCATTGGACAACCTGAACAAAGACCGCGAGTTCCTGACCCGTGGTGGCGTGTTCAGCGATTCCATGATCGATGCCTACATCGAACTGAAGATGCAGGACGTTCAGCGTATGCGTATGACCACGCACCCAGCTGAATTCGATATGTACTACTCGCTGTAATGGTAGCGCACCGGTTTCCGGTGCCTGTCTGGTAGCACAGAACGCGGGGCGAGCAGCGCTTTCCCCGCGTTTTTATTTGGATGTTGTATAGTCGGGCTCCATGTCGAGACTCGGAAAACTGATGATGAAACACGCGTTCTGTCGCCCGCTGGCCGGACTGCTGATAGTGGCTGCAAGCGGTGCTGTGCACGGGCAGATTTACAAGTGCACGACGCCTGCGGGCAGTGTGGAATACACCGACGTCAACCGGGGCAAGCATTGCAAGGCAATGGAGCTGCCCGGCGTGGTGGTGGCCGCGCCGCCCAAGCATGTGGCACCGGCTGCGCCAGCATCGGGCAACCGGCTGGGCACCGCGCCAGCACTGGTGCCGGGCGAATTCCCCCGCGTCGATGCGGCCCAGCAGCGTGCCCGCGATGCCGACCGGCGCGGCATACTGGAAGAGGAATTGCGTGCCGAGCAGCAGAAGCTGGCCGAGCAGCGCAAGGCCTACAACAACGGCGAGCCGGAACGCCAGGGCGATGAACGCAATTACGCCAAGTATCTGGAACGGGTGGCGGGCATGCGTGACAGCATCAGCCGCACGGAAAAAAATATCGACGCTTTAAAACGTGAGATCGCGAATATCCGATGAGCAGTTTAGCGACTAGTCTGACTTCTTTCATGGGCGCCGGCGGTCAGCGGCCGGCGGCACTGGCCGGGCTGGAGCTGCTGGCTTCGGCCGTGCTGCTGCTCGATGGCGACGGCCGTATCGCCTATGCCAATGCAGCGGCGGAGAACCTGCTGGAAAGCTCGCTCAAGGCGCTGTCGCGCCAGACGCTGAGCGCGCAGTTCCTCAATCCGGCCGAACTCGATAACATCTGCGCGCAGGCGCGCGAGCACCGCTATGCCGACATGCGGCAGGATCTGATGCTGGAACGGGTGGGGCGCGAAGCGCTGCATGTGCACAGCATCGTCACGGCGCTGGATGAACCGGCTGGCCATCTGCTGATCGAACTGCGCGAGCATTTGCAGCACCTGAAGCTGGACCGCGAGGAACGCATCCTCGACCAGAGTCAGGTCAACAAGGAACTGATCCGCAATCTGGCGCACGAAATCAAGAATCCCCTCGGCGGCATCCGCGGCGCGGCGCAGTTGCTGGAGATGGAGCTGCCGGCACTGAATGCGGGCGAGCTGCGCGAATACACCCAGGTGATCATCAAGGAAGCTGACCGGCTGCAGACGCTGGTCGATCGCCTGCTGGCGCCGCACCGCCGGCCCCACATCGTCGGTGATGTGAATATCCACGAAGTGCTGGAGCGGGTGCGCAGCCTGATGCTGGCCGAGTTCCCTAGCGGCCTGACCATACGGCGCGATTACGATGCCTCGATACCGGAATTCCGCGGCGATAAGGAGCAGCTGATCCAGACCGTGCTGAACATCGCCCACAACGCGGCGCAGGCACTGGCGGCACGCATCGAAGCGGGCGACGCGGAGATCATTTTCAAGACGCGGGTAGCGCGTCAGGTGACGCTGGCCAAAGTACGCTACGGGCTGGCATTAGACTTGCATATCATCGATAACGGACCGGGCATCGCGCCGCAGATCCGCGACCGGATTTTCTACCCGCTGGTATCGGGCAGGGAAGGCGGTAGCGGTCTGGGGCTGACTCTGGCACAGACCTTTGTGCAGCAGCACATGGGCGTGATCGAGTGCGATAGCCGGCCTGGATGTACGGACTTCCGTATTCTGCTGCCATTGCCATAAGCTAGGGCGGGCACTAACGGAGTCTGCGTCCTTGATAGAAGATCCAATGCGGGAACACACAACACACATGAAGCCAATCTGGATAGTAGACGACGACGAATCGATCCGCTGGGTACTGGAAAAAGCACTCGCACGGGAAAATCTGGCGACCAAGAGTTTTGCCAATGCCCGCGATGCGATCGCCGCGCTGGAATTTGAAACACCGCAAGTGCTGGTGTCCGACATCCGCATGCCGGGCGACTCCGGTCTGGATCTGCTGCAGCGGGTCAAAGCCCGCTATCCCGGCCTGCCGGTGATTATCATTACGGCCTTCTCCGATCTGGATTCTGCGGTAGCGGCGTTCCAGGGTGGGGCCTTCGAATATCTGGCCAAACCGTTCGATATCGACAAGGCGGTAGAGCTGATCCGGCGTGCGCTGGAAGAGAGCCTGCGCGAGACCAGTGTCGAATCGGGACCGGCCGAAACCCCGGAAATACTGGGGCAGGCGCCGGCCATGCAGGAAGTCTTCCGTGCTATCGGCCGGCTGTCGCAATCGAATGTGACGGTGCTGATCACGGGCGAATCGGGCTCCGGCAAGGAGCTGGTGGCGCGCGCGCTGCACAAGCACAGCCCCCGTGCCAGCCAGCCTTTCATTGCCTTGAACACGGCGGCGATTCCGAAAGATTTACTGGAGTCGGAACTGTTCGGCCACGAGCGCGGCGCGTTTACGGGCGCGCAGACGTCGCGTCGCGGCCGTTTCGAGCAGGCCGAAGGCGGCACCCTGTTCCTCGACGAGATCGGCGATATGCCGTTCGATCTGCAGACCCGTTTGCTGCGGGTACTGTCGGATGGGCACTTCTACCGCGTGGGTGGCCACCAGCCGCTGAAAGCCAATGTACGGGTAATCACGGCGACGCACCAGAATCTGGAGCAGCGCGTGCGCGAAGGTCTGTTCCGTGAGGATTTGTATCACCGCCTGAATGTGATCCGTCTGCGTCTGCCCAGTTTGAGGGAGCGGCGTGAGGATATCCCTATTTTGGTGCGCCACTTCCTGGTGCAGAGCGCCAAACAACTGGGCGTAGAAGCCAAGCGTATGAGCGACGCCACGCTGCAGTTCCTGTGCGGGCTGGATTTGCCGGGTAATGTGCGCCAGCTGGAAAACCTGTGCAACTGGATTACCGTGATGGCGCCCGGACAGACGGTGGAGATCAAGGATCTGCCGCTGGAACTGACCCAGGAGCAGCAGGGCGCTGGTGGTGCGGCAGGCGTGGCCAATGCGCCAGCCAGCGAGCCTTACAGCATGCCCGCGTCGCATGGCACGGTGCATGTGCTGGCAGGGGCGGCGGCAACGGCAGCGGGTGATGCCGTGCAGGCCAGTGGTCCGGATGCGTGGCTGGCGCTGCTCGAAGCGCAGGCCGCCAGCATGCTCAGCGCCGGACAGCAGGAAGTGATGGCGGTGCTGGGGCGCCAGTTCGAATCTTCGCTGATCCGCACGGCGCTCAAGCATACCCACGGACGCAAGAACGATGCGGCGGTACGGCTGGGCATAGGCCGCAATACCATCACCCGCAAGATCGCGGAACTGGGCATAGACGGCGCCAAGGACGACTAGGCGTTAGGCGCAGCGACGCACCTGCGGGCCGCTTTCAGGTAAGCTCTTGACTGCAAAGTCAGGAGCTTCTTTTTTTTGGATACCGTATGTTGATCAATTGTGTGGCCTATCAGGATGGCCAGAAGCTGGCCGATATTCCCGTCGAGGATATTAGCGAATACGTACTCCAGCCCGATACCTTTGTCTGGGTAGCGCTGCGCGACGCCCAGCCGCAGGAGCTGGAGGTGATGCAGGAAGAATTCGGCCTGCACGAGCTGGCGGTGGAAGATGCGCGGCGCGGCCACCAGCGTCCCAAGATCGAGGAGTATGGCGATTCGCTGTTCGTGGTGGTGAAGACCGTCGATTGCCGCGATGGCGAGGTGGTGGTGGGTGAAGTCGATATTTTCGTCGGCGATAACTACGTGCTGTCTTCGCGTGACAGCCACAGTCTGCAGAATTTCCTCGGCGTGCGGGCGCGCGCCGAACGCGAGCCGCACATGCTGCGCCAAGGCCCCGCTTTCGTGCTGTATGCGCTGATGGATGCGGTCGTGGACCGTTATTTCCCTGTACTCGATATGCTGGAATCGGAGCTGGAGCAAGTCGAGGAACGGATCTTCTCCAAGGGCCGTCAGCGCGACAACATCCAGCATCTGTATGCGCTCAAGCGCAAGGTGACGGAAGTGCGCCATGTGGTGGCGCCACTGATGGAAGCGGTGGGGCGATTACATGGCGGGCGCGTGCCGGCCATCTGCCGCGATACGGGCGAGTACTTCCGCGATGTGCACGACCATCTGCACCGCATCAGCGCAACGCTGGATAATATCCGCGATACCATCGCCACGGCGATACAGGTCAATCTGTCGATGGTGGCGATCGAAGAAAACGAAGTGAATAAGCGGCTGGCCGCCTGGGCCGCCATCTTCGCTATCTGCACCGCGTTTGCCGGGGTATGGGGCATGAACTTCAAGTTCATGCCGGAACTGGAATGGCAATACGGCTACCCCATGGCGCTCAGCGTGATGGTGGGCGTGTGCCTGTATCTGTACCGGCGCTTCAAGCGCGCCGGCTGGTTATAGCGCTGCAGGGCCGCAGCGCCTGCAGCGCTAGGCTTATTTTGCCGCGCCAGCCAGTATCGACTGCGCCACCGCTTCCGCGACCTTGATGCCGTCCACGCCGGCCGACAGTATCCCGCCCGCATAGCCGGCGCCTTCACCGGCCGGGAACAGGCCGCGCGTGTTCAGGCTTTGCAGGGTGTCGTCGCGGCGCTTGATGCGTACCGGCGAAGAGGTACGGGTTTCCAGCCCCGTCAGCACCGCATCATGCTTGAAGTAGCCCTTGATCTGCTTGTCAAACGCAGGGAAGGCTTCGCGCAGGGCGGTGACGGCGAACTCCGGCAGGATCTCGGCCAGATCGGTCAGGTGCACGCCCGGTTTGAACGACGGGATCACGGCGCCGAAGGCGGTGGAAGGGCGGCCGGCGACGAAATCGCCCATCAGCTGGCCCGGGGCGTTGTAGTTGGCACCACCCAGCTGGAAAGCCTTGGCTTCCAGTTCGCGCTGGAAGGCGATGCCGGCTAGCGGGTGGCCCGGATAATCGACTTCCGGTGAAATGCTGACCACGATGGCGCTATTGGCATTGCGCTCGTTACGCGAGTACTGGCTCATGCCGTTGGTGACCACGCGACCTTCTTCCGACGATGCTGCCACCACCGTGCCGCCCGGGCACATGCAGAAGCTGTACACGGCACGGCCGTTGCTGGCATGGTGTACCAGCTTGTAGTCGGCGGCGCCGAGAATAGGGTTGCCGGCGTTGGGGCCAAAGCGGCACTGGTCGATCAGCGATTGCGGGTGTTCGACGCGGAAGCCGATCGAGAATGGTTTGGCTTCGATGTAGACGCCACGGTTGTACAGCATTTCGAAGGTATCGCGCGCGCTGTGGCCCACGGCCAGCACCAGATGGTTGGTGGCGATGCGCTCGCCGTTCTCCAGCACCACGCCGCGGATCTGGCCGCCATCGGCCTGCTGTTCGATGTCGAGGTCGACGACTTTGCGCTCAAAGTGGTATTCGCCGCCCATGGCTTCGATATTGGCGCGCATCTGCTCCACCATCTTGACCAGACGGAAGGTGCCGATGTGGGGCTTGCTCACGTAGATGATCTCTTCCGGCGCGCCGGCCTGCACGAACTCGGTCAGCACTTTACGGCCGTAGTGTTTCGGGTCTTTGATCTGGCTGTACAGTTTGCCGTCCGAGAAAGTGCCGGCGCCGCCTTCGCCGAACTGCACGTTCGATTCCGGATTCAGTTTGCGCTTGCGCCAGAAGCCGAAGGTATCGACCGTGCGGTCGCGTACCTGCTTGCCCCGTTCCAGAATGATGGGACGCAGACCCATCTGCGCCAGCAGCAGCGCGGCGAACAGGCCGCAAGGGCCGGTGCCGATTACCACCGGACGGGGCTGGCCGGCATGGGCGGCGGCCAGCTGCTCGGGCGTGGCAACGAATTTATAGCTGGTATCCGGTGCTGGCATAACGTGCTGGTCGTGGTGCAGGCGTTGCAGTACCTCAGCTTCGTCGCGCACTTCCACGTTGATCGCATAGATCAGCACAATCGCGGATTTCTTACGTGCATCGTAGCTGCGTTTGAAGACGGTAAAACCGAGCAGGTCATCGGCAGTGATGGCGAGGCGTTTGAGTATGGCCGCAGGCAGATCGGCTTCGGCGTGATTCAGGGGCAGTTTGAGTTCGTTTATGCGCAGCATGGCGGGTTCCTGTGAGGGCGCTGTTTAGGCGCCATGGTCGGCGGGGTTAACCTCGCTGAAGGGGTTAGATCCCGTAAAAGGCGGTATTTTACCTCGATAAGCCTGCTAACGGCACAGCTAGCATGGCAGGTGGCGGCTGGGGCGGGGGCGGGGACACGTGCCTGCGCTGCCGCCCGCGTGATCTATATATCTGCCTTGCTGCGGTTATTAGGTACAGAAAATAATCGCGGGATTAATGCGTTGCGCTCGGGTGGATATAAATAGATCAGCCAGCTAGTTAATTCTTTATTTAACTGGAATATTAAAAATAATAGCGACCAATTTAATCGCCGGGAGTTTAAAACACGCTGGCGGGTCAGACTGGCAGGAGGGGCGGGGCTAAACCCCATGCAGGCTGTCGGCACGGTGCATTGCGGGGCATCGGCGCGGCCTGCAAGCTGCCTGACAGGCAGGAAATTTTGTTGCCAATAATACACTTTTCTGCATTCGGCAAGTTCAGACTATGTTGTTAAAAGGCGACTTTGCGCAAATTCCTTAGAGCACTATCTGTTAGTCAAAAAATGCCGGGTTTTGTTTCTGTGTGGAATTTTCCAGGCCTGAAGTGCTTGTTCGTTTAGCAATCAAAACTCGCACTTTGTGTCATCTTTGTTTTGAGGTTAGCGGGTTTTTCCTTGATTTTCGCTGGTTTCTCCTTGACGTACGAATATTTCACTGTCCTTCCTGCTGCCACTCTGCTTGGCTGCAGGAGAGGGCAAGAAGGGCGAATTTGTTGCGTTTTGGCAGCGAATAATTGCTAAAACAACTATTTGAATTAGGTAAAAAGAAATATTACGCAAGCGGGTGGCAGGAGGTCGGCGCTATATGTTGTGAGGAGGAGACAGTGCGCAGCACATTTTGCCGCGTTTTTTTGCCATGTGTTCAAACTTCCTACGCACTTATGTTGCATTGCAATACATATTGCATTGCCCGTCGCGCAGCTCGCCAGACTGGCCGGTTCGCGCTGCTGCTGTGCATTGACAATGTTTGAGTTGCTATGTTTTTATGAATAGCGGAAAAATTCGACTAGGTTTCATGAACTGAGAAGTAGCCCGGATTTTTACCTGTGAAAGAGCAAATGTAGTAAGTCGGATTTTGAATGGTTTTATCCAGGTTGTTCAGAAACGGCGGAGTTTAAATCAAGAAATGGGTCGTTTTAGCTGCTATCCAAAAGATGCATTAAAACGTCTACTAAACACACCAAGGGAATTGAATAATATGATCAAGGAAACAGTATTGTCTCGCTCGATCCGCGTGATGTTCATCGGCGGTATGGCGCTGGGTATGCAAGTTGCCACCGCGCAGCAAGCTGACGCGCCACTGCAAAAGGTGGAAGTGACCGGTTCGCGCATCCCGACCCTGAACACCGACGGCACCAGCCCGATCGTTGTACTGGGCTCGAAAGACATCAAAACCGACGGCGTGCGTAACGTCGAAAGCCTGCTGAACAACCTGCCACAGGCCTTCGCAGCGCAAACCGGTAACGTGGTTAACGGCTCGACCGGTACCGCGACTGTCGACCTGCGTGGTCTGGGCGCTAACCGTACTCTGGTACTGGTTAACGGTCACCGTCTGCCAGCAGGCTCGCCGAACTCGTCGGCTGCCGACTTGAACCAAATCCCAGCTCCGCTGATCAAGCGTATCGAAGTACTGACCGGTGGCGCAGGCGCCGTGTACGGTGCTGACGCTGTGGCCGGTGTGGTCAACTTCATCATGAACGACCGCTTCGAAGGCGTTCAGATCGAACTGAACGGTTCGGGCTACAACCACAAACAACAGAACACTGCTGGCGTTGGTACGCTGGTTGCTGGCCGCGCTGCCACTAACCCATCGCAGTTCGCTGTACCAGGCAACAAAGGTCTGGATGGCCGTTCGAAAGACGCTTCCCTGCTGATCGGTGGTAACTTCGGCGACGGCAAAGGTAACGCCACCCTGTTCTTCAGCTACAAACAGGACGACGCACTGCTGCAATCCGAGCGTGACTTCACCGCTTGCTCGCTGTCGGCTTCGGCTGCTGGCTTCGCTTGCGGCGGTTCGGGCACCAATGCTACCGGCCGTTTCACCAACACCAAGACCGGCAAGGTCTACACCACCGATGCTAGCGGTAACCCACGCCTGTTCAACAACGCGCTGGACCAGTACAACTTCGGCCCGATCAACCACCTGCAGCGTCCTGACGAACGTTATGGCGTAGCTGCTTCGGCCCGCTACGACGTCAACGAGAAGATGAAAGTCTACGCAGACTTCGCCTTCCACGATGACCGCACCGATGCACAGATCGCTCCAGGCGGTATTTTCGGTAACGTTTACACCATCAAAGGCGACAACCCACTGCTGACCCCAGCAATGAAGGCCGCCATGAGCCTGAACTCGCCAACCGACACCACCGACGTAGTTATCCAGCGTCGTAACGTCGAAGGCGGTGGCCGTGATGCACTGTTCACCAACACCTCGTACCGTATGCTGATGGGCGTAAAAGGCGAGATCGGTAACTGGAACTACGACCTGTTCGCACAAACCTCGAAAGTACGTTACTCGGGTAGCTCGAATAACTACTTCTCGAAAGAGCGTGGCGCCAAAGCACTGGACGTGGTCAATGTTAACGGCGTAGCGCAGTGCGCATCGTTCGTGAACGGCACCGACACCGCTTGCGTACCTTACAACCCATGGCAGCTGGGTAAGATCACCCCAGAACAGCTGGCTTACATCCAGATTCCTGGCCAATCGTTCGGTCAGACCGAGCAGCAGATCCAGGGCGCCAACATCGCTGCTGATCTGGGCGAATACGGCATCAAGATTCCAGGCAACAGCAACGGCGTGGGCGTGTCCTTCGGCCTGGAGCGTCGCGTAGAAGCGCTGACCCTGAATCCTGACGGTCCTTCGCAGAACTTCGACCTGGACGGTTCCGGTGGTCCTGTGAGCCCAGTGTCGGGTCGCTATGTGGTGAAAGACATCTTCGGTGAAGTTCGTCTGCCACTGCTGGAAAACAAACCGTTCGCTGAATCGCTGGGCGCCAACCTGTCGTATCGTCATTCCGACATCGACACCGGCGTGAAAGCTAACACCTACGGTCTGGGTATGGACTGGCAGCCAGTGTCGATGCTGAAAGTACGTGCATCGCACCAGAAAGCTGTGCGCGCTCCTAACATCAACGAACTGTTCTCGCCAGCAGGTAACAACCTGTACGACAACGACGCTGATCCATGTGCAGGCGCCAAGCCTACCGCCACCCTGGCACAGTGCGCCTTCACCGGCGTAACCGCTGCTCAGTACGGCAACATTCAGGATTCGCCAGCAGGTCAGTACAACTACCTGGCCGGTGGTAACACCAAGCTGAATCCAGAGACCTCGAAGTCGAACACCATTGGTCTGGTGCTGACCCCGATCCGTAATCTGACCGTGACCGTTGACTACTTCAACATCAAGGTTGCTGACACGATTTCGAACGTAAGCCCAACCACCACGCTGGAAAAATGCCTGGCCACCGGTGACGCGACCTACTGCTCGAAGATCACCCGTGACCGTCTGGGCACCCTGTGGCTGCTGCCACAAGCTTCGATCGTTGGCACCAACACCAACATCGGCTCGCTCAAGACCTCGGGTCTGGATCTGGCAGCTAGCTATGGCCAGAAGATCGGCGCATACGGTAGCATCGGCTTCTCGCTGAACGGCACCCTGCTGAAAACCTTCGAAGTGGAAGAACTGCCAGGTGACGGTTCCTACGACTGCGTAGGCCTGTACAACGGCGCCGGCAAGTGCGGCCAGCCACGTCCGAAATGGCGTCATAAAGCCCGTGTGAACTGGAATACTCCATGGGCAACCGACCTGGCTCTGACCTGGCGTTACTTCCAGGGCGTGGACATCGAAACCACCAGCTCGAATCCTAAGCTGACTGGCACCGCGCTGGATGTAGAGAAGCACTTCGCTTCGGCTAACTACATCGACCTGGCTGCTTCGTACAACGTGACCAAGAAGATCACCCTGTCGGGCGGTATCAACAACCTGTTCGACCGCGATCCTCCAATCACCTCGAAGTACGGTACCGGCTCGGGTAACGGCAATACCTTCCCATCGATGTATGACTCGATGGGCCGTAAGCTGTTCCTGAACATGACTGCCAAGTTCTAATTGCTTGAGTAGTTGCTAAAACGGCGGGTCGCAAGACCCGCCGTTTTTTTTCGTCGCTAGCAAATTAGCTGGCAAATAAAAACGCCCGCTGGCGTCGGCCAGCGGGCGTTTGCGTTAAGCGGCAAGCTCGCAGCGGCCTAGGTTTCCCAGTCGTTGCCGTCTTCGATACTGCCCAGCATGGTGCTGACCAGCGTGCGTTCGCTCTCGCTCAGTTCGGGGCGCCAGGTTTCGAACAGCAGGATTACGCGGGTTTCATTGCTGCGATTCCATGCTTCATGTTCGATGCTGTCGTCGAATACCCAGGCCTTGCCTTCTTCCCAGTGACGGGTTTCATTGCCCACCCGCAGGCTGCAACCTTGCGGCACGATCAGCGGCAGGTGGCAGATCAGGCGGGTATTCAGGATGCCCGTGTGCGGCGTGATATGGGCACCCGGACGCATCAGCGAGAACAGTACGGTGGGCGCGCGGCCAGCGATCTGCGGCATCGGCACGTTGGCCATGGCAGCCATGGTGGCCGGACAGCGGGCCGCATTCTCGGCCACGATTTCGCCGTTGCGGTACAGGTAGAAGGCGCTCCAGTCGCGGTTGTTATGCAGGCCGCCCCGTTCGCGCGCAGGCAGGGTAGGGTCCGGCTTCAGATATGGTTCGAATGCGTCTTCATCCTTGAGGATTTGTTCGAGTTCGGCGCGGATGGCGGGCGTGGCCGCTTCGACCTGCGCCAGCCAAGGGAAGGCCTCGCGCTCGAAGTATTGAATTTGCGGCAGGCCGGGGAAGTAGTACAGGCGCGGCTGCTGCAGATACAGTTGCTTGCGGCCCAGCAGCAGATCGAGCGACTGGCGGAAGCGTGCGTGTTCGGGCCCGTTGGTATAACCAGCCTCGGCCAGATTGTTCTGCAGTTTCTGCTCGAACTTCTGCATGTAGTCGGCGCAGGCATGGCGGGCTTTCTGTACGTGGGCGCGCAACTGGGCTGGTAGTTCGTGGTCGGGCGGCGCGGCGTCGAGCGCCGTGCGGTAGAACGCGGCCGCAGCCGGTGCATTGCCGTCGGCGGCCAGCAGGTCGCCTTTGTACAGCAGCAGTTGCAGATTGTCGGGCGCGGCGCTGACGGCCTGTTCCAGTGCGGCCAGTGCCGCCTTGATTTCGCCCAGCGCGTGCTGGGCCTGCGCCAGGCCGAACCACGCTTGCGGGCCGCCCTGACCGTTGCGGGTCAGTTGCAGATAATGGTCGCGCGCGGCGCTGGCGTCTTGATGCGATGCAGTCATAGTGTCAGGTTTCGTAGCTGGCGGAATCGCTATTGAAAGCGTAGATCGCGTGGGTGAGTTCGGTGATCAGGCTGCGCTCGGCCAGCGACAACTGGGGATGCCAGATGTCGAAGATCATGATGACGCGCAGCTTGTCGCTATTGTTCCATGCTTCATGTTCGATGGTGTCGTCGAATACCCAGGCTTTGCCGGGTACCCATTCGCGCGTGGTATTGCCGACGCGGAAGCCGCAGTCAGGCGGAATGATCAGCGGCACGTGGGTCAGCAAACGGGCATTCGAGACGCCTACGTGGGCCGGAATGCGGGTGCGTGGCTTGAGCAGCGAGAACATGGCAGTGGGCGTGCGGCCCGGCTGGTCGGGCTGGGGTGCGCCGCGCAGCAGTTCCATGGTCTTGGGACATTTTTCCACATTGCCGGCGATCTGGCGGCCATCCTTGATCAGGTGGAAGGCGCTCCAGCGCGGCGAATTATTCAGCTCGGCAAACTGGTTGTGCGGCACATCGTCCGGATAGGTGAGGTAGGGCTGGAAGCCCTGTTCAGCCTGCAGTACGGCGAGGAATTCATCGCGGATGGTGTCGGTGCCCGCTTCGATGGCGTCCAGCCACGGGAACTGTTCGCGCGGGAAGAATTCCACCGGCACCAGCCCCGGATAGTGGTACATCATCGACTGCGAATCGTAGCGCCGCTTGCGCCCCACCATCAGGTCGATCGAGTCGCGGAAGCGCTGGATATCTTCACCGGCAAATTCACGGTATTTGGCATCCATGAATTCATCGAGGAAGTTGCCGTAGTCGGTCTGGTAGCGCTCGATGTAGCGGTGCGCGTGTTCGACTGCGCCGCGCATATTCGGATCGAGCCGTTCCAGCGGTGGCGCTACCTGTGCCACGGCGCCATAGGCCGAGGCCGATTTGTGCGTCTTGCCCTGGCGTTCCAGCAGGTTGGCGCGCAGCAGCAGCGCCACCATATCGTGCGGATCGGCCACCAGTGCATTGTGGATCGCCAGTTCTTCCGCCTTTTCGTCGCGCTGGCCCTGACAGGCCATGGCCAGATTGACCCAGTGCTGGGGATTATCCTGTTCGCTGCGCACCAGCCGCTCGAACGCGCGCCGTGCGCCAGCGTGGTCGCCCAGCCGGAAGGCGCGTTTGCCTAGCGTGGTCAGCGCGAGTGTGTGCTGGGGTTGGAGTTCCAGTAGCAGATTCCAGAGCCGGACGGCTTCGTCGTCTTTCCCTGCTTTGCTGGCCTGAATCGCGGCCGCTTCGAGAACGGCGGCATCGCTGGGCGCGTGGGCGCCGGAGGAGGAGGTGATCATGATCAAGTGAGCCAGTGATTCGGCGGCCTAGGGCCGGACGAAAAATTATAGCTGCTGGACTTGCATTCAAGGCAAGGATCACGCCGTATCGCCCGCGAGTGTTGGGGCGATACGTCACTTTGCTGTGTGGACGCTTACATTCCACCCCACGCGGCGCTCAGCACAGAAACGGCGGCCAGCCCTGCGGTTTCCGTGCGCAGGATGCGCGGGCCCATGGCCAGCGGCAAGGCGCCGTGGCGGATTGCCTGATCTTCTTCCGCTTCGCTCAGGCCCCCTTCCGGGCCGATCACCAGCGTCACGGCCTGCGGGCTCTGGTGGCGCGCCCAGTCGGCCAGCGACTGCTCGGCGCGCGGGGTCAGGATGATGCGGCGGTGCATGTCCTGCTGGGTGATCCACTGTTTATAGTCCTGCAGCTCGCCCAGCCGGGCCAGATGGTTGCGCCCGCACTGTTCCGAGGCGGACGCAATGATGGCCTGCCAGTGCGCCAGCTTCTTTTCCGCCCGCTCGGCCGACAGGCGCACCACGCAGCGCTGGGCCGCCAGCGGCTGGATGGCGCTAACCCCCAGTTCGATGGCTTTCTCGATGATCCAGTCCATCTTGCTGGCTTCCGGCAGTGCCTGCGCCAGCGTGATGCCGAACGGCAGTTCCGCTTCGCGCGCCGTATGGGTCTTGATCTCCACGCTGACGCGGCGCTTTTCCACTTGATCTAGGACAGCGCTGTATTCGCCGCCTTCGCCGTTGAATAGCGTAATCAGCGTACCCGGTGCCAGCCGCAGTACGCTGATATGGTGGGCAACCGCGTCGGGCAGCTGGATGAGCTGGCCGATGGCCAGTGGCTGGGGCAGGTAAAAGCGCGGCATGCAGGGTTCCGTTAGTACGTGGTGGGGGATAGGGTTAGTATGTGTCGATATGCAATTTTAAATCGTGGCCGCCTCGGTCTGGTAAAATAATGGGTTCAGCAAGTAGGTAGTACCGTAGCCGTATTCCTTGCCCCCAGTTTCCATACTTTCGTGATAGATCGACGATGACTTCTACGCTCCCAACCACTCAAATGGCTAACGCGATTCGCGCGCTGGCAATGGACGCCGTCCAGAAGGCCAATTCCGGCCACCCAGGTATGCCTATGGGCATGGCCGAAATCGCGGTAGCGCTGTGGAGTGGCCATTACAGCCACAACCCGGCCAACCCGAAATGGGTCAACCGCGACCGTTTCCTGCTGTCCAATGGCCACGGCTCCATGCTGCACTACGCGCTGCTGCACCTGAGCGGCTATGCCGTGAGCATGGATGACATCAAGGCCTTCCGCCAGATGCATTCGAAAACTCCGGGTCACCCGGAAGTGGATATCACCCCGGGCGTGGAAACCACCACCGGCCCGCTGGGTCAGGGTATTGCTAACGCGGTCGGTATGGCGCTGGCCGAGTACCTGCTGGCGAGCGAATTCAACAAGCCCGGTTTCGACGTGGTCGACCACTACACTTACGCTTTCCTCGGCGATGGCTGCCTGATGGAAGGTATTTCGCACGAAGTGTGCGCACTGGCCGGCACGCTGGGCCTGAAAAAACTGATCGCTCTGTACGACGACAACGGCATTTCCATCGATGGTAAAGTGGAAGGCTGGTTCACCGACGATACCCCGGCCCGTTTCGAAGCCTATGGCTGGAACGTGATCCGTGCCGTCGACGGCCACGATGTAGCAGCCGTATCGGCCGCCATCGCAGCCGCCAAGACGGCCGACAAGCCGACCCTGATCTGCTGCAAGACTGTGATCGGCAAAGGTTCGCCGAATCTGCAAGGCGGCGACAAAGTGCACGGCGCGGCACTGGGCGACAAAGAAGTGGCTGCCGTACGTGAATACATCGGCTGGAGCGCTGCTCCGTTTGAAATCCCTGCCGACGTGTACGGCGCATGGGATGCCAAAGCAGCCGGCGCTGCGCGCGAAGCGGCATGGACCGAACTGTTCAACAAGTACGCTGCCCAGTTCCCTGCTGAAGCTGCTGAACTGAGCCGCCGTATGGCCGGCGACCTGCCAGCCGCCTTCGACGGCGCACTGGCAGCCGGTATCGCCAGCTGCATCGAGAAAAAAGAAAACATCGCTACCCGTAAAGCCAGCCAGAACGCGATTCAGGCACTGGCCCCTGTGCTGCCTGAGTTCCTCGGCGGTTCGGCCGACCTGACGGGTTCCAACCTGACCAACTGGAAAGAGTGCGTCGCTGTGCGTTCCGGCAAGCCAGGCAACCACATCAACTACGGTGTGCGCGAATTCGGTATGGCTGCCATCATGAATGGCGTGGCCCTGCATGGCGGTTACATCCCGTTCGGCGCCACCTTCCTCACCTTCTCCGACTACAGCCGCAACGCCCTGCGTATGGCTGCGCTGATGAAACAGCGTTCGCTGTTCGTGTTCACCCACGACTCCATCGGTCTGGGCGAAGACGGCCCGACCCACCAGTCGGTCGAGCACATTTCCTCGATGCGTCTGATCCCGAATCTGGACAACTGGCGTCCATGCGACACCGTCGAATCGATGGTGGCATGGGGCGAAGCGGTCAAGCGCAAGCATGGCCCATCGACCCTGATCTTCTCGCGTCAGAACCTGCCATATCAAGAGCGCAGCAGCCAGCAAGTGGCTGACATCGCCCGTGGTGGTTATGTGCTGAGCGACGCGGCCGATGCCAAAGTGGTGCTGATCGCCACCGGCTCGGAAGTGGAACTGGCTGTTGCTGCCGCCGCAGCACTGGCCGCTGAAGGCATCGCTACCCGCGTAGTGTCCATGCCTTCGACCGATGTATTTGACCGTCAGGATGCCGCTTACAAGGCTGGCGTACTGGGTAAAGGCCTGCCACGCGTGGCGATCGAAGCCGGCGTGACCGATTTCTGGTACAAGTACGTCGGTCTGGAAGGCGCTGTAGTCGGCATCGATACCTTCGGTGAATCGGCTCCGGCAGGCGTGCTGTTCAAGCACTTCGGCTTCACGGTGGAAAACGTCGTGGCCAAAGCCAAATCTGTCATTGCATAAGTATTGCGTTAAGGTTCAACCTCTAGCAGTTGCATCACCTATTTTTCTACTCAGGAGCATAGTATGACGATTAAAGTTGCAATTAACGGCTACGGCCGCATCGGCCGCAATGTGCTGCGCGCTTTCTACGAAGGCGGCAAAAAACAGGACATCCAGATCGTGGCAATTAACGATCTGGGCGACGCCAAGTCGAATGCCCACCTGACCCGCTACGACACCGCCCACGGCAAGTTCCCAGGCACCGTGACCGTTGACGGCGACAACATGATTGTGAACGGCGACGTGATCCGCGTCTTCGCACAGCGTAACCCTGCTGAAATTCCATGGGGCGATCTGGGCGTGGACGTCGTGCTGGAATGCACCGGCTTCTTCACCACCAAGGAAAAAGCTTCGGCTCACCTGAAAGGCGGCGCCAAGAAAGTCATCATCTCGGCACCTGGCGGTAAAGATGTCGACGCGACCATCGTGTACGGCGTGAACCAGCACGTGCTGAAAGCCACCGACACCGTGATCTCGAATGCTTCGTGCACCACCAACTGCCTGGCACCGCTGGTCAAGCCACTGAACGACGCAATCGGCGTGGAAACCGGTCTGATGACCACCGTGCACGCTTACACCAACGATCAGGTGCTGTCCGACGTGATGCACGAAGACCTGCGTCGCGCCCGTTCCGCTACCCAGAGCATGATCCCGACCAAAACCGGCGCTGCTGCTGCCGTAGGTCTGGTACTGCCTGAACTGAACGGCAAGCTGGACGGCTTCGCGATCCGCGTTCCGACCATCAACGTATCGCTGGTCGACCTGTCGTTCATCGCCAAGCGCGACACCACCGTGGAAGAAGTTAACGCACTGATGAAGGCTGCTGCTGAAGGCGACCTGAAAGAAGTGCTGACCTACCAGACTGAACCACTGGTTTCGGTGGACTTCAACCACAACCCGGCATCGTCGAACTTCGACGCCACCCTGACCAAAGTGTCGGGCCGTCTGGTCAAAGTATCGTCGTGGTACGACAACGAGTGGGGCTTCTCCAACCGTATGCTGGACACCACCGTGGCACTGATGAACGCCAAGTAATCGGCGCACGCTGCGCCCCGCGCGCAGCCCGGCTAGCAGAAGGGCAGACCGCAAGGTCTGCCTTTTTTTCGTCTGTCAGTCTATATCGTCAGCGTTGTACCTGTGCTGCTGAGAAATTGCCGTAGCTCGCTCAGGGCATGTGGGGGTATCAAAGTGATTGAGGCATCGTGTCTCGTTTCCATGTCTCTTCCTGTCTCGTTTTGTCTCTTTCTGTCTCTATTAGACACTCGCGCCTCCGACGAGTTCAAACGAGACAAAACGAGACAAAACGAGACATATAAAAGAGACAGGATGCCTCAATCAGTTTTGGCGCCCACAGGGATATGTGGGCGCCAGCGGACTAGAGCGTAACGCGCAGGCCCAGATAGTAGCGTCGGCCGATGGCGTCGTAAGTCGAGCTATCTGTTTCCGTGCCAGTCTGGTTGCCGGGCAGGCCGGTGATGATGGGCGGCGCTTTGGTGTTGAAGATGTTGTCCATGCCCAGATACAGCTGCACGGCTTTGCGCAGGTCGTAGGTCAGCTGCACGTCGTGGTAGGTGCGCGAGCCGACGCCCACGCTGCCCGGCGCGATGTTCAAGCTTTTCAGGAACTGGTCGTCGAGCGATACGGGGCCGTTGTAGGTGCTGACCCAGTTAATGCCGAGCTGCTTCCACTTGTAGGCCAGATTCAGGCCGGCGCGGTTGCGTGGTGCATTGGTATTGCCTGCCGTGACTTCGCCCACATCGGAATTCTCCGGTGCTTCCGGCGTGGCTTTTTGCCACAGCTGGCGCAACCACGTCCAGCTCAGGCGGGCGCTCAGATCACCCATGGCCACTTTGTCGGCCCACGAGGCGCTGACATCCACACCTTCCGTGCCCAGCCCGCCGCTATTGGTCACGCTCAGATTGCTGTACTGGATGGAGCCGGCACTGAGGTTGCCCACGGGGGCAGGGCGGCGCACGATAAAGCTGCAGAACAGGGGATTGTTCTGGTTGTAGCACTGGTCGAGCGCGTACTGGCGGTCGGTGGAGACGATGGCATCGGCGATCTTGATGCGGAAGTAGTCGGCCGTGAAGGTGAACTTGCGCAGCATGGGGATGCCGCGCGGCGTGACCACTAGCCCGATGGTGGTGGAGCGGCCTTTTTCTGCTTGCAGATGGGGGTTGCCGCTGTTGTAGCCGCTAATGCCTTGCTGGTCGGCCTGATTCAGTGTGAACACGCCACCGTGCGCCGCCATATTCGCCGCCACGCCCGGCGCGTTGCGGCAGTTCACGCCCAGTGCGCTGGCGTCGTTGATGCTTATGCCTTCGCAGGGATCGACCAGTCCGTTAGGAAAGTCCTGACTGGGCGCTGTGTACAGTTCGTTGATATTCGGTGCGCGAGTGGACTGGGCGCGTGTGCCGCGCAGTTTGAGGTCGGGCGTGATCTGCCATTCCAGACCGGCGTTCCAGCTATTGGTGCTGCCCACGGTGGAATAGTCGCCATGGCGAAAGGTGCCCAGAAAGCTCAGATCACGTGCCCATGGCTTATCCTTGAGCAGTGGCACACGCGCTTCGACAAAAGCTTCGCGCACGGTGAAGTTGCCGTAGGTGGGCGGCAGTGCATTGCCGGCATTCTGTCCCGTCTGGGTGAGAGGATCGGGCACGGCGCTGGAATCTTCATCGCGCCATTCCAGCCCCGCCGCAATGCCGATCGCGCCAGCGGGCAGGCCGCGCACTTCGCCGATCACGCTGGCCCCCGCCAGCTTCTGCGTGATGGCCGTTTGCAGCGAACCGGGTGCCGTCACGTATTTGAGCGCGGCCGGTGTGATGCTGTTGTAGCCGAACAGGCTGATGGGAACGCAGCCTTCTGCCACGGCCGAACTGTTGGCGCACACGGGTGTGCCATCGGGGCCGGGGATGGCTTCCAGTGCATTGCGCAGGCTGGCCACATTTACCTGTCCCGTCGAGTTCTGGCCTTCCTTGGTTTTGCCGTAGGCGACAAAGGCTTCGTAGTTCCACTGGCCGAAGCTGCCCTTCATGCCGGTGGCAAGGCGGAAGGTATCGCGCTCGACGACGGAATGACGTGGGCCGAATTCGCTCAGGCGGCGGGTGAAGAAGTAATCGGGCACGCCATCGCCATCGGTATCGCTGATGCGCTCATGCAGATACTGGGGCACCAGCGGATTGCGCACCAGCACTCCGTTGACCATGGAGCCGGCCGGCACCTGTCCGTACGGCTTGTAGACTTGATCCGAGCCGAGCGGGAAGGGTTCGATATTGGTGGCTACTTTCGATGAGGCATACGTGCCTTCGAAGAAGGCGCTGTGCTGATCGTTGAAGGCCCAGTTGCCATTGGTGGCGAACAGATAGCGCTCGACCGGCACGGCGATCAGGCGGAAAGCCGAGCGGTTATAGCCGGTGGCGCCGGTGCCGGCAGCATCGCTGCCGTTCTGGTTCCACGGGATGATCTGGTTGTTGGCGTCAAAGGTAAAGTCCTCTGTATCGCCGAAGAAATGGCCCTGCGGGGCATAGCCCGAATAGTTGGGGCGGCGCGCCACGAAAGCCAGTTCCGGATGGCCCTGCGTGATGGCAGAAGTCTGGTCGATGGCCGAGGCGGCGCGGTCGCGGCTATACACGGCGCCCTGTTTGGAATAACCGAAGTGGCCCATCAGATTGCTGGCGCCGTCGCTGCTGGTAATGCCGAAAGTGAGCGCCAGCTTTTTCTTGAAGTCGTCGTGCTGGTCACTGCGCCCTGTCTGCGCATCGAGCAGCACGCCGTTGAAGTTTTTCTTGAGGATGATGTTGATCACGCCGGCCACGGCATCCGAACCGTAGGTGGCAGAAGCGCCACCCGTCAGCAGTTCCACCCGTTCGATGAAGTCGGTGGGGATGGTGTTGAGGTCGACCGCGCTATCGCCCGGTACGCCGGAGACGAAACGGCGTCCGTTCACCAGCACCAGCGTGCGGCTGTCGCCCATATTGCGCAGATTGACCGTGGTCACGCCGCCGCCCGAGGTGAGGAAGTTGGAATTGCCACGGCTCAGCGTGGGCGTACCCAGAGTGGGATTCTTTTGCAGCAAATCCTGCAAGTTGGTCGCGCCGGAGGCGGCAATATCGGCCGAACTGAGGATTTGCAGCGGCGACGGCGAAGCGGCCGCCGGGGAAGCGATGCGCGAACCCGTGATGATGACTTTCTGCAGGTTCTCGCTAGTCGCGGGGGCGGGGCTATCCGGGGTCTGGCCCCACGCGGCACTGGCCGCGCTCAGGCTGCCTAGGCAGAGCAGGTACAAGGGATGCTGGCGTTGGGAAAGCTGGTTCATGCGCTGACTCCTGTGATACATACGGGTTGGCAGGGTGAGGTCTGCGATAGTTGATCGCTGATAGACCGGACCGCCAGTGCAGGAGTTCCGTCAGAACTTGAATTTTTTACAGCAGTTTGTGTTGGGGCTAACGGACGAAAAAAAACCGGGAACATCTCCCGGTTTTTTGCACAGCAGGCTGGGCTTATTTGTAGATGCCCGAACCGACCAGCACATCATCGACTTTCTCGATGTAGCCGGACTTGCTTTCGACCGATTTGGTCACCGGATTAGGCCATTTGAAATCGACCCAGCCCTTGCCTTTGGATTTGGCCAGATCGACCATTTCCTTGATCATCAGCTTACCTTCGTTATCTTTCATGCCGATCAGCGGCTTGCCGACCATCTTAGGATTGTTGCCGTGCGCCACAGCCACGCCGTTCATGTCGTACACATAGATGTACAGATCGCGGTCATGGAAAGTGGTGTTGGCGGGATCGGAGATGGCGGCAAAGGCTTTTTCCTTGCCTTCGGACTTGATCAAGGACACAGCTTTTTTCACCATCGCCATGGCTTCATCCGGCGAACCCTTCTCGGCGGCGTAGCTGAAAGTGGACGTGGCTAACAGGCTGATGCCCAGCGCAGTAGCGCGCAGTAATGCTTTCATGTAGTTTCTCCTCGCTTTATGGTTATGCAGAGGCGAGCGGCAGCGCTGCTGTCTCACGCCTGCAGTGCGAATGAGTGTAGACCAACTCTCGACTTTGTGCGAATTAAAAGTTGGGTGACGGCAACACTTCTACATAAATATTTCCTTCCACAGAGCGCTGACCTGTGCGGCGTGATGCGCCACCAGCGCCGGTTCTACCCGTGCCAGATCCTGTCCCTGCAAGCGCAACTGGTGTTGCAGTTTGCGTAACTGGCGGTAAGCATCGCCCACGGCGCTGGCGTGCTCGACGGAGATCAGACCCAGTTCGCCGCACATGCGCAGCAGGGCGATATTGCCGCTATTGGCGGTCAGCTGCGGGTAGCGCGCCGCATGCTGCAGGACCAGATACTGGACGATGAACTCGATGTCTATCATGCCGCCCGGATCCTGCTTCAGATCGAACAGGGCGCTGTGGTTGGGTTTGGCATCCATCATGCGCTTGCGCATGGCGATGACTTCCTGTTTGAGTGGCCCATCGGCCGGCCTTTCCTTGCGCAGCACGGCATCGCGGATGGCATCGAAGCGCTGGCCTATGCTGGTATCGCCAGCGCAGAAGCGTGCGCGCGTGAGCGCCTGATGCTCCCAGGCCCAGGCCGAACTGCTCTGGTACTTCTCGAAGGCGGACAGGCTAGAGACCAGCATGCCGCTGGCGCCGTCGGGGCGCAGCGCGGTATCGATATCGAACAGAATGCCGGCCGAAGTATGGGTGGTCATCCACGTAATGAAGCGCTGGGCCAGCTTGGCATACTGGGCCGGGGCTTCCTGATCGCTATCGTCGTACAGGAAGATCACATCGAGGTCGGACACATAGCCGAGTTCCTTGCCGCCCAGTTTGCCGTAGGCGATCACGGCAAACTGCGGCACTGCGCGGTGGCGGGTGGCGATGGTCTGCCAGATCGCATTGATGGCTGCCGCCACAATGGTGTCGGCCAGCGCCGACAGGTGGTCGGCCAGTTTTTCCACCGTCAGGTCGCCTGCCAGATCCTGCGCCAGCAAGTGGAATAACTGGGCGTGATGGGTCTCGCGCAGAATATCCATCTGGCGCTCGGTATCGCTAGGGTCGGCCGCCAGCTGGCGCTGCAGGTCGGCCGCCACGGCGGCCGCATCAAACTCCGTGGTGCGCAAACGGCCATCGAGCAGCTCGTCCAGCAGGATGGGGTGCTGGCTGAGGAATTTGGCGGCCCAGCCACTCGCATGCATCATGCCGATCACGCGCGCCAGCGCATGGGGGTATTCCGTCAGCAGCGACAGATAGGCGGAACGCCGGGCAATGGTTTCGAGGAAGTCCAGCAGCCGCCCCAGCGTAGCCTGCTGGCTGCCGCCACTGGTCTCGCACGAGCACTGGATGATCAGGGGCAGGGCCAGATTGACCAGCCCCAGCAAGCGCTCGCGGCTGGCTTCCGGCAGCGATTGCAGGCGCGGCGCCTGCCACGTGCCGATCAGGCGCTGGGCCGCGCCGGCCGCATCGTCGAAGCCCAGCGCGGCAAAGCGCGCCACCATGGCCTCGCGGTTATCAGGATCGGCGCAGGCATCGGATACTTGCGGGTTGATGGCTTCACCCGCCGCGCCCCCACTGGCGCTACTGGGGCTGTTGCTCTTATCGGAGAACATTTCGTCGAACTGGCCAGCGACGAACTGGCGGTGCGCTTCCAGCTGGGCCAGCAGGGTCGCCGTATCGTCCAGCCCCATCATTTGCGCTACTAGCAGCCGGTCCGCTTCATTGGCGGGCAGGGTGTGGGTCTGGGCATCGTCCAGATATTGCAGGCGGTGTTCCAGATTGCGCAGGAAGGTGTAGGAGGCCAGCAGTTGGTAGACGATGGCGTGGCTCAGCAGCCCCTTTTCCGCAATGATGCGTAGCGTGGTGCGGGTGGAGCGGTCGCGCAGGGCGGCATCGCGGCCGCCGCGGATCAGCTGGAATACCTGCGCCAGAAACTCGATTTCACGGATGCCGCCGCGCCCCAGTTTGACGTTGTTGCTGCGGTCCGGATGCAGCCGCTCCTGCCGGTTCACTTCGGCGCGGATCTGGGCGTGCATATTGCGGATCGCATCGATCACGCCGAAGTCCAGATAGCGGCGGAACACGAAGGGCCGCACGATGGCCTCCAGTGCAGCGATATCTTCCGGTGTGCCCGTCACGGCGCGCGCCTTGACCCAGGCATAGCGCTCCCACTCGCGCCCCTGCACGATCAGATATTGCTCCACCATATTCAGGCTGCAGGCCAGCGGGCCGGAATTGCCGTTGGGGCGCAGCGCCATGTCGACCCGGAAGGTAAAACCGTCTTCCGTGATCTCGGCCAGCGCCGCAATCAGGCGCTTGCCCAGCCGGATAAAGAATTCATGGTTGGACAGGCTGCGCTGGCCGGGCGCACTGGTGACGGTGTCGCCATCTTCGGGATAGACGAAAATCAGGTCGATATCGGACGAGACATTGAGTTCGCCGCCGCCCTGTTTGCCCATGCTCAGCACCATTAGCTGCTGCGGCCGGCCGGAATCGCGCCCCATCGGCATGCCGTGCGCCGCCACCAGTTCGGCCATCAGTTCTTCCACGTGGCGGGCGATGGCAAAATCGGCAAAGCGCGTCATCGCCGTGACCACTTCGTTCAGATTGGCCAGACCGGCCAGATCGCGCCGGATCAGGCCATTCACCAGCAGATTGCGCAGGCGGCGCATGGCGCGTCCCAGCGGCAGCGGCGCGGCGGCCGCACCCGGGCCGGCGGCGGCGCCAGCAGCGGCTGCGGGGTTGGCCTCGCGCTGCAGATAGTCGGCCAGATCGATCTGGTCCAGTGCGACGGTGGCGACAGCATCGGACTGGGCGGCCCGCTCGGGGGCGGCGGCCAGCCAGCGCTGGTAGAAACGGGAGACGGCGGGTTCGATCTTGCTTGCACTCATGTGGGCTCTATCCGGTGAACTGACTGCGGCTTAGCAGTGGTAACGACATGTAAAACTGCCCCGCGCTGCGCTAGACGAACACTGCGCCGGGCCGGGCATAGGGTAGAATGGCCGCGCTGGCGCGACCGTCCGCCTTCGAGTGTAGCGATTTATTTGATGCATGGCCTGAATTATTAGCTGAATTTTTAGCGGATTGATGCAAAAACAAGATGACCAGAAGGTGAGCGCGACCCCGCCCGGCCAGCCGGATGGCGAGGGCTATATCGCTACGCGCTGGCATCGGCTGACGGCGTTTTACCGCTTCTGCAATCAGGCTAGCCATCATGTGCTGGGGTTTGCCGTCAAGCTGGGGCTGCTGCTGTATTTCGCCTTTGCCATCCTGTTCCTGACCTTGCGCTATGCGGTGCTGCCGAATATCGACCATTACAAGGGCGATATCGAGCGACTGGCCAGCCGCGCGGTGGGCAATGCCGTCAGCATAGACCGCGTGTACGCTTCGTGGCATGGCTTGCGCCCCAATCTATTCCTCGGCGACGTGGTGCTGCACGACGCCAGCGGCCGCGCCGCCCTCAGCCTGCCCAGCGTCTCGGCCACGCTGTCGTGGTGGAGCGTGGTATCGGCCACGGTGCGTTTCGAATCGCTGGAGCTGGTGCGGCCCGACCTGAGCGTGTTGCGCGATGCGCAGGGCCGGCTGTACGTTGCCGGCATGCTGCTTGATCTGGCTAAGCCCAGCGACGGCAAAGGCGCGGACTGGCTGCTGGCGCAGCGTGAAATCGTGATCCGCGAAGGCCGCGTGCAATGGCTGGACCAGCAGCGTCAGGCGCCCTTGCTGGCGCTGGACAGCGTCAGCGTCGTACTGCGCAACCAGTGGCTGCGCCACCAGCTGGCCGTGCGCGCCACCCCGCCCGCCGCGCTGGCCGCGCCGCTCGATGTGCGCGCCGATTTCAGCCATCCGGCCTTTGGCGCGCGGGTCTCGAACCTGTCCATGTGGAAGGGCGAGCTGTATGCCGATATCCGCAATACCGATCTGCTGACGTGGCAGCCGTGGCTGGACTTCCCGTTCGCGCTGCATAGCGGCGGCGGCTCGCTGCGCGCATGGCTGGGCATAGACCAGTCACGCCTGACGGGCTTCACGGCCGATCTGGCACTGCAAAACGTGTCGGCTGTGCTGGGCAAGGAATTGCCGGTGCTGGATCTGCGCCAGCTCAGTGGCCGCATCGCCGCTAAAGAAGAACTGCCGAATGTGTTGCCGCTGGTGGTGAAAGGCGGCAAGAACGCGGGCAGCCTGCCGTTCGGGGCACTCGGACACTCGGTGGAACTGAGCCAGCTGACCCTGACCACCAGCGACGGCTTCGTGATGGCGCCCACTTCGCTGTCGGAGCGCTTTGTGGCGGCCAGCGGGCCCAAACCGGAACAGACCATTATCAGTGCCGCCCAGCTGGATCTGCAGACCATGGCCGGACTGGCCGAGCGCCTGCCGCTGAGCGAGCATCAGCGCCAGTTGCTGGCCGATTTTGCACCGCGTGGCCGGCTACAGAATTTTTCCGCCGAATGGCGTGGCGCCTATCCTGCCCTGCAATCCTACCGCATCAAGGGCGATCTGGTGGGCTTGGGTCTGAAACCCCAGCCACACCGGCCCGGTCAGGCCAAGACGGCCCGCTCGCCCGCCATTGCGGCTGTGCCGGCCATACCCGGCTTCGAGAATCTGAGCGGAGCGATCGACGCTACTGAACAGGGGGGCAGCTTCCGTCTGAACTCGGAACAGCTGGTGCTGCACATGCCGGATTATTTCAGCACCCCGTCCATGCCATTCGAGCATCTGAACCTGAAAGCGCGCTGGAGCTTCGAGCCCGACAACATGCTGCTGTTCCAGATCGACAGCATGGACTTCCTGCAGCAGGGCATGAGCGGCACGCTGCAGGGCAGCCACCGCATGCCGCTGGCTGGTAAAGGCATGGGCACGGTGGACTTCACCGGCACGCTGAATAATTTCCAGATCAACCGCATCGATCACTACCTGCCGATCCAGACTCCGCATGATCTGCGCGCCTGGCTGACGGGTGCGCTGGAAGGCGGCGTGGCCAGCGATGTAAACCTGCGCCTGCGCGGCGACCTCGCGCATTTCCCTTTCCATGGCGAGAATGGCGCCGAGCGTAACCGCGGTGAATTCCGCGTGGCCGGCAAGCTCACCGAAGGCAAACTGAATTACGCGCCGGGCGAATATCTGCATGAAGGCAAGGCGCTAGGCAAGGACGGCAAGCCGCTGCCGCTGTGGCCGCAGGCCGAACATATCAAAGGCAGCTTTGTCTTTGACCGCGCCCGCATGGAAATCCGCGGCGATACGGCGACCACGGGCGGCGTGGCGCTGAGCGGCGTGAAAGCCGTGGTGGCGAATCTGGATGCGCATAACGCACTGCTGGAAATCGACGGCAATGCGGCCGGCCCCATGCAGGAATTCCTCAAGTACGTGGCCAGCAGCCCCGTGCTGGAATGGATCTCCAACTTTACCGACGAGACGCAGGCTAGCGGCAATGCCAGGCTGGCGCTCAAGCTGCAACTGCCGCTGGCGCACATCATCGATGCCAAGGTGCAGGGTACGCTGCAATTGCAGAACAATGAAATCAGCCTGATGAACGACCTGCCACCCGTGCAGGCCGCGCAGGGCAAAATCGAATTCAATGAACATGGCGTCAACCTGAACCAGCTATCCGGTAACTTCCTCGGCGGTCCTGTCAGCATCACGGGTGGCAGCCAGCGCGACAACGCCATCGTCGTCAAACTGGGCGGCATGCTGACGGCCGACGGTTTCCGCAAACAATATGGCTCGCCAGCCATGCAGCGGCTGGCCAGCCATTTTGCCGGTAATGCCCGCTACACGGGCACCGTGACGGCGCGTGACCATCAGGTGACAGTGGCGGTGGACTCCACGCTGAACGGGCTGACGGTGGATCTGCCGGTGCCGCTGCGCAAAACGGCCAGCGAAGCGCTGCCGCTGCGCTTTGTGCTGAATAGCGCGCTGACGCCCGATAGTGGCGGCGCGCTGCATGACGATATCCGCATCAGTCTGGGCGGGAATATGGCAGCGCGCTACCAGCGTGCCAAGAGCGCCAAACAGCCATGGAAACTGGTGCGCGGCGGCATAGGCATCGCCACGCCGGCGCCGGAGCCGGACAGCGGGCTGGCCTACAACATCAACCTGCGCGCGCTGAATGTGGATGCGTGGCTGGACTTTGCCTATGCCATCGGCGCGGCCGGCAGCACCGCGGCGGCGGGCGGCACCAGCACCAGCATTAGCGCCAGCACCAGCATTAGCGCCAGCACTGCCGATAGTGCTGATTTACTGCAGTACGTGATGCCCGATACCATCGCCGCGCGCAGCAGCGAACTGATTATCGGTGACCGCAAGCTGGAAAACGTGGTGCTAGGGGTGGGACGGCAGAAAACCATCTGGCAGGCGAATATCGACTCGACTCAGGCCAACGGGCACCTGAGCTGGAGCGAGCCGTCCACGGGGCATGGGCTGGGCAAGGTAACGGCGCGGCTGTCGTCGCTGGTGATCCCCGAATCGGCTTCCAAGGATGTGCAGGAACTGCTCGACAGTCAGGTTGCCAATACCACCATACCGGCGCTGGACATCGTGGTAGAGCGTTTCGAACTGTTCAACAAGGCACTGGGCCGGCTGGAACTGCAGGCCAATAATGCCCAGCTGGCGGCGCAGCGCGAATGGCGCGTCAGCAAGCTGCTGCTGTCCAATCCCGATGGCGAATTCAAAGGCAGCGGCAAGTGGGTCAGCAAGGATGGCGTGCATGACTCCAGCCTGAACTTCGATCTGGCCATCAGCAATGCGGGCAAGCTACTGGACCGCTTCGGCTTTGCCGGCACGCTCAAGGGCGGCAAGGGCAATCTGTCCGGTGACATCGCGTGGAAAGGCTTGCCGTACTCGCTAGACTGGCCCACGCTGGCGGGGCAGATCAAGCTGAATGTGGAAAAAGGCCAGTTCCTCAAGCAGGATCCCGGTGCCGCCAAGCTACTGGGCGTACTCAGTCTGCAGGCCTTGCCCCGTCTGCTCAAGCTGGATTTCCACGACGTGTTCTCGGAAGGGCTGGCGTTCGACGGCATCACCGCCAGCGCCGGCATCAACCACGGCATCGTGCGCACCGATAACCTGAAAATGCATGGCGTGGCGGCCACCGTGCTGATGGATGGCAGCGCCGACCTGGCCAATGAAACCACCAATCTGCACGTGGTGGTGATTCCCGAAGTGAATCTGGGCACGGCGCCGCTCGTGTATGCGCTGGCGGTCAATCCCGTGATCGGGCTGGGCAGCTTCCTGGCCCAGCTATTCCTTAGTGCGCCCGTGATGAAGGCGCTGACTTATCATATGCAGGTGACGGGGCCGTGGAAAGCGCCCGTAGTCACCAAGATCGAAACGGCCAAGACGGAAGTGCCCGCGCCGCCCAAAGGCGCACCGTGAAACGGCCGGCCGTACAACTAGCGAGAGTGTAGACATGAGCCATACCGTAGCTGCCATCCAGATGATTTCCTCGCCCAACGTGGCGGACAATATCGCCAGCGCGCGCCGCCTCGTCACGCAAGCGGCAGCGGGCGGTGCACAGTTGGTGCTACTGCCTGAATACTGGGCCATCATGGGCCATAGCGATAGCGACAAGGTGGCCGTGGCCGAACCGCTGGGACAGGGACCGATCCAGGACTTCATGTCCAGCCTCGCGCGCGAACTGGGCATCTGGCTGATCGGCGGCACGCTGCCGCTGGCCTCGCACGACGCCGCCAAAGTCATCAACACTACGCTGGTGTACAACCCGCAGGGCGAGCAGGTCAGCCGCTACGACAAGATCCACCTGTTCGGCTTCAGCAAGGGCGGCGAAAGCTATGACGAATCGCGCACCATCGTGCCCGGCACGGCACCCGGCGTGTTCGAGGCGCCGTTCGGAAAAGTCGGCATGTCGGTCTGCTACGACCTGCGCTTCCCCGAACTGTACCGCGCCATGGGCCCGCTGGCCTTGATCGTAGTGCCCGCGGCGTTCACCTACACGACGGGGCAGGCGCACTGGGAAATTCTGCTGCGTGCGCGCGCCATAGAGAACCAGTGCTATGTGCTGGCGGCAGCGCAGGGCGGCCAGCATCCGAACGGGCGCCGCACCTGGGGCCACAGCATGCTGATCGACCCGTGGGGCGCGGTCAAAGCCGTGCAGGCCGAAGGCGAGGGCGTGGTGCAGGGCCAGATCGATACCGGCTATATGGACGGCGTGCGCGCCAGCCTGCCGGCGCTGAAGCACCGCACCATGTGAAACCGGCTACACTGGGCTACAATCGCAGCACATTTTTGATAGAACCTACCATGAAGCCATTTGAACCGAATCTGTCCACCCTTGCCGTTGCGCGCGATATCCTGCTGACGCCGTTCGGGCTGGACGAAGCCAAGCTGCTCAAGACGCTGGGCTCGATGTTTACCCACAAGGTCGATTACGCCGACCTGTACTTCCAGTTCACCAAGAACGAAGGCTGGAGTCTGGAAGAGGGCATCGTCAAGACGGGCAGCTTCTCGATCGATCAGGGCGTGGGTGTGCGTGCCGTGTCGGGCGACCGCACCGCGTTTGCCTATTCCGACGATATTTCCGAAGCGGCCCTGCTGTCCGCTGCCAGTGCCACCCGCACCATTGCGCGTGCCGGTGCCGGCAAAGTCAAAGTCGCCAGCGCCATGACGCCGACCGGCGGCCGTTCGCTGTATCTGCCCAACGATCCGCTGGCGTCGCTCGATGCCACCGCCAAGGTCAAACTGCTGGAGCGGCTGGAACAGATGGCGCGCGGCAAAGACCCGCGCATCGTGCAGGTCATGGCCAGTCTGGCCGCCGAATACGATGTGGTGCTGGTGGTGCGCAGCGATGGTGTGCTGGCAGCCGATATCCGCCCGCTGGTACGGGTTTCGCTGACCGTCATCGCCGAGCAGAATGGCCGGCGTGAAGTGGGTTCTTCCGGTGGCGGCGGACGTTACGATTACGGCTATTTCACCGACGCGCTGCTGGAGCAGTACGCACAGGACGCCGTCAGTTCGGCGCTGGTCAATCTCGATGCACGTCCCGCGCCGGCCGGCCCGATGACGGTGGTACTGGGACCGGGCTGGCCCGGCATCCTGCTGCACGAAGCCATCGGCCACGGTCTCGAAGGCGATTTCAACCGCAAAGGTTCGTCCACCTTCTCCGGCCGTATCGGCGAACGCGTGGCGGCTAAGGGCGTCACCGTGGTAGATGACGGCACGCTGCCGGACCGCCGCGGTTCACTCAACATCGACGACGAAGGCAATCCGACCCAGTGCACCACGCTGATCGAAGACGGTATCCTGAAAGGCTATATTCAGGACACCATGAATGCGCGTCTGATGAAGATGCCGGTAACGGGCAATGCGCGACGCGAATCGTTCGCCCACCTGCCGATGCCGCGTATGACCAACACCTATATGCTGGGTGGTGACAAAGACCCCGGCGAAATTCTGGCCTCGGTCAAGAACGGCCTGTACGCGGTCAATTTCGGCGGCGGTCAGGTGGATATCACCAACGGCAAATTCGTGTTTTCGGCCAGCGAAGCCTATATGATCGAAAACGGCAAGATCACCTATCCCGTGAAGGGCGCTACCCTGATCGGCAACGGGCCGGAAGTGCTGAACCGCGTGTCCATGATAGGCAACGATATGCGCCTCGATCCGGGCGTGGGCGTGTGCGGCAAGGAAGGCCAGAGCGTACCCGTGGGCGTGGGCCAGCCGACGCTGCGGCTGGATGGCGTGACGGTGGGTGGCACCGTGTAAAAGTTGCTTTGCGGCAGTGGAACCGATGAAAATTCTGTCGAAGGCCCCTGCCGTGTAGAAAAAAAGCGCTTGCCAAGTGTCGCGCTATGGGTTTATAGTCGTTGCACCTGATGTCGCGCAAGGCATCGAACTTGAAACGGAAGCTTGTACATGACCCGCTTTTTCTTTACCGGCTATTTTTACTTTAGCAATTCCAACCCAGAGGCGGTGGAGTAGCGGCCGGTGCACGTAGAAGCAAAAACGAGTTCCAGCAAATTCCGAAAAAACCGCCTCCGAGGCGGTTTTTTTTTACCCTGACATTTTGTAACCGGCTTTGAAATTACCTTTTAAATCTTTTTGAATATTTTGGAGAACAGCATGCCACGTACCGATGATTTACGAATCCGCGAAATGAAGGAACTGACGCCACCGTCCCACCTGATTCGCGAGTTTGCGTGCTCGGAAGCGGCGGAACACACGGCGGCCAGCGCCCGCGTTGCGCTGCACCGCATCCTGCACGGTCAGGATGACCGTCTGATGGTGGTGATCGGCCCATGCTCTATCCATGACCCGAAAGCTGCGATGGAATATGCGCGCCGGCTGGCGCCGCTGCGTCAGGAACTGGGCGCCGATCTGGAAATCGTCATGCGCGTGTACTTCGAAAAACCCCGTACCACGGTGGGCTGGAAGGGCATGATCAACGACCCGTACATGGACAGCAGCTTCCGCATCAACGACGGTCTGCGCATGGCGCGCGAACTGCTGCGCGACATCAACGAACTGGGTCTGCCGGCCGGTACCGAATATCTGGACGTGATCAGCCCGCAGTACATCGCTGACCTGATCAGCTGGGGCGCGATCGGCGCCCGTACCACGGAATCGCAGGTGCACCGCGAACTGGCGTCCGGCCTGTCGTGCCCGGTGGGCTTCAAGAACGGCACCGACGGCAACGTCAAGATCGCCGTGGAAGCCATCAAGGCAGCGTCGCAGCCGCACCACTTCCTGTCCGTGACCAAGGGCGGCCACTCGGCCATCGTATCGACCAACGGCAATGAAGACTGCCACATCATTCTGCGCGGCGGCAAAACCCCGAACTACGATGCGGCCAGTGTGGACGAAGCCTGCAAGGCCATCGCCGCGCAAGGTCTGGCGGCGCGTCTGATGATCGATGCATCGCACGCCAATAGCTCGAAGAAGCCGGAAAATCAGGTGCCCGTGTGTGCCGACATCGCCCGTCAGGTGGCCGGTGGCGATCAGCGCATCATCGGCGTGATGGTGGAATCGCATCTGGTGGCGGGCCGTCAGGATCTGGTGCCGGGCAAGGAACTGGTGTACGGCCAGTCCGTCACCGACGGTTGCATCGACTGGGATAGCAGCGTGCAGGTGCTGCAGGATCTGGCCGCCGCTGTGCGTGCGCGCCGTCTGGCTACCATGGCTGCCGAAGCTGCCGCTAAATAAGCTAACTAATCCGTCGCTAGCGTCAAAAAAAAGGCCGCCACGCAGCTGACTGCGTGGCGGCCTTTTAATTTACTGCGCTTAGAACTTGTAGTTAGCGGTCAGATAGAAGCTACGGCCCAGCGGGTCGGAGTAGCGGCCATCGTAGCCCACCTGATTACCACCACCCGAATTGCGGATCGAGAACGATGGATCCTGATTCAGCAGGTTCTTGATACCTGCCGTCAGGGTCAGGTTCTTCACGTAGTTGGCTTTCAGCTGGTAGTCCAGCGTGGTGTAGGATTTCACGTCGCGTTCCATCGCCACCACACCGCCAATGCTGCCATCGGCATTCACAACGCGCACGGCAGCATCATCTTCCGTCAGCGGCTTGTCGTGGTAGCCGCTGCGGTAGTTGACGGTCAGCGAGTTGCTCAGCTTGTCCGACGATTTGAGTGTGAACACCACTTTGGAAATCACCCGGAACACCACATCGTCATACGAGTTGAAGCGGCCGATGCTCTTCTCCACCCCCACGCCCGGAGTTTCCTGTTCGGCTTTCAGCATATAGGTACCGGTCCAGTTGACGCTGGCGCGACCGATAGGCGTATTGCCGCGCAGGGTGGTATCCCAGTCCAGACCCTGGAAGTGCGAGGAGGCCAGATTCAGCGGTTTGCGGATGGCCACCAGCACATTGCTCTTCTGGATAGGGTCGGCGTACACGGCGATGTACTGGTTGGCCAGTACCGGATTGGTGTACAACTGATCCTGCGAGAAGGTGCGGATCTGGTTTTTCAGTTTCACATCCCACAGGTCCAGACCGAACGACAGCATGCTGCTCGGCTCCAGACGGAAGCCCAGCGTGGCCTGTTTGGATTCTTCCGCTTTCAGAGCACCCGCGCCGGTGGCCGGATTACCCACATCGAGCAGGCCGTATTCGGACGAGCCGGGACGGCAGTAGACGGCACGCGGATCAGGCGATTTGACGGGGCAGGGGAAGGCATTCGACGAACCAGCGTTTTTCAGCGGATCGGCGATGTTGTTCATGGTCGGTGCCTTGAAGCCGGTACCGTAAGAACCGCGCAGCAGCAGTTGCTGGCTAGGCGTATAGCGGGCCGACAGCTTGTAGGTGGCTTTGGCCACGTCTTCGCCCACTTTGCCGGACGGTGCCAGCTTGCCGTTGGAATCGTAGCTGTTGTTGTGCTTGTTGACGGCGTCGTAGCTGTCATAGCGCACCGCCGTGGTGGCTTCGAAGTTGCTGGCGATCGGCATCAGCAGTTCGGCGAACGCACCCCAGTTGTTACGGGTGGCGTCGAGCGCCTGCGCCCCCGTGCCACCGCCGATTTCCACATCGGTCCAGCCGGGATTGCCGGGGCCGGGGCCCTGCGCAATGCGCGACGGGCTATCCGTGTAGGACTGCTTGGTGAAGTCGGCACCCATCCCCAGCGAAGCCGGACCGCCCGGCAGCGCAAACACTTCGCGCGAGGCGTGCGCGCTGGCTACGTCGATCTTGGATTTGGTGGCGCCCAGCTGCTGGTGCAGCACGGCCGGTGCCAGAATCGCCGCCGCACCTTCGCTCGAAACGAAAGGATTGTAGGCGCCGCTGCGTACCAGTTCTTCAAACTTGTCGCCGCTCATATAGCCGGCCAGCGCTTCGTCGGTCTGCTTGTTCTGCGAGTGGGTGTAGGCCACGCCCACATCCCAGCCCGCATACGAGGTATCGGCGCCCAGCACGAAGTGGGCGGCATCGGTACGGTATTCGTCGGTACGGCCGCCCGCATCGGCACCGCGGTAGTACAGCAGCGCATCGGTGACGTCGGCCGGATTGACCTTCTGGCCGGCCAGCAGCGGCACGATGGATTTGTTATAGGCGCCAATGTAGTTCTGGTTGATGGTCTTCACGCCCGTCACCGGATCGGTGCTGAACACCGTCAGCGGCTGGGCGGCCGGGGCATAGCGCGCAGTGTTGGTGAACTTGGACAGTACCAGTTCGCTGAACAGGGTGGTGTCGCTGCCCAGCTTCATTTTGCCGGAGGCGAAAATGCTGTCACGCTTGAGTTCCGGCAGCAACTGCACGGTGCTGGCGTAGTCGAAGCGGCAGGCGCCGCTGCGCGCAAAGGTGTTGGGCTGGGTGCAGGAACCTTTGTTGAGCAGGTCGGTATTCAGTACCACGTCGTCGTTGGCTGTCACCACTTCCACGTTGGCGGGGGTGGAGTTGATACTGGTCTGCCAGGTGGCGTACTGCTTGCCATTGTGCTCGAACTTGTGCACGCCCGACTTGGCGAAGTCGCGCTGCTTGGCGTTGAGTTCTTTCTGCTGGTCGTGGCTGTAGGCCAGCAGCAGGTTGTAGCCGTCGTTTTCCAGATCGCCCCAGCCCTTGGTGATGGAGACGTTGCTGCTGCGGCCACCGGATTTTTGCGGCGCGTCGAAGGTGCCTTCGATGGCCAGATCCTGATTGTTCTTCTTCAGGATGAAGTTGACCACGCCGGCAATCGCGTCCGAGCCGTACAGGGTAGAGGCGCCGTCCGTCAGAATTTCCACGCGGTCCACTGCCGACAGGGGAATGCTGGCCAGATTGACGGCGCTGCCCGTGCCATACGGCGCCATGCGGCGACCGTTCAGCAGCACCAGCGTGTACTGGGTGCCGATGGCGTGGATGGAGGCGGTCTGCACCCCGGCGCCGCCGCCGTTGACGGAGGTCGAGGCAGTGATAAAGCCCTGCATGGACGGCAGTTGTGCTACCAGATCGGCCACGTTGTTGGCGCCGCTCTGTTCGATGTCGGCGCGGGTCAGCGTCTGCACGGGCAGCGAGCCTTCTTTGGCAATCCGCTTAATCGAGGAACCGGTAATTTCTACGCGGGTAATGTTTTCCGGCTCGGCGCTGGTTTGCGCCCACGCGGCCTGCATGCCCAGCACCAGACCACCGGCGCAGATCAGGCGCACGGAACGTGCCATTACAGTCTCTACCATCATTATGTGTCTCCCAGTTAAATGTCTCAAAGTCATGCAAGATGAAAAAAATGCGAGGAAAAGAAATGCGAGTTCTTCTCTTTTTCATCAGAGCACTGGCGGCAGATTGCTGTCAATATGAAAACATTTCTGAAATAAATTGATGGGCGCGTGCTGAGATTAGACAAGCAGGGTGACTTTACAGGCCAGAAAACGCACTAATTTGGCGCAGACCGAAATCGCCTTTTTATAACATTGTTTTTTTAGTAAAAAGAAGCCAATCTTTGGTGTGGCTGTTGCTTTTTGAGCGGCGGGGTGGGGGCCGCACGGCGAAAGCGGCACAGCGCGGCGTCAGTTCTACGCCACATCTAGCGTGGCCGGGCGTGGCGGCATGGATAAAAAAAAAAAAAGCCCGCCGGCTTGCGCGGGCGGGCGAGGCAGGCTCCCGGACGTCGCCGGGAGCAAGCAGGCATTAGAACTTGTAGTTACCAACCAGATAGATCTGACGACCCAGCGGATCAGCGTAACGACCGTCGTAACCGGACTGGTTACCACCACCGGCGTTGCGGATGGTGAATGGCGGATCGATGTCGAACAGGTTCTTGACACCGGCAGTCAGCGTGAACTTCTTGCTGAAGGCCATTTTGGTCTGCCAGTCGATGGTGGTGTAGGAGGAAACCTGGCGTTTGAAGGCCACGGTGTCACCCTGGGTACCATCCACGTTGAGCACGTTCACAACGCTGTCATCTTCGGTGTACACCTGATCGGTGTAGCCGGAGTGGTAGTTAGCCGTGATAGCGTGGGTGAACTTGTCGCTGGTTTTCAGCGATGCGGTCAGCTTGGAAACCCAGCGGAAGGTGACTTCGGCGTAGGAGTTGAAGCGACCGATGTTTTTCTCCAGACCCGTGCCCGGGGTATCCTGCTCGGCTTTGGACATGAAGGTACCGGTCCATTGCACGTTCAGCTTACCGAAAGCGGTCGAAGTCTTGTAGGTGTGATCCCAGTCGATACCTTGATAGTGCGAGCTGGCCAGATTGAACGGGGTCAGCGCAGCGGCCAGCACGTTCTGTTTCTGGATCGGGTCGTAGTAGCTGCGCAGCAGGCTATCGTAGACCTTAGGATTGTTGAACACCACGTCTTCCGACAGGGTCTGGATCTGGTTGGTCAGTTTCACGTCCCACAGATCGAAGCCGATCGACAGGGCAGGGATAGGCTCCAGACGGAAGCCCAGCGTGAACTGTTTCGACTCTTCCGGTTTCAGTGCGCCCGCGCCGGTGGCAGCATTACCGCCCGTCAGCAGGTTGTATTCCGACGAACCCGGGTTGCACAGTGGGTAGCGCGGATCGCTGGTCGACGTAATCGGGCAGGCGTGGAACTGCGACGAACCGCCGTTCACCAGCGGCTTGACGATGTTGGTCAGCGTCGGCGCTTTGAAGCCGGTGCCGTAGGAGCCGCGTACCAGCAGCGAGTCCACCGGATTCCAGCGCAGCGCCAGTTTGTAGGTGGCTTTGCTGGCCGATTCACCCTGTTTGCCCGCAGCAATCAGATTGCCGGCGGTGTCGAAGTTCTTGTCGTTGGTCACGGCGCTGAAATCGTCGTAACGGGTCGACATGGTCAGGTCCATGCGCTTGGCCAGTGGCAGCAGCAACTCGGCATAGGTACCCCAGTTGGTGCGGTGGGCGTCGATCGGCAGCGCACCGGCACCACCACCAACGATGGCGTCGGTGAAGTCAGGCTGCTGCACGTTCTGGCCTTGCGAGTAGGCGTCCGGTGCTTCCGAGTATTTCTGCTTGGTGTAGTCGGCGCCTACTGCCAGCTGGGCGACGCCGGCCGGCATGTTGAACAGTTCGGTCGAACCGCTGACCTGGAACACGTCGATCTTCGACTTGGTTTCGCTGAACTGGTTGTGCAGCACGGCAGGTGCCAGCACATCTTTCGAGTTGCCCGGTGCCGCGAACGGATCGAACTTGCCGGAAGCGACCAGCGCGTCGAAGGCGTTCAGGCTCATGTAGCCGCCTGCTGCCGTATCGGTCTGGGTGTTTTCCGAGTGGGTGTAGGCTGCGCGGTAGTCGATGCCTTTGAACGAACCATCGACGCCGAAGGCCAGATGGCGTGCTTCGGTTTTGTATTCGTCGGCACGGCCACCCGCATCGGCCAGACGCAGGTTCATGGTCACGCTGGTGACCGAGTTAGGATCGATGCCCAGACGCGACAGGTAAGGCAGGATGGATTTCTTGTACAGCGCGCTGCCGACCGGAATACCCAGTGGCTGGGCCGGTGGTGCGTACTGGGCGGTGTTGCTGAACGACGAGGCCAGCGCTTCGGCGAAGAAGTTGGTGTCCTTGTTGATCTTCAGGTTCAGCGAGGCGAAGCCGGAATTACGTTTCAGGCCGGGTACGTTTTCCACCGTAGCGGCGTAGTCGTACAGGCAGCGGTTGCCGACGTTGAACAGGTTAGGGCCGTTGCACTTGCCGCTGGCGAGGAAATCCGGGCCGAACGATTTGCTGGTGGCAACGCCATCCGCATTCTTGTACTTGACCGTGGCATTGCCCGGAATCGAGTTCGAGCTCAGCTGGTACAGATTGTACTGTTTGCCATTGTCCCAGAACGGGATCACGCCGCTCTTGGAGAAGTCGCGCTCGCTGGCGTACATGGCCTTGCTTTCGTCGTGCGAGCCGGAGATCAGAATATTGTAGCCGTCGGTTTCCAGATCGCCCCAGCCTTTGGAGATGGCGATGTTGCTGCTCGAACCCGAGCTGCTCTTCTGTGGCGTGTTGTAAGTACCTTCGATGATGGTATCGGTCTGGTTTTTCTTCAGAATGAAGTTGACCACGCCGGCAATCGCGTCCGAACCGTACAGGGTGTTGGCGCCGTCGGTCAGAATCTCGACGCGCTCCACAGCGGCCAGCGGAATGCTGGCCAGATTGACGGTGGAGCCGGACGTGGCTGGCGCCAGACGGCGGCCGTTCAGCAGTACCAGGGTGTAGCCTTCGCCGATAGCGTGGATGGAAGCCGTCTGCAGACCGCCGCCGCCGCCGTTGACCGACATCGACGAGGTGGTGAAGCCCTGCATCGATGGCAGCGAAGCGACCAGGTCGGCCACGGTGGTGGCGCCGCTCTGTTCGATCTGCAGTTTCGACAGGGTCTGCACTGGCAGTGCACCTTCAGCGCTGATGCGCTTGATGCTCGAACCGGTGATTTCGACGCGTTGCACAGGTGCGTCGGCGCTGGTCTGTGCGACCGCTGCGTGCATGCCGAAGGCCAGACCACTGGCGCAAATCAGGCGTACTGAGCGGGACAATACAGTTTCAACCATCATATTTTTTGCTCCCAATTTAAAACGGGTGTGAATGTGTTTTTTTATGTCGGTGGCTAGGCACCGGGCGGCGAAAGACAGCCTGCTGCTTTCGACCATGACCCATCTGAACAGCCGCCTCTAGTGCTGTCAATGCAACTACTTGCATAGAAGTATCAAGAAAACATCATTGAGCATACGGCAAGAATGTGCACAAAAATGGTGAAAAATCGCTCTAATTTGGTGCGTGACCACTAGTTGCCTCGTGAAAGATTGAGCAAAAGTCAAATCGGCAGGGAAAATATGGTGGCTGGCGCAAAAGCTGCGCCACTTTGGTGCGCTGCAAAATTTATGATACAAATGTAAAGTTAATGTATATGTGACTTTTACGCGACAGTTAAAATTCCCGTAAGAAATAGCCGTGTCGTCCATTTGATGCGCTGTCTGGAGGGTGCTGAGACGCACGCTACAAACAGATGATGTCTGGCAGCCGCAATCTAAGGTATCGTTCCAGCAACTATTGATTGCGTCCGAGGAGAGCTATGCTGGGTGCCCGTATGCTGGCGGGGTTTGCTGTGCTGTGGCTGGCCTGCTGCCGGTCTGGCGCTGCTGCGCCGGCCGCGCCGGTGAAAACCCTGCGCTATATTCTGCCGGCGGCCGAAGCCAGTCTGGATCCGGCGCAGGGACGTGACCTGTACACGGGCCATATCACCGAAGCCATTTTCGAAACCCTCTACACCTACGACTATCTGGCTCGGCCCGTGCGGCTGGTGGCGCAGACGGCAGCCGCCCTGCCGGAAGTGGCGGCGGATGGCATGAGCGTGCTGATCCGGCTTAAGCCGGGCATCTATTTCACGCCCGATCCAGCGTTTGGGGGCCAGCGGCGCGAACTCGGCGTGGCCGACTATATCTATTCGTGGAAGCGGCTGTTCGATCCGCAACTGGCTTCGCCCAATAGCTGGCTGCTGGAAGGGCGGATCGCCGGTCTCGATGCGCTGGCCGCAGCAGCGAAGCAGCGCGGCCGCATGGACTACGATGCCCCCGTGGCGGGCTTCGAGCAGCTGGACCGCTACACCCTGCGCTTGCACCTGACCCGTCCCGATCCCAGTCTGGGCATGATCCTCGCCTATGAACCGCTGGCCGCCGTGGCGCGCGAAGTGGTGCAGCGCTATGGCGATGCCAAGGGCGAAGTGGCCAGCCATCCGGTGGGTACGGGCGCCTATCAGCTGGGCAAGTGGGTGCGCGGCAGCCGCATCGTGCTCGATGCCAACCCCGGCTTCCGTGCCGAACGGTGGGATTTTGCCGCCAGCGCCGATGGCAGCGCGGCCGATGCCCGCATCGTAGGCCAGATGCAGGGCAAGCAGATACCCCAGATCCGGCGCATCGAGATCAGCGTGCAACTGGAAGACCAGTCGCGCTGGCTATCCTTCACTAGCGGGGCGGCCGATCTGTTCTGGCTGGACGGGCCGCTGGCGCCCCGTGCTATCCGCGACGGCAAGCTGCGCCCCGAGCTAGCCGCGCAGGGCATACAGTTGCAGCGCATCGTCGATCCTGTGCTGACCTATTACTACTGGAATATGCAGGACCCCGTGCTGGGCGGGCTGAGCAAGGAAAAGATCGCCCTGCGCCGCGCCATCGCCATGGCGCATGATGTGGACGAAGAAATCCGATTGCTGCTGAATGGCGAAGCGGAGCGGCTGGCGATGCCGGTGCCGCCCGGCGTGGCGGGGCATGATCCGGCCTACCGTAGCCTGCTGCAGTACGATCCCGTGCTGGCCAACCGCCTGCTGGATCGCTATGGCTACCGCAAGGGCGCCGATGGCTGGCGCACGCTGCCCGATGGCAAGCCACTGGTGATCCGCTATACCTCGCGCAGCGAAGCGGCTGGCCTGCAGATGGCCGAGCTGTGGCGCAAGACCTATACGCGGCTAGGCATACGGATGGAGAGCCAGCGCATGATCTTCAGCGATATCCAGCAAGCCGAACAGCTATGTCAGTTGCAGACCCGCACCTACCAGTGGATGGCCGATTATCCGGACGGCGACAATTTCATGCAGCTGTTCTATGGCAAGAATATTCATCAGAATAATAGTGGCTGTTATCAGGATGCGCAGTACGACCGCTGGTTCGAGGCCAGCCGCGCGCTGCCGCCGGGGCCCCAGCGCGATGCCCTGTACCGCCAGATGGCGCGCCAGATGGCGCGCCAGCTGGAAGTGCAGGCCGCCGCCATGCCGGCCTACACGCGCTACCGCAGCATGCTGGCGCAACCGGCCGTGCTGGGGTATAAACGGCATCCCATCCTGCATCAGGAATGGAAGTATCTGGATATCGAACGCAAGGATGGTGCAATGAAAGTGGCGAAATAATGGTGGCACGATGCTGGCCTATATAGTCAGGCGTCTGGCGCAGATGCTGCCGACCATGCTGGGCGTGGTGGTGCTGCTATTCATCCTGTTTAACTGGGTGGGCGGCGATCCCGCCTATCTGCTGGCTGGCAAGATGGCGAATGCCGAGAGCATCGCCAACATCCGTCGCCAGCTGGGGGTGGACCAGCCTTACTGGGTGCAGCTGGGGATCTTCCTGCGCCAGATTGCCACGCTGGACTTCGGCCTGAGCTGGGCCACGGGCGAGCCGGTAGGGCAGATCATCGGCACGCGGCTGGGGCCTTCGCTGACGGTGCTGGTGCCGCTGACGCTGCTGGAAACGGCGCTCGGCATTGCGCTGGCGCTGGCCATCGCCTTCGTGCGCGGCTCGCTGACGGACCGGCTGGTGATGGTGGCCTGCACGGTCGGCATGTCGGTCAGCATACTGGTCTACATCATCGTGTTCCAGTACCAGCTGGCCTATAAACTGGGGCTGTTCCCCGTGCAGGGCTGGGGCGAGCACATGGGCGAGAATCTGCTGCGCTATGCCAGCCTGCCGATTCTGATCGGGCTGGCCGTTTCGATCGCGCCCACCTTGCGGCTGTACCGCAGCTTCGTGCTGGACGAAGTGGGGCAGGACTATGTGCGTACCGCCCGTGCCAAGGGGCTGGGCGAAGGCCGCGTGATGTGGCTGCATGTGCTGCGCAATGCCGCCATCCCCATCCTCACCCATGTGATGGCCAGCCTGCCAGCGCTGCTGATCGGTGCCTTCCTGCTCGAGCGTTTCTTCGGCATCCCCGGCATCGGGCGCGAAGTGATACTGGCTGTGGAGCGCAGTGATTTTCCCGTCATCAAAGCCATTACCGTGTATGTGGCGCTGGCCACCATGCTGGTGAATCTGCTGACGGATCTGCTGTATCAGGCGCTCGACCCACGGGTGCGGCTGTCATGATGACGACCCACGCGCATGCTGCCGGCCTGTGGCAGCTGGCATGGCGCCGCTTGCGGGCCGACCGCTGGGCCATGGGCGCGCTGGCCGTGGTGCTGGCGTTTCTACTGACCCTGCTGCTGTCGGCCTGCGGCCTGATTGTGGCGGACTGGGAGCAGGAAGTGGCGGTCAGCTATGCGCCGCCCGTCTGGGCCAGCGGTGCCGCGACATCTGCTTCGGCTTCCGCTTCCGCTTCGGTCTCGACCTCGGTTCCGGCCTCTGTTAATGCGGGTGCTGCAGCGGTGGCGGCTGGCGCTGCGCCCCGTGATAACCCGTTCGATCCGCTGGCGGAAGATCTGCGTGCGTTGCGGGCTGCGCGCGGTGGCCAGCACGGCGGCGCAGAGCTGCCCATGTATGGCGTGGACGATCCGCTGGCGGACGACCTAGCCCGCTTGCGCGCTGCCGCCGGCGCTGGCGCTGGCGCTGGCGGCGAGGCAGGTGCGACAGGTGCGGCACGCTTGGCCACGTTGCCATTTGGCGCCGACAAATGGGGGCACGACGTGCTGAAGAAGACCATCAAGGGCGGCGAAACTTCGGTGGTGGTAGGGCTGGTGGCGGCCTTGCTGGCGGTGGCGCTGGGCACTCTGCTGGGCGCGCTGGCCGGCTACTGGGGCGGCGTGGTGGACGCGCTGCTGAATGGCCTGTACAACATCTTCACTGCCATCCCTTCCGTGCTGATGATACTGGCCGTGGCCGCCGTGCTGCAGCAGAAGGGCGTGCTGACCATCGTGCTGATACTGGGGCTGACCGGCTGGACCGGCCCGTATCGCCTGATCCGTGCCGAATACCTCAAGCACAAGAGCCGCGAATATGTGCTGGCGGCCGACGCCATCGGTGCCAGTCACTGGCGCCGCATATTTGTGCACATCTTCCCGAATGTCAGCCACGTGGCGCTGGTGCAGCTTTCGATACTGGTGGTGGGCTTCATCAAGGCGGAAGTGGTGCTGAGCTTCCTCGGCTTCGGCGTGCCGGTCGGCGTGGTGTCGTGGGGCAGCATGCTGAATGAAGCACAGAATGAACTCATACTTGGCCGCTGGTGGCAGCTGACGGCGGCCGCGCTGGCCATGGCGGTGCTGGTGACAGCGTTCTCGCTGCTGACCGACGCGCTGCGCGATGCACTCGACCCCAAGGTGAAATTTTGAGCGCGCCCACTGTAGCGCCGTTACTGGCGATCCGCGATCTGCGCGTGAGCTTCCGCACGGATGGCCAGCGCATGACTGAAGTGCTGCACGGTGTGTCGTTCAGCGTGCCCGCGCGCAGCACGGTGGCGCTGGTAGGGGAATCGGGTAGCGGCAAATCTGTCAGTGCGCTCGCGGTGATGGGGCTGCTGGCGCCGGATAGCAGCGCAGTCGATGCCGCCAGCAGCATACGCTACGACGGCCGCGAATTGCTGGCGCTGGATCGCAGTGCGCGCCGCGCGCTATGCGGGCGCGAGATCGCAATGATTTTTCAGGACCCCATGTCCTCGCTCAATCCCGTACTCACGGTCGGCACCCAGATTGGTGAAGTGCTGCGCCTGCATCTGGGCATGAGTCGTGCACAGGCGCGTCAGCGCACGCTGGAACTGCTGGAAGAAGTGGGCATAGCCGATGCCGCGCACAAGATCGATAGCTATCCGGGCCAGATGTCGGGCGGCCAGCAACAGCGCGTGATGATCGCCATGGCCATCGCTTGCGAGCCGCGCCTGCTGATTGCTGACGAGCCGACCACCGCGCTGGATGTGACGATACAGCAGCAGATCATCGAATTGCTGGCGCGTCTGCAGCAACGGCGCGAAATGGCGGTGCTGTTCATCACCCACGATCTGGGGCTGGTGGGGCAGATTGCCGATACCGTGGTGGTGATGCGTCACGGCCATGTGCGCGAGACGGGGGCGGCATTGGCAGTGCTGCAGCAACCGCAAGATGAATACACTCGCGCTCTGCTGCGCTGCCGCCCCGTGCTGGGCCAGCGCCCGGCGCGCCTGCCGGTGATCGGTGATCAGCCGGTACAGGCGCAAACGCAGGTGCCGGTACTGGCACAGGTCGCCGTCGCGCCGCCAATCTTCGCCGCGCCGGATACCGTGCCGGAAACCGCACCGGAAGCCGTGCCGCTGCTGGTGGTGAATAATCTAAGTAAGCACTACCAGTTGCGTGAAGGCTGGTGGCGCCGGCGCGAGTTCCGCGCCGTCGATGGTGTTTCGTTCACGCTGGCACGCGGCCAGACGCTGGGCGTGGTGGGCGAATCCGGTAGCGGCAAGACCACAGTAGGGCTGATGCTGCTGCGCTTGCTGCAAGCCAGTAGCGGCAGCGTACAGTTTGATGGACGCGACCTGCTGGCGCTCTCGGCGCAGGAATTTCAGCAGTATAAGCGGCGCATCCAGATCGTGTTCCAGAATCCGTATGCCTCGCTCAATCCCCGTTTCACGGTCGCCCAGATCCTGCTGGAACCACTGCGCATTCACCGCATCGGCCACAGCGACGCCGAACGGCTAGCCATGGCCGCCAGTCTGCTGGATAAAGTAGGCTTGCCGCACAGCGCCCTGCAGCGCTATCCGCACGAGTTCTCCGGCGGCCAGCGGCAGCGCATTGCGATTGCGCGCTGCCTGACCTTGAAGCCGGAAATTCTGGTCTGTGATGAATCTGTGTCAGCACTCGACGTGTCGGTGCAGGCGCAGGTGCTGAATCTGCTGAAGGATCTGCAGCAGGAACTGGGGCTGTCCTATCTGTTCATTTCGCATGATCTGGCGGTGGTGCAGTATATGTCCGATCAGGTGATGGTGATGCAGCAGGGCAGGGTGGTGGAGCTAGCGCCCGCGCAGCAGCTTTACCAGCAGCCGCAGCACCCCTACACGCGTGCGCTGCTGGCCGCCATTCCCGGCCACGGCGGCGCGCAACGGCGCGGGGAAAATTGAGATAAGATAGCCGCATGGCCAATCTCATACTTCTATTGCAGGAATACGGCGTGCTGATAGTGTTCGGCGTGGTACTCGTCGAGCAGATCGGCCTGCCCATCCCCGCTTTTCCCATCCTGATCGTTGCCGGTGCTTTTGCCGTGGACGGTGGTATCAGCTGGCCGGCTGCGCTGGCCGTCAGTCTGCTGGCCTGTCTGATCAGCGATTATTTCTGGTTCCGCGCGGGGCGCTATTTCGGCAAGCGCATTCTGCGCCTGCTGTGCCAGATTTCCCTCTCGCCAGATTACTGCGTGAGCCAGACGGAAGATAATTTCAACCGCTGGGGCCCGAAAGCACTGGTGGTGGCCAAGTTCATCCCCGGTTTCAACACGATTGCGCCGCCGCTGGCAGGCGCACTGGGCACCTCCAACGCCACTTTCCTTGGCTTTAGCGTGGCCGGTGCCCTGCTGTGGAGTGGTAGCGGGATAGCGCTGGGCGCCGTCTTCCACACCCAGATCGATCAGGTGCTGGATATCCTTAACACCATGGGTTCGACCGCACTGATGGTGCTGGGCGGCCTGCTGGTGCTGTTCATCATCTACAAATACATCGAGCGGCGCCGCTTCCGTCAGGCCGTCGACATCGAACGACTGACCGTGTCCGAACTCAAGCGCCTGCTGGCGCAAGGCCATCAGCCCGTGCTGGTAGATGCGCGCAGCGTGACGGCGCAACTGCTGGAACCTGCCGTACCCGGCGCCGTGGCGTATAGCGGCGGTGACCCTATCCCCGAACTGGCCGCACTGGATAAGAGCCACCCTATCATCGTGTACTGCAGTTGCCCAAACGATGTGACGGCTGCGCAGGTGGCCAAACATCTGGTCAGCCACGGCTTCCATCGTGCCCGTCCCTTGCAAGGTGGGCTGGATGCATGGAAAGCCGAATTCGGCAGCAACGCCTCACAGGCCGAAGCCGCCGCGCATTAAGCCCGGTCTTACCGTTTGCCCTTGAATACCCGCGCTTCTGGCGCGGGTATTTTTTTGTCCCTCGCCAGCGCTTGCCCGAATTTTTGGCTCGCGCAAAAGTAGTAGTCATACTACGTAAAAAATATCCCAGATCGTGGTTTTATGTGGCGCGATGTAGTTATGTGTACTAAAACTACAAAGAATTCTTGCGTGTTACTAGCAAAATACCTTAAGCTTAGGGATCAACTCATTTCGATCTATCATGACAGCTCAGTCCCTACAAACGCCTCCCATCCAGACCACTGCGACTGCCAGTGGCCCGCGTCTGCTGGCGGACATCGGTGGTACCAATGCACGCTTTGCGCTGGAAACTGCTGCGGGCAAGATAGAAGCGATCGAAGTGCTGGCGTGTGCCGCCTACCCGACCCTGGCCGCCGCCCTGGTCGCGTATCTGGCCATGCCTGCCGTGGCGGCAACCGGTGTGGCCGGTATCCGTCACGGCGCCATCGCCATTGCCAATCCGGTCACGGGGGATATGGTGCGGATGACCAACCACCACTGGGAATTCTCCATCGAGGCGCTGCGCCGCGAAGTGAATTTCGAGACGCTGGTGGTGGTCAACGATTTCACGGCACTGGCTCGTTCGCTGCCGCAACTGTCGTCCGAGCAGAAGCATCAGGTCGGTGGCGGTGTGGCCATCGACGGTGCGCCGCTGGGTCTGGTGGGGGCCGGTACGGGGCTCGGTGTGTCCGGCCTGATTCCTGGCAAGGATGGCTGGACCGCGCTGCTGAGCGAAGGCGGTCATGTGACTTTCGCCCCGGCCAATGCGCTGGAAGTGTCCATCCTGCAATACGCATGGAAGGAATTCGAGCACGTTTCCGCCGAGCGTCTGATTTCCGGCGTGGGCATCGAACTGATTTACCGCGCACTGGCGCACCATACGGATATGCCGGCCGAGCCGCTGGCGGCAGCGGAAATTTCGCGCCGCGCACTGGCCGGTGAATGCACGCTGTGCGATGAAACCATCGAAGCGTTCTGCTGCATGCTGGGGACCATCGCCGGCAATCTGGCCATTACGCTGGGTGCGCAGGGCGGTATCTATATCGGTGGCGGCATTGTGCCTAAGCTGGGTGCGCGTTTCGACCGCTCCGGTTTCCGTGCCCGCTTCGAAGCCAAAGGCCGTTTCAGCAATTATCTGGCGCAGGTGCCGACCTGGGTGATTACGGCCGAATATCCGGCATTTGTTGGTGTTTCGGCAATTCTGGCGGAAAAACTGGCTGCTGCCTGACGCGCGAGCAACGCCCCTAGACCGATATTTCGCTGGCGCGACATGCGCGTAGTGGCGTTTTATCAGGTACAATTCAAGAATCTGTCAGAAATACTGCAGTTGGTATTCCCTGGCATGTCCCTCTGTCCCACCCGGCGCTAGACGCGGGTGTCGGAAAAAACAGCTTCAGCGAGTATTCCAGCCGGCAGCGTTGCGCTGCCCCGCCTCACTGAATGTGATTGATTTCTTTCTTGCATGAAAATGCAACCACAAGATAGCTATGGATACAGCTGAGGCTAAACGAGTCCTCGAAACAGCTTTGCTATGCGCCCAGGAGCCCTTGTCGATCCACAGTTTGAAAAAACTGTATGTCGAACTCGATGATCAGGGGCGGCCACGTGGTCCCGGTATCGGGGCAGATACCATCAAGGACATGCTGGAAGAATTAAGGCAGGACTGGAACGGCCGTGGTATCGAGGTCGTCAGTCTGGCTACGGGATGGCGCTTCCAGAGCCGTCCGGAAATGCGTTTGTATCTGGATCGTTTGAATCCGGAAAAACCGCCTAAATACACGCGGGCAACGCTGGAAACGCTGGCAATTATTGCTTACCGCCAGCCGGTAACGCGCGGCGACATCGAGGAAATTCGCGGTGTGGCCGTCAATTCGCAGACCATCAAGATGCTGGAAGATCGTGGCTGGGTGGATGTAGTGGGTTACCGTGACGTGGTGGGGCGGCCAGCTTTGCTAGGCACTACCAAGCAGTTTCTTGATGATCTGGGGCTTAATTCGCTGTCCCAGCTGCCACCTTTGCAGCAAATTAGCGAACAGCAGGGTAATGGTCCGGATCTGGAAGCGCTGGAAGCGGCCCTGCAGGATAACTTTGATAAAGCGGCGCAGAGCGCCGTCGCTGCCGATGTAACGGTTGACGCTGAGCACAACCCAGAAACGAACAATGAACAAACCTAATTCCCCAGAGACAGTCCAAGACGTCGCGCCGGCAGCCGCCGCCGCCAAGCCTAAGCGCCGCACCAAGGCGCAGATCGAAGCCGATGCTGCAGCCGCTGCAGCGGATGGTGCAGCGCCTGCTGCCAAGCCGCGCCGCACTGCCAAGGCCAAGGCCGAGGCTGCAGCCGATGGTGCAGTAGTAGCCAGTGCTGGTGCCGCAGTGGCGTCCGAAGCGGCTGCTCCGGTGAAGAAAACCCGCGCCAAAGCTGCGCCAGCCGCCGTCGAGGGTGGTGAAGTTGCACCGGCCAAGGCGCCGCGCGCACGCAAACCAGCTGCCAAAGCTGCGGCGCCAGTCGCTGCTGCCGCTGCTACTGCTGCTGGCGACGCGCCGGCCAGTGCCGCTGGCGCCCCGGCCGATGCGGCACCGGCAGGCCGTGGCCCGCGCGCACCGCGCGGCCCGCGCCAGATGCGCGAGCAGCGCGCTGTGCGTCAGGCACAGCAGGCACAGGCGCAGGCAGAAAAAGTACAGGCCGCCGGTGGCGAAGCTGTCGCGGAAGTAGCTGCCGTGGCTGTGGAAGCGCCGGCTGCTACGCCAGCCAAGGAAGGCGGCAAGCCACGCCATGAACGTGGTGAGCGCGGTGAACGCAATGAGCGCAATAACAATCGTAACGGCCGCAAAGGCAAGCACGGCAAGCAGCGTGGTCAGCAAGGCGGCCAGCAGGGTGGTGCCAAGGCGAATGACGCCGACGCAGCCTTCTCCTACGTAACGTCGGATGCCTTCGATAGCGATGAGCCGGTCAAGGGCCGTCAGCAGCAGAAAACCGTGCGTCGCGATCTGACGGCGGACGATGATGCGCCCAAGCTGCACAAAGTGCTGGCCGAAGCGGGTCTGGGTTCGCGCCGCGACATGGAAGAACTGATCGTAGCGGGCCGCGTGTCCGTGAATGGCGAGCCGGCCCACATTGGCCAGCGCATCCTGCCGACCGACGCGGTGCGTCTGAACGGCAAGCTGATCCAGCGCCGCGTCAGCAAGAAGCCGCCACGTGTGCTGATCTATCATAAGCCAGCCGGTGAAATCGTCTCGATGGACGATCCGGAAGGCCGTCCATCCGTGTTCGACCGCCTGCCGAGCATGAAGGCGGGTAAATGGCTGGCCGTAGGCCGTCTGGACTTTAATACCGAAGGTCTGCTGCTGTTTACGACTTCCGGTGATCTGGCTAACCGCCTGATGCACCCGCGCTATTCGATCGACCGTGAATACGCCGTGCGTACGCTGGGCGTGCTGGAAGAAGGTATGCGCCAGAAACTGCTGGCCGGCGTGGAACTGGAAGACGGTCTGGCGCAGTTCTCCAAGATCGCTGACGGTGGCGGTGAAGGCATCAACAAATGGTACCGCGTGATCATCGGCGAAGGCCGTAACCGCGAAGTGCGCCGTATGTTCGAGGCCATCGGCCTGACCGTGTCGCGCCTGATCCGTACCCGCTACGGCGCCATGACCCTGCCGAGCAGCCTGAAACGTGGCCGCTGGGAAGAGCTGGAAGAAAATGCCGTGCGCGCCATGATGTCGGCCTACGGTGTCGAGAAAAAAGCAGAGGACGGTGCGGCTGCGCCGGCCGGCCAGCGCGGCGGCAAAGGCCCGCAACAGGCCAAGCCAGCCCAGAACAAAGGGCCGGAAAAACGTCCGCAGCGCGGCCGTGGTGCCGAGCGCGACGATCTGGACGATGATTACGACGACGAAGACGAGCCTAATTTCAACCGCGCCGATCTGAGCAACGCCAATGCGCTGCCATTTGCCAAGCCAGCCCGCTCCGGCGGTCGTGGCGGCAATGGTAACGGTGGTGGTCGTGGCGGTAACGGCAATGGCCGTGGTGGCCAGAGTTCGGGCCGTCCCGGTGGCCGTCCGCAAGGTATCGGCGCCTACGCCGGTGGCCGTCCGCTGGGCGAAGCACCGGGTCCGCGTGCGCAAGGTCAAGGCCGTGGTCAGGGTCAGGGTGGTGGTAATGGCGGCAAAGGCGGTAAAGGCGGTAATAAAGGCCCGCGTCAGCCCGATCCGCTGCAAACCACCTTCGGTTTTGCCAGTGCCGGTGCACCGCGTCGTGGTCAGGAGTCGCGTGGCGGCGCCAGCGGCCATGGCATGCCGCGTCGTCGCAAAGGCTGATCCCGAGCTGGCCGGAAAGGGTGAAAAACCCGCTCCGGCACGGCTAGATGTCGCTTGTAACGCTCATTTAGCCTGATTTTGCACGGACACCGTTATTGCGGTGCAGTGCGGATCAGGTTATAATAAGCAGCCTAATAAAAGTTCGTTGCAGTGCATCCTGTAACAGCGCTTTCATCTGGCTAAGTAGTACAAGAAGATGGGCAGATGCCCATTTTTTTTTTGGTGAACCGTTTTGAATGGTCTATTTTTAGTAAGTTGGAAATAGACTTTAATCTGGAGAATTTCTTGCAGCTGCCGGAATTAATTGAAAAGACCGTTGCTGGTCTGGGCTATGAGCTGGTTGATGTCGAGCGAGGCGAGCGCGGGATTTTGCGCGTCTTTATCGATTTCAGCGCTGCCGACGCTGAAGAAAAAGGTCCGATTACCGTCGAGGATTGCGCGACGGTGAGTCACCAGTTGTCGCACGTGCTGACGGTCGAGAACGTGAATTACGAGCGTCTCGAAATTTCGTCGCCGGGGCTCGATCGCCCGCTGCGCAAGCTGGCTGATTTTACGCGTTTTGCCGGTAGCGAAGCTATCATCAAACTGCGTGTAGCCATGCCGGGTACGAACAACCGGAAATCGTTCCAGGGGATCCTGCAGGAACCTCAGGGCGAGAATTTGTCGTTGGAATTTGAGAGTAATGAAGGTCCGGCGCTGTTGGAGTTTACGCTCGCCGATATGGATAAGGCACGCCTGGTGCCGCAGGTGGTTTTTAAGGGACGCAAAGCATGAGTCGCGAAGTTTTGTTATTGGTAGACGCGCTGGCGCGTGAGAAGAACGTCGATAAAGATGTGGTTTTCGGCGCGCTGGAATTCGCGTTGGCGCAAGCCACGAAGAAACGCTATGAGGGTGAAGTGGACATCCGCGTTTCGATCGACCGCGAGTCGGGTGAGTTCGAATCCTTCCGCCGCTGGCACGTCGTGCCTGACGAGGCAGGTCTGCAACTGCCGGATCAGGAAATTCTGCACTTCGAAGCCAAGGAACAGATTCCTGATATCGAAGTGGACGACCACATCGAAGAGCCGATCGAATCGGTGGAATTCGGCCGCCGCTTCGCACAGGACACCAAACAGGTAGTTCTGCAGCGCGTGCGTGACGCCGAGCGCGAACAGATTCTGGTCGACTTCCTCGAGCGCGGTGATTCGCTGGTTACCGGCACCATCAAGCGTATGGAACGCGGCGATGCGATCGTCGAGTCGGGCAAAATCGAAGCCCGTCTGCCACGCGATCAGATGATCCCGAAAGAAAACCTGCGTATCGGCGACCGCGTCCGTGCTTACATCCTGCGTATCGACCGCAATATGCGTGGCCCGCAAGTGATCCTGTCGCGTACCGCGCCGGAATTCATTTCCAAGCTGTTCGAGCTGGAAGTGCCGGAAATCGAACAAGGCATGCTGGAAATTAAATCGGCTGCACGCGACGCTGGCGTACGTGCCAAGATCGCCGTCTACACGGCTGACAAACGCATCGATCCTATCGGTACCTGCGTCGGTATGCGCGGTTCGCGCGTACAGGCTGTGACCGGTGAACTCGGTGGCGAGCGCGTCGACATCGTACTGTGGTCGGAAGATCCGGCCCAGTTCGTGATCGGTGCACTGGCTCCGGCCAATGTCTCGTCGATCATGGTCGATGAAGAGAAGCACGCCATGGACGTGGTGGTGGACGAAGAAAATCTGGCCATCGCCATCGGCCGTTCGGGTCAGAACGTGCGTCTGGCTTCCGATCTGACGGGCTGGAAGATCAACATCATGACGGCCGAAGAATCGGCCGACAAGGCAGCCCAGGAAACCGCCGCGATTCGCGCGCTGTTCATGGAAAAACTCGATGTTGACCAGGAAGTGGCCGACATTCTGGTAGAAGAAGGCTTTGCTAGCCTGGAAGAAATCGCTTACGTGCCGATCTCCGAAATGCTGGAAATCGAATCGTTTGACGAAGAAACCGTCAACGAACTGCGTACCCGCGCCCGTGACGCTCTGGTCACCGAAGCGATTGCTTCGGAAGAAGGTCTGGAAGGCATGGACGAAGCGCTGGTCGGTCTGGAAGGTATGGACCGCATCACCGCCGGCAAGCTGGGTCTGGCCGGTATCAAGACGGTGGCAGCATTCGCGGCACTGGCCTACGACGAATTCGGTGCCATTCTGGCCCTGTCGTCCGACCGCGCACGCGCATTGATTACGAATGAATTTGAAGATGTGACCGACGATGAGATGAAGTTGGTTGACTCGAAGTACGACGATCGTGCCAAAGGCCTGCAAGCCAAGGCATGGAGTCTAGTCGAATCTGCAAAGGCTTAATTTGAGTATCTTTATCATCTCCGCGACACATAGAAAAGAGGACTGAATGGCGAGTAACAACGTAGCCCAATTTGCCACCGAACTGAAGATGCCTGCAGATTTGCTGCTGACGCAGCTGCGTTCTGCCGGCGTCGAAAAAAGTTCGACGTCAGATCCATTGTCGAAAGATGATAAGGATAAGCTGCTGGAACACCTGCGCCGTACCCACGGCGCCTCCGGTGAAACGGAGAAGAAGAAAATCACGCTGACGCGCAAAGAGACCACCGAAATCAAGCAGGCCGATGCCAATGGCAAGGCCCGCACGATTCAGGTCGCCGTCAAGAAAGTGCGTACCTTCGTGCAGCGCGACGAACCTGCAACCACCGCGCCGGCAGCGCCTGCCGCACCGGTGATCGACGCCGCCGAAGTGGCCCGTCGCGAAGAAGAAGCACGCAAACAGGCGGAACTGATCGCCCGTCAGGAAGCGGAACTGCGCGAGAAGCAGGAGCGTCTGGCCAAGCTGGAATCGGAAAAAGCAGCGCAGGCGAAAGCCACTGCCGAAGCTGAAGCCAAGGCCAAGAAAGACGCTGAAGCGGAAGCCAAGAAAGCGGCTGCGCAAGCTGCTGCTGCCCCGGTCGTAAACGATGCGGCCGAGCAGGAGAAGAAAAAAGCGGCTGCTGAAGAAGCCCGCAAGAAAGCCGAACAGGCTGCCAAGGAAGCCGCTGAAAAAGCCGATGCGACCGAACGCGCCCGTAAAGCTGTGGCTGATGAAGTGGCCCAGATCAAAGCCATGATGAACGCGCCACGTCGCGCCATCAAAGCGCCTGAGCCTGCACCTGCCCCAGTCAAGCCGAAAGCACCGGAAGGTACGTTGCACAAGCCGGCGACCACGCCAGCCGCTGCGGCCAAGCCGGGTGACAAGCCAGCTGATAAGAAAGCTGGCGGCAACGACAAGAAATCCATCAAGTCGGCCAATGTGGCTTCGACCTGGAACGACGACGCGCGCAAGCGTGGCGCGCCAGGTGGCGGCAAAGGCCGTGGTGCCGGTGCCGGCGCTGCCAGCACGGGCCGTGATGGCTGGCGTGGTGGCAAAGGCGGTGGCCGTCGCAACGCTCATGCGGAAGAACGCGAAAGCAACTTCCAGGCACCGACCGAAGCCGTCGTCAAAGACGTGTACGTTCCGGAAACCATCACCGTGGCCGAACTGGCGCACAAGATGTCCGTAAAAGCCTCGGAAGTGATCAAGCAGCTCATGAAGCTGGGTCAGATGTGCACCATTAACCAGGTGCTGGACCAGGAAACCGCCATGATTCTGGTGGAAGATATGGGCCACAAAGCCTTTGCTGCCGAGATCGACGATCCGGAAGCACTGCTGGCGGATCAAGGCGAGCACGCCCACTTCGAGGCCGTGCCACGTGCACCAGTCGTCACCGTGATGGGTCACGTTGACCACGGTAAGACCTCGCTGCTGGACTACATCCGTCGCGCCAAAGTGGCCTCGGGTGAAGCTGGTGGTATTACCCAGCACATCGGCGCATACCACGTGGAAACCCCGCGCGGCATCATCACCTTCCTCGATACCCCGGGTCACGAAGCGTTTACCGCGATGCGTGCCCGTGGTGCCAAGGCCACCGACATCGTGATTCTGGTGGTCGCAGCCGACGACGGCGTGATGCCACAGACCAAGGAAGCGATTTCGCACGCCAAGGCTGCCGGTGTACCGCTGGTGGTAGCGATCAATAAGATCGATAAACCGGGTGGCAACGTGGATCGCGTGACGCAGGAACTGGTGGCCGAACAGGTGGTGCCGGAAGAATACGGTGGTGATTCGCCATTCGTGCCAGTCTCCGCAAAAACCGGCGCTGGTATCGACGCACTGCTGGAACAGGTACTGCTGCAGGCCGAAGTGCTGGAACTGAAAGCACCGGTCGAAGCGCCAGCCCGTGGTCTGGTGGTCGAAGGTCGTCTGGATAAAGGTAAGGGTCCGGTTGCCACCATACTGGTGCAGTCGGGTACGCTGAAACGCGGCGACGTGATTCTGGCTGGCTCCTCGTATGGCCGTGTGCGCGCCATGCTGGATGAAAACGGCAAGCCGATCACCGAAGCCGGTCCTTCGATCCCGGTCGAGATTCAAGGTCTGACGGAAGTGCCGCAAGCCGGTGAAGAAGTCATGGTCATGGCGGACGAGCGTAAAGCCCGTGAGATCGGTCTGTTCCGTCAAGGTAAGTTCCGCGACGTGAAACTGGCCAAGCAGCAAGCTGCGAAACTGGAAAACATGTTCGACCAGATGGCCGAAGGCGAAGTGAAGAACCTGCCGATGATCATCAAGACCGACGTGCAGGGTTCGCAGGAAGCGCTGGTTGGCTCGCTGCAGAAACTGTCGACCTCGGAAGTGCGCGTTCAAGTGGTGCACGCTGCAGTCGGCGGCATTACCGAATCGGACGTCAATCTGGCCGTGGCATCGAAAGCCATCATCATCGGCTTCAATGCCCGTGCCGATGCACAGGCACGCAAGCTGGCCGAATCGAACGGCGTGGATATTCGCTACTACAACATCATCTACGATGCGATTGAAGAAGTGAAAGCCGCTATGTCGGGCATGCTGGCTCCGGAAAAACGCGAAACCGTTACCGGTCAGGTGGAAGTACGTCAGGTCATCATGGTGTCCAAAGTGGGCGCGATTGCCGGCTGTCTGGTTACCGACGGTGTCGTCAAGCGTACTTCGTCGGTCCGTCTGCTGCGCAACAACATCGTGGTGTGGAGCGGCGAGATCGACTCGCTCAAACGCTTCAAGGACGATGCCAAAGAAGTTCGCGCCGGTCTGGAGTGCGGCCTGTCGCTGAAGAACTACAACGACATTCAAGTGGGTGACTCGCTGGAAGTGTTCGAAGTTCAGGAAATCGCTCGTACGCTGTAATCCGCGCACTGGGCAGTACTGGTAAAGTGGACGGGGGCAAACGCTCCCGTCCACTTGCCGTTTATGGAATCATCATGGCAAAACATAGCAAAACCATCCCACAGCGCGGTCAGCGCGTGGCCGACCAGATCCAGCGCGATCTGTCGGAAATCATCGCTTTCGAACTGAAAGATCCCCGCATCGGCATGGTCACGCTGACCGAAGTGCAGCTGACGCCTGATTACGCGCACGCCAAAATTTTCTTCACCCTGCTCAAAGACAGCAAAGAACAGGTGAAACAGACGCTGGACGGTCTGACCGCTGCGGCCGGTTTCATGCGCAATCAGCTGGGCAAGCGTCTGCACATCCACACGCTGCCAGCGCTGCACTTTGTGCACGATATGTCCACCTCGCGCGGCATGGAACTGTCGGCCCTGATCGATCAGGCCAACAGCACCCGTTCGCTCGATGATGAAGGCGATGGCGCCGATAAAGCTGCTAGCGAGTAAGCCGCGCCGCAATGAAACCTATGTCTCCCAAGAAGGTCCGCGATCTGGTGGACGGCGTGCTGCTGCTCGATAAACCGGTAGGTTTTTCCAGTAACGACGCGCTGATCAAAGCCAAACGCATCCTGAATGCCAAGAAGGCCGGCCACACCGGCACGCTCGATCCGTTTGCGACGGGCCTGCTGCCGCTGTGCTTTGGCGAAGCCACCAAGTTCTCGCAAGACTTGCTGGAAGCCGACAAGACTTATGAAACCACCGTCCATCTGGGCGTGACTACCGATACGGGTGATACCGAAGGTGCGGTGATCGATACCCGTCCCGTCGCGGTGACGCTGGAGCAGATCGAAGCCGTGCTGGCACAGTTCCGCGGCCCTATCGCTCAGGTGCCGCCCATGCATTCGGCGCTCAAGCGCGACGGCAAGCCGCTGTACGAATACGCGCGTGCCGGTATTACGCTGGAACGCGAAGCGCGCCATGTGGTGATTCACGAACTCAAGCTGGTATCGTATGAAGCGCCGTTCCTGAAGCTGGTAGTCACTTGCAGCAAGGGCACGTATATCCGCGTGCTGGGGCAGGACATCGGTGCTGCACTGGGCACGGGCGCGCACTTGCAGGCCTTGCGCCGTACGCAGGTGGGTGCACTGACTACGGCCGGCATGCTGACGCTGGAAACGCTGGGCGCGCACGCCGCGCCGCTGTCACTACTGGCGCCCGTCGATGCGCTGCTATCGAGCTTCCCTGCCGTACAGCTGACGCCGGAGCTGGCCAAGCGCTTCCTCAACGGCCAGCGTCTGGCACTGGGCAAAGAGCAGATTGCTTTACCGGCCGAGCAGGGCAGGGTGCGTGTGTATCTCGATGCCAAGCTGCTGGGCACTGCCCAGCTCGGTGAATACCAGATTCTTGCACCGGAGCGCCTGATCGCTTTTACCCAATAAACCCGGGGCTCGCCCCGTGTAATACAGCCAATTCGGCAACTCTTTGAAAATATTCAGGATTCTGCAAAGAGTTGCACCGCACCATGCTATACTACGCGGTTCCAGAAATTGGCACCTCCCGTACATCCTGTACGAACTCGCAGTTTTTCAGCAAATATAAACGACTATGTCCAATACTAAACGCGCAATTCGCAATATCGCCATCATCGCTCACGTTGACCACGGCAAGACTACTCTTGTTGACCAACTGCTGCGTCAGTCTGGCACCTTCCGTGAAAACCAGGCAGTTGATACCCGAGTCATGGACTCGAACGACCTCGAAAAAGAGCGTGGCATTACGATTCTGTCGAAGAACTGCGCGGTCGAGTACGAAGGCACCCACATTAACATCGTTGACACCCCAGGCCACGCCGACTTCGGCGGCGAAGTAGAGCGCGTACTGTCGATGGTGGACTCCGTGCTGCTGCTGGTGGACGCACAGGAAGGCCCGATGCCACAGACCCGTTTCGTGACCCGCAAAGCGCTGGCACTGGGCCTGAAACCTATCGTGGTCGTGAACAAGATCGACCGTCCGGGCGCACGCGCTGACTGGGCGATCAACCAGACTTTCGAACTGTTCGACAAGCTGGGCGCGACCGACGAGCAACTGGACTTCCCTATCGTCTACGCATCGGGTCTGAACGGCTACGCCGGTCTGGACGAATCGGTACGCGGCGGCGACATGAAGCCACTGTTCGAAGCCATCCTGAAATATGTACCAGTACGTGACGACAATCCAGACGGCCCGCTGCAGATGCAGATCACCTCGCTGGACTACTCGTCCTACGTGGGTAAAATCGGTATCGGCCGTATCAACCGTGGTCGCGTCAAGCCAGGTATGGACGTGGTATTCCTGAACGGCCCTGACGACACCCCGACCAAAGGCCGTATCAATCAGGTACTGAACTTCAAAGGTCTGGAGCGCGTGCTGGTTGACGAAGCTATGGCTGGCGACATCGTGCTGATCAACGGTATCGAAGAAATCGGCATCGGTTCGACCGTGTGCGCGGTCGACACCCCAGAAGCGCTGCCTATGCTGACCGTGGACGAGCCTACCCTGACCATGAACTTCATGGTTAACACCTCGCCGCTGGCTGGCCGCGAAGGTAAATTCGTCACCTCGCGTCAACTGCGTGACCGTCTGGACAAAGAACTGAAATCCAACGTGGCACTGCGCGTGCTGCCAACCGACGACGACACCGTGTTCGAAGTCTCGGGTCGCGGCGAGCTGCACCTGACCATTCTGCTGGAAAACATGCGTCGTGAAGGCTTCGAGCTGGCCGTTTCGCGTCCACGCGTGGTGTTCAAGATGGTTGATGGCGTCCGTGAAGAACCGTACGAAATGCTGTCGGTCGACGTAGAAGAAGCCAACCAGGGCGGCGTGATGGAAGAACTGGGCCGTCGTCGTGGCGACCTGCAGAACATGGAATCGGATGGCAAAGGCCGTGTACGTCTGGAATACCGTATTCCAGCCCGTGGTCTGATCGGCTTCCAGGGCGAATTCATGACCCTGACCCGCGGTACCGGTCTGATGTCGCACGTGTTCGATGCCTACGCTCCAGTCGACACCAGCAAAGGTGAACTGGCTGGCCGTCGCAATGGCGTGCTGATCTCGCAAGACGATGGCACCGCTGTGGCCTACGCTCTGTGGAAACTGCAGGATCGCGGCCGTATGTTCGTCGAGCACAACACCCCTGTGTACGAAGGCATGATCATCGGTATCCACTCGCGTGATAACGATCTGGTGGTGAACCCGATCAAAGGCAAACAGCTGACCAACGTGCGCGCTTCCGGCACCGACGAAGCTGTGCGTCTGGTTCCACCGATCCAGATGTCGCTGGAATACGCTGTTGAATTCATCGAAGACGACGAACTGGTAGAAATCACGCCGAAATCGATCCGTCTGCGTAAGCGTTACCTGAAAGAGCACGAGCGTAAAAAAGCGTCGCGCGAAGGCCAGTAATCGCAACAGTAAGATGCAGCAAAGCCGCCTACGGGCGGCTTTTTTCATGGTGCGAAAGTGCTTGACCATGAACAGTACTTCAAGGTTTAGCATAGGCGCACTATCTGAAAGGAGACTGTATGCTGAACCTTGCCCAATACCGCGCCATCGTGCGTGCCAGCGCTTATTACGATCTGATCGTGACGGCGGCCTTTGCCACACCCTGGAGTTTTGCACTGGCCCACACCCAGCTTAGCCGCCTCAATCAGTGGCTGGGCGGTACGGCCTTGCCTGAATTCACGCCGTTCCACTTACTGTTTGCCTGCCTGATGGGCAGCGTGGTGCTGGTGTGGTCGCTATTGCGTCTGCTGCATCCGCAGTCCCACCATGGCCGCTACGATGGTAGCGCACGTCTGCTGTTCAGCACGTGGATGCTGTGGACGCTGCAGGCCACGGGCGCGCCGCTGCTGTGGCTGTTTATTGTGCCGGAACTGGCATGGGGCGTGGCGCAGTGGCTGCCGTACCAGCGTGATACGCAGCAGACGGGTGCGGTGCTTATGCCGCTGGCGCCGGCAGGGCGCGGTACCTGAAGTCGCTGAGCCGCACGCTGCCCGCACCGGCGCAGTAAATGCCCAGCTTGAGGCTGATGAAACCGCCGAATACATTGTGGTGCAGGCCGGAGACTTCCATGCGCAGGCCGTGTAGCTGCCAGCTCTGGCCATCATCGTAGGAATAGTGGAAGGTCACCACGTGTTCGAGATTGCTGACACGGATGCGCACTTTGCGCGCGCTAGCGGGCTGGCGCATCCAGCCCTGTTCTTCGGCATATTCGTAAGTTTTGATCAGTTCGGGTGTGAAGCCGACGCCGACGAAAGCTTTGTGGTTGTAGAACAGCAGCAGCCCAGCCTCCGCCGCGCCTTCCAGTTCGAGACTGATTTCCGCCTCGTAGGACCGGTCGCCGACACCGCAGGTGAGCGGGGTGCTATCGGCCGGCGTCTGGCCGCGTGCGCGCAGACGCAATGCCTGTGGCAGATACTGTACGCGCTGCATCTCGTCCGGCGCCGGATCGTGGAAGCTCCATTGCACGCCGAAGCGGTTACGCGAGAAGTCGTCCGAGAGGGCAAAGCCGGCCATGCCTGCAGCGGCCATCGCCTTGCTGGCGGCGCGCGGCTTGGGCAGCGGGCGCGACAAGTCGCCACCGAGGGCGCGGAACCAGCCATCTGCGGTCCACTCTATCGGCTCCAGCAAGGTCTGGCGGCCCAGCGTGCGGTAGCCGTTTTCGTAGCCGTGGTACACCATCCACCAGTCGCCGGCCGGGCCTTCCACCAGCGTGGCATGTCCGCGCGACCACCACGGTTCGGCGGCGCTGCTGCTGCGTACTAGCGGATTATGCGGGCAGTGCTGCCACGGGCCGTGGATGGAACGGGCGCGCGCCGCTATCACCATGTGGCCCGTGGCCGGACCGGCCGTACCGCCCACTGCCGTAATCAGATAGAACCAGTCGCCACGGCGCAGCAGTTTCGGCCCTTCCGGGGCAAAGTTCTCCACCACCCAGTCAGCCGGATAGCGCCATGGCTGATAGGCTGCTTCCAGTGCACCCTCGGCACGCAGGCCGTCATCGCTCAGGCGGATTTTGCGGATGCCATTCACGAACAGATAGCGTTTGCCATCTTCGCCGACGATGTGACCGGGGTCGATGCAATCGCGGATGCCTGTGTCGATCGGCGCGCTCCACGGCCCGGCGATATGTTCGGCATGGATCACATAGATGCGCCAGCCCTGATTGTCGGGATTCGCGGGAATGTAGATAAAGTAGCGGCCCTGATGCTTGCACAGATCGAGCGCCCAGATGGTGCCCAGCGGCTGATGCAGCGCCGGACCCACCGGCACCCAGTTCACCAGATCGGTGGAATGCCAGAGGATGATGCCCGGGTAGGAGAAGAACGACGAGAACGTCATGTAGTAGTCGTTGCCATCCTTGAGGATGGTGGGATCGGGATGGTCGCCCGCGAGAATGGGGTTGCGATAGGTGCCATCGCCCAGATCGGCCTTGCGCTGACCTTCGTGGCTGGTGCCCCAGCGCATAGGCTGGCCGGAGGCTAGCGCTGGCACAGTGGCGCCGAGCGCGGCGGCGCCCGTCATCAGGGTTTTCAGGGCATGGCGGCGCGGGTTGGGGTTCATGGCGGAAGCACGATAGATGGGATGCAGCGATACTGCTCCGTCCCGTCGCCGCCGGCAATTCCGAAATCCGCCAAACCGGCCAGCTTTTTTGCGCAAGCGGGCGCGGGCGGTATTCCCACTGTATTCGGGCTATAATGTCGACCCCCTAGCATATTTGCCTTCCATGTCATGAGCACTACCACTCCACCGACCTCCGCTTCCGCCCCTGTGCAGGCTAGCCGCCGTCTGTCGGTGGCGCCCATGATGGACTGGACCGACCGCCATTGCCGCGTGTTCCACCGCGAGATCAGCCAGCACACCTGGCTGTACACGGAAATGGTGACCACGGGTGCGCTGGTGTATGGCGATGTAGAACGCCACCTGCGCTTCAACGAAGCCGAGCATCCCGTGGCGCTGCAACTGGGTGGTAGCGATCCGGCCGATCTGGCCACCAGTGCCAAGCTGGGCCAGCAGTGGGGCTACGATGAAATCAACCTCAATTGCGGTTGCCCGTCCGAGCGCGTTCAGAAGGGCGCTTTCGGCGCCTGCCTGATGCTGGAGCCGCAACTGGTGGCCGATTGCGTGAAAGCCATGCGCGATGCTGTCACTATCGATGTGACAGTCAAGCACCGTATCGGCATCGACAAGGAAGAAAGCTACGACTTCGTGCGCGATTTCGTTGGCACGATTGCCGAAGCAGGCTGCAATACTTTCATCGTACACGCCCGTAACGCGGTGCTGAAAGGCTTGTCGCCGAAAGAGAATCGCGAGATTCCGCCGCTGCGCTACGAGGTGGCCTATCAGCTCAAGCGCGACTTCCCGCAACTGGAAATCCTGATTAACGGCGGCATTAAGACGGAAGCGGAAATCGACCTGCATCTGCAGCATGTGGACGGCGTGATGCTGGGCCGCGAGGCGTATCACAACCCGTTTGTGATGGCCAATTTCGATCAGCGTTATTACGGTGACACACGGGCGCCGAAAACCCGCGAGCAGGTGATCGAAGCGATGATCCCGTATATCCAGTCGCAACTGGATCTGTACGGCCAGTATGGCCTGAAACTCAATTCCCTGACGCGTCATATGCTGGGCCTGATGCAAGGTCTGCCCGGTGCCCGGGGCTTCCGCCAGACCCTGTCGGATGCCAAAAAACTGGCGCTGGGCGACCCTGCGCTGCTGCGTGAAGCAGCGGCCTGCCTGCGTCAGCCGGCCTGATTTTCCCTCAAAACAGCAAACAATCCACGGGACTGTTGGTATTTCCGCGCAGAAAGTTCGTTTGAGCATTTCTGCGGCAGGTTTTGCTTGCTTTGAGGAAAAATTTGCATCTATAATTCCCAAATATTCACACATATCCACGCTGCGCGATTGTGTGGGATGCGGTTCAAAAGCGACAAGCCAGACCAGTTCGGATCGCATTTTTTGCATTCGCAGTCATTGTTTGCTACTGTCATAGATATTACTTAGCAGCAAGGGCCAGCGAGAAAGTGTCGTGTACAAAACGGGACGATCTCCGGCACTCATATCAACTTTGTCACTTACGAAGAAGACGAAATGAATTTAGCAAAAATGAAAGTCGGAACGCGCCTGGGTCTTGGTTTTGCGCTGGTCCTATTATTCCTCGTGGCAGTGACTGCCGTCGGTATTCTGCGTATGAGCCAGATCCAGCAACGTCTGGATCACGTCATTTCGGTGAACAACGTGGTGTCGCGTCTGGTGGTTGATATGCGTAACAACGTGGGCGACCGTATCACTTCGCTGCGTATCCTGACCCTGATGACCGATGCTGGCGATATGGAGCCGGAAATGAATCGCATCAAGGAACTGGCTTCCAAGTACGCCGATGCCCAGACCAAGCTGAGCTCGCAATTCGCGCTGGAAGCAACGGCCGAAGAGAAAGCCCTGCTGGCCACGGTGAAAGAGCAGGAAGCTATCGCCATGCCAGCCATCGCCAAAGCGTCCGAATTGTGGCTGGCTAACAAAGCCGAAGAAGCTACCAAAGTGCTGATCAAGGAAATCCGTCCGGCCCAGAAAAAATGGATGTCCGCGCTGGAGCAACTGGCTGCGCTGGAAGACAAGATGAACGAGCAGGTGAAGGATGATGCCGCAGCCGGCTTCTCCAGCGCCCGTAACTTCATGATCATTATGGGTCTGCTGGCTGTTGCTATCTCGATGGTGGCTGCTTATGTCATCACCCGCGGCCTGCTGAAACAGCTGGGCGGCGAACCGGATTACACCGCCTCGATCGCCGGCGCTATCGCCAACGGCGACCTGTCGATCAGCATCAACACCGAAGGTCAGGATCAGGACAGCCTGCTGGCCGAAATGAAAGAAATGCGCAACAGCCTGGTAGACATTGTTGGTCAGGTGCGTTCGGGTACGGAAACTATTGGCACCGCTTCGCGTGAAATTGCTGCCGGTAACATCGACCTGTCGTCGCGTACTGAAATGCAGGCTAGCTCGCTGGAGAAAACCGCTTCGGCCATGGAAGAACTGACTTCGACCGTGAAACAGAATGCCGACAACGCCCGTGAAGCTAACCAGCTGGCATCGGCTGCTTCGGATGTGGCACTGCGCGGCGGTAAAGTGGTGTCGGAAGTGGTAGATACCATGAGCTCGATCGACGCTTCGGCCAAGAAGATTGTGGACATCATCGGTGTGATCGATGGCATCGCCTTCCAGACCAACATTCTGGCGCTGAACGCTGCAGTGGAAGCTGCCCGTGCCGGAGAACAGGGTCGCGGCTTCGCCGTGGTGGCATCGGAAGTACGTAATCTGGCCCAGCGTTCCGCTGGCGCTGCCAAAGAAATCAAGATGCTGATCGACGACTCGGTAGAAAAAGTCGGCGCAGGTACCAAGCTGGTAGGTCAGGCTGGTGTGACGATGGATGAAGTGGTGTCCTCGGTACGTCGCGTGACCGACATCATGAGCGAAATCGCCAACGCCAGCCAGGAACAGAGCGCAGGTATCGAACAGGTTAACCACTCGATCATCGAGATGGATGCCATGACCCAGCAGAATGCTGCACTGGTAGAAGAAGCTGCCGCTGCCGCCCAGAGTCTGCAGGATCAGGCTAACGAACTGGCCCGCGTTGTCAGCATCTTCAAGCTGACCGAAAACGACGAGCGCAGCGTAGCAGCTTACCAGCCAGCGGCTGCGGCCAAGCCGGTTGCCAAACCCGTTGCTGCGCCGCGCGCTCCAGTGAAGAAACTGGCTGCTGCACCGGCCGCTGCACCAGCTGCCAAAGCCAAGAAAGCTGCACCGGCACCGAGCGCTGCTGGTAACGATGAGTGGGAAGAGTTTTAATTTGCAGTAAAACTTTGCCGCAGTCTGCCGCCACGCTCTTGTGTGGCACGTAGGTCCGCTGTGGGATTCGATAAATCAGTTGTTAATAATAATTAGCTTGGAACGCATGATGAATAAGTTTTCGACCAGTGTTTTTGCCGCCTTCATTCTGTCGGCTGCTACCACCGCTTTTGCTGCTGAAGTTCCTGCATCGCTCGATGCAAAAAACTGCAAAGCTGAATACCCAAAAGCTTCGCTGCTGAACGAAGAGCAAGGCGATGTAACGATGTCTTTCCTGGTGGCTGCTGACGGCACTGTGGTGGAATCGAAAGTAGAAAAATCGAGCGGTTTTAAAAACCTGGACAAGGCTGCAGTCAAAGCCTTGAGCGCATGCAAGTTCAAGCCTGGCACCAAGGATGGCGCAGTCGCCCAAACCTGGACCAAGGTTGACTATAGCTGGAAGCTGTAAGACTACCTCGCCGGCCATGACGCCATGGCCGGTGTGCCGGATACTAAATACTGGGGGGAAATCAGATGTTGACGAAGAAGCGTTGGTTGAGTGTGGTTGCAGCAGTGCTCGTTTCGAGCGCACCAGCAGTTTTTGCTGCCGAAGTTCCCGCATCGTTCGATGCCAAGAACTGCAAAGCGGAATACCCGAAAGCGTCGCTGATGAACGAGGAACAGGGCACGGTATCGATGTCCTTCCTGGTCAAGGCCGACGGCACGGTTGCCGACTCTAAAGTCGACAAGAGCAGCGGTTTCAAGAATCTGGACAAGGCCGCTATCAAAGCCCTGAGCGCCTGCAAGTTCAAGCCGGGTACCAAGGACGGCGCACCGGCCGAAACCTGGACCAAGGTGGACTACGCCTGGAAGCTGGACTGATTTTCCCGTCCCGATAGAAAGAGGAACCGCTAGCGGTTCCTTTTTTTTCATCTGTAACAGCGGGTGTAACAAGCTGTAATGCCTGTGCCGGCAAGGGCTGGTTCGTTTTATAGTTGCTCCATTAGAGGAGAAGCGCCATGAACAAAAACCTGATCGTCGCCGTGCTGGCAGTGGCCACCCTGAGTGGTTGCGCCACCCATCAGCCTAACTATTATTCGACCACCACGCGTGTGCAAGACCCTTACCAGTGGCACACGGTGTCGGTAATGCCATCCGACCGTGCTGTCGCTAGCGGCCCGAACACCGTCTATACGACGGAAGATCTGCCGGCTACCAGCAGCCGTGTCAGCTATACCAGCGAACCTGCCTACACCACCTACACCACCACTTATGTGACGCCAGCGCCCGTATATTATGCGCCTGCACCGGTGTATTACGCGCCGGCACCAGCGTACTACTACCCGCCTGTCAGTATCGGACTGGACTTTTCGTTCGGCCGCTGGTGCTGTGGTGGCCATTATCACGGCCGTGGCTGGGGTGGTCGCCGTCGCTGATAGCAGCGTCGCCGCAGGCTAGCGTAGCTGATAGAGGGCAGTGTTCTGCTGATTCAGCATGCTGCCGGAGCAGAGTTCATAGGTGGCAGCGCAAGCCAGACCCAGCAACAGCGCGCCCGTAGCGATATGTAAGGTGCGTACCATAGCAAACTCCCGCGTATGTTTGAACTTGTTATAAGTTCAGCATAACGCGGGAGTTGTCATTTGGGTGTCGGACAATGGCCCGACAAAATGTAGGACTATGCCTCGTGGCCTAGAAGCGACTCTTCGATTTAGGCCAGACCACGATAGGGCCGGCTGGGGCCGTATCGAGCGCGCCCGACAGTTCCAGCCACTGCTGCAACAGTTCCGGATGTTTGAGCTGTATGCCCTGACCGTCGATGAAGCCGACGTATTCGAGCATTTTCGGATCGAGCTTGGCTTTGTTGACGGTCGGTGCATTGGCCACCATCCGGTCGTAGGCTTTGCGCACCTTGTTTTCCCATTTATGCAGGCTGCTGTCATCGAAGCGGTTGTTTTCAAAATACACCGTCAGCGAGCCGTCGGGATTGCCGAAGCCGGCAATGCCCGAACCTTTGCGGATAGTCATCGAGCCAGCTACATCGAACAGTTCGGTTGGAACAAACACACCGGCGCGGCCGTCCAGATCGGGGCGGCTGGTAGGGGTGTCCTTGCTGTAGGTGGCGACTTCGTGCAGAGTTTTTTCTTCAGACATGGCGGAGCTGTAATTCAGAAAGTGACATACGCTGCGCGAACGCGCAGCAGATCTTATTGTAGCTTGATCTAGTGCTTTTCGGAAACAGGCGAGAAGAAATTTTTGTGACGGGAAGTCGTGTTCCGTGCCCGCTGCCGTATTGCGCGGCTAGACGGGCTTGCTGCTGAGTGAGGAGGCCGCCGCAGGTTGAGGGAGCAATAGCGCGGGTTCGATGTGGAGGAAATGCCATGTTCCGCCTGCGTAGTCGGACCGGGACTGCAAATCGCGCAGTGGACTGGGGTGTACCTCTACTTCTTCGCCCATCTCAAGCAACAGTTCAATATGGTTGCGCAGCGCCTCGCAGGTATTTTGTAGTGCTTCGTCGAGTGTTCTGCCGCACGAATGCAGGCCACGGATGTCCGGAACACAGGTACCGAATACGCTGCCTTCGTCTTTGAATACCACGACCGGAATTTTCATTTCTAATTCCTTACCTTAGACCAGCACTCTTCAAAATGCTGTGCCATGTGCCCCTTGGCAGTGTGCATTTGGGATGAGGTACTGTAATCAATCCAGCTTTGCTCGGGTGTCTGAAATGGTGGTGGCTGCCTTTGATTCTTACGAGTTGCCAGCCATCATGCTTGAGCATACGGATGAGCAGCGTGGAGTCCATAACGTTCACCCATTCATTGCATTCTACTCGGATAGTGAATGGAATGAAGTGTGCGCGGCTAATGCGTGCGCTGTTTGAGCACGCGCATCCTGAAGATAGGGAGGGGGGCTGAAAAGCAAAAAGGCCACAAGTCAGAAACTTGTAGCCTAATCATTTTGCTGCGAATTCGGTGGGGTTGCTGATGGGGCTCGAACCCACGACAACAGGAATCACAATCCACCACCAATATTTATAAAAATCAATGCCTTGCGTGTTCTTTTTGGAATTTGTGCTCCGCTGAAAGCAGCATGTTTTGGTGCCAGTTTACGCTATCTTCCAAAGAAATTTGCATGATTTCCGCCCTAGTTATTTAATCAGGGGCTTGTTCGCAGCTGCGAGTTTTTGATTCAGTGCGGCCTTTTTAGCAGCTAGCAGTGCAGGCGCAACATAGTAGAAGTCAAAGAGGGACTCCAGCACTTCCAGATTCCACTCGGCCTCGTGCAGCTCGACAGGAAGAACAGCGCCTGAGGATGTGTCTTTCATTGGATGTGCTGCAAAGTTTCCGATATTGCGAACAGCATCTAGACTTTCAGCTAGTTCTGATGGCAAAGTATTAGACGCGATAGCTGCCGCTATGGCTGGAGCTAGATCCTTCTGCGTATAGCCCTTATCCCGAAGAATCGCCTGCAAACAGCGCCGACTTAATGCAGCCGATGCTTTTGGACTATCGTCAAGCACTAGGCATGCTTCGTTAAAGTCTTCCGCGATACTTGATGGGACTTCAACGGGCGCTAGTGGTCTAGATGAAGTTCTAGGGTAAATCATTCTCTTCTCACGCAGATCCCAATTTTCAGAGCGTTCAGAAAGGATCAGAATTCCCTTGTTACAAGCAGGGCATACCATGGCCTCAATCTCCCACCGAGAATCCGCGCCTTGATGATTTAGAGCCTCAAATGGATGCGACCCGTAATCATAAATCGTTTGCTTTGAAAATGACGTGTGAATCTCAAGAGTGCAGTGGGGGCATTTCATTTTATGGTAGGCCTTAAAATAGTTTCAAAAATGCTATTCTAAGCATGATATTTGTATTCTTGCAAAATATAGCAAAATTATTCGCAATTTCAGTATGATTATTTTGTTGCCTTAGCGACCTTTGTCTTCCTTCGGTCATAGACCTTTTTCACCATGCGATCATCAGCGTGGCCAGTAGCATCGGTCACGCGCTGATCGCCATCCTCCAGTCGATCCATGACCGCGCTCGGACGCATGTCTTTCAGCGTGAAGCGGTTAAACGTTGCCCCGGACTCGGCCGCCTTGGTCGCGCTGTACTTCATCAGGCGACGAAGGATCGTGTTGAACCCACTGGTGGTATACACCTGTCCTGTGGTGTTGCCGAACACGTACATGCTCGGCGTGCGCTGGAGCGCTAGCGCCTCGTCCATCACAGACTTGAGCGCAGGTGACCACTCGATGAGTTTCATGCGCTGCATCTGGCCAGCACGCCGTTTGCCGATCGGCATCTGCACGCCGCTGGCCGAGATGTTCTGGCGCGCGACGGCGCGCATCTCGTCCGGGCGGCTGACGGTGAGATAGGCTGCACGTAGGCAAAGGGCGACGACCAAATAGCTGTCGCCGCGCTCCCTAGCGGTTTTCATGATCAGATTGAGCTCCGCCTCTTCCACATACTTCTGGTTCGGCTTGCTCTTGTTGTACTTGATGCCCCCGCACGGGTTTGTCTCCAGCCAGCCGAGTCGCCGCCCGTACTCCAGCACCGCAGAGAGAAGCGCCACCTCTTTATTTGCCTTGATGGGCGCACCGGCCAGCTCACGCTCGCTGAGATATCCATAGATGTCCACCGGATGGATATCGGACGGCTGCATTTCTCCGAACACGCCGATGACGTTCTTGGATTCGCGCTTGTTCTCCTTCAGTGTCCCATCTGTCTTCCGGCTTTCGCTGCTGCGGGGCAGCTTTCCTGCCACTCAAAATATTTTTTGAAGAGCGCGGCGACGGTGCCGGGGCCGACTACTTTTCCATTCAGCACCTCGGCACGTTCGATGGCATCTTTGCGGATCTTGGCCACGGCCTCCGGATTGTTTGTCGGAGCACTGAGCCGGAACTCCCACTTTCCGTCCGGCTGCTTATAGCCAGTACTGGTCTTAAATTTGCCCTTGCGAATGTAGAGACGGAAGGGGAGGCCGTCCGGAGAATTGCGACGGCCGATCATGCTGCACGCAACGCGCTAAAGTTTGGCTTGACGCGCTTCTTCGCCGCAGCTGCGGCAGGCGCTGCACCAGCCATCACCACCCACGATCTGCGTGCCTACTACGTAACGGAGAAAGGGGAGAAGGGCGAGAACCCGGAAACCCACAAGAATCCGGCCACCACCAAGCGGGTGTACGACCGGACGCGGGTGGTGAAAGTTAAACCTTTGTAGCGCAAAAAATCCGCTCTTTGGTATTTCTCGTGGTAACTTACAGGTATTGTTTTATTTAAAACAATGCAATCTATCACTATAAAGGCCACATCGATGAAAGTTCATTCGCCGTATCAACTAACACCAAGTAAAGACCTTAGCCCAGGGAATTTGATCCTAAATCCGGAAGGCGGCGAGTTGTCGCCGGCTCTGGTTTTTGGGCAGGATAACGGAGACTTGGGCGTACTAAATCTAGCTGGGGTACATCGTGGAAAGTGTGGCGCTGTCGGCTTTTCCCGTTGCTTAGTTTTGTCCGCTCATGCCGAACTTGTGCTGCCGGTTCAAAGCGCAGGTTATTCGCCCGGTTCAGGCCACGGACAAGACCTCCAGCTCGTTATTGTCAACGGGCAGTATTTCTTTACATCGCCAAACGTGCACAAGAGCCTTTTGTTCGATGTCAACGACGGGGGCCTCAAGAACATTCCGTCATATACTAGCGTGATAGCAGTGAGCGGCTGGAAAATAATAGCGGAAGGGCACGACGGAGTGTTTGCCCAAGGGTGAAACCGCTAGGATAGTTTTACACAATTTCCTAGAGTTTTACACAAACCCAAAACAAAAAGGCCACATAAGCGGCCTAAGTGTTTGATTCCAAAGTAATCTAGTGGGGTGGCTGATGGGGCTCGAACCCACGACAACAGGAATCACAATCCTGGACTCTACCAACTGAGCTACAGCCACCACTGATTTACTTCTAACTACACACTGTTTCGTGTGCAGGTGCCGCATTATACAGGCCGATTCCCAAACGTGCAAATGTAAATGCAAGTTTTCCGGAAAGAAGCTCCGGATGCCTGTCAGAACCGCCTAAACGGTTACTTGCTCTACCTGCGGATGCAGTCCCAGCAGGTGTTCGAAGGCGGCTGCCAGCGCTGCTACAGGGGCGGTGGTGTAGGCGCGCAGGCTAGCAGGCGCTGCTGCCGCTCCGGCATCGGCACCATCGGCCACTTGGGCGGGGCGCAGCAGACTGGCCGCCGTCAGCAACCGCACTAGCTGGCGTGCTACGGCATCACCCGTATCGACCAGCTGCACGTCACTGCGGCCATGCCCGTCCAGCACGCGTTGTATGCCATCGCGCACGAAAGGGTAGTGGGTACAGCCTAGCACCAGCGTATCGGCGCCCTGATCCAGCAGAGGGCTGATGTAGCGCTCCAGCATGGCGGCGATGGGCGCACTGTGCAGATCGCCGAGTTCGATCTGATCCACCAGCCCCACGGCTGGCTGTAACAGGAACTCGGCACCGGTAGCGCTGCTGATCTGCTCGCGCAATTGCAGGAATTTCTCGCCTTGCAGCGTGCGCGCCGTGGCCAGTACGCCTACCTTGCCGCTACGGCTGGTTGCCGCGGCCGGTTTCAGCCCCGGTTCCACGCCCACCACCGGCAGTTCCGGATAGCGCGCCCGCACCGCCTTGATGGCAGCCACCGTGGCCGTATTGCAGGCCACCACCAGCGCCTTGGCACCCAGCGACAGCAGAAATTCTGCGATCGCCAGCGAGCGCCCCACCACATAGGCTTCGCTCTTTTCGCCGTATGGCGCATGGGCGGAATCGGCAAAGTACAGCAGATCTTCCTGCGGGCACTGGGCACGGATGTGCCGCAGTACCGACAGGCCGCCCACACCGGAATCAAACACGCCGATGGGAGCGTGCGCGCTACGGCTTAAGGACATTAGGCTTTGACGATAGGTACGTTGAGCTGTTCGATCTTGGCGGCCCATTCTTTCGGGCCGGTGTTGTGCACCGACGTACCAGCGGCATCCACCGCTACCGTGACTGGCATATCGACCACGTCGAACTCGTAGATAGCTTCCATGCCCATGTCTTCGAAGCCCAGCACCTTGGCGCTCTTGATGGCTTTCGACACCAGATACGCAGCGCCGCCAACGGCCATCAGATAAGCCGATTTGTGCTTCTGGATCGACTCGATGGCAGCAGGGCCGCGCTCGGCTTTACCGATCATGGCGATCAGGCCGGTTTTCTCCAGCATCATGTCGGTGAACTTGTCCATGCGGGTAGCGGTCGTCGGGCCGGCTGGGCCTACGGCTTCGTCGCGTACTGGATCGACTGGACCGACGTAGTAGATCACGCGGTTCTTGAAGTCCACTGGCAGCGGTTCGCCTTTGGCCAGCATGTCCTGAATACGCTTGTGCGCAGCATCGCGGCCCGTCAGCATTTTGCCGTTCAGCAGCAGGGTCTGGCCCGGTTTCCACGAAGCGACTTCTTCTTTGGTCAGGGTATTCAGATCGACGCGCTTGGACAGTTCCGTGTCCGGTGCCCAGCTTACGTTAGGCCAGGTCGACAGCGGTGGCGGCGTCATGTACGACGGGCCGGAACCATCGAGCACAAAGTGGCCGTGACGGGTCGCTGCACAGTTAGGAATCATCGCCACTGGTTTCGACGCAGCGTGGGTCGGGTGCATCATGATCTTCACGTCCAGCACAGTGGTCAGGCCGCCCAGACCTTGTGCACCGATGCCCAGCGCATTGATCTTGTCGCACAGTTCTATACGCAGTTCTTCCAGCTTGTTCTGCGGGCCGCGCTGTTTGAGTTCGTACATATCGATGTCTTCCATCAGCACTTCCTTCGCCATCAGCATGGCTTTCTCGGCAGTGCCGCCGATACCGATACCCAGCATGCCCGGTGGGCACCAGCCAGCGCCCATGGTCGGCACGGTTTTCAGTACCCAGTCGATCAGCGAATCGGATGGATTCATCATGATCATCTTCGATTTGTTTTCCGAGCCGCCACCTTTGGCTGCCAGTTTCACGTCGACCGTGTTGCCTTCGACCAGTTCCATGTGCACCACGGCTGGCGTGTTGTCCTTGGTGTTCTTGCGCTCGAACTGCGGGTCGGCCACGATGGAAGCGCGCAGCTTGTTGTCATCGTAGTTGTAAGCGCGGCGTACACCTTCGTTCACTGCATCGGTGACGGTGCCGGTGAAGCCTTCGAAGCGCACGCCCATACCGATTTTCAGGAACACGTTGACGATGCCGGTGTCCTGGCAGATCGGGCGCTTGCCTTCCGCGCACATGCGCGAGTTGGTCAGAATCTGGGCAATCGCGTCTTTGGCAGCAGGGCTTTGCTCGGATTCGTAAGCGCGCGCCAGATGCTCGATGTAGTCAGCCGGATGGTAGTAGCTGATGTACTGCAGGGCAGCGGCAACGGATTCGATCAGGTCTTCTTGCTTTATGATGGTCATGATGTTCTCGCGAAGTTAATGTGATTTGGATTCTTGATGCGTGATGCTGGTAATGCGGTCGGTGTAGGCGATCGCCATGGCCGAGAGCAGGAACGCAATGTGAATAACGGTTTGCGCAATCAGCACCTTGTCCTCGTAGGCATTGGCGTTAATGAAGGTTTTGAGCAGGTGGATCGACGAAATGCCGATGATGGCCATGGCCAGCTTGGTCTTGAGCACGGAAGCATTCACGTGCGACAGCCACTCGGGCTGGTCCGGATGGCCGTCCAGATCAAGTCGCGACACAAAGGTTTCGTAGCCGCCGATGATGACCATGATCAGCAGATTCGAAATCATCACTACATCGATCAGGCCCAGCACCACCAGCATGATGGTGGTCTCGTTGAGTTTGTTGGGTACGGGTGCACCGGGCACCGCCACAGCGGCAAAGATGTGCTGCAGCGCCGCTTCATTGCCCAGTGCGGCGCCGATCAGGTCTTTCAGTTCGATCCAGAAATGGAACACATAGACGCACTGTGCCAGTATCAGGCCCAGATACAGCGGCAGTTGCAGCCAGCGTGACATGAAAATAAAAGCGGGCAGGGGACGCAGCGGGCGCGGATTCGGGCTGGGTTGGGTCATGCAGGGGAACTCCGGAAATAGCGCCGTAGCGCGGGTTGGCGGTATTTTACACGCGCAAACGCTGAATCGCAGTGCAATGTAGTGTCTGCTGTGGCGTGTGCTACAGCGCGTGGAAATCTTGATAAAATAGCATAATGCTAATATAGTCTGTTCGCCACCACAGCCTGTAAGGGCTCAGTAAGCGACGACGATTATGGTTATCTCAAAGATTACAAACTCAGGAGACGAGCATGACCAGCACTACGACTCAACAAGGTCCACAAGAATCCCGCATCTTCCCATCGCCAGCAGCGTTCGCCGCGCAGGCCACCGTGTCGGGCATGGATGCTTACAACGCCCTGTGCGCTGAAGCAGCTGCTGACTACGAAGGCTTCTGGGGCCGTCTGGCCAAGGAAAATCTGGTGTGGCAGAAACCGTTCAGCAAAGTGCTGAACGAAGACAATGCCCCGTTCTACAAATGGTTCGAAGACGGCCACCTGAACGTATCCTACAACTGCCTCGACCGCAATCTGCAGAACGGCAATGCCGACAAGACTGCCATCATCTTCGAAGCGGACGACGGCAAATCGGTGCACGTGAGCTACAAGGAACTGCACGAAAAAGTCTGCAAATTCGCCAACGGTCTGAAATCGCGCGGCATCAAAAAAGGTGATCGCGTCATCATCTACATGTCGATGTCGGTAGAAGGCGTGGCCGCCATGCAGGCTTGTGCCCGTATCGGCGCGACCCACTCGGTCGTATTCGGCGGCTTCTCCGCCAAATCGCTGCAAGAACGTATCATCGACGCGGGCGCCGTGGCTGTGATCACCGCCGACGAACAGATGCGCGGCGGCAAACAACTGCCACTCAAAGCCATCGTCGACGAAGCGCTGGCACTGGGCGGCTGCGAATGTGTCAAAGACGTGATCGTCTACAAACGCACGGGTGGCAACATCAACTTCGTGGCAGGCCGCGACCTGTGGCTGCACGATCTGGTGGATCACCAGTCGGCCGAATGCGAGCCAGAATGGGTGGATGCCGAGCACCCGCTGTTCATTCTCTACACCTCCGGTTCGACCGGCACTCCGAAAGGCGTGCAGCACTCGAGCGGCGGTTATCTGCTGTGGGCCGCGCTGACGATGAAATGGTCGTTCGACATCAAGCCGACCGACGTGTACTGGTGTACCGCCGACATCGGCTGGGTAACTGGTCACAGCTACATCGCCTACGGCCCGACCGCAGTGGGCGCCACGCAGGTGGTGTTTGAAGGTATTCCGACCTTCCCGAATGCCGGCCGCTTCTGGGACACCATCGCCAAGCACAAAGTCAGCATCTTCTACACGGCGCCGACCGCGATCCGTTCGCTGATCAAAGCTTCCGATCTGGACGCCAGCGTGCATCCGAAAAACTACGACCTGTCCAGCGTACGTCTGCTGGGCACCGTGGGTGAGCCGATCAATCCGGAAGCCTGGATGTGGTACTACACCCAGGTTGGCCGCGAAGTGTGCCCGATTGTAGACACCTTCTGGCAGACTGAAACGGGCGGTCACATGATCACCCCGCTGCCGGGCGCCACCCCGATGGTACCGGGTTCGTGCACGCTGCCACTGCCGGGCATCATGGCCGCCATCGTGGACGAATCGGGCGCCGATGTGCCGAATGGTCAGGGCGGTATTCTGGTCGTCAAACGTCCATGGCCATCGATGATCCGCACCATCTGGAACAACCCGGACCGCTTCAAATCGAGCTACTTCCCGGAAGAACTGGGCGGCAAGATGTATCTGGCAGGTGACGGCGCGATCCGTAACAAGGACACCGGCTACTTCACCATCACCGGTCGTATCGACGATGTGCTGAACGTTTCCGGTCACCGTATGGGCACGATGGAAATCGAGTCGGCGCTGGTGGCTAATCCGCTGGTAGCAGAAGCTGCGGTGGTAGGCAAGCCGGACGAGACCACGGGCGAATCGATCTGTGCCTTCGTCGTGCTGAAGCAGGCACGTCCGACTGGCGAAGATGCTAAGAAACTGGCACTGGAACTGCGCAACTGGGTGGCGAAAGAGATTGGTCCGATTGCCAAGCCAAAAGAAATCCGCTTTGGTGACAATCTGCCGAAGACTCGTTCGGGCAAGATCATGCGTCGTTTGCTGCGCGTGCTGGCCAAGGGCGAGACGATTACGCAGGACGTCTCCACGCTGGAAAATCCAGCGATTCTGGAGCAGCTGAAAGAAGCGTCCTAAGGGCGAAGTTAGGCGCGGCAAATAAACTTTGTAGTCTTGGGAATATTTGCTATAATTTGCGGCTTCTCCGGAAGGGGAAGCAAGCAGGAGAGGTGGATGAGTGGTTGAAGTCGCACGCCTGGAAAGCGTGTATAGGTTTATAGCCTATCGGGGGTTCGAATCCCCCTCTCTCCGCCAGGAATACAAATGTTAAAAAGGCCACCCTCGGGTGGCCTTTTTGCATTTGTTTCATGGCGGAGAGAAGCAGAGCGCCTTCGCGCTCTGCGAGGGGGATTCGAAGGTCTCGCCCCTGCAGGGGCGAACCGCTCCGAATCGCCCAACTGCTGCCCGCTCTGCGGGCAGCCTCGCGCGCCGAGGGCGCGCGGTATGCATTAAGTCGTGCCTTTCTTTTTGGTCAGTTTGCTCAGAAATATTTCGTACCAATAACTGTAACCATGTCCAATTTTTTGAAGAGAACGGAAATTTTCGGCTTTAGCATTTGAACAGCAGGCCTTACCGTAAATTGAATGAGTGTTCATAAATAAGCGTTATTGAGTACCCAAGTACCATCATCAAGTATTTTGAAAAGATAGTTGATATTCACCGTTTCATCGCTTCCAGTTGAAACGAACTGTGCTCGAAATGAAAGTGTGTTCTTAGACGGTTTGGTCCATCGGTCTGTGCGAAGGATACTCATGCATGAAGATTTCGAGTGATATTGTGTATGCCAAACTGCTAATGGAAAAGTGCCATAGTACATAGGGTTTTTAACATCGGGATCTATCCATCTACCAAGTGATTTCCAAGCCTCAATTTCATTTTGCGAGCCATTTTGGGGGTATGGTCCAACGCCGCATGCGGAAAGCCCCACTATTCGTGCCGCGAGTGGAATAATTGCTTCCCATTCGGTATAGATACGTTGATCATCCGTTGTTGGTTGCAACTTTGTAGAAAAAGATACTCGTACCTCGTTCGACATCACATTTTGTGAGAATGCAGGCCCCGCTTGAGGTTTGCCTAAATTAGCTATCGTATTTAGCGTTTTGCTCAAGTCGTCAAGAATTTTTGAGTCTGCAGCGGTCGCAGTTGCTTGGATCGCGATGTTTAGTGCCAAAAGAAGTGCTAACTTTTTCATTGCGCTTAGTCCTGAAAAATGTATCTCGATCTCTGTAAGTTGCCTGTGAATGTGGCAATAAATACAAAAAGTTCCCGGTGGAATTATTTATACTAACACATTCACATATGAAATTTTTGATTCCTTGTGGAATTTAAATTCTTGTCGCGATGTATAATTTTCTGTAATGACACTGCAAAATCTGTTCATCCTACGTTGCGACTGCAGACGTTGCCGTTGGGGGAGGCTATGCCCATCGTCAAGCAGCTTTGATCGGTGCGGGGTAATAAGATGTCCCATCTCGCATCATGGCGTAATGCAAGTTGAAGGGGGGGGGCTAGCGAGAGCGATCAATGCTTGGTTGTGTCGCTCACCTTGGATAATCGTTCGCGCATAGTAAGCCCGCGAAATTGGGTTCCGTAGTGCCGGAAAGGCCGCACGAGCAAGGATTCGTTTCCCCGTTGTGATGGATGCTTACCTCGAATCGAGGAGCATGATCGACAGGTAACGCGTGTCAGCCATGCATAGGCTGCGAGATGAGCAGCCGAGGCGAATACTTTCGCTGCGATTATGTAATGAGTCGGGCAGTAGTCCTTATGCCGATGCCTGGCTTGCTGGTCAGGATTGAATAAAGAAGGTGCGCTTGCACCAGTTGTTCAACCTCATGGGCGACCTCAACGCGTTGCTTGCGTAGTGCAGAGTGTCGATGTGTTACGCGTGGTAGCACAATCGTGGCGGCGTTCATTCCCGAAACCGATCACCGTCTTTTCGGAAAGCGCCTGCCAAGCTTCATGTGCCAAGCCTTTCTCCATTCTAGGCGCTAGCCTGCAAAGTCTGTTCGCCACGCTTTTTTTCTGCCGGCAAGATCGGGAAGATACGCCACCAGAATGCTTTCCGCTCTGTCTACGATCATTGGCAATGTGTCGATGGTTGTGGGCTGATCAACGATCAACAACAGCTGACCGTGTTGCTTGAGACTGGAAATCAAAGCTCTCAGTCTAGTTTTATCATTTCGCAAAGCTTTATCGAACAAGCGTTTAACAGCCCTGCTAAGTGTAAGGGCGTGGTGTTCGCCCTTACCAATTTCAATCTTAATTCGGATGTCGAAAGCAGTGTAATGTTCAATCGCGTCGATACGACCTCCCGATACAAGAAGTTCCAATGGCCAAAGAGTTACCGCAGCGGGTCTCGGCATCCAAGTTACGGATGGCCTCAGAATTTTTACCTGAGCAAAGTCTTTATCATCGACCATCCGCCACCCACCAAGTTCGGTGCCCCCCGGCTCATGGTCGACTGTAGACAACAATCATGCCGAACTTGGCTGACCCAAAACCTTGAAGATCAAGGTCTGAATATAGTAACGGGGCGATGGACAACTGTCGCCTGACAGCTGCATAAAATTGCCAAATTGCTGGAAGAGCGTAAGGCATTACAGGCCGAAGTAGTCGAGCTGCGTAAAGGCGCAGAGGTATGGGAAAAAGGCTGGCAGTGCGAAGATAGCTAATTGTGGAGAATACCTCCGACCATGCACTCAAGTGAACACCAGTGTAGCTTTTGGCGAGGGCCGGGAATATTTTGTTTTGCGAGGATATCAAAAGTTATTGTTGGAATTGATTAGCTACTAATGACTTTTGGGACGGCCGGCGGCAAGAGCCCTGAAGTGTACGTGTAGCAACATCGGGCAACGATGCTAATATGCAATAGTTTAATTCCCATAGCGATAATTTATCAAATTGATAGAATTTGAGAGTTTCTCTTATTGTCTGGCGTGCTAATCTTGAAACATTTTCATAAAAAAATGCGAGAGCGAGATGAAGAGTACAGATTTCGATCAAAAGAACTTCTTCCGAAGTGAGGTTCAAGAATCAAGGAATGAGAAACTGAATCGAATGCCTTTCGAAGAGTGCGATTATGCAGCGAATATGAAACGGCGAGAAGAATTGAAGGAGCAATGGAAAAATTTGTCGTCGGAAGAACGAAGAATTTTTAAGGACTTAAGGAATTTTTACACTGAGCATGAATACAGTGACTTGCCTCCGCCGCAAAGAAATTTCCAAATGTTTTCAGAGGAAATATTAAAGAGAATAAATTTTGATCGAGATAAAAAAGTACTGTCACTGGAGTCTTTGACAAATGAAACCGATATCTTTGAATTGCTTCATTCTCTAGAAGATGTCGACAAAATAAAAAGAATATATCGATATCAAAAGAAAACAAGTACTGACGGAATAAATAATGATGTTGCGGAGCAGGTTAGAAATTGTTTCACGCAAGGAAGAGAGCTTTTTGAGTCTGGGAAAAAGAGCTCTACCAGTGTCAAGCCACTTCTCTATTTTTACTCCCTTACAGCTTACGCTTATGGCTTGATCGTGCTCTCTAACCCCATAAGGTACAGTCTTGATACGTTAACGGGACACCATGGATTGGATTATGTTCATGACGAATATTCAATTAAGCTTGGGGGGGACGTTCCTTTTGGAACATTTACAGATTTACTTTTGTCTTTTCCTACCGGGTATTTTTTAGATTCAAATAATACGCATATCATAAAAAACAATTTTGAATCAATAAAGAAATTTTTTGAGGTTGGTCAAAAGATAACTCTTGGCTCATTATTTGGATACATGCCTGAGCTTTCCAGTTACTTAAATGATTTTTTGGGAATGGAGAAAATGATATTCCCTGTAAAAATCAAGAATGTCTCTCTCGGAACATCCGTTGGGTATGAAATGGTGATCGGTGATGGGAAAATATACTTAGATGAAGAGAAATTTGACAGGTTGTTGCACGGAAAGAATGAAAAAATAGATGGGCGTCTTCGGTATCTCATTCCTCAAGAGGTGTTTTTGAGTTTGAATTTAAGTATTATGCAAGATTTATACGGGGAGTTTTATCTTCTCGATAGCCCACTTCAATTCAGTTTGCCAGAGATAGCGATTCACTTTTTGACGATGTTTGCTTTTTCCAACATTCAAAGGTATGACCCTCCATTTTGGAATAAGGTGCTGAGCAATAAAATTAATTCTGATGTTTCTTATCTTATATACAAGTACATTGCGGTTTATGAGAAGAAGCTTCCTTATCTGATTCTACGATTGGTAAATAATGTCTATCCAATATTGAAACGGTAGTGCTTACATACTTCAAGGATGCAAAAGCTAGAAAGTGGACGGTTTGTTGTCAATTTGTCTATGCTGCTAAGTTCAGAGTTTTATGATGTATTTAACAATTATTCTTGGTGGATTGTCCCGAACTCGGACCTGTTAACATTATCGGCTGCTCTCCTTGCTAGCGGTTCGGGGGATGTTTTGGGGGAGAGGGCGCTAACCAGTTAAGGATATCGTCCAAGTGAAATAAGGTTTCCTTTCAATTAGAGCAATTTCCCACCTGCTGCTCTTAGTGGGGGTAGTTTCGCGCGCCGAGGGCGCGCGTACGGCCTCATATCACTCGCCATATGGCAGTTTGCGACGGCATGCCGTATTCGATACTGAGAATACCTAGGCAAAGTTTAGTATTGCCCGCAGCATAAATCCCAACTATGTGCGCTCAGATGAGCGCACATGCATGGTTGTCCTAGCTGCCTATCTATGTTGTGCGGAAGGAGCCTAAAAGCATCAACGCTATTCATGAAAGTGAGTAGTCAAGGGATTTTTTGGGATTTTGGTTGGGAAGCGAAAGTCCTTCGTACGACATTGCTGCCTAACCTCTCTGCTTTGTTTGCCCTAGACAACGACAATATTTGAAAAATATTGCGCAACAATCGGTAAACGTGCATTCTTGATAAATGTCTAAATGAAAAATTTATCAATAATGCCATTATTCTCGACGAAAAAAATACGTGACCTTCCCACTGCTCATCGGGAGGCTCTTCAATGGTTCCATGAAAAGCAAGGGCAAGAAGTGCCTTGGCCTGCACCGATGGCGAGCGGAATGTTTCTAGTCAATAAGGCTAAAGGAATTCACAAACCTGCTGGTTCTGCTTATGCACTTAGTATCCGTGAATCATTGGGCGGTCCGTATCCAGATCGTGAGCCCCAATTTATGTCTGACGGGTCCTGGACATACGACTATTTTCAAGAGCGACTCGATACATCAGAGGGGCGCAGCGAGTACACAAACGTAGCGCTAGAAGCTTGTCAACTTGACGAGATTCCTGTTGGGGTAATCCGGCAGGTCAAAGCTAAACCAAATCCTCGATACAAGGTATTAGGCCTGGCATTTGTACGTAGGTGGGAAAATGGCTTTTTCAAACTTGAAGGCATCGGTAATGCTAGGCCGAGTTCGTTCCTGGGGAACGGCGCTACAAACCATAACAGCGATACCTTTGATCCTAAGAATATCGAGGATGCGCGTAAAAAGGTACTAGCGGAAATCGTTTGTCGCCAGGGGCAGGGAAAGTTTCGAAGCTCAGTGTTAGAAGCATACGGCGGGCGTTGTGCGATATCTAATTGCGACGTTCATGCTGCTCTTGAAGCTGCGCACATTTTTGGCTATATGGGAAAAGAAACTAATGTGGTGAATAATGGACTTCTTCTGCGAGCCGATCTCCATATACTCTTTGATTTGGGTAAGATCACGATTAATCCAGCCTTGATGTCAGTGAGCATATCACCGACCTTGTATGGTACGGCTTATGAGTATCTTGCTGGCTTGAATGTTCGTATGCCTGTGGGCCTGCAAGATCGCCCGAGCCATGTCGCATTGGAAAAGCATTGGACTTGGGCCAAGGCTCGGTGGGTGGAAGATGATGAGTGTTCAACCAGTTTGCTATCGAGTGTCTAGAAAATTCGTGGTGATTCAGCTAGCGCTCAAGGAAATATCATTGGGCATTGGACGCCGCGAGCCTGCGAAATTCCGGAACGAATTCGCAGGCTTAATTCAGTGGATCAGGCAGGAGTAGTCGATTCAGTGGTGGCACGTGTACGCGGCGAGCGTGGCGGCGGTGCGTTATCCAGATACGGGCTGTAACCGGGGAAGCTCATACGCAAGATGCGCAGTACCGTGGTGCCGAACTGGCGCGTCAGCGAACCCGTATGGTACGGCAGACGATACTGCTCGCACAGTGCGCGCACCCGCGGCGCTACTTCGCCATAGCGATTGCTCGGCATATCAGGGAACAGATGATGCTCGATCTGGTGGCTCAGATTGCCGCTCATGATGTGGAACAGTTTGCCGCCGCTGATATTGCAGGAGCCTAGCAACTGCCGCACATACCAGTGCGCCCGCGTTTCATTCTCCACCTCGGCCTTGGTGAACACATGCACGTCCATCGGGAAGTGGCCGCAGAAGATAATCAGATAGGTCCACAGATTGCGCACGATGTTGGCCATCGCATTCGCACCCGCCACATAAAAGAAGAACGGGCCAGCCAGCAGCGGGAACAGCAGATAATCCTTACGCATCTGACGCCAGATCTTGGCACGTGTACGCAGCACCATCGGGCGCAGCACCGACCACTTCATGCGGCCCTTGATGACGCGGCCTAGCTCCAGTTCCTGAATTGCGATGCCCCACTCGAAGAAGATCGCCAGCAGCAGTGCCCACAGTGGGTTACCCAGATTGAACGGCTTCCAGCGCTGACCGGAGAACATGCGCAGCAGACCGTAGCCTGCCACATCGGCATCCTTGCCCAGCACATTGGTCCACGTATGGTGCTTGACGTTGTGCGCGTGCTTCCACTGGTCGGACGGGCAGACGTGATCCCATTCCCAGCGGCCCGACTGGATTTCCGGATCGCGCAGCCAGTCCCATTGTGCGTGCAGCACGTTGTGGCCGATCTCCATATTTTCCAGAATCTTGGCAGCGCCCAGCGTCAGCACGCCCAGCACCATCACGGGCCAGAACAGCGCCCAGCTAGCCAGCGCGTGGCCCCATTGCGGCAGCAGTGCCAGACTGGCGTAGATGCCGAGGCGGCCGCCGATTTCGAGGCAGCGGTGGATGGTCAGCAGGCGACGGATATAGCGCGCATCGCGTTCGCCGCGGTCGGCCATGACTTCATTGCGGATCGCTTCGATCTGCGCCCCAAAGGCGTCGATGTCGGCGGGAGTAAGGTGAGATGGAATAGGCATGAAATTCTCGATGATTAGTTACAGCGCCAGTTCGACGTCGCCCACGGCGGCGCAGACGCACACTTGCACGGTGTCGCCCGGTTCGGCGATGACGGTGCCGTTGCGCAGGTCGCGCACGGAGCCGCTCACTAGTTTGGTGTCGCAGCCGTGGCAGATGCCCATGCGGCAGCCGTGCTTGGGATTGAGGCCGGCATCTTCGGCGATGCGCAGCAGATTGCTGATGCCATCCGACGCCGCTTCAGTCGCGCTGGCGGCAAAACGCACGCGGCCCGCCGTAGCAGTCTCCGTGCTGATGGCGATGGGCGCATGGAAGCGCTCCACATGCAGCAGATGTTCGAGCCCTGCAGCGCGCCAGTGCGCTTCAACGGCTTCCAGCAAGCTGGCCGGACCGCAGGCCCAGACTTCGCGCTCGCGCCAGTCGGGGCAGACGGCTTCCAGTTGCGCCGCATTGAAGTGAGCGCCACCTTCGCGCGTGTAGAAGTGCTGCAGCTTGTAGTGCGGCTGGCTGCCGGTCAGTGCGGCCAGTTCGCTGCCGAAGATCACTTCGTTCTGGCGCGGTGCGTAGTGCAGGTGCACGCTGTCCGGAATGACTTCAAATTCCTGCACGTAGTTGCGCAGCATGCTCATGATGGGTGTGATGCCGCTACCGCCCGTGATGAACAGGGGGCGCACCGGCATGGATTCCGGCAGCACGAATTCGCCTTGCGGTTCGCCCAGCGGCAGGTATTCGCCCACTTGCACTTGATGTACCAGATGCTGCGACACGCGGCCGCCGGCGATAGCTTTGATGGTGACGGTGATACAGCCATCGTCGCGGTTAGGCGCGGACGAGATCGAGTAGGTACGGGTATGGCGCTGGCCGTCGATCGGTACGCCGAGGCGCACGAACTGGCCCGGACGGTGGCTGCGCCAGCCAGTGCCCGGACGCAGGGTCAGGGTGCGGCTATCGCTGGTTTCCTGCTGCACGGCGATAACCCGTGCCATCAGTTTGTGGGTGGTCCAGAGCGGGTTGACCAGCTCTACGTAGTGGGAATGGCGCAGCGGGTAGGCAAACATGTCCGCCAGACGCGCCATTGATGCTTGGATCGTCATGATGTGGCAAATAAATAGAATCAGCGTAATTGTGGACACTTGTACACATCAAGTCAAGCGCAATGTGCTTATTAATTAGGCAATTGTGCCGTTCGGCTCTCGCATCTCCCCGCATTGAGCAGGTAAAATAGTGGTACATCTGTACACACGACGACCATGAGCGAACACGATACTGAGGAAAGTACGGCACGCCCCGAGCGCAAGACGGGCACCCGCAGAGCCTTGCTGCAGGCGGCGCTGACGCTGGTAGGGGAGGGGCGCAGCTTTACCAGTCTGGGGCTGCGCGAGATTGCGCGGCAGGCCGGCGTGGTGCCGAATGCGTTCTACCGCCACTTCCGCAATACCGACGAACTGGGGCTGGAACTGGTGGACGAGATGGGCATTACGCTGCGCCGTCTGCTGCGCGAGGCGCGCCAGATTGATGTATCGCGCGGTTCCATCCTGCGCCGCTCGGTGCGGGTGTACCTCGACTATGTCAAGGCCAACCGGCTGCAGTTCCAGTTTATTGCCACCGAGCGTTCCGGTGGTAGCCGCATTTTGCGGCTGGCGATCCGTACCGATGTGACCCACTTCACCAACGAAATGGCGCAGGACTTGCGGGCGCTGGGCCGCTATCGTGAATTATCCACGCCGCGTTTGCAGATGGTCTGCGGGCTAGTGGTGATGACGATGCTGGCGGCAGCGACCGATATTCTGGATCTGCCGCCCGGTCAGCCATTGCTGGAAGGCGAAATGGAAGAGAACTTCGTGCAGCAACTGCACGTGATCCTGCTAGGGGCTTCCAAGTGGCAGGAAAAAGATCCCCATCAGGGCGCGACGCCAACGTAAGGACTTATTGTTCTAGTCAAGATTTCTAGCAGCACCGCGGAACTCAAGGCAAATATGTCGGTCAGAACCGTTAGCAGCCATTCGAGAGAGTGGCCCATTGCTCGCTAACACCTAACCGCCGGAGATGTCATGAAGCTTTCCGTAATCGTTGATGATCAGTTGTGGAATACGGCGTTGTCTCTGGTCGATGCTGCGACGGATGCCGATGAACTGGTAGTTCAGGCTCTCAGGATGCTGGTACGCATACGTGCTGGCATGGAATTGGCCAAGCTTGGGGGCACCATGCCTGACATGGTTGAGATTCCCCGCTTTCGAGATTCGATAGCACAATGAACGTTCTCGTCGATACCTCTGTCTGGATCGATCACTTTCGGCATAAGAATACTGCGCTCATAGATTTGCTGACGCGGGGCCTTGTGTTGATACATCCTTTTATTATTGGAGAGATTGCTTCGGGAACGCCGCCATCACCGCGTGCGCAGACGATGCGGGCACTCGATCTGTTGCCTTTGAGTCGATGGATAGAAGTGAGAGCAAGTATCGCCTTTATCGAAAGGGAAGCGCTGTTTGGCTTGGGGTGTGGTCTGATTGATTTGATGCTCTTGCTATCGACACTGACGACGCCTACGGCGCAATTATGGACACTGGACAGGAATCTGGCCTTACTTGCCAGCCGTTATATGGTCGCTTACTAAAGCGTTCGGATCGGCGTTTCATGCTAAGGTAAAACCGTACTTTGCAACAAGATGGCAGGTGCGCCGCAGTTTTTAATAGCACTGCAGCGCACCGGTCTAATCTAAGTTACCACATGATGACGCGCTGCTCGGGTGGCAGATACATCGGGTCGCCCGGCTTGATGCCGAAGGCTTCGTAGAAGCCCGGCTGGTTCATCACCGTACCTTTGGCGCGGAACTCGCCCGGCGAGTGCGGGTCGCTCTTGATCTGGGCGATGGCCGCTTCCGGACGCAGCTTGGCGCGCCATTTGGTGGCGAAGCCGATGTACAGGCGCTGCTCGCCCGTCAGGCCGTCCAGCACCGGCGATGGCTTGCCGCCCAGCGAGCGCTGGTAGGCTTTGTAGGTAATCGACAGGCCGGAGTTGTCGCCGATGTTTTCACCCAGCGTCAGTTCGCCGTTGATGTAGTAGCCGGGCACCGGGCTATACGCGCTGTACTGTTTGACCAGACCCGCTGCGCGCTCCTTGAAGGCGCGGCGGTCTTCCGGCGTCCACCAGTTGCGCAGTCGGCCTTTGGCATCGTACTGGCTGCCCGAATCGTCGAAGGCGTGGCTGATCTCGTGGCCGAAGGTGATGCCCAGCAGGCCGTAGTTGACCGCATCTTCCGCTTTCACGTTGAAGAATGGCGGCTGCAGAATCGCAGCTGGGATGGTGATCGAGTTCAGCGCTGGGCTGTAGCTGGCGTTGACGGTCTGCGGTGTCATCGACCATTCGTCACGATCGACTTCTTTGCCCAGCTTGTCGAAGTTCTGCTGACGCGACCAGCTACGCACGGCGCGCACGTTGGCGATCAGGTCGTGCGACTGGGTTTTCAGGGCGCTGTAGTCGCGCCATTTTTCCGGATAGGCGATCTTCGGCTTCAGCGCGGCCAGCTTGGCCTGTGCTTCTTTCTTGGTCTCGGGGCCCATCCAGTCCAGCTGCTCGATGCCGTCGCGGAACGAGGCGACGAAGTTGTCGAACATGGCCATCACGCGTGGCTTGGTTTCCGGCGGCAGGAACATCTTCACATACAGCTTGCCTACGGCATCACCCATGGCGCCATCGGTGTAGCGCAGCGCCAGTTGCCACAGTGGTTCGCTTTGCGGCACGCCACGCAGCACCGTGCCTTCGAAAGCGAAGCGCTCCTTGACGGTGTCGGTGTTCAGGTAGGACGCATAGCTCTCGACGATGCGCCAGCTAAAGTAGCTTTTCCATGCGTCCAGCGGTACTGCGTTGATCGTGTCGGACAGACCCGTCAGGTAGCTAGGCTGGCGCACCACGGCAGAACTGGCTTTGCTGGCCAGACCCATGGCGCTGAAGTAGGCCTGCCAGTCGAATGCCGGTGCCAGTGCGCCGAACTGGTCGAACTGCACGCGGTTGTAGGATTTGACGGGATCGCGCATCTGCACGCGGGTCCACTGTGCGCCAGCCAGACGGGTTTCGATATCGAGCACTTGGGCCGCGTGTTCGGCGGCGGCCTTGTCGCCACTCATGGCCAGCAGGGTCTCCACGTGCTTCAGATATTTTTCGCGCACGCTGCTCAGTTTGGCGTCGTCGGCTTTCAGGTAGTAGTCGCGGTCCGGCAGGCCCAGACCGGACTGGCTGACGTTGATGGTGTAGTGCTCCGGATCCTGCGCATCTGGCGCTACGCCGGTACCGATCGGCGTCTGGATGCCCTGACGCTGCAGGTAGGCGAACAGCGCTGGCAGTTCCTTTTTGTCCTTCAGGCTGGCCACGCGCGCCAGATCGGCCTGCAGCGGTTTGAAGCCAGCCGCATCGCGCGCCTTGGTGTTCATATAGCTGCTGTACAGGTCAGCGATCTTGTGGGTTTCGCTGCCCGCTTTGCCGGGGTTCTTCAGCGTCGCTTCCATCATGGTGCGCAGCTGGCCCTGGGCGATCTCGCGCAGTTCGATATAGGTGCCCCAGGTCGATTTGTCGGCCGGGATCTCGGTGTTGCGGGTCCACACGCCGTTGACGTAGCCGTAGAAGTCATCCTGCGGACGGATGTTCTGGTCCAGCGATTTCGGGTCGATGCCGGAGACGAGGGCGGTGCTGCCGTTGGTTTGCTGGGCATGCAGCACGGGAGCGGAGAAGGCGAGTAGGGCGCAGCAGGCGGCGCTGATAAGCGTGCGTTTCACAGGGTTCCTTTATGTAGACACTGGGACCGGCGCTGGGTAATGCTGGTCCGCGTGGGCGGATTATACCGAGGGAAACGGCGGAATTCTGGCTGGGTTTGTATCGCAATATTGCGGTACATCTACTGTTTCTCGTCGCCTGAGCGAACTAGGTGTCCTTTTACATCTGACTGAGGACGGGAGATTTTTCGTATATCGCCCTCGATATAGTACAGGTCGGCCCTTTTTGAGCCCAGATGGAGCAAAAATCCGCCACGAAGATTCTGCATGGAACCACTATGACCAAGCCCATCAAAATTGAATCCCACGCATAGATAATTGGTATTACCTTCTCTGATCCGGTCCCACGTCGCGCGTGCTGGACTGAACTGACGGGGAATTTCTAATGATGATGGGATGGCGCTAGCCTCTGCGAAGCGGTAAATTTTTTGGGAATACAGTAGTGCTGCCTCATGAGCATTTTCGGCGTAGCCGATTTCCGTTGTATCTTCCAAAAAATAATATGGAGAATCGTAATCGTCAATATAGGCGCTTTGTTCAAAGATATTATTGGTCGAGAGATGGGTCAGATAGATCTTTGAGGTGGTCGTCTGACTCAGTAAGCAACTTTCGCGAACGGACTTTGATGGGCCGCGTGCATACGCAATTGCGTGAGTGCACAAAAGAGCAAAGGCGAGTAAATAGCTAACGTGGGCTAGTCTCAACGGTATTCCTTTGCTTTCATTACCTCCAGATATTGAGGCGAGAGTTTCCAGAATATTGTTCCACCCCAAGCGGCTGTGGATTCGTAGACATGATCAAAGCGGCCAATTTCTTCATGGTTTAGGACGCGCTGGCCCGTAGTATGGTCTACTCGCACGATGTTTTTATGCTTGATAACCAGCAGAGTCGACTCGGCGATTTTATAGATATTGTGCTCAGGCTTGGAAAATCTAATGCCAACGCGTACTTTTGCATGAGTCCTATATTTTTCTTTGATGTCAGCGCCGTCTCAGAAAAATGCCTGATTTGAGAAGTCAGAACCACCGTTCATTGCGTTCAGCGCAGCTTCGATCGCGAATTGCATGCCTGTGTTGTGCGCAATTTCAAAATCATTGGCGCACATAAATTTTCGGTAGCGGGGATTGCCATCGCTAGCAACGAACGAGAAGCTCTTGTCTTTGGACGAAAAAGTACTTATATCGGGAAAACCTCGCGCTATTCGTTGCCTCTCCAGCACGCTCGCTAAGGCGTACATTTCATCCAGATTATTCTTCGCAGAAGATTCGCCATAAGTCATCGCTGCGAGTTTCCGCACCTGAAGATCAAGCTTTGATTGAGCCTTCGTATCCGGAGTAGCCATGCTAATTTTCTTCATACGGGGAATGCCAGGCAATCATTTCGAGTTCTCTGTTTCCCTCGATTTTCGCGGTGTCGCCATTGGTGAATGGATGCGCTTTAGTGTGAAGCACGCCGTCTGCGAGCAAGTCATAACGGAAATTATTTACGATATCGCCATTTGCACTGACCAATGAGAAGTATTGCTCAACAATACTTTCATTTCTAGATGGCTCATTGGATCTGTTTTCGTGAGAAGCAAGTGAGGGTGATTCGCTTGCCTCTGAAAGTTGCTGGTATCGGATGTTTTGAACCGGAATGAGTTTTGGTAGTACGGGACATTGGCATAAACAAAAGTCGTTTTCTAACGCTACTTGTTTGCCATTCCAGTGTTCCTGATTACGGGGAGCTACGCAGAATATCTTTCCTTCCGTTTTACATGCAGGGCAAAAGACACGGTCCCCCTCAAGTGCAATTTTTTTGCCAGCGATATTGCCGCTTGCACTAGCAGTGATGACCATTCCGCCAGCGCTGGTTGATGCAAGTAAGGTTATTGTGTATCGCCGCACAGTGGATTTCCGCCAAAGCAGTGAACTTCAAAAAAGTTTAGCGGTGGATCCACAAGCGACATTGAGTTATCTCAATGAGAATGATCTATAGGTAGCTGATCGATCTGGCGCTGCAGGCGGCTGGCTGTGTATAGATTGATCAACACCACGATCAGCAGCACGGCCGCTATCGCCAGATTCGCGCCCAGCCCCCGTGCAAACGGTGCGCTGGCATCAAGCTGAGTTTCCACGCCCCAGCGGAACACCACCATGCCGGGCACCAGCGGGCCGACATACCATGCCCAGACGGAGCGCAAGGCGTCGCGCTGGCGTTCCAGTTGCTGACGGTGGTAGAGCAGCCCGGGCAGTGCTGGCGAGGCCGGTGCGTCCGATGCGCGGCGGTGGATCTGCCATGCCACGTACAGGGTGCCGAGGATGACCAGGGCGCTTCCGAGGCGCAGCAGCGGTTGCGGGAACTCGTACAGATAGCTGCCGAATCCGGCGATGACTAGCACGCAAGCCAGATATTCGAATGTATTGCGTACACTCACGCGCCAGTGCAGCGAGCGCGACTTCTTCTGCAGTTCCTGCTGGCTGAAGTGGGCGGGGGCGACTTGCTGCGTCTGCCATAGCGATTTCACAGGATCGTTGCTCATGCTGATTTCCTTTCCATGCCCAGTTGCTGAGCCAGTACGTTTTTGAGACGGTGCACTTTGGTGGCGACATTGCGTGCCGATAGGCCGGTAATTTCGGCGATGCCGGCGGCGTCCATGTCTTCCAGGTACAGCAGCATTACCTGCCGGTCCAGTGCGGCCAGGCGATGGATGAGTGCCATGACTTTCTGCAAGTCGAGGCGGCGTTCCGTCAGGCTGATTTCAGCGCTTTCGCTGGGCAGGCTGTCGATCTCCTCCAGCGTCATGCTGTGGCGTTCGGCGTGGCGCAGGCTGCGCTGGACGTGGCTGACGCCCACGTTGTGCGCCACGCGGTACACCCACGTGCGCAGCGAACAATCGGCCTTGTACTGGGCCAGGCTTTGCCATAGCGCCAAATGGACTTCCTGCAGCAGTTCGCGCCGTCGCGCCGGATCGCGCTCGTAGCCAGCCGTGAAGCGGGCTATGTCTGGGCCGTAGTCCTGTACGGTCTGCTGGTAGAGAGGGTAGTGATTTGTGCTGTTCATAACTAGGTAGTCACGCAGCAGCAAACTTTCTTACACGGGAGTGGGAGAAATTGTTTTACGCATGAAAACGCTGTTCGGATCTTCGAGGTAGGCGCCGAACGGACCGCACAGCGCATAGCCGCAGCGCTGGTAGAGATTGATGGCATCGGTCTGCAGATAGCCCGTCTCCAGTGCAAAGGCTTGGCAGCCACGCTGCTGCGCCTGCGTTTCGAGGAAGGCCAGCAGGCGGCGCGCCAGGCCCTGACCGCGCTGCTCGGGGCGGGTGTACATGCGTTTCAATTCGCCATACTCGGCTTCCAGTACGATGGCACCGCAGGCCACGGCCACACCGTCGGCGCTACGCACCACGGCGAACAGCACATTGGGCTGCTCCAGCACGGAGATGTCCACGCCATGGTGGCTTTCGACCGGATATAGCGGGACCTGGTAGGCGTCGAGGTCTTCGATCAGCTGGCGTACGTCGGGCTGGTTGGGCGATTCGAGGGCAATATTCATGACGGAGAGTAGCAAATGCGTAAGAATTGGTGAGCGGACTAATTTGCCACTTTAGCATGAAGCGCAGAGTGGGTTATGCTGTGGGTTGTGCACGATGCCACTGATTCTGGAGAAAATTTTGCTGAAGATGAAAGCCCTGTTTCTGAGCCTGTTTCTGAGCCAGTTTCTGGCGGGTTGCGCAACGCAGGTGCCGCTGCAGAAGGATGCGTTGTCGCCCCAGCAGGCCATTATGATGGCTGCCGATGTGGCGCCCCAGCCGGTGTATGTGACGGTGGATCTGCAGGTGCGCGGCATCGGCATGCAGAACGGCTTCACTTACCTGAATTCGGAAAAGGACTATCGTGACCAGCGCAATGTCTCGCTGGAGATCCCGCCGGAAGTGCTGGCGCAGGTGGAAGCCAAATTCGGCGGCCAGCTGGCAGCTTTTGCGCGTGGCAAGCACATACTGGTGAAAGGACCGGCGCGCCGTGTCACCATCTGGTTCTTCGACGACGAGGGCCGGCGTAGCGACAAGTTCTATTATCAGACCCACGTGCGGGTGTCCGATCCCGCTCAGATCCAGCTGCTGTAATGTAGTTGCCTGCATCGATGCAGGAAGATGAAGTTAAAGAATTCCATCCATTTACCGGACAGCCGATGCTGAAGATACTGGGCAAGACTAGTTCGATCAACGTGCGCAAGGTGCTGTGGACTTGCGCAGAACTGGGGCTGGCGTATGAGCAGGAAGACTGGGGGGCGGGCTTTCGCGCTACCGATACGCCCGAGTTTCTGGCGCTGAATCCGAATGCCATGGTGCCGGTGATAATCGATGGTCCGACCACGCTGTGGGAGTCGAATACCATTTGCCGCTATCTGGCCAGCAAACATAACCGCAGCGATCTGCTGCCGCAGGAGCCGGCCGCGCACGCGCTGGTGGAGCAGTGGATGGACTGGCAGGCGGGCGAACTGAATAACTCGTGGCGCTATGCCTTCATGGCGCTGGTACGCCAGAGCGCCCAGCATACGGATGCGGCGGCAATTGCGGCTAGCATCGCCAGCTGGAATCGCCACATGGGGATACTGGAGCGGCAGCTGCAGCGTACCGGTAAGTATGTGACGGGCGCGCAGTTCACGCTGGCCGATGTGGTGCTAGGTCTGTCGGCCAATCGCTGGAACAGCACGCCGATGGAGCGACCAGATTATCCTGCCGTTGCGGCCTATCTGGATCGTCTGGCCGGGCGCTCCTGCCAAGGCTATGCACGCTATTGCGCCAACGGAATCGCCTGACGCCATCCCAGCCAACTTCGCTGCTTGCGGAAAAAATTTTCAGAAAGTCGTTGACAGTGCTGTTTTTAAAGCCTACTATCTCTACCAATTAGTCGGTAGATGAAAAGAGCGAGATACCCAGGACTTTCTGCAATAGCAGTTTGCGGTTTTGGTGTAACTTGGACTCAGGTTTTTTTATCCAATTTACCTACCAACTAGTTGGTAAATAAACTGAAAAAGCAATTCAACTCACTTAAAGGAAAACATCATGAAAGCAACTGGCAATCAACAAAAACGCGTTCTTCTGGTTATGAGCTCGGTCGACGAGATGGGCATCAGCGGCAAGCACACGGGTACCTGGTTCACCGAGCTGGCGGCACCTTACTACATCCTCACGGAAGCGGGTTACGAAGTGGTGCTGGCATCGCCGGACGGCGGCAATGCTCCGATCGATCTGCTGAGCCACAAAGCGCCATTCACGACTGAATACACCGAGCGTTTCCTGCGTGATCCGGTGGCACTGTATGCCGCACAGAACACTCGCAAGTTGCGCAATATCGATTACACCGGTTTCGACGCGCTGTTCGTGCCGGGCGGTTACGGCCTGCTGTGGGATCTGGCCTCCGATTCGCATCTGCTGAAGATCATCAAGGATCTGCATGCTGCCAACCGTCCGATCGCCATGGTCTGCCATGCACCAGCCATCCTGCGCGACATTAAGAACGACGCTGGTGAATATCTGGTGAAGGGGGTGCGCCTGACCGGCTTCAAGAACGCCGAAGATGCCGAGATCGAACTCGACAAGCACCTGCTGTTCTCGCTGGAAGACGAGCTGAAAGGCCGCGGTGCGGACTACCAGAGCAAAGCGAACTGGGAACCTAACGTGGTGATCGATGGCCCGCTGATGACTGGTCAGAGCCCGGCATCGGCCGCGCCACTGGCGCAGGCGCTGGCTGATCGTCTGCGCGGCTGATATGGCCACGCCGAAGGTGGTGTTGCCAGTCTTGCCGGTCGGCTATTTCGGCATGGCAGTGGGAACACTGGCTTTGGGGCAGACCTGGCGGGTAGCGGAGCGGCTGTGGCAAGTGCCTGTACAGGTAGCGCTGCTGTTCTCGCTGTCCGGTCTGCTGCTGTGGGGCGCACTGCTACTGGCCTATGGCCATAAGTGGTGGCGCCACGCGGCGCGCGCGCGGCAGGAACTGAGCCATCCATTGCATTCCGGTCTGGCAGCGCTGGGGGCGATAGCCACCATGCTGGCGGCGCTGACTTTGCCAACTAGGGAACTTGTATGAGACATCCTATCGTGATCGTGGGGGCCGGATTGAGCGGCCTGTATGCAGCGCAACGTCTGCGCACAGCCGGACGGCAGGTGGTGCTGATCGAGGCGCGCCAGCGCGTGGGCGGGCGCATCCTGACCGGACAGCAGGACCAGCATGGGTTTGATCTGGGGCCGACCTGGTACTGGCCGATGTGGAATCCACGCATGACAGCGCTGCTGCACCTGCTCGGGATTGCCAGCTTTCCCCAGTACCAGCAGGGGCAGCATGTGCTCGAACTGCGCAACCGCCAGCTTAGCCAGCCAGCCCATGGCGCCGACGAAGAGGGCATGTCGCGGCGCGTGCAAGGCGGCATGGGAGCGATAGTGCGGGCTTTGATCGAGCGTATGCCGGAGCTGGATCTGCGGCTGGGCACACGGCTGATCCAGCTGCAGCGCGACAGCCAGACTGGTTTGCTACTGACCCTGCAGGATGGCAGTGGCCAGAGCCAGCTGCGGGCGGCGCAGGTGGTGAATACCATACCGCCACGCTTGCTGGCGCAAAGTGTGAGCGCCGATCCAGCGTGGCCGCAGGAGACGCTGCAGGCATGGCAGCGCGTTCCGACGTGGATGGCGCCGCACGCCAAATTCGTGGCCTGCTACGAGCAGCCGTTCTGGCGCGAGGCCGGTTTTGCTGGCGCGGCGATGAGCGAAATCGGTCCGCTGGGGGAAATCCATGATGCTTCGGACAGCGCTTATGCTTTGTTCGGGTTTGTCGGCATGCAGGTAGCCCAGCGCGCAAAAATCGGTCAGGTGCAGATCACTGATCTGGCGCTGCAACAGCTGGCGCGCCTGTTCGGTAAGTCGGCGCTGACGCCCAGGGCGACGTTCTATCAGGACTGGGCGGCCGACAGCCTGACAGCTACAGCCGCCGATGCCGCGCCGCTGCGCGGGCATCCGCTGTATCGGCCAGCGGTCGTGCCAGCCGATTGGCAGGGGCATTTCTGGATGGCTGGTTCGGAATCGGCACGTGAGCATGGCGGCTTTCTGGAAGGCGCGCTGGAGGCTGCCGAAGCCGTGGTGGCGCAGATACTGGAGCGGCCCTGACATGGACCCCGCGCTGAGCAAGCGGGGGAAATTGAACTACCGATTAATTGGTACAATGAGGAAATTATGAAACTGAACGCAGATTATGCCCAGCGCGTCGTTGTTGCGACGGCCGAGCTGCCATGGGTGGCATCGCCCATGGCCGGCGTCGAGCGCAAACTGATAGAACGCGATGGCGGCGAAGTGGCGCGCGCCACCAGTATCGTGCGCTATGCGCCCGGCAGCAGCTTTTTCAGCCACACGCACGAACTGGGTGAGGAGTTTCTCGTTCTGGAAGGGGACTTCAACGATGAACATGGCAGCTATGGCGCTGGCACCTATGTGAAGAATCCCCCGCAGTCGCAGCATGCGCCCTACACCGTGAACGGCTGCACCATACTGGTCAAACTACGGTATATGCATCCGCAGGATAGCCAGCGCGTGGTGGTCGATACCCACAGCGCAGCATGGCAACCCGGCACGGCACAAGGCCTGAGTGTGCTGCCCCTGTCGGATTTCGAAGGCAGCCATACGGCGCTGGTGCGCTGGGCGCCCGGTACCCAATTCAAGCAGCATCGCCATTTCGGCGGTGAAGAAATCTTTGTGCTGGAAGGCGTGTTTCAGGACGAGTCGGGCGATTATCCGGCCGGCACCTGGATCCGCAATCCCCACCTGAGCGTCCACCATCCATTTAGCATGCAGGGTTGTCTGATACTGGTTAAAATCGGCCACCTGCTGCAATTTGCCACCACTTGAGTCTAACAACATGAAACACTTCTCTGAAATATCTGCGACGGCCGAACGGGTAGTGGATGCAGCGGAAACGCTGATCCAGGAGCGTGGCTATAACGGATTTTCATACGATGACGTGGCACGTATCGTCGGCATCAAGAAGCCCAGTATCCATCATCACTTCGCCACCAAAGGCGAACTGGCGGTGGTGGTGGTGCAGCGTTACGTGCACCGTTTCAAAGAGAAGCTGCTGCAGATCGAAGGTAGTCAGGCTGGTGCCAGCGAGCGCCTGCTGGCCTATGCCACCCTGTTCGAGCAGACTTTCAGTGTGGATCAGCATCTGTGTGTGTGCGGCATGCTGGGCGCGGAAGCAGGCGCGCTGCCGGAACTGGTCAATCACGAAGTGCAAGTATTCTTTGACGTGAATATGAACTGGCTGCGTCAGGTGGTGTCCGAAGGTCAGCGTGCCGGCCAGCTGGCAAAGACGGTGGAGCCGCAGAATGTGGCCGCCATCTATCTGTCGCTGCTGGAAGGCGCTATGGTGGTCGGGCGCGGCACCCGCCAGGGTGTGGGGCCGGCCAGTGTGGCCAGCCAGTTCCTCAAGACGCTGAAGCCGGCCTGAATCTCACCCAGACCGGAGCGCGCTGCCTAGCTGGCCTGTGGCGGTGCCAGTACGGTAATTTCTGCGAAGCCCAGATGGTGCATGAATTCGCGCAGTATCACTAGCCGGATAGCGAAGGCATTATCTTCCGGAATACCCTCCGAGCTGGCCGGTTTGCCATTGATGACGGCGGCCAGCCGGCTGAATACCCGTTCCATGGCATCGAGCGAGAGCCGCATTTTTCCGGACGGCGCTACGCCGGCCAGCTCGGCGATCTCGCGCAGTGCCGCGCTATCGCCGACCAACTGGGAGTCCGGCTGCATGGCGCGGTGGATGCGGATAATTTTATCTTCCAGCGGTTCGATCGCCATTTCGAATTCGGCCCGCTGCGGCGGCGTATGGCGCAGCAGTTCGCGCGCAGAGCGCTGGTCGCCGATGTGCATTTCCAGTACGGCCGCTGGCTCAGTGGCGCCGCCACTGACAACGGCGCTGCGTTCGGCATCGATGATCAACAGGGAAATGGCGCCGGCGTCCGGCAGTTGCTGGCGTGCGGTAGCATAGCGCTCAAGGTCGTTACGGGTGGTCTGTAGCATGATGTTGCTCCGGTGAGTGAAGTCGGATCATGAAATTAAATCTACCGACTAATTGGTAGGTATGATGGGCCCAAGCGGTGCGGCTGTCAATCTTTTTCCGCCTGACGGGCAGGCGGATGCTTAGCCGGTGGTGATTTCGGCGTCGCTGAGGAAGCTGATAATGGCGGGGTTGACCACGGCGCCGTGCGTGATCGGGCCCATGTGGCCGCCGCGCGTCTGTAGCGCGGTGGCATTCGGCAGCGCCTGCGCCAGCTGTTCGGCCAGCAGGCGGGTAGAGGCCGGGCTGCTAAGACCCGACATTACCAGCGCCGGCATGGTCAGCGCGGCCAGATCTGCCAGCGTGGCGGGCTCGCCCAGCAGGGCTTCGAAGTCGCGCTTCACTTTGGCGATCATGCCCGTCATTTTTTCCTGTGCGGCGGCCGGTGCGGCATCGAAGGAGCCGGCACGGTTCCAGTAATCGATGAAGATGCGGGTGGCATCCTGTGCTTGGGCGCAGGCGTTGATGCGTTCCACCACAGCAACGATCTCGGCACGGGCCGGATGCTGCGCTGGCAGCAGGTGGAAGGCCACTGGCTCGAACACGGTCAGCGACAGCACCCGCTCCGGCATGCGGCGCGCCATGTGCAGGGCCGAAGCGCCGCCATACGAATGGCCTATCAGGTGGAAGGCTTCGCCCGGCTCCAGATGGGCGGCTATCGCTGCATTGACGGCATCGATCTCGTGCGCCAGCGTATGGCGGTATTCTGGCCCTACGTCGGCGGGGAAGGGCGCGCTGCCATAGCCGAGCAGATCGACTGCGATGCAGCGGTAGCCGTCGCTTAATTGCGACACCAGATCGCCCCACTGGGCTTTGGAACTCATGGAACTATGCAGCAGAACGACAGCAGGTTTCATACTCGGAGCAGGGCGGAAAAAAAGACCGCATATTATACCGGCAGAAGGTGGCGAGCAGACGCCAGCTCTTGTGAAAACGGCCACATGCCTCATCTGTAGCAACAGTCTTCGCAGGAATTGAACTGTTATATGAAACATACGAAAAAAGTGGCCGGTCTGGCCGGTATTGCCAGCGTGCTGTGGGTGGGCCTGACGGCAGCCGTGGCCGCCAGCCAGAAACGCCTGCTGTTTAATCCTCTGGGCAGCAAGCGCGAAGTGCTAAGGCCCTACAGCAGCGGGCACCGCACCCGTCCCGTGGTGATCCGCGCCAAGGATGGCACGCGTCTGTCCGGCTGGCTGATGACGCCACCCATACACGGCCCCCATCCGGCCGTGATCTATTTCGGCGGCCGCTCGGAAGAAGTGTCGTGGGTGGCGCGCGACGCGGGCAAGCTATTCCCCGGCATGGCGGTGCTGGCCATGAACTACCGCGGCTATGGCGATTCACATGGCGATCCGGCCGAAACCCATTTCGTCGATGATGGCCGCATGCTGTATGACTGGCTGGCCGAGCGCCATCATGTTGACCCCAAACGCATCGCCGTAGTGGGGCGCAGCCTCGGCTCCGGCGTGGCGGTGCAGGTGGCGATGGAGCGCGACGCCCATGCCATCGTGCTAATTACGCCCTACGATTCCATCCTCGCGATCGCCAAGCGTAAGTTCAAGGCGATACCGGTGGAGTATGTGCTGCGCCACCGCTTCGAGTCGGTCAAGTATGCCCACCACCTGAAGGCGCCCACCTATGTGTTGCGCGCCGAGCAGGATGATGTAGTGCCGCACAGTCACACCGATCTGCTGGTGGAAAAACTGGGGCAGTTGCATGCGGACGAAATCGTGCCCGATTCCGACCACCTGAATATTCCGTATCTGGAAAGCACCCAGCAGCGCATTGCCGGTTTTCTGGCGCAGCGCTTTGATCTGCCGCTGGCAAATGCCGCTGCCAGTGCCGCGGCTAGTGTCCCTGTGGTGCCGCTGCAGCCGGAGGCTTAGGACCGTGCCCCGTCAGGCGGTTGTGCAGGCGGCGCAAGCCTAGCCACACGCCCGTGATCACCAGCGGCACGGCGATGCCCGTCAATACATCGGGATTGATGGGCAGGTTGGCCGCCTTCATGGCTTTGCCTGCATAGCCTATCAGTCCCAGCGTGTAGTAGGAGATGGCCACGGCCGACAGGCCTTCCACTGCCTGCTGCAAGCGCAGTTGCTGGGCCGCGCGGGTATCGAGCGATTGCAGGATTTTGCGGTTCTGGCGTTCCTGTTCGATGCCGACACGGGTGCGCAGCAGGTCGTTGCTGCGGGCGATACGCTGGGCCAGGGTTTCCTGCCGCCGCGCCACCGAGGTGCAGGTGTGCATGGCCGGTGCCAGCCGTCGTCCCATGAATTCGGCCAGCGTGGGCATGCCTTCGATACGTACTTCGCGCAACTCCTGTATGCGGGCCTGCACCAGACTGAAATACGCCTGCGATGCGGCGAAGCGGTAGCTGTTATTCACCGAGATTTTTTCCAGCCGCGCGGCCAGACTGGTGATGCGGTGGAGCAGACCCTGATCTTCCGGCGTGGCCTGCAGGCCCGCATCGGGCTGATCGCTCTGCACCAGCCGCGCCGTCAGTTCGGCCAGTTCGTTTTCGATGCCGTTCAGTTCCGGCTGGGTCGCTTCGGCCTGCGGCAGACCCAGTAGCGCCATCATGCGGTAGGTTTCGATTTCCAGCAGACGGCCCACCAGACGGCCAGCCTGATATTCGCGCAACTGCAGATCGCGCACCACGAAGCGGCTGAAGCCATCGGGCTGGATCAGGAAGTCGGTCCAGACTTCGGCACCGCTGCCTACATTGCTGCACACCAGCGATTTACCCTGAAATAGCGAGCGGATGGCGCTTGTGCTGGCAGTGTCATCGGCGCGGCCTTTGCACAGCAGCACATGCGCCGCCACGATGATTTTGCCGTGCAGGCTGGCCAGCCATTCCTGCGGCACCTGTTGCAGCGGCGTGTGCTGCACGGCCAGATCGCACGGCGTATCGGGCTGGCCCTGCTCGACGAAGGTGTAGGTGGCGAACTCGGTGTGGCATTCCCACTTCAGGCGGAACTGGCCGAAGTCGTGGAAGAAGTAGCGCGCCTGCGCGTGCGGAACAGCTACGCCGTAGTGCATGCACAACTGCTGCAGAATGGCGTGCTGGCTGCTGCGGTGCTGCTTTTGCGAAGGCTGTTCCTGTTTTACATACAGGGCGAAGTGGGTCAGGCTTTCCGGTGCCTGCAACTGCAGGAACGGGCGTGAATGGATTTCCGCCGATAGCGGTACCCGCATGGCGTGATTCAGACTGGCGAAATCGGCGTTACTACGGTAAGCGAGAGACATGGCCTTCCCCGGCAAAAACAGATGCTGTTAAAACGCGGATTGCTGCAGTGCAGTATAACGCACTGGCGGCAATCGCGCGACGGTCGATGTTAGCGGCATTGCCGCTGGCTTGCGATTACTTTTTCGGCGTGATCGATGCCGCTTCGGTAGTCGCTGGTGCTGCGTTAAGGCTGGCCGTAGGGGTAGGGGCTGGGGAGGTGGCCGCGATACCTGCGGGTAGCAGGTTAGGGCAGGGCCGGTGCTGGATGTAGCAGGCCAGATTGTCGAAAGTGACGCTGGCGATTTCGCGCATGGCTTCAATGGTGAAGAAGCCCTGATGACCGGTAACGAGTACGTTAGGGAAGGTCAGCAGGCGCTGGAATACGTCGTCGGCGATGATGTCGCTCGAATGATCGTGGAAGAACAGGCTGGCCTCCTGTTCGTAGACATCGATGGCCAGCGCGCCGAGCTGGCGCGATTTGAGGGCTTCGATCACGGCAGCCGTATCGATCAGGCCACCGCGTGAAGTGTTGACCAGCATGGCGCCCGGTTTCATGCGGGCCAGACTGGCGGCGTTAATCATGTGGCGCGTGCTGTCCATCAGCGGGCAGTGTAGCGATACCACGTCGGCGCTGGCTAGCAGCTCGTCCAGTGCGACGTGGCGTGCCACGGCTGCCAGCTGGGGCAGCGGCATGGGATCGCTGATCAGCACCTGACAGCCAAGGCCATGGAAGATGCGGGCGGCGGCCGCGCCGATCTGGCCGGCGCCGACGATGCCTACGGTTTTGCCGTTGAGCGTCATGCCGAGCAGGCCGTCGAGCGCGAAATTACCTTCGCGTACGCGGGCATAGGCGCGGTGGGTATGGCGGTTCAGCGTCATCACCATGGCCAGCGCATGTTCGGCCACGGCTTCCGGCGCATAGGCCGGCACGCGCGCCATGAACAGGCCCAGTGCATGGCCGGTCTGCAGATCGACATTGTTGAAGCCCGCGCAGCGCAGCAGCACGGCGCGCACGCCGCTGGCGTGCAATGCCGCCAGTACGGCTGCATCGAGCTGGTCGTTGACGAACACGCAGACAGCCTCGCAACCTTGTGCCAGCGGGATGGTGTCCAGCGTCAGAGCGTCGGAAAAGAATACGGTATCGACGCTGCCGCCGGCGAAATTCTGCCGCGCTTCGTCGAGGAAGCGGCGGTCGTAGGGCTGGGCGCTGTAGACGGCGAGCTTCATGCCTGCGTACTGCCTTCTGCCAGCATAGGGATCCATGCCGGCAGGTCGGTCACACCCACATCCACGCCCGCCTGATACAGCAGGGTGCTGATCTGGCCGCGGTGGTGCGTCTGGTGATTGAAGAAGTGCAGTACCAGACTGCCGAAATGCTTGCAATAGGCTTCACCCTTGATGTTCTTGTAGGGGAAGGCCAGTGCCAGATGCTCGGCCGTGACCTGCTGCGACCAGTCGAGAATGATGGCGTCGAGACGGCTGCGGTGGGCCTGCAGGGCGGCCAGATCGTCGCCGAAGCTTTGCGTCAGGCCGCTCACGGGCGGCTGCTCCAGCAGGTGCGCCAGCGTGCTATAGGCGGCCGGATGGCCGGCGAAGCGGCGCAGCCAGATGGTGTCGCCCACCAGCAGGTGGTTCATGGTGCCGAGGATGGAGTCGAAGAAGGCTTTGCGGTCGGCCGCCAGTTCGGCATGCGGCAATTGCGCCGCCGCTGCATACATCTGCTGGTTCATGCCGGCGTTGTATTGCGCCAGTAGCTGGATCGAGGCTGGTGTCATGTCAGGGCTCGCACGGTAATAGTGGCTTTGCATTATACGGTGTTGCTGCCTTGCTGGCGCAGCGTCGGGGCGAGCGCACCCGCGCGTCGCCAGAGCGGCGACGCCGGTGAGCGGAGCAGAGCGCTCCGCTTGAAGCTTATGCTGCCAGTTCCTGCAGCGTCTGCTGGTCTGGCGTGTAAGGGCTGGCCTGCAGTTCGTTCAGCGCGTCGAAGGTGATGAACTGCGGTGGACGTACTACGTCGTTGCCATACGGTGCCACGCTGACGGTCCACAGACCCAGTTCCTTGGCAGCTTGCAGGGCAGGTACGGCGGTATCAATGGCGATGGCATCCTGCGGCGCAATGCCGATGGCGGCCAGGGCGTGGGCATACGGACCCGTGCCGGCAGGGCCTTCGAACGAGGCGCCGCCGGAGACTACGGTGAACAGGCTGTTGACGTCGGCACCGAAGCAGCCACTGAGCAGCGCCGAAGTGGAGTGTGCTGGCAGGTCGGTGACGATGCAGATCTTGCCGCCTGCGCTGATGGCGTCGTCGATCAGCACCATGGCGGCTTGCAGAGCTTTCTGCGGCTGGGCCGTGATGGCGTGGTGGAAGTGACGGTGCTTGTCGGCGTACAGGGCGGCGACTTTGTCCTTGTCGCGGGCGAACACCTCGCCACTGATGGCGGCGCCGATGGCGCGAGCATAGCCGTGCGTGGCAGCGGCGGCGCGCAGGGCTGGCAGCGACCAGCGTACCGACAGGCCGGCGTTTTCGAAGGCCGCGTTGCAGGCGGCGAGGTGCAGCGCTTCGGTGTCGAACAGTACGCCGTCCAGACCGAGGAAGATCACATCTATGCTCATGGTGGGCTCGCAGGTAAGGTTGATATGGGTGAGTAGGCAGTGGATGGTTCGAATATAGAGGTAGAATGAAGCAAAGAAAAATTAGAGTTTTTCTATAATCAATAAGGAATAGCTTATGTATCCCGCGAGTTTTCGCCAGTTACAGGCGCTGGTACTAGTAGCGCGGCATGAAAGTGTGGCGCGCGCGGCGGACGCATTACACGTTACGCAGCCGGCGATTTCGTTGCAAATCCGCACACTGGAAGAGAATGCGGGCATGGCGCTGACGCGCAAGGTGGGGCGCAATATCCAGCTGACGGCAGCCGGCGAGGTGATGGTGGCGTTCTCGGAACGCATATTGCGGCTGTGGGAACAGGCGGGTGACGAACTGGCCGCACTGCAGGGCGTTACCAGTGGTACTTTGCGCATCGGCGCCGTGACCACGGCAGAACACCTGCTGCCGTCGATGCTGGTGCCGTTCACGCTGGAGCGTCCCGATGTGCGCTTGAAGTTGCAGGTGGGAAATCGTGCCGAAATCGTACAGATGCTGGCGCGCCACGAAATCGAACTGGCCATCATGGGTACGCCGCCGCGCGAGCTGCGCACCAACGCCGCCAAGTTCGCGCGTCACCCGATGGCTTTCGTGGCCAGCCCCGCGCACCCGCTAATGAAGAAGAAAAAGCTCACCCTGAACGATGTGCTGGGCGCTAACTTGCTGGTGCGCGAACGGGGTTCGGGTACCCGCACGGCGGTAGAGCGGCTGCTGCGCGAAGCGGGGCACCCGCTGGAATTCGGTTCGGAAGTATCGAGTAACGAAGCAATCAAACGCATGGTAGCGGCGGGGCTGGGCGTGGGTTTTCTATCGGTGCACGCTTGTGGGCTGGAGTTCGAGGCGGGCTTGCTGGCAGTGCTGCCTACGCCGGCCCAGCCGGTGGAGGCTGACTGGCACATCATGCACCTGACCGATCAGCCTATCCCCAAGGTAGCGGCGGCATTTCAGGACTTTGTGATCGAGCACGGGCAGGAGCTGGTACGGCGCGAACTGGAGAGTTTTTACAAGCTGCTGGGACGCCAGCGCAAGCGTGCCGCCGTATCGGGCTGATCTGCACGGGAGACGGAAGCGGTATTGTGTCGGCCAAACGGCCAGTACACATCTGCTAAGTGTTTGAGCAAGTGTACTGGTACAGATTCGCTAATCCTCCCTACAATAAAAGCTCCCAGTCACTACCGGATCACGCCATGTCCCTCGAATTATTCCTGCCTCTGTGCACGTTTGCTGCCATCAGTTCCATCACACCCGGCCCGAATAACACCATGATTCTGGCTTCGGGGTTGAACTACGGTTTCCGCCGTTCGCTGCCGCATCTGTTCGGCATTTGCAGTGGCTTCACCTTCATGATTTTTGCGACCGGCGTGGGCTTGCACACGGTGTTCCAGCAAGTGCCGCTGCTGCAGGTGCTGCTCAAGTATGCGGGCGCGGCCTATCTGCTCTGGCTGGCGTGGAAGCTGGCACACGCCGCGCCCATGAGCGCGAGCGAGGCTAGCACCAGCAAGCCGATGACTTTCTTTGCTGCGGCGGCCTTCCAGTGGGTCAATCCGAAAGCATGGGTGATGGCCATCGGTGCGCTCACCACTTATCTGCCGGCTGGTTTCAAGGTGCTTGATGTCGCCATGCTAGCAGGTGTGTTCGGCCTGATCGGGATTTTCTGCGTAGGCGCGTGGGCTTCGTTCGGCGTGGCTATGCGGCAGGTACTGCAGGATGCCCGTTCGGTGCGTATCTTCAACGTGGTGATGGCGCTGGCGCTGGTAGCCTCGCTGTACCCGATACTGCAGGGCGCCAGCTAAAAGCGCGGCAGTTCGCTCAGATCGGCCAGTACGGCCTGCAAGTCGGCGGGCTGCTGCGCCTGCAGTGCGCGCAGGTAGCCGCGCGCGAAAGCGATATGCGGCGCGCTTGCTTGCGCCTCGCCACCCAGTTGCTGCAGCAGGCGGTCCGCCACCACCAGATCGTTATGCTGGCCCAGCGCTTCCTGCGTAGCTTCCAGCGTCGCCAGATACTGGCGCAGGGCTTTGCCGCGATATAGCGTGCGGAAGAATTCCAGTGCGTAGCGCGCTTGCTTGGCCGCGATGCGAGTGCGGTGCATGCTTTCCGCGTCGGCATCGCTGTCTGCCATGTGGCTGGCACGCTTGAGCAAGGTCTTGCGCAGGCGCTGCATGGTGTGGCGGGAAAAATCCGCCGCACGGCTGTCCTGACTGGCAGTGCCGCCAGCAATCAGCCACTGTCCCATCTGCAGAAGCAAGCGCGTGTAGCGCGGCGATAGCAAAGCCTGCGCAGCCTGCTGGCGCTGCGCGAGAACTTGCTGCTGTACTAGCGCGGGCAGCTCATGCAGGCCGCCGGGGCCGCCCGGACTGGCCTGTATGCGCGCCAGTGTGGCGCTACCCAGCACTTCCCAGTCGCGTGCTGTGCCTAGTACCTGCGCCAGCCAGCGCCAGTCGTCCTTGATCTGGCGTGGGCAGGGCGCTACTTTGCCGAATAGTTTGAGCGCGCAGCGCAGGCGTCGCACCCCGACGCGCATCTGGTGCAGCGCTTCGGCATGATCGGTGTGGATCACGGCCTGCTCGTTGTCCTGTATCTGTTGCAGGCAGTTGAACAGAATGGCGTGACGTGCTTGGTCCAGCGTGGCATCGGCTGCGAGCGCCAAGGCACGTGCATGGTGAGCCTGCGTGCCGCTCTGGCGGCACAGGGCGTAGCCGCGCTGGGCTTTGTTGACATTACTGAGTTGTAGCGGCAGGCGTTCCAGCAACTGCAGCGCGAGTGCGAACAGATGTTCGGGCTTGCCTTGCTTAAGTTCCAGTTCGATTTCGTTGAGCGGCAATTGCTGGCCGTGGCGTTCGATGTGGCCGTTGTCGAGCACCAGTTCGATCTGGCTACCGGCATAGTCAAGCAGCCAGATTTCCCGCTCTACGATGACCGCGAACAGGGCTTCCAGCCTCTGTTTGAACTGCGCTGCCGCCAGCACGTCCAGCCAGTGTGCATCGGCGCCTATCAGTTTGCGCAGCTTGCCCAGTTGTGGCCATGGCCGGCTGACAGGGCCTTCCCATTCATTGCGCTGATGTAGGCCGCTTTGCACGCTGCCACCGGCCTTCATGGTCTGCACCCACACGCCATCCTCCTGACGCACGCGCAGACCGGCACCATGGCGCAGCAGATGCAGGTCGGGCGTATCGAAGTAGTGGGCGATCAATGGCTGGCTGCGCGAGGCCAACCCCGCCAGCAAGGGATGCTGGCGTAGCTGCTGGTTGTGTTCCGGCGCAAGCAGGAGTTTGAGTTCGACTTCCATGCAGTCAGTGTAGCCCAGCTTACAGTTGGATGAGCGCCGCCCACGCGGGCACGGCCAGCTGCCAGAATTCCTCGATGCTGGCGGCACGCAGATCGAGGCCTAGGAAGCGGGCTGCCGGTATCAGCGCATGCTGCAGCAACTGTTCGGCCGGTACGCCCTGATCGAAAGCGGTGGCGCCGGTCTGTTTGGATAGCTTGTCGCCTTGGGCATTGCAGACGACCGGGACATGCAGGTAGCGTGGTTGCGGCAGGCCCAGTACCTGCTGCAGATATAGCTGGCGCGGGGTGGAATCGAGCAGGTCGGCACCGCGCACGATGTCGGTAATGCCCTGTGCGCCATCATCCACCACCACGGCGAGCTGGTAGGCCCAGTAGCCGTCGGCACGACGGATGATGAAGTCACCCACCTCGTCGGTCAGATCCTGACTCAGATGGCCGGCCCAGCGGTCGTCGAAGGCGACGATGCAGTGTGGCTCGGTCGGCACTTTGAGGCGCAAGGCACGGGCGCTCTTGCCGGCTGCGAGGCCGTGGCGGCAGGTGCCCGGATAGATCAGATTCTGCGCCTGCTTGCCGCGCAGGCTAGTCTGCGAATCGGCGATCTCCCTGCGCGAGCAGCCGCAGGGATAGACCAGATCACCGAGCCGGCGCAAGGCGGCTTCATACAGCGCCGTGCGTTCGGTCTGGCGGGTGATCTCACCATCCCACTGCATGCCGCAGCGCTGCAGCGAAGCGATGATGTGCTGCTCGGCGCCCGCCACATTGCGGTCGCCGTCCACATCTTCGATGCGCAGCAGCCATTGGCCGTGGTGGGCGCGGGCGTCCAGATAGCTGGCCATGGCGGCCACAAGCGAGCCCAGATGCAGGGGGCCGGTGGGCGAGGGCGCGAAGCGGCCGATATAAGGGGAACAAGAGGAGCGGACTGTCATGCCGCCATTTTAGCGCGGCGATGGTCTACAATGTACGCGCGGGAAAATTCACAGTCCGCCCACTACACTTAAGAACTCAGGAAATCATGCAAAAAATGACCCCCTCCTATCTTGCTTCCGCCGTGGCTATGAGCCTGGCGCTGGCATTCCCTGTTCATGCTGGCAGCACCGACCATGGCGCCGTCGTCAAGGAAGCGCCATTGCGCGCCCATCTGGCATTTCTGGCCAGCGACGTGCTGGAAGGCCGCGGTACGGGCCAGCGCGGTGCGGATCTGACGGTTGCCTACCTCGAAGCGCAGTCGCAGGCATTGGGCCTGAAGCCGGGTAATGGCAACAGCTTCCGCCAGTCGGTGATGATCGCCGGCGTCAAGACTGACGCAGCGGCCAGCACGCTGGCACTGCAGGCCGGTGGTCAGGCGCTGCCGATCCGCTTCGGTGATGACTGGGTGTTTGCGCCGGGTGATGCCACCGCTAGCCATACCTTCGATAGTGAACTGGTATTCGCCGGTTACGGCATTACCGCACCGGACGAGCAGTGGAACGATTTCAAGGGCATGGACCTGAAGGGCAAAACGCTGGTTGTGATGGTCAATGACCCGCAGCCGACGGCCGAACAGCCTAACCGCTTCAACGGCAAAGGCCTGACCTACTATGGCCGCTGGACCTACAAATTCGAAGAAGCCCGTCGTCAGGGGGCAGCGGGTGTGCTGCTGATCCACACTACGCCGACCGCATCGTATGGCTGGAGCGTGATCCAGAACAGCTGGTCCGGCGTAGAACGCTTCCAGCTGGCCGCTGGCACGCTGGGCACCCAGCTGCAAGGCTGGATGACGGAAGCGACCGCCAAGGCGCTGTTCGCCGCTGCCGGTCAGGATCTGGATGCACTGCGTGCTGCGGCCGAACGCAAGGACTTCAAGCCTGTGCCGCTGGCCGCCAAGCTGACCGGCACCATGCAGGCTGCCGTGCGCAAGGTCGAACAGTTCAACGTTGCAGCGGTAGTACCGGGCACCGATCCGAAACTGAAAGACGAAGTGGTGATCTACAGCGCTCACTGGGACCATCTGGGCAAGCAGGGCGATGCCACCGGCGGCAAGGATGTGATCTTCAACGGCGCCGTGGATAACGCTTCCGGTTCGGCTGCACTGCTGGCGATGGCACAGGAAGCCATCCGTGTTCCAGCCAAGCGTAGCCAGATGTTCCTGTGGGTCGCCGCAGAAGAACAGGGCCTGCTCGGTAGCGCCGCCTATGCGGCCGCACCGCTGTGGCCACTGGCGAAGACTGCTGCCAACCTGAATCTGGATAGCCTGAACTTTGTCGGCGCCACGCGTGATATCGGTACCCAGGGTAGCGAGCGCACAGAACTGGGCAAGCTGGCCGAAACCACGGCCAAGGCCATGGGTATGCGCATCGCCGACGCCGAGCCGGATCTGGCCGGTGGCTACTTCCGTAGCGATCACTTCAACTTCGCCAAGAACGGTGTGCCGGCCTTCTCGATCGAGTCAGGCCGCGATTACATCAAGGATGTGGCAGCCGCCAAAGCCAAGGCCGCAGCTTACGGTCCGCGCTACCATCAGGTGACGGATGAATACGACGCCAGCTGGGATCTGTCGGGCATGGTGCAGACGGCACAGTACACGCTGAATCTGGGCCGTGTGATTGCCAACGGCGCCAAGCTGCCAGAGTGGAAAGCGGGCGACGCGTTTGCCCAGCCACGCAACAAGAAGTAAGCCGCACTAGCTGTAACACGAACTGAAACGTAAAAGGGCGGACAGTAGCGATACTGTCCGCCCTTGCTGTTTCTGGCCCCGGCTTAGTGGTGGAACGAGACGGTGATGGTGGTGCCCGTCAGGTCGATGCCGCGGATAGCAATGCTGCCGAAGCTAGGCCCTTCCGACCCTTTGACGCGGATGTTATCGAAATTGATTTCCCCGATAGAGGAGGGCATGGCCAGCGTGAGCGAACCATCTTTGTTGATGGTGGCGGTGGCCTTGCTGGGATCGTAGACCACGTTCTTCATGCTGGTATCGGCTTCCAGAAAACCCAGCACGGGATTGACGATCTTGGCCATATCGCCGATCACTTCCAGCCCGTTGTGCTTGGCGTCCTTGACGGCGTTGACCAGCTGGTCGCTCAGACCTTGCGCCGAAGTCTCGCCCAGTTCCTCTTCGCTCATGGCCTGCAGGCCGGCTCGTTCGTTGATCTGCAGACCGCGCTGGTCTTTGCTCAGCATGACGGGCGTGCCGATCGCCAGCGAAGGCAGGGCCTGTGCCGCATAGCCTTCCAGCGGTGCCAGTAGCGAGGTCGCGATAGCAGCGGCCATACGCAGGCGGCGCTGCTTGCGCAGGGCGTCTTCGATGTGCTGCTGGGTGATCAGGTTAAGCTCGGAGAAAATGTCACCGAGGCGCTGACCTGTCTTGCGCTGGGTTTCAATTGCCTGCGCCAGCTGTTCTTCCGTAATCAGCTTCTGCTTAACCAGCAGCTGACCCAGCATCGATTTATTCTGTGTATTCGACAACCATCCCATCGCTGTTCTCCTCTGTTGTTTTTATGCCGACTTGCGCGGCAAGTTGGCTTGTAGCGATTCCGGTTCGGGCCCCGATTGATGTGCCAGATGCACAATATCCGAAGGCGCCATACCGAACCAGCGCTTGCAGGCACGGTAGAACGCACTCGGTTCGGAGAAGCCGAGCTGGAAGCTTAGCATCTTTAAGGACAATTCCCCGCAGCTCAGTGACTGGCGTGCCAGTTCGCGCCGCGTGTCGTCCACCAGATTGGTAAAGCTGGTGCCTTCTTCGGCCAGCCGGCGTTGCAGGGTGCGCTCGCTCATCATCAGCTGGGCGGCCACATCGTCGCGATGGGGCGGGCCTTTGGGCAGCAGGCTGGCTAGCAGTGCCTGTACCTTGGCGCTGAAGGTCGGTGGTTCGGCCTTGGCCAGCGACGCCAGCACGGGCGCGCCGCTACCGGCCGCCAGTGGCGGATTGGCTGGCAGCGCCATCACCAGATCGGTATCGGAAAACTCCATCACGTTGTGCGGCATGCCGAATTTGACGGGGCAGCCGAAGGTCTCTTCGTAGATGTGGGCATTGGCCGGTGCGGGGAAGCTGTATTCCACCACAACAGGGGCGATGTCATCGCGCCCCGCCGCGCAGCGCAGCGAGCGCAGTAGCACGCACCAGACAAAATCGTAGCGTTGTTGCGGCACCACGCGCTGGGCACCGGGCAGCACCAGACCGACGCGGGTATTGCCGTGGCAGCGCTCGATGGAGCTCTGTACCGTGGGCGAGACCAGCATGATGTGGCCCATCACGCCCAGCCAGCCGAGCCTGTGCGGCGAGGAGATCTTCAGGCCGATCAGCGGATCACCCGACTGGGCCACCACCAGTTCCCACAGGTGGCTTAATTTGTCGGACAGCGTCAGTGCATCGCAGGCCAGACCTTCGCCTTCGTTCAGACCGGCTTGGGCAAACAGTGCATCAGCCGCTACGCCGGAACTGGTCAGGCGCGATTTGACGCCACGCACCAGATGCAGGGCGGAGGAGTAACTCATGGCGTTACCGCAGCGCGCAGGCGCAGGCCGATTTTTTCTTTCAGCCCCTGCAGCTTGGGATCGATCACGGCGCGGGTGTCGGCGGCCACGCCCTCACCCAGAGTCTTCTGCATTTCCGGCAGCATGGATTCAAATTTCTTCTTGACGGGCGATTCCAGAATGGCGATCAGCTGGCGCAGTTCGTCTTCGCTGAAGCGTTCTGCCATCAGCGGCGCAATCTTGGACTGGATCAGTTTGTCGGCACTGGCCTTGGTGATCGGCGTGGCATCGGCCATGAAGGCTTTGGCTTCGTTGACGATGTCCAGCATGGCCGCATCGCGTTTCTCCGGCGCGGCGCGGCCCTGCAGCATGGCACGGGCCTGCTGCACGGCGTCGGCCACCGGCACCTGCAGCATGGACTGGCCGATGGTGTCCGGATTCCACAGCTTCAGCACCTGTTCGACCAGTGCCTGCTTGGAGGGCGCGGCCGGTGCCGGCGTGGCGGCATGAGCGGCGGCGCAGGCAGCGCTCAGCGCCAGTGCCAGCAGGCTGCGGGTGAGGATGGGTGTGCTCATAGTTTGCTCCTTGTTCAATCAGAATCGCTTGTTGATTTCAAATCCGACATAGCGCACGTGGATATCGCCGTTGACGTTCTGTCCGGCATACGGGTTATAGATAATGTTGAGGAAGTTGCTGCAGTTCAGGTTGCAGTCGGTATTGGCCGGCACGTTGTAGCGGCCTTTCATGTACGAGCCGGTAACACTGATGTCCAGATTCTTGTTGACCTTGAAGTTCAGCCCTGCGCTCAGCAGCTTGGTGTTGGGCAGCGGCGCCAGCAAGTCGATCTTGTCGTTGGGGACGGAAGTCTTGCGCGGCTCGAAGCCGAAGCGCAGGGCCAGACGGTCGAACGGGAACAGTTGCAGGCCGTAAGCGAAATTCACCAGACTCTTGTAGCCGCGCGGGATCACCAGCTTGCCCGAATCGGGAATGCCGTACAGGCGCGCCACTTCCAGCAGCTTGATGCTCTGGTCGAACTGGAAGCGCAGCGCATCCCATTCGCTCCAGCGTGCATAGCTGGCATCCACATTCAGCTGCAGCATGCTGATGGGGCGCAGCTTGATGCCCACCTGCAGGTGCGAAGGGAAGGGAATGATGGCGCTCATATTGCCCTTCTGGGTGGCCGGAATCGAACTGGGGAAGCCCAGCGTGGCACCGGCGATAGGCCCCAGCAGGCTGGCGTTCATGCCGCGCACGAAGTTACGCAGCATGGGTTCGGTGTCGAACTGGTAGTAGCCCGTATAGTGGGTTTTCGAGCCGCCCTGATACACCACGCCCAGTGCGAAGCGGGGATTGGGCTCCCACAGCACGCCCAGATTGATGGTGGGATCGAAGGGTGCCGTCATTTCAAGGCGCATATTGGCCGCCTTCTTGAACGGGCTGACCATGCCTTCCTTGCCACCGCCGCACACGCCGAAGCCCAGCACGTCGATGATGTTGCCGCCGTCTTCAGGGCACCAGCCTTTCTGCAACTGGCCGAATACGCCCAGCAGTTCGTTGGGGAAGCGCATATTGGTATCGACCACGAAGGCGGCGTGGGCGATAGGTACGGACACGCCGAAGCGCAGCGTGTCGGAATATTTATAGCCCACCGAGGGCGATAGATACACCAGCCGCTGGATCTGTTCCTGCCGGCCCTGATACTGGCCCGGATCGTTGGGATCGGTGGTGCGGTCCAGACTCATGGCCTGCGACATATAGCTGTCCGTGGCGAAGGTCCATGGCGAGCCGGCCTTGTTCCACGCCATGCCCACGCCCGGCACGGCCACGGCCGGCAGGCGCCAGCCCGGTACGCCGTAGCCGGGCACGAACATGATCTGGCGCACGGGACCCGTGCGGGTATTCGACAGCGGGTCGTCGCGCCAGCCGCCGATATCGAAATTCGGCCCCGGCGTGAGCGCGGCCGAGGTGCGGATCGAGGCGACGAAATTGTGGATGCTTTCGCTATCGCCCGTCAGGCGCGCCAGTCCGGCCGGATTGAAGTGGATCGAAGCAATACCGGGCGGATCGGCCGTGACGGCATTACCCAGCGACATAGCCACCACGCTGGTGGTGAGGTTTTCCGTCAGCGCCGCCTGCGTGGCCAGCGGCCACAGGGCAGCGCAGGCAGCGAGGGCGCTGGCAACGGCCAGCGCGGCCGGACGCATGGCGAACGCCGAGGCTGGCATCGACGCGCTGGTCTGGCGGCTGGCGAATGGAGCGAACATGGCGGCGCGATCCGGTCAGGCTTAGAAGTTGAGCGGCATGTTCATGCCCACCGTCATGTTGGGCGAGTCCGGCGTCAGGCCGATACCCACCGACAGATTGATGGTGGTCTTGGGCGAGATGCGGTAGCCCAGACCCATGTTGAGCAGGCTGGAAGTCTGCATATGGGTCTTGGCTTCGAGGCCGTCGGCAAAGCGCAGCTTGGAGCCAGCCGAGATGGCCTGCTGGAACGACAGCGTGGTGGAAATGCCATACGACAGGGCGTACGCAAAGCCCATGCCGAAGCCGACCGTCTTGCCCGGCTGTACGCGCGTCAGAATACGGGTGCCGTTGACTTGCCACAGGTTCTTGGCCGGCGCGCTGACGGTGAAGTTCAGCGAGCCGAACAGCGCAACCGGATCGACGATGCGGTTCACGCTCAGGCCGCCAGTGAAGGCACCCACACCGCTGCCGGTGGCTTCGCCGCTACCGGCGATGATCTTGAACGGGCTGCGGCCGGTAGGCAGACGCAGATTGCTGGTCAGGGTCAGACCGGGACGGTCACGCTTGGCTTCGAATGGCTGCCAGCGTGCGCCCAGCGCCAGATCGCCCAGCGAGTTGGATACGCCGTTGGACAGGTTGTTGTCCGAGTAGCGCGAAATAAACGGCATGGTGACGTTGCCGGTCAGATTGTCGAGCAGACCGTAGTCGACCGAGAAGGTATTGGTGACGCTGTGCGAGCTGGTGTTCTCGATGTTGAACAGGGTGGTGCTGCCATTGGCCAGATCGGTAACGATGCGTTCCTCGCCGACGTAGGAATAGGTGATGTCATAGGTCACGGCTACCTGCTTGCGGCGGATCAGCGAGTACTGCTTGTCGACGGCCGTCAGGGTCTGCTGCAGCAGGGCGCTCTGGTCGCCTTCGCCGTCTTTCTTGGCCAGAGCATCGCGGGCGGCGTCGGCGCTGGCAGGCGGCGTGGTGCCGGACTGGGCCTGTGCCGATGGCGCCAAGGCAGACAGGGTGGTAAGAGCGAGGGCAAGCGGGAGGGCAGTGGGGAACTTCATGGTGGTCATCCTTGTGAGAGTGGGCGAGGCGCTGTAGTGGCTAGTGGCTGATAAGGCTTAGTTACGATGCATCCAGGTACCGGCGGCGCCCGAATTGACAGCCCGCAGTAACTGCTGGGCCGAGTTGCTCATAGGGCCATCCAGCCGGCCCTTGTTGGTGACGCGGTCCATGTCCGCGATGCCAAGTTCGTGATCGGTCAGTGCCATCTTGGCTAGCGGCTGCTGACCGGCCGCGGGGGAGATGATGAACAGGGTGTTCTTGTCCCACCAGCGGGCGAATTCTTCCACTGAAAAAACGATGTTGCCGGCCGAGGGATCGGCCAGAAATACCGCGCCGTCGCGGATGCCGCGCAGTACCACGAAGTGTTTAAAGCCGGCATAGTCGATCGGCACGATGGCCGGTTCGTTGAGCGCCATCAGGTCCTTGATTTCGGCACGGAAGCCGGCGCCGGACAGACCCAGCGAACCGACATAGCGCTTCATGTCGAGCAGCGAGAAGCCGCGCCGTTCGATGATTTTTTCCTTCTCGCCTTTTTCCAGCATGCCTTCCATGGCCTGCTGTTCGTTGACCATCACACCCAGGTGATAGTTGAGGATGGTGACCAGCGCGGCCGAGCCGCAGCTGAAGTCGAAGGCCTGGCGCACGATGTGGCGGTACTTGAGTTCGGAGAACGGTTCGGCCTTGAACGACTGCACATAGCTGCCCCCGCCCAGCAGGGTCTGGGGCATTTCGAACTGGTCGTTGGGGCGGTCTTGCGGGGTGTGGCGTTCGATCAGACCACCACCGCCGATGACGGCAGCGAGCACGCCGAGCAGGATCATCAGCATGATCAGCCAGCCTCGCCTGCGTGCGCGTCAGGCGCGCCGCTTACGCGCTTTGCCCGCGCGTAAAACAGGTTTTTCCGGGGCGCAGAGTGAGCGTATCCCCGGGGCGTCTGGCGCCCCATTGCTGGTGTCATGTAGTCTCCGAATTTACTTATACGAACGACCGTGCTTTTATTTGGCGCTAATCGTTCGCGGTTTTTTATTGATGCCATTAACGCATGTGTCGGTTCCGCAAGGCATGCATTTTTTTAGAAATGTACCTCTAGACTTTTTCGACACAGGCTGTGGTAGCCGCAACAACTTATTTGCAACATTGCTCTCACTCTCAGTGGCTCTCAAGGTCAAGCTGTTGGCTTTTTGGGTCAGCGCGAAAAGATAGACCGTGGTTCGACAGGACTTTTAAGATGGACTCACTTAATAGCCAAATATTAAGATTTCACGCACCAAGCAGTGCACCCCGAAACTCCTACCCGGAGCCTAGGAAGGACCTGAGGAACGTGAGCCCACATTACAAAACCAACATAAACCCGGAGATCACAAATGCAAATCGTTAAAACCGCAATCGCAGCAGCCCTGGCATCCTTCGCTTTCTCGGCTTCGGCCATGACCCCGATCCAAGACGCAGAACTGAGCACCGTTAGCGGTCAGGACGGCGTGTCGATCGCTGCCAATCTGAACATCAAGATTGACTCGTTCGTCTACACCGATACCGACGCAGTTGATGCCAACGGCTTCGGTGGTGGTTCGGTAAGCTTCAACGGTATCAAAGTGAACGGCCTGATCGCCGCTAACATCGATATCCTGTCGAAGAACTCCTTCCTGGCCGCTGCTGGCGCTGCTGGCGTGACCAACCCGGGCACCTTCTACAACCCAGCTACCGGCGGTGACGTGGTACAGATCGCGATCCCGGCGAGCGTGGTTGCTGACGGCCACTACCTGAACGTGTCGGTTGATTCGATCAAGATGGGTAACAACGCTGCATCGTTCGGTTCCGTCGCAATGAACCAGATCGACATGCGCGGCACCACCGTGTGGATCTTCGCTCACTAATCTAGCAAGGCAACGCAACGAACTGGCCTGACGGGTCTGTAGCTTGGCCTGTCAGGTCAGTGTAGCAAGCTAGACGGTAATAAAGCAGCGGCCCTAAGATGGCTTAGCAGCACAACAAGTAAGAAAACAAAAACACAACCATATCGGTTCATAACATACACGGAGACTTACCATGCAATTCTTCAAAACCGCAATCGCAGCAGCCCTGGCAACCGTCGCTTTCTCGGCATCGGCCATGACCCCGATTCAAGACGCAGAGCTGAGCACCGTTAGCGGTCAGGACGGCGTATCGATCGCTGCTAACCTGAACATCAAAATCAATTCCTTCACCTACACCGATACGGACGCTCTGGACGCCAACGGCATGGGTGGCGGTTCGGTAAGCTTCAACGGTATCAAAGTGAACGGCCTGATCGCCGCTAACATCGATATCCTGTCGAAGAACTCCTTCCTGGCCGCTGCTGGCGCTGCCGGCGTGACCAACCCAGGCACCTTCTACAACCCAGCTACCGGCGGCGACGTGGTACAGATCGCTATCCCAGCGAGCGTCGTTGCTGACGGCCACTACCTGAACGTGTCGGTAGACTCGATCAAGATGGGTAACAACGCTGCATCGTTCGGTTCCGTTGCAATGAACCAGATCGACATGCGCGGTACCACCGTCTGGATCTTCGCTCACTAATCAGGCGAGCTTCAACAACAGCCGCGCAAGCGGCTGTTGTTGTCTCTACACTTCCCATGAAGATGACATTGCCCTCGCGCTGCCTGCATGTGTGCATGGCGCTGGCGTTGCTTTGCAGCCTGCCGACCGCCTCGGCCCAGATGCAGCCGCTCAGTGAAGCGGAGCTGTCCAGCATGCACGGACAGGGCATCGTGGCGATGACCAATACCAGTCTGAATGGCTTCGATTTCAGCAAGGTGTCGCTGGATGCCGACATCACGCTAAGCGCCAATCTGCGCAATGTGCGTCTGGGTGAATACACCTATGCTGCGCGCAATGGCACGGGCGCCGATCTGGATATCTCGCTGCTGCAGTTTGGCCGCAGCGATGGCAGCGAAGCCCAGCGGCTGGTGCATATTGCAAATCCCTATTTCGAATTCGTCTACCGCAATGCGGCCGATGGCGCTACCCGCGAAGCCATAGGCATGCGCTTCGGCTTTGAAGCCATCAGCGGTGACGTCGGTATGAAAATCAACACCCTGTCCGGCTCGATGGCCGTGACGGGTATCGCTGCCGACGGCAGCACCGTGCAGCTGGACTCGCGCACCGATGCGCTGGGCGGCAAGCGCTGGGATGGCGCGTGCACGGCACCGTGCCTGACGCTGGCGCAGGTGGGCGGTGTCACGGCCGGCGATGCCAGCGGCCCTAGCCGCGATTTCTGGGTGTCGCTGCTGAAGACCACCGTGCAGTTCCCCACCACTAACGGCGCGCCTGCAACGGATGCAGCGCAAGCCGGGGTGTGGCTGAACTGGCGCGACAAGCTGCAGGCGATCAACACCAGCGGGCTGGTGCCTGCCAACCTGCCCAAGGGCCGCTGATGCACGGCGCGCCGGCCCGTTCCATCTGCAAGGCCGCACTGCTGGTGCTGGCCGCATCGGCCGCACTGACGCTGGCCGCGCCGGTACTGGCGCTGGAGCCGCTCAGCGATGCGGCGCTGTCGGCCGTGCGCGGACGCGATGGGGTGAGCTTTGATCTGAACGGCTTTGCCATGAGCGGCGATGCGCGCGTCAGCTACACCACGCCGATCGGCACCACACTGTATGTGGAAAAATTCACTGCTTCGCGCAGCGATAATCCGCTGCCGTTTTCCGACCCGTACACACTCGACATCGTGCCCGGTGCAGCGGGGCTGGCCGATGTGGTGAATATCGCTTTCCCGCAGAATACCTATGCCCAGCAGCGCTGGCAGATGGCCTACGACTGGGGCATGACGGCCAATGGCGTGACGCGCGAGCAGAGCAGCGTGGTCATCAAGGATCTGGTACTGTACGGCGGCGGCCTGCAGTTCACTACGCCGCAAGTCAATGATGGCGTGGCCTTCGGCGCGGCACTGCGGATGGATATCGGCCAGCTATCGCTGCGTCCCCGTGGCCGCACGGACGACACGGAAGCCATGGTGTGGAACGGCATCCATGTGGGGGCCGTCGATGGCAGCGGCATGTTCACCAATACGCCGTGGATGCTGGCCAATGTGGCGTCGCAGCCGGCGGTGATCAATGCGCTCAGCGACGAAACGGGGCCGCGCCTGCACATCGGCATCGACTGGCCGGATAGCCGTTACGGCAGCGGCGTGGCACCGGCTGGCGGCATCGTGGTCGATAATATTTCCTTTGTCAGTCCCGCTCAGCCGACGGTGGATCTGGGTTCTTCGCGCATAGGCTCGATCCAGATTCAGTACCTCGATATCAAGTTCAAGCACTGATGGCCGACCTCCTATCTACCCAGTGGCGTATCCGCAAGCTGCCAGCCGTGCTGGCGCTGGTGGGCGCGGCTGTCAGCGCCGTCGCCAGTTCTACCGCCAGTGCTGGTTCTTTGCGCGCGCTCGATGATCAGGAACTGGCGCAGGTCACGGCGCGCGATGGCATCAGCTTTGCCGCCCACATTTCGCTCAACGATCCCACACTGGTGGGCGCCGTCAGCGATAGCCGGCTGTCGCTGGGCTTTAATGGCGACGGCCAGAACCGCTACATCGTGTTCAAGAATGTGCGCGGCAAGGTCGACATGTTCGCCGTCAGTCTGGGCGTGGAAACCCGTAGCGATGGCGGCGGTGATTACATCGCCATCGGCCTGCCCGGGTTTGTCCGCTATACCAATCTGGGCTTTGAATCACTGAGCGTGCAGAATGATCCGAATGCCCCCGTTACGGGCAATCTGGGCAGCCTGAATATCAATGGCACCGTGTCCCTGCAGGGACAGGTGCGGCTGTGGTCACACTGAAGCCCGGCGTGAAGCGGGCGGCTAGTCGCGTGCGGCAGCCAGCCAGATAGCGAAGGCCGTCAGGGGAAACGCCAGCCCCGTCCACAGTACGCCCTGCCAGCCATGCCGGGCAAACATCCACGCACCGAGCGAAGAACCGAGCGCACCGCCGAGGAAGAATAGCGCGATGTACAGCCCGTTCAGGCGGCTGCGAGTTTCTGCTGCCAGTGCGAACAGCGCGCGCTGACCCGTTACCAGATTGGCCGAGACGCCCATGTCGAGCACGATCGACGCTGCTACCAGCACGGCCAGTTCCAGCATGCGGCTGCCGTGCACCAGCAACGGCAGCGCGTATCCCGCCACCCCTAGCAGCAGCGCGGCGGCGGTGGTGCTGTGACTCTTGCCCTGATCGGCCCGCCGTCCGGCAATGGGTGAAGCGATGGCGCCAGCCACACCCACCAGTGCAAAGATGGCGACGCCGGTCTGGCTCAGTTGAAAACGCGGTCCCGTCAGTTCCAGCGAGACGCAAGTCCAGAACAGGCTGAAGGCGCCGAACATGCAGGCCTGATAGGCGGCACGGCGGCGCAGCACGGGGGTGTCGCGCAGCAGATGCCAGAGCGAGCCCAGCAGCGCAAAGTAATGCAGGCCGGCGTTAGGCTGGCGTTGCGGCAGGCGCTGGCGCAGCAGCGCCGCCAGTGCCAGTGTGGCGCAGGCCGACAGGATGAAGATGGCATGCCAGCCCAGCGCATCGGCTACCAGACTGGCAACGGGACGGGCCAGCATGATGCCCATCAGCAGGCCGCTCATTACGGTGCCCACCGTCTGGCCCCGTGTTTCGGGGCGCGACAGGTGGGCGGCGAATGGCACCAGTATCTGCGCCGCCACGGCCGTCAGGCCTATGCAGAAAGCGGCTAGCAGGAACAGGCTGGCACTGCTGGTGCTGGCGGCGGCCAGCAGGGCAGCGGCGCAGGCCAGCAAGGCGAGGCAGATCAGGCGGCGGTTTTCCAGCAAGTCACCGAGCGGGACAACAAACAGCAGGCCGAGGCAGTAGCCGATCTGGGTTAGCGTGACGATCAGGCCTGCCGCGCCGGGCGCCAGTCCCGTGGTCTGGCTGATGGGACCGATCAGCGTCTGGGCGTAATACAGATTGGCGACGATCAGGCCGGTAGCGCTGGCCAGTAGCCAGACCATGCCGGCCGAAATGTCTTGCTGGTTCGGAGACTGGCTCATTGCACTTCCTACAGTTAGCAGGCGGCAATTTTACCGGCGATCACAAAATGCTGCTGAGCGCGAGTTAATCGGGACGGCGTTGCCACAGCAGATACAGCACGCTGGCCGCCAGCACGGCGGCGCTACAGTCCACCGCCCAGTCGCCCAGGCTGCCATGCCGATAGGGGAAGAAACTTTGCACCACTTCGTCCAGTGCGCCCATGGCGGCAATGGTGAGCACGGCTTTCACGGCGCGCTGGCGTGGCCGGCCGCTGCCGCCGGTAAATAGCAGAAAAGTCAGGCCCGCGTAGGCGATGCTGTGCAGGATCAGGCCGGAGGCCACCTGGCCGATATCCTGTCGTGCCCCGGGCAGCGAGCCCAGTATCAGTATCAGCAGGTAGAGGGTGATGGCAGTCCAGTAGCGCAGACGGCCATAGGTGTCGGTGAGGAGTAGAAGCTTGAGCATGGACCGGACAATAGCACGGCTGGCATAAAAAGAAAGTGCGCCAGCAAGCTGGCGCACTGTACTTCCGTCATGCCTATCTGGTGCATGTACCGAAGATGTGTCCAGTATAGGGGGCGATTGTGACGGCCTTATGACGCGGCACAAGCCTATCAGCAAAAAAAAAGCCCGCTGATGAAAGCGGGCTTAAAACTATTTTCTTGGAGGAGAATAGTGGAGACAGGTGAGATTATGGGCATGGCGCAGATATTTGTCTAATTGTCGTTTCCGATAACTGACATGCGCTTTACTTATATCTCACTCCTGCACAGGCACGGTGTAGTTGAGGGCAAGGCGGCCGCCATCCACATACAGGGTCTGGCCCGTCATATAGCTGGCATCGTCGCTGGCGAGGAAGGCGGCAATCGACGCCACTTCTTCCGGTTCGCCGCAGCGGCCCATGGGCGTGCGCGACAATATGGTGTGGCGCGCTTCCGGGCTGGCCATGACGGCCTGCTTGGCCAGTTCCGTCAGAATGGTGCCGGGGCCGATGCCGTTGACACGGATGCCGTGGCTGACCAGATTCAGCGACATGACTTTGGTGAGCTGGTTGATGGCACCTTTCGACACCACATATGGCACCTGATTCGGGATCGCCAGTTCCGCGTTCACGCTGGACATATTGATGATGCAGCCGCTGTGCTGCTTGACCATTTCGCGCGCCACGGCCTGACCGCACAGGAACATGGATTTCAGGTTGATGCGTAGCACGCGGTCGAAATCTTCCTCGCACACGTCCAGGAAGTTGGCAGCGTGGGTCACGCCGGCGTTGTTGATCAGGATATCGATGCGGCCAAACGCGGCCAGCGTGGCCGCCACCATGGCATCCACATCGGCTTTCTGGCTGACGTCGGCGGCGAAGAAGCGGGCCCGTTCGCCTAGCTCGGCGGCGGCCGCAGCGCCCTCCGGTTTGATATCCACCAGCATCACGCTGGCGCCTTCACGGATCAGGCGCTGGGCGCAGGCCAGTCCGATGCCTTGCGTGGCGCCCGTGACGATGGCGACTTTCTGGCTTAATTTCATGGTGTGCTTCCGATAAGTTTGAAGGGTGAATTCTAGCAGCCCTGACACGCAGCAATTCGGCCAGTGCCGCGCGGATTTCGTTACAATAGAGGGTTTGCAACAGAATAAAAGGGCAGAGCCGTGACTTTCATCAATAAATTATCCGCCGCGTGGACGGCTAACGACTCGCTGCTGTGCGTGGGTCTCGACCCCGACATGGCCAAACTGCCCGCCCAGTTCCAGCAGGACCCGCAGGGCATCTACCACTTCTGCCGCGAAATCATCGATGCGACGGCTGATCTGGCCTGCTCGTTCAAGCCGCAGATTGCCTATTTTGCCGCGCTGCGCGCGGAAGCCCAGCTGGAACAGATCTGCGCCTACGTGCGCGACAATTATCCGCACATTCCCCTGATTCTGGATGCCAAGCGCGGCGATATCGGCGCCACGGCACACCAGTATGCGCGCGAAGCCTATGACCGCTACGGCGCCGACGCGGTCACCGTCAATCCCTACATGGGTTCCGATTCGGTCGATCCGTATATGGACTGGGCCGACCGTGGCGTGATCATCCTGTGCCGCACCTCGAATGCGGGCGGCTCCGACCTGCAGTTCCTGAACGTAGATGGCAAGCCGCTGTACCAGCATGTGGCGCAGCTGGTGGCGCAGAAGTGGAACCGCAATGGCCAGTGCGCACTGGTCGTGGGCGCCACCTTCCCGGAAGAACTGGCACAGGTGCGTGCCATCGTGGGCGACATGCCGCTGCTGGTGCCCGGCATCGGTGCGCAGGGTGGCGATATCGCTGCCACCGTCAAATCGGGTCGCACCGCCAATGGCACGGGCATGATGATCAATTCTTCGCGGGCGATTCTGTACGCGCCGCAGCAGGCCGGCGAAGACTTCGCCGCCGCTGCCCGCCGCGTGGCGCAGGAAACCCGCGACGCCATCAATCAGTACCGCGCCTGAGGCTAGGCTGACCTACTAGGCTGGCCTACTGGGCCGGTGCGATCAGCTCGACATATTCGTACAGCTCGGACAGAATCTGCTCGGCCCGTTCATCGGCATCCTGCTGCAGATGATCGATCTCGCCGAAGAACTGGTCGATGCTGCGCACCCCGCCCGCGCCATCGTAGAAACGGGCAGCACGGTGCTGCTCCCAGTGCTCGAACTCCGTTTCCGACAGCGTGTCGGGGAAATTGCGCGCGCGGTAGCGGAACAGCAGTTCGCCCAGACGGGCATCGCCGAAGGCTGGCGAGGCAGCGGCCAGACGGGCCGGGGTTTCCTTGCGCAGACTGTCGAGCAGGCGGCGATCGTCCTTGCTGACAAAGCCGTTGTACAGGTCTTCATCCACATCCAGCGCTGCGCCAGCAGGGCGGTAGAACACTTCGGCCCACACGGCGTCCATATCCGGCCCCGTTGCCGCCAGTTCTGCCGCAATAGCCGCGTTAGCCTTGCCCTGCTCCAGATCGAGCCCCCATTTGGCTGCCATGGCGGGCGACAGAGTTTTTAAATTCGATACCAGCATCGGTGATTTATTCAGGTGCACGCTTTTCACGGGCAGCCGTGTCATCCCTGCCGGCATGGCGTCGCTGCGGGTGAAGATGCGGGTGCGGATGGTGTCGGCATCGAGCGCGTACAGTTCGCGCGGATCATAGGCGCAATCCCAGACGATCAGTTCGTTCTTGTTGGTGGGGTGGGTCGCCAGCGGCCACACCAGCGCCAGACAGCCGCGCTCTGCCGGGAACATGCCCGACACGTGCAGGAAGGGCTGGCGCAAGGCCGGTGCCAGATGCAGGCCTACTTCATCGGCCACGCGGTCTTTCTTGTGCAGGGCCAGACAGAAATCGAACAGCTTGGGCTGGTGCTGGCGGATCAGTCGCGCCAGCGCAATGGTGGCGCGCACGTCGGACAGTGCATCGTGCGCTGCTTCGTGCACCAGACCATTGGCGCGGGCCAGATCTTCCAGTTTGAAACTGGGCTTGCCATCTTCCTTGCTGGGCCAGACGATGCCGTCCGGACGCAGCGCATAGGTCATGCGCACCACATCGAGCAGATCCCAGCGGCCGCAGCCGTTCTGCCATTCGCGCGCATACGGGTCGATCAGATTGCGCCAGAACATGAAGCGGGTGATCTCGTCATCGAAGCGGATGGTGTTGTAGCCCACGCCGATAGTGCCGGGCTGGGAGAAGGCCTGTTCGATGGTGGCGGCAAATTTATGCTCGGGCACGCCCCATTCCAGACATTGCTGCGGGGTGATACCGGTGATCAGGCAGGACTGCGGATCAGGCAGGAAATCATTGGCAGGCTTGCAGTACAGCATGATCGGATCGCCGATCTCGTTGAGGGCAGCATCGGTGCGGATTGCCGCAAACTGGGCCGGACGGTCGCGGCGCGTGTTGGCGCCAAAGGTTTCGTAGTCGTGCCAGAGGAAAGTGGTTGTGCTCATAAGTTGCGGTCAAGTTATTCGAAATTCTGCCGTTAATTGCAGGATACCCCTCATCAGGAGTCAGATCATGGCAACTCCCGTATCGGCCACTGCAGGCGGCAGCGCCGCCGCGTCCAGCGTCCCTGCCGCAGCCAGAGACGACAGCAAGATGTCGTCCACGGCCAAAGCCAAGGCACAGCTTAACGGCTCTATCGTACAGGCTTCTTTGACAGTGTCGCTGAATTCCTCCAACGAACCCCTGTCCGTGGTGCTGAAAACGGCGCTGACCGGCATCAACGAGGCGCTCAAGGACCAGTTTGGCGATAACGCCATCCAGAATGCCATGTCGCAGGATAATACGCCGGAAGGTACGGCGAGCCGCATTGTAGCGCTGTCCACCGCGTTTTACGATGCTTTCAAGCAGCAGCATGCGGGGGAAGCGGAGGATGCCGTGCTCGACAAGTTCATGGCTACGCTGAAGCGGGGTGTGGATCAGGGCTTCAAGGAAGCACGCGACATCCTCGACGGACTGAAAGTGCTGAACGGCGAAGTGGCCAGCAATATCGACAAGACCTATACGCTGGTGCAGCAGGGCTATGCCGACTTTGCTGCCGCGCATAAGACCCAGCCTGCAGCGGAGGCGGCGAGCAGCTAGGCGGCAGGCGTGGCGGGCTGCGCTGCCTCTGCCTGATGGCGCGCCACGCAATTGCGCCCCAGTGCTTTGGCGCGGTACAGCGCGGCATCGGCGTTGGCGATCAGCGCCTGCTCGTCCTGTCCCGGCTGCAGGCTGGCGACGCCGAACGAGGCTGTGATGTGCGGCAGCGGCAGCCGCATATCGCTGAACACTTGCGCCTGCCGCATGCGTTCGCACAGGCGCTCGGCCACGGCCACGGCGACTTTTTCGCTGGTGTCGGGCAGCAGCACCATCATTTCCTCACCGCCATAGCGTACGGCAAAATCAGTCGGGCGCAAGGCACTGCCCAGCACTCCGGCGGCCGTGCGCAGCGCCTGATCGCCGGCCAGATGGCCATGGGTATCATTGAAGCGCTTGAAATGGTCGAGATCGAGCATGATCAGGGCCAGTGGTGCGTGCGAGCCGTGTGCCGTGGCGATCATGGTGGGCAGCAGGTCGTTCAGCCAGGAGCGGTTGTACAGGTCGGTCAGGCCATCGATCATGGATAGCTGGCGGTAAAACTCGCCCAGCTTCTGGCGCCGCCGCAACTGCGCATTGGCAGCACGGATGCGGAACGACAGCAGGCGCAGCAGATTGCGCGCCAGCACATGCGATTCGTCAATCAGCTGCCAGACCAGTTCGGCATTGATCATCAGCACATCGGTTTCTTCCAGCGCCGTGATGGCGTTCAGATTGGCTTCCTCGTCCAGCACGGCCTGTTCGCCCACACTCTCGCCGGGCAGTATCTTGCTGATGGTGCCATCGGCCATGCCGGTACGGGTATCGGTGGCCACGGCCAGCGCGCCACGCAGGACAATGTACAGGTGGGCGATGTGCGATTCGGCGATGCTTTCATCGGCCGCCAGCCGCATGATGGGGCAGGGTGCCAGCAGGCGGGCCATGGCCTCGGCGTCGGTGGAATTGCGCAGCAATTGCAGATCGCTGATCTGGTAGTCCGAGGCGCCGAAGGTGCTGATGTGTTTCAATGTGGTCTTTCAGAATGCTGGTTGATACGCCTGATCATCATAGCTGAACTGCCTGTTGGCCTGTGTAAATTTTGTTCAGGAAGTTGTTGCATGATCTATCAGGCGATGCTCCAATACCGCCTTTACGCCTTAGGGAAAGCCCGACATGAAATGGACTGATGCAGTGGGAACCGGTCACCGGGCAGCGGCCGATGCGCGCATCGTTTCGCTGGTGCCATCGATTACGGAAATGCTGTGCGACTTCGGGCTGGCTGGCCAGCTGGTGGGACGCACGGGCTTCTGCATCCACCCTAGCGAAATCGTGCAGGATATTCCCAAGGTGGGCGGCACCAAGGATGTGAATATCGACAAGATCCGCAAGCTGGCGCCTAGCCATCTGGTGGTCAACATCGATGAAAACGAAAAGCCCACGGTCGAGCAGCTGGCCGAATTTATTCCCCATATCGTCGTCACGCATCCGGTCGCGCCGCGTGACAATCTGGCGCTGGCGCAGTTGCTGGGCGGCGTGTTCTGCCGCCAGCAGGAAGCCGCGGCATGGTGTGCCGATTTCGAAGCAGAATATGCGCGCCTGCGCGCCATGCCGCCAGCGCCGCCGCGCACAGTGCTGTACTGCATCTGGCAAGACCCGTGGATGACGGTATCGGGCGATACCTATATTGCCCGCATGCTGGCGGAAATCGGCTGGCGGTTGCCGACTGAATTGCAGGGCTACGCTATTCGCTATCCGGAGTTCAGCTGGGCACCGGAACTGCTGGCGCAGATTGATGGCGTGCTGCTGTCGAGTGAACCCTATCGCTTCACGGAGGCCCATGCGGCCGTGCTGGAACAGCAGATCGGCAAGCCGGTACAACTGGTGGATGGGGAGATGCTGTCGTGGTATGGCAGCAGAGCGCTGCAGGGCTTGCGGTATTTGCAGGAGCTAGCAGGGCGCTAGCTCCGTGGCGTACTGAGTGGCCGTGGTTTATTCGGCGTCGGCTTCGATGGCTACGCCGCTGTGGCGTTTATCCTGCAGGCGACCTAGGGCGCTATCGACGGCGCGTTTGAGTTTTTCGGCAGCACCGCCGATGGCCTGATGCAGGGTGGCAGCGTGGTCGCTGACAGCGATCGGCTGCAGACCCGTGACGCGGGCTTCCAGCATGCAGCGGTTGTCGCCGTCTGCCGATTTCTGGACCAGATTGTCGCTCAGATGCACTTCGACGCGATTGATTTGTTCGCCGAATCGTTGGAGCGCATTCTTCACGACAGTTTGTACGTGCTCATCGAGACCTGCATGACGTTCGATGGTTTTGTCGGCATGGATAATGATTTGCATATGCTTGCTCCTTGTTGTTGAACTGCGATTTCATCTTACTCCTTTTTTGCTCAGGTGGGCGCTTAGGTAAAACTTAAGCGGGAGGGAGATGGGCAGCAAGGCGCTAGCCGTTGATCAGGGAAGCGCCGATATTGATCGACAGGCCCAGCACGGCCAGATTGTAGAAGAAGCACAGCACCGACTGGCACAGCACGACTTTGCGCAGTGCGCGGCTGTGGATGCTTACATCGGCTGTTTGCGCGGCCACGCTGATGGTGAACGAAAAGTACAGAAAATCCCAGTAATTGGGCGTCAGATTCTGGTCGGGAAACTGCAGCACGGGCGCGGCGGCGTCGGCCCCGCTGCGATTGATGTAAAACAGATGGGCATAGTGCGAGCAGAACATGGTGCCTATCATGAACCACGAACCGGCCAGCGTCAGCACCACGAAACCATAGTGGTACAGCATGTCCGTGGGCGGGGCATTTTTCAGCACCGACAGTTGCGACACGATGGCGGCCAGACTGGCCAGTATCAGCAGCGATAGCACGGCAAGTATCACGGGACCTCTTTCATCCTGCCGGCAGGCGGTGCGGCGAATGTCGTGGTGGTCGGCCCGCGCCATCATCCGCGCCATCATGGCGAGGTAGCTCCACACGGTGACATTCCACGCCGTCAGCAAACAGGTCAGCAGCGGCCAGCTGGCCGGCAGCAGCAGACCGGTGGTCGTGCCCAGTGCCAGTGCGGCGCTCAGGTGCGGACGGGTGTGGATGATGCGCGGTAGCGGCAGGCTCATGAACTCTCCGTTTGGTTCTGTGCGGCGCGTTCCTCGTGGGGGAAACGGTCCATGCGCGACAGCACGGGGAACAGCACGCTCCATAGTCCCGTCACCACCAGCGTGGCGGCCCCGCCAAACAGCACGGCGCGAGTCAGCCCCATCCAGTTTGCCGTCAGGCCTGATTCGAATTCGCCCAGTTCGTTGGAAGCGCCGATAAAGACGGAGTTGACGGCGCTGACGCGGCCACGGATAGCATCTGGCGTTTCGTACTGTACCAGCAGGTGGCGCACATACACGCTGATCATATCGCCTGCGCCCATCAGCAGCAGCGCGATCAGCGCGACGATGAATGTGGTGGTGGAACCCAGTACCAGTGTGCACACGCCGAACACGGCGACGCCGCCCAGCATCCACGCACCCACGCGGCGGGTAATCGGGAAGAAGGTCAGGGTGATCGAGCAGACGGCAGCGCCTATGCCGGGCGCCGTACGCAGCATGCCCAGCCCCGTCGGCCCCACATGCAGCACGTCGTGCGCCAGCGCCGGCAGCAGGGCGGTGGCGCCGCCGAACAGCACGGCGAACAGGTCGAGCGAAATAGCACCGAGGATCACTGGCCTGGAGCAGACGAAGCGTAAGCCTTCCAGCACGGTATGCCAGGTGGCCGGTTCGCGGTGGCTGGCTTGCGGTGCCGGTTTGGTCAGGCACATCAGCACGACTGCTGCCAGCAGCAATGCTGATGAAATGAGGTAAACCGTTTTCGGCCCGGCCAGATACAGCAGGCCGCCCAGCGTGGGGCCGAGGATGATGGCCAGATGGAAGCTGGAAGAACTCAGCGCCACCGCCTTGCTGAAACTCTCAGGCGGCACCAGATTGACCAGCATGGCTTGCGTGGCCGGCCCCATGAAGGCGCGCGCGCTGCCGAACAGTACCAGTACGGCGAACACGGGCCAGACGGTCCCCAGGCCGGCCAGCGTGAAGCTCAGTAGCAGCAGGCCGCACAGCAGTTGCGCGGCCAGCGCCAGCGCCACCAGATTGCGCCGGTTGTAGCGGTCGGCCGCGTGACCGGCCAGCAGGATCAGTAGCAGGAAGGGGGCAAACTGGGCCAGTCCGATCAGACCCAGATCGAACAGATCGTGCGTCATGTCGTACACCTGCCAGCCGATGGCCACATTCTGCATCTGCACGGCCAGCGTGCCGAGCGTGCGGGCTGACAGATAGAAGGTGAAATTGCGATGGCGCAGAACGCTGAAGCCGTTGCGCGAGGCGCGAGCGTCGCTGCTGGCGTTAGTGTTGGCGTTACTGTTACTGGCGGGGTGACTGGCGTGCTGGCTGCCGGAGGAACTGGTACTGTCGGACATGGGCGCTTTCAGGGCACCGCGCCGGATGGCGCGGCATCCGTGTCGGCGCCCGCTGGGGTGAGAACTTAAGGTTGGTTGAGGTCGGCTTCGCTGGTGAAGGCGTCGGCGTAGAACTCGTCTTCCGGCAGTTGGCACTGGGCGACGAAATCGCGCTTGGCCGATTCCACCACGATGGGGGCACCGCAGGCATACACCTGATGACCGGACAGGTCGGGCAGGTCGGCCATCACGGCAGCGTGGACAAAGCCGCTGCGTCCTTGCCAGCCATCTTCCGGCAGGGCGTCGGAGACCACCGGCACGTAGCGGAAGTTAGGCATTGTTGCGGCCCACTGGCGGCACAGACCATCCATGTACAGATCCTGCGGACGGCGGCCGCCCCAGTACAGCGTCATGGCGCGCTGCGAGCCTTGTGCCTGCAGGTGCTCGACGATGGCTTTGATGGGCGCGAAGCCCGTGCCGGAAGCCAGTAGCACCATAGGTTTGTCGCTATCCTCGCGCACGAAGAAGGTGCCCAGCGGGCCTTCGAAGCGCAGAATGTCGCGCTCTTTCATGGTGGAGAACACCTGATCGGTGAACACCCCGCCCGGCATGTGGCGGATGTGCAGGCTCAGTGGCTGGTTCTGGTCCGGTGCCGTGGCCAGACTGTAGCTGCGCCGCTTGCCGTCGCGCAGCAGGAATTCGATGTACTGGCCGGCGCGGAATTTCAGGGTTTCGTTGGCGGGCAGTTGCAGCGTCATCACCACCACATCGGCGGCGACTTTTTCCAGTGTGGCCACGCGCGACGGCATTTTGCGCAGCGGGTAGTCTTCGCTACCGGCCACTTCGCGCGCTTCGATCACCAGATCGCTGTGCGCCGTGGCGCAGCAGAACAGCGCCATGCCGGCAGCCGCTTCTTCAGCCGGCAGAGCACGTTCCTGATAGGCTTTGTGGCTGACCGTGCCGCTGACGACCTTGCCTTTGCACGAACTGCAGGCGCCGTTCTTGCAGCCATATGGCAGGCCGATACCGGCGCGGACTGCGGCGGCCAGAATGGTTTCGTCGTCCTCGCAGCTGAATTGGTGGCCGCTAGGCTGTACAGTAACTTGAAACGTCATACAATCCTTCGATGAATAAAATCTCACTACAAAAATTCGCCCGTCCGCGCCTGCTGATCATCGGCTGCGGCGATGTGGGGATGCGCATGCTGCCTTTGCTGACACCGTATTTCCGCGTGTTTGCCGTCACCAGCCAGCCGGCCCGCTGCGCCGAACTGCGCGCGCTGGGTGCCCAGCCGCTAGTGGCTAATCTGGACCAGCCGGCCAGCCTGCGCCGGCTGCGCGGTCTGGCCCGTACGGTACTGCATCTGGCTCCGCCGGCAGCGCAAGGTGTACAGGATGTGCGTACGCGCCATCTGACCGCCATTTTACCTGAGCGGGCGCAAGTGGTTTATGTGAGTACCACGGGCGTGTATGGGGATTGCGGCGGCGCCCGCTTCGATGAAACCCGGCGCGTGGCCCCCACGACGCCGCGGGCCCAGCGCCGCGTCGATGCCGAACAGGTGCTGCGCCGCTGGGCGCGCCATGCGGGCGGACTGCTTTCGATACTGCGGGTGCCGGGCATTTATGCGGCCGAGCGGCTGCCGCTGGCACGGCTGCAGGCGGCAACGCCGGCCCTGAGCGCGCAGGACGATGTGCATACCAACCATATCCATGCCGATGATCTGGCGCGCATCGTGGTGGCGGCGCTGTTCCGTGCCCTTCCCCAGCGGGTCTATCATGCGGTGGACGATAGTGCCATGAAGATGGGCGAGTATTTCGATGCCGTGGCCGATGCCTACGGCATGGCACGACCACCGCGTCTGCCCCGTGCCGAATTGCGCCAGGTGGTGACGCCGGCGCTGCTGTCGTTCATGTCGGAGTCGCGCCAGCTGGAGAACCGCCGCTTGCGGCGCGAGCTGGGCGTGCGCCTGCGCTACCCTAGCGTGCAGGCATTTCTGGACGGGCAGGCGCGAGGCTGACAGCTTGCGGGCTTAGGCCTTGCGCTTGCGCTGCTGCTGCACGCGCTGCTGCTGTTTCTTCTGGGTCTGATTGCGATCCTGCTTGGCCTTGTAGATGGCCTTGGCATCGATACGCGCCTGTTCCGGCGTGCGCAGTTCTTCCAGATCATCATGCTTGACGAAATAATCGTTGGCTTGCGCGTCCATCACCAGTTTGATGGCGGCGTCGTCGTCCAGCTCGTACATTTCGTACAGCAGGGTGGTTACTTCATCGAGGAATTCTTCGTAGGTCATGGTGATGTAAAAACTTGTAAAAATGGCAGGTCGGGTAGCGCGCCCATAGGCGGGGCGGGCTGAAATGTGTCAAAATAACAACCTCTTGGCTGTCGAACATCAAATCGACCCACATCATACGGCATTCGCGCCCGTGCCGGACTTGAGCGGTTCAGCTCGCTTTACAAAAATTTATACCTTTTCTTACAACAGATGAATACCTAACATAAGTTTTAGGGGTAGAATCTCTCAAAATCTCACGAAATTAAGTGGTCTGTTAGAGGATCACTAACGAAAACGTGTATTATTTCGATCTGGTGCTAAAACTCAGGATAAATTTCTGAAATTTGTAGTACTACATCGGTAATAGAGCAAAAAATTTTTTTACCCATGTGTCGTTTTTTACGCAAGAACGGCCGCAATTATTGAAAATTCATCATGTCTCTCAAAGAAATCACCTCCTCGCCGACCTATAATCCGAATCGCGTGCTGGACGCTATCATCGAGAAGCTGCAACTGAAAAACGATGCCGCCCTGTCCCGCGCACTGGAAGTAGCGCCGCCCGTGATCAGCAAGATCCGTCATAACACCCTGCCTATCGGCGCCACCATCCTGATCCGCATGCACGAGATCAGCGATTTCAGCATTCGCGAACTGCGCGAACTGATGGCTGCCTGATTGCAGCAGATAGCGGAAAACATAACGGCGCGCACCTTACGGTGACGCGCCGTTGTTATTTGCAGCCGGCCTAAGCCTCAGTTCAGGCCGAAGTGCTGATGGTGGTACCGATGCGCTGGCCACTGGTATTGACGGTGGGCGCGACCGCTGCCTGGGGTGGCGGCGGTGGCGGTGGCGGCGCCGCCTGCTTGACCTGCTCGGCAGGTTTATCGACGGCTTTACCGGCCGTCGATGGCGTCAATTGAGTGGGCTGGACCTGTACGGTCGAAGATTGTGCGGCTGGCTGGACGGCCATGGCGGGCTCCCAGAGTTGTTCGGATACCCGTCAGTATGCCACTTTTTTGGGCATAATGCCAAAAATTTCCACTCGGCACTATTTTCGTTTTAAGCGGCCTGCGCCAGATGTGGGCGTTCAGCGAACAGGCTGCCTGCTGCTGTGCCTGTGCTGACTGCCGAATAGGCTGTGCCGTTCGCTACGGCCGAGTAGGCGCTACGGGCGGCAACGGCAGAATACGCCGTCTGCGCAGCGACTGCCGAATAGGCGGTCTGGGCTGCCACGGCCGAATACGCGCTGCCCTTGACCTGCCGGGGGTTAGCGCCCAGCAGCACGGGATAGGCCGTGCCGAAAGTTGCTTCATACAGTTGCTGCATACGCAGGCCGAGGCGCTCGTGGGCGGCCAGATCGTCCTCGCCACGCAGACCGATGTAGGGGAAGTGGTGCAGGAAGTGGCCGAACACGGCCTGACAGTCTTCTGCGTACTTGAGCGTATCGAGGATGTGATAGTGCCAGAAGGTATCCACATCGACCAGCGGCGCGGCCTGTTCCTGCGGGAAGGTCTTCATCAGATACAGGAAGCGGCGGTATTCGGCTTCCACGGCACTGGCATGTTCCAGCGTCCAGCCTTCACCGGATTCTTTGTGCATCAGTTTGACTTTAATCGGTTCCAGATCGAGCGCGTCGATAACGTTCATGGGGCATCCTTTGCATTAGTTAGGTGGAGCAACGTGGTGGAGCAGAAGCAATTTTGTCTGCTGAGCGGAACGTCCTTTTGATCTTGCGCAAACTTCGTCAGTAAATTCCCATGGCGTGCACGGAATTGCCTGAAGTGGGACGGAAATATCCTGCCCTCGTCACAGCGATTAGATGCTGGTTTCGGCAGCCAGTCTGGCGCTGGCGTTGATGTCTTCCACCGCAGGCGGTGCCACATAATCGATAGGCACGGAAATCGATATCGTGGTGCCGGAATGGTGGCCGGCCGTGATGGTGCATTGTCCGCCCAGCAGGTGGATGCGTTCTTCCATGCCGACCAGACCGAAAGAGCCCACTTTATTGCGGCTACCCTCGACCATGCCGATGCCGTTATCGCTGATGGTCATGTTGAGCATGCCGTTGCTATGGCGTAGTTCCACCCGCACCAGACTGGCGCGCGCATGCTGCATGATGTTGGACAGTGATTCCTGCAGGATGCGGAAAATTGCCGTGGCACAGTGGTCATCGAGATGGATGTCGCTCTGCTGTTCTATCAGTTCGCAGACGATGCCGGAGCGCTGACGGAACTGGGCGATCTGCCATTCCACTGCCGGTGTCAGGCCCAGATCGAGCACGGTGGGGCGCAAGTCGTTGATGATGTGGCGCACGCTCTTGATGGTGCTGTCGATCTGCGCCAGCGTGTGGCAGGCGCGCGCATGCAGGCGCGGGTGGCGCAAACGGGTGCGGGTGGCCAGCATATCCGTTTCGATGCGTAGCGCCAGCAGGTTCTGGCCCAGATCGTCGTGGATTTCGCGCGCGATGCGTTTGCGTTCCTGTTCCTTGATCTGGTCCGCATGGGCGCCCAGCTGGCGTAGCCGGTGGTGCGATTGCTGCAGACGGGACTGGCTGTCGCGCAGCTCCTGCGTCATGGCGCGCGCCATTTCGATGGCACGCCGGCGCGATGACGCGAGTGTGTGGAACAGCAGATAGATCAGCAGCGAACCGATGAAGCCGCAAGCCATGGCCAGCCATGGTAGAAAGGCATCGAAGCGCGACAGCCACAGCTTGCTGGGGGCGCTGAATTCGGCATTCCAGGTGCGGCCGTTGAAATCCAGCGGCAGGGTGACGCTGAAGCTGCGCTCTTCATGCTGGGCGGCAGGCAGGCTGGCCAGATTATCGAACAGCAGGGTAGGCGGCGACTGGCTGCCATCGCTGTTGTGGCCATCGTCGTACAGTCGCAGGTGGACGCTCTGCAACTGGCTGCCTTCCAGCGCGCCCAGTACCAGACGGGGCACGCTGAAGCCTATGCCGACCGAACCGATATAGGCAGCGCGGCGCTGCTGCAGGTCGCCTAGCGGCAAGTCTTTGCGGTAGATCGGCATGCGCAAGGCCAGTGCCCAGCCCTGCGCATGGCGGGTATTTTCCACCGGCATACCCGTGGTCATCAGCTGGCCCGTATCACGCGCCTGTGCCAGCGCTGCCGCAGCGCCGGGACGTACGCCGATATCGAGGCCGATACGGTCGCGGAAGGCGGTGGTTGGTTCTATCATGGTCAGCACGGTGTAGGACGCGCGCTGGCTGGCCGGATGGATCTGGAAATCGGGATAGCCGTCAGCGCTGCCATCGCCGCTGCGGGCGCTCCAGCGTTCGAAGGCGGCACGACGGGGGCCGCTGACCAGTTCGGCATAGTTGATATTGTCGAGCGCGGGGAACTGTTTTTTCAGCATCAGACCACTCACATAGCGGTGAAAACCGGCGCGGTCTATGCGTTCGCTGGCGGCCAGAAAACTGGCCGTGCCGCGCAGTACATCGGTGTAGGAACTCAGACGGGCATTGATGCTGTAACGCGCGTTGAAGGCTTGCTGGGTGAAGCGGCCATAGGCTTCATGTTCGATGGTATGGCGTACCAGCACTTGCAGACAGGTGCCGATCAGCAGAGCCAGCAGGATGCCGCTCCACCAGACCGGAGGCTCCGGCGCGAACCATTTCTGTTGCGGGTGCAGGAGAGGCATAGCTGAGCTCGGTTGGGGCGATGCGCCAGACTATAGCGGATGTTATTTATGGTGACTTGATTAATTTTGCCTAATTGATACTTGTCCTGAACGAAGTGTTGCAGCGGCCATGAAAAAAAGCCGGAGGCTCCTAGGGGAGGGCACCGGCTTTTTTTATTTTTGTCTAAAATGGTCTAGAACGGTCTAGAACGGTCTAGAACTTGCATCAGCGAATTACTTGGAACTCCAGTTATCTTTCAGTGTAACAATCCGGTTGAACACCGGCTTGCCGGGCTGGCTGTCGACGCGGTCGGCCACGAAATAGCCATGGCGCTCGAACTGGTAGCGCTGGTCGGGCAGGGCAGCGCTCATGCCCGGTTCCAGATAGGCCGTGACTACTTCCTTGGCGTTCGGGTTGAGCAGCGAGATGAAGTCCTTGCCGCCCGCGTCCGGCTGGGCATCGGTGAACAGACGGTCGTACAGGCGCACTTCGGCCTGTAGCGCGCTGGCGGTGGATACCCAGTGGATATTGCCTTTGACTTTGTAGTTGTCGGAACCGGGCGTGCCCGATTTCGAATCGGGGAAGTAGTTGACGTGGACGGCGATGACTTTGCCGTTTTCGTCCTTGTCGTAGCCCGTGCATTCGGTCACATAGCCATGGCGCAGACGCACGCGTGCACCCGGTTTGTCGTCGATCGGCGGGTAGTAGCGGAAGTAGCCCTTGCTCGGCACTTCCATGAAGTCTTCTTCTTCGATCCACAGTTCGCGCGAAATCGGGAAGGTGCGCACGCCCATTTCCGGATGGTGCGGGTGCACCGGCGAGCTGCATTCTTCCGTCTGACCTTGCGGATAGTTATCGATGATCAGTTTCAGCGGACGCAGCACGGCAGTTGCACGCGGTGCTTTCGGATCCAGATCTTCGCGCACGCAGCCTTCCAGCGTGCTCATGTCGATCCAGCCGTCCGCCTTGGTCACGCCTATGCGTTCGCAGAACAGGTGGATGGCTTCCGGCGTGTAACCACGGCGGCGCAGGCCGACGATGGTGGGCATACGGGGGTCGTCCCAGCCGTCGACGATCTGCTCTTCCACCAGCTGGCGCAGCTTGCGTTTACTGGTCACCACATAGGTCAGGTTCAGGCGCGAGAATTCATACTGGCGTGGCACCGGCAGCTTGAAGAAACCGCCTTTCGACAGGGTGGCCAGCAGCCAGTCGTAGAACGGACGGTGATCCTGGAATTCCAGCGTGCAGATCGAGTGGGTGATGTTTTCCAGCGCATCCGAAATCGGATGGGTGTAGTCATACATCGGGTAGATGCACCATGCGTCGCCCGTGCGTACGTGGTGGGCGTGACGGATACGGTAGATGGCCGGATCGCGCATATTCATGTTGGGCGCGGACATCGCGTCTTCGCTGATCTTGGCGCGCAGGATGTGCTCGCCGTCAGCGTATTTGCCCGCCTTCATGTCGCGGAACAGTTGCAGCGATTCGGCCGCCGGACGGTTGCGGAACGGCGAGTTCTTGCCCGGCGTGCTGAAGTTGCCGCGGTTGGCGGCCATGTCTTCGGCCGACTGGCTGTCCACATAGGCATAGCCCTGCTCGATCAGGTATTCGGCCATCGCGTACAACTGGTCGAAGTAGTCGCTGGCGTAGTGCAGGTGGTGGTCGATGCCGCCGGCAGCGTTGGGGTAATCGTAGTTAAAGCCCAGCCATTTCACGCTGTCGATGATGGTGTCGACGTATTCCTGTTCTTCCTTGGCCGGATTGGTGTCGTCGAAACGCAGGTTGCAGCGGCCCTGATAGTCGCGCGCCAGACCGAAGTTCAGGCAGATCGACTTGGCGTGGCCCACGTGCAGGTAGCCGTTCGGCTCGGGCGGGAAGCGGGTAATAACGCTAGGCATGCCTTCGCGCACGTGGGTGCCGGCCGCCAGATCGGATTCGACGATGGCGCGCAGGAAATTCGAAGGCAGCGCTGGCGCTGGGCTGTTTTTATCGTTGCTCATCTGTATTGTGGCTAGAAAAAAAGTTCATATTGATCGCTATGGCAGGCATTCTACCGTATCCCCAGCCCATCCTCGGGGGAAATGCGGGCCTACGGCAGCCACAGCGGGATCTGGCGGCGCGGGACAGGTATAATTCGCCTTTACCTGTTTCGGCAACAAGGCCCGGAGTTTCCAAAATGGAAAATTATTACAACACACTGGGTATCGCGCCTAACGCCAGCGAAGATGAGATTAAAAAGGTGTATCGCTCGCTGGCGATGCGCTTCCATCCGGACCGTAATCAGGCCCCCGGCGCGGAAGCCCGCTTCAAGAGCATTACCAAGGCCTACGAGATCCTGTCCGATCCCGCCAAGCGCGAGGAATACAACCAGAGTCTGAACCACCGCATCATTATCGACGCGGAGGCGGAAGCCTATCAGCTGTGGCGCTCGGTATTCAATCTGCACGGCACCCAGTTGCCGCCGGCCTGAGCGCATCAAATAAGAAGAATTGGAAAGTAAGTAATGAGAAAAGTACATCCCGAGTTCGCCTATCAGGCGCGCGAACTGGAAGGCCAGATCGAAGGCATACTGGGCGATCCGCCCGATCGCAAGAACTACCAGCGCATGATCGATGCGCTGGTGGAAGAATATGCCAGCGGCGGCGGCATCGAAGATGTCAACATGCTGGCCTTCGCGCTGGTCGATCAGCTCGAGTTCAACGATCCGAAAGGCTTGCTGGCCGAAGCGGAAGACTACGAATTCGGCGATGCCGCACGGGTGTTTGCCATGGCCAGCTGCAAGGGCGATGCGGCGGCGCGCATGTACGCGGCGCTGGAAGAGAATATGCCGGAGCTGGGCCGTCAGGCCATTATCACGGCTTTCCTGCACCTCAATCCCCGTCGCTGGGACGACGACGACCAGTCGCTCGAACAGCTGTCGGCCAATGATGATGGTGATGATATCGACGATGAAGATCAGGCGAGCGACGACTTCGCCCAGATGTTCGATCAGGATGGAGATTAAGCATGAGTGACAACAGCAATCTGCCGGCGCTGAGCAAGCAGGTAACCGAGCTGGTACTAGCCGGTTCCATCGAGCACGCCGAAGAAGCTTTCGCCGAAGCGGCCGACCAGTTCGGCGATCTGGCCGTGGTGGAAGTGCTCAACAATATTCCGCCGCAAGTGACGGCGCTGCACATGGCCGGTTTCGACGGCGGCAAGATGTCGCTAGCCACGCTGCTGGTGCCGCCCAAGGCATGGGCCGACAGTCTGGCGTTTATCGCCGCGACGTGGCAGGACGATCTGATCGAGGATGATCCCGAGCGTATCGCTGAATCGCTGTTCGCCCACATCCACGGCGTGGTGTTCTCGACCGACGACGAAGAGCGTCGCAACGAACTGCTGGCGGCTGCCTCGGCCACCGACCACGGTGCTACCGCGTTCGCGATCCTGTTCTCGATGGCGCCGAAAGAAATTCTCGAAGTGGCCGGCGAAATCATTTCCAAAGGCCCGTATCTGACGGGGCAGACCTCGTCCGATAACGACGTCGTGCCACTGGCGATTGCGCTGGCGCAGGCGTCGGAAGATGGCTGGGACCGCGCGCTGTTCGAGCTGTTCCCGGAATTCCGCCACAGCGCCGATCTGGCCGATGCCGAATACGACGATGATCCCGATGCCGAGCCGAGCATCCTGCAGCGTTCCACCCGCGAACTGCTGTACCGCTTGCGCAAGCAGGTGCCGTCCACGCGCAGTGCAGCCAAGCCCGGCTCGCGCCGCAGCATGGGCACCAAGATCTTCTCGTAAGGGTTGTCATGCTGCCTGCATTAGTCATAGAACGATTGCCGCGTCTGACGCGCGCGATCCAGCAACTGGCCAGTCATCCGGACGACGACGCGGCCTACGCGCTGGCCGACGAGCTGACCGGCATTACCGCCATGGTGGCCGAGAAATTCACCAACGACCGCACCGCCGAAGGCATACAGAAAGCCCTGCTGCTGACGGTGGGCGGAGTGTCGCTGGGGCTGGAACATGCGCTGGGTGAGGATACCGATCTGGCCGCGCTGGAATACCTGATCGAGCATGGCGCCGAACATGCGTTCCAGCAGGGCTTCCGGCTGGTCAAGGAACTCTCGGCCATGCCGCAGGATGCACTGGTAGGCGAGTACGATACCGATCCCCTGTACGCGGCGCGGCGTCTGCGCGACCTGTTCGTGGAACTGTGCCAGACCGATCCCAACCAGAACTGGAACGGCATGGAGCGCTATCAGGTCATGCTGAAACAGCGCAAGGAAGTGCAGGCGGTGGTGCGTTTTGCCAGCTGGCTGCGCCGCCACAACAGCGAAGGCGTGGTGACGGATACCGATCTGAATGCGGAAGGCGTGATTGCGCTGGCCGTAATCTTCGCCGTCGAAGGTGGCGGTCGCATCGTTGCACGTACGGGTCAGAAGGAGTTCGAGCGCTTCGTCAAAGCCGTGCGCAAGAACAAGCCCGATTTCGAGCAGGGCTGGGCTGCACTGCTGGCCGTGGTGCCGGTCCAGCATCACCCCGTGCTGATCGAGCGCATCGACAACTACCGCCGTTCCTGCAGCGTGCTGCAGAACATCACGGGCCGCACGGCCATGAAAACCCTGTTCGCCGAACTGGAAAACTACGCCGGTTCCGAACTCGACGCCGACTACGCCTAACGCCTTTTCACTGGCGCGCGTCATTTCCATTCACCGTTGCAAGACGGTAAGCTGCTTGCTGCCTCGATCAATCTCAGGATTGATTGAGGCTGCTTAAGCCAGTACAGGCAGTTGTGGATATCCTTGAGGCTATCCGCAACCTGCGTATAATTTCCATGAATGCCGTCTTTGTCGAACTACCGGCCTTTGCCCGTTATCGCGATGTCCGGCGCGGCAAGGGGAGTCTTGGCGGCCTGCGGGTTATCTATTACTGGTGGGATGGCGGCCCTGAATTCTGGCTATTTACGCTCTACGATAAGGATGAATTGGCGGATCTGAGTGCCAGCGACCGGAAATTGCTTAGGGATAGGCTGACAGCAGAGCTGAAGGCGAGAAAATGAAGAAGCGTAATCTATTAGCCGAATTGAACGAGGGATTTGACGCTTTGGCGGATCAGTGTGCCGGCAAACAGACCTTGCGCACACACGAAGTTGAAATTCAGCCGGCGCTATTAGTCACGGCCGACGAGGTGCTGGCATTGCGTGTAAGACTGAATCTGTCGCGCGCTGTATTTGCCCGCTATTTACGGACTAATCCTCGCACGCTGGAAAACTGGGAGCAGGGCAGGGCTAGGCCGAATGCGCAGGCCGCACTTTTGCTACGCCTAGTCGATAAGTTTCCTGATACGGTACAGCGTCTGTCCGAGGTTTAGTGGACTAGTGTATGTCCCGTGCACGGCCAGTACGGGACTGGCTCGCAATCACTCGCCTGACTGTTGAGCGATCGCCATGGCGATGGCGACAAACGCTGCGACTAGCGGCGAGTTTTCTTCCTTGCGTTGTGCCAGCATCAGTGCCGTGGTGGCCGCTGCGTCGCTAAGCGGGCGGTAGCACACGCCCGCCATGCGGATAATTTCGAACGAGGCGGGCAGAATGGAAATGCCGCAGCCGGCTGCCACGAGGCCGATGATAGTGGACGCTTCGCCCGCTTCCATGGCGATGCTGGGCTGGAAGCCGGCCGCACGGCACAGGCGGAATATCTGCGGATAGATGCCGGTGCCGGTGGTGCGCGGATACATTACCAGTGGCTGGTCGCGCAGGTCGCTGATGCTGACGCTGGGCTGGCTGGCCAGCGGGTGATCGCTAGGCAGTACCAGTACTAGCGGATCTTGCCGCAACGCGGTCAGGCTGACGCTGTCGGGGATGCTGATATCGGGCGGACGCACCAGCCCCAGATCCAGTTCGCGTTCGGCAATCGCGGCGATCTGCGGCACGGTGGGCAGTTCATGCAATGTCAGCGTGACGCCAGGATACTGCTGGCGATAGCGGTTGACCACGCTGGCGAACAGTGGCGTCAGCGGGGTGGAGTAGGTGTAGCCTACCCGCAATTCGCCCGCTTCGCCCCGTTCGGCGCGGCGTGCTGTCTGCATGGCTTGTTCGGACAGCGCCAGTACGCGGCGCGCATCGTTCAGAAACAGTTTGCCTGCCTCCGTTAGCCGCACCCAGCGCTTGCTGCGATCGAGTAACTGAGCGCCCACTTCGCTTTCCAGCTGCTGAATCTGGTGGCTGAGCGGCGGTTGGCCGATGTGTAGACGGGCGGCGGCGCGGGTAAAACTGAGTTCTTCGGCAACGGCAACGAAGTAGCGCAGGTGGCGCAATTCCATAGTTGTTATCTGTAAAAAGTATAAGAATCACCTTAAATATATATTGGACTCAAGGCGAGAGCAATCCTAAGATGCAGACTCCCTGCCTGACCGAGAGTTAGTCCATGCCACCACCCGTCGCCAGCCTTGATTCCGATACCTTGAGTGCTAATAGCTGTGCCAGCGGCACGTCCGGCGCTATCGCCAGCAGCGCTGCCAATCAGCCCGCTGCAGGCCTTGCGCGGATTGCCGCAGGCAGTGCAGCTTTCCGGCGCAGCAACCGTGCGCTGTTCTTCGGTGGCTTTTCCACCTTTGCGCTGCTGTATTGCGTGCAACCGCTGATGCCGCTGCTGTCACATGAATTTGCCCTCAGTGCGGCGCAGAGCAGCATGGTGCTGTCTGCATCGGCGGCGGCACTGGCCCTGTCGCTACTGGCATCGAGCGTGGTGTCTGAGCGACTGGGGCGCAAACCGCTGATGGTGGCGGCCATGGCGATTGCTGCCGTGCTGACTTTGGCCTGCGCTGCCAGCCACAACTATGGGCAATTGCTGGTACTCCGTAGCTTGCTAGGCATCGCGCTGGGCGGCATGCCGGCCATCGCCATGGCTTACCTGGGCGAGGAAATCGAACCGAATTCGCTGGGCCTGTCGATGGGCTTGTACATCAGCGGCAGCGCGCTCGGTGGCATGGCCGGACGGGTGATCGCCTCTGTCATCAGCGACCATTATTCGTGGCGACTGGCGCTGGCCGTGGTGGGCGCGGCAGGGGTACTGGCTGCACTGGAATTCTGGCGCTCGCTGCCAGCATCGCGCCACTTCCGTCCGCAACATACGGCATGGCGCGCGCTACCGGCAGCGTTCCGCGGCCACCTGGCCGATGCCGGCATGCCGTGGCTGTTCGCGCTGGCGTTCTTGCTGATGGGCTCGTTTGTCAGCCTGTACAACTACATCAGTTATCGCCTGCTGGCGGCTCCTCTGCTGCTGAGTCAGAGTGTGGTGGGTGCCGTGTCACTGCTGTATTTGCTGGGCATCTATAGTTCGGTGTGGGCCGGACGGCTGGCCGACCGGTATGGACGGCGTCATGTGCTGTGGGCACTGATCGCCATTCTGCCAGCGGGCCTGCTGCTGACGCTGTCGAACTGGCTGCCATTGATCGTGGCCGGTGTGGCGCTCTACACCTTCGGTTTCTTCGCTGCCCATTCCGTGGCCAGTAGCTGGGTAGGGCGGCGCGCACTGGGCAACCGTGCGCTGGCTTCAGCGCTATATCTGTTCTTCTACTACTTCGGTTCGAGCGTGGTAGGTTCGCTCAGCGGACTGATGTGGGAATCGCATGGCTGGCCCGGCGTGGTGCTGGTTTTGGGCAGCCTGCTGTTGCTGGCGCTGCTGATCGGCTGGCGTCTGCGCCGCTTGGCCCCCTTGGCGCAGGCCGATCTTTAAGCGGCTTTGCGTGACGGCTGCGGCGCGCTTCACGGGCAGTTGGAATAGGAACGCCGGCCTTCCGGACTGATGCTGACGCAGTAACTGCCGAACGCTGTGCTGATCTTGTACAGGCGCGATTTGCGTTCCCCATCCGCGCTGCTGAGCTCCACCATCCGTGCGCCCTGATACCACTTGGGCGGCACCGCCTCATGTGCCGCATTGATGCCACGCTCTAACTTGGCTTGCAGGCCATCCGGTGGTGGCAGGGGAAAGCGCTGGGGCGATTCGGCACGCAATTGCTGATCGATCCGGCCCACGCTCTTGCGAGCCTGCTGCAATAGTTCGTCGGCGCTGGCCGGTGTAGAGCGTGCGGCTGCCGGTGCTTCCGGTGCGAAGGGATCGTCCTGCCGGCTCTCCTGCAGCGCAGGGGCTGGTACTACCGTCGCAGCGGTCGGCGGCGTAACGGCTGCTGTGCTTGCGCTGGGTGTGATGATCGCTGTAGAAGCCGGTAACAAAGCTTGCGCGGCACGGCGTGGTTGGGTACGGGGTGCGGGCTTAGTCGCGGCGGGAAGTAGCCACTGTATGGCGGGACCGCGTGGAGCGGATTTGTGCTGGGTTGGAAGTTCTTGCAGCATAGCTAGTAGCAGTGCGCCATGTAGCAGCACGATCAGCAGTAAGGGCGGCAAGGCGCGTGGACGGGCAGTCATGGCGGCAGCATATCTTGCCAGATTGATAGCGCCGAGCCATGTCACAACTATTTACAAAATTTGCAACTTCAACGGGAACTGATCTGTCTCAGATGTGCCGCCAATAGCCGGCCATGCCATGCAACGCGGCAGGCGCGGGCGAGTCGAACGGGGAGCAGCACAGCCGTGCATGCAGCGATCTAGGAGGAGCATCATGTTGCCGACACTAGAAATCCATCACCGCTTTCAACTGCTGGCGCAAGCCGTGGGGCAGGCGGCGCAAGCCTGTTCAGGCGAGCGCTTGCTGCCGGCAGAATTGCGCAGCAGCGTGCAGCGACTGGATCAGTATGCCGATAAGCTAGGTGAATTGCTGGCCACGGCAGATAGCGCCCAGCTGGACCGCCTGCTGGCGGAAATGCGGGTGCTGGTGGAGCGCGCGCGGCAGGTGTGTATCAATGTGCCGCAGATATCGGCGCACACCCGCAGCGCAGTGCAGGCAGTGCAAAGCCAGTTGCAGGAATTGCAGAGTGATTTGAGTGCGCGCGCCTGAGCGCCGTGGCATGCGGCGCGGATAGTCGCTGCGCTACAACTGCTGGCGACCTAGCGCTTGGGCAGCAGATGGCGGAACGTAGGCTCGATATTCCGCTCGTGGAGATGACGGATGATGTCGTCCAGCGTGGCGTCCTTGAGCAGCAGGCCGTCGTTGCGGGATATTGCGGCACCAGTTGTAGCGCTGGGTTCGGCTTTTGCCGCAGCGCTGGTCGCTAGAGCAGCGTCAGGCTGCTGGCTCTGCAGCAGGGCACAGGCGTGGTTCCACTGGGTTACGCTGATGCTGTGCAGCCTTTCCAGAAAAGCTGCCTGACCGGCGGCAGGTGGCTCCACTTCGAGTCCCGCTTCTTCTTCGAACGCGGCGCCCATGCCGGGGTGGATAAAGGCGGACCACAGGCCATTGCTTTGTACGCGGGGCGGACATTCCACGCGGCTTTGGACATGCTGGTCAGCGTGTTGCGGTAGCCAGTCCAGTTCGTCTGCGAGCACATCGGGGAAATAGCTGGCGCACAGTTGCAGCAGAAAGGTCTCGGCCTGCTCTACAGGCACGGCCTGGCTGAGCGATAGCCATAGCTGGTAGCTGTTCTTGCCGGAGATGCTGACGGCCGGTGCGGGCAGTTCCAGCTGCTCTTGCAGGTAGTTGGCCATGCGGCACAGATTGTCCCAGTGACGGGGCACAGCCTGTCCCGCTTTGCGGCGGAATTCCAGCACCATGGCACGCGTCTGGCCAGTCGCTGAAACCAGTTCCAGCGGCTGGCTGTCGCTGTCGCCACCTAGGCGGTACAGGCGGCTGACTTCAGCGTTGAGCGGGGTGTGCATCACACCACTCCCTGTGCGCGCAAGGCGGCGATCTCGGCATCGCTGTGGCCCAGTACTTCGCGCAGGATGTCGTCCGTATGCTGGCCCAGCAGCGGTGGCGCCACCGCTACGTCGGTCGGTGTGAGCGACATCTTCATGGGGCTGCGTACCAGCTTGGTGGAGCCGGCCGTCGGGTGTGGCACTTCCATCACCAGTTCGCGCGCCAGCACTTGCGGGTTCTTGTAGACGTCATCGAGGTTGTTGATGGGGCCGCAAGGCACGCCGACCGCTTCCAGCTGTTCGATCCAGAACGCGCGCGTCTGCCTGGCCACCATCTCGGCCAGTATAGGCACCAGTTCGTCGCGGTGCTGCACGCGCAGCGGGTTGGTGGCATAGCGCTCGTGGGTGGCCAGATCGGGCCGGCCGCCCACTTCGACAAACTTCTGGTACTGGCCATCGTTGCCGCTGGCGACGATGATGTAGCCATCGCTGCAGGCAAAGGTCTGGTAGGGCACGATATTCGGGTGGGCGTTACCCCAGCGCTTAGGCGCTTTGCCGCTGTTCAGGTAATTGCTGCCCATATTCGCCAGCATGGCGACCTGCACATCGAGCAGGGCCATGTCGATGTACTGGCCCTCGCCGCTGCGGTCGCGGTGGGTCAGGGCGGCAAGGATAGCGATGGTGGCATACATGCCCGTCATCAGATCGGTCAGCGCCACACCGGCTTTCTGCGGGCCGCCGCCGGGCAGGTCGTCGCGTTCACCCGTGACGGACATCAGGCCGCCCATGCCCTGTATTAGGAAATCATAGCCGGCGCGGTGCGCGTAGGGGCCGTTCTGGCCGAAGCCGGTAATCGAGCAGTACACCAGATCGGGCTTGATGGCTTTAAGTGATTCGTAATCGAGACCGTAGCGCTTGAGCTGGCCCACCTTGTAGTTTTCCAGTACCACGTCGCTGTGGCGTACCAGTTCGCGGATCAGCGCCTGACCGCCGGTGCTGGCGATATCGACCGTGATCGAGCGCTTGCCGCGGTTGGCGGCCAGATAGTAGGCTGCTTCCGTGGTGTTGTTGCCGTCGGCATCTTTAGCGTAGGGCGGGCCCCAGGCACGGGTATCGTCGCCACTGCCGGGTCGCTCCACCTTGATCACATCGGCGCCGAGGTCGGCCAGATTCTGCGAACACCACGGTCCGGCAAGGACGCGGCTGAGGTCAAGGACGCGGATATGTCCTAATGCTTGGGCAACGGTCATGTGGTCTACCTTTACAAATTTGCTATCAGGCCATTAGTGTAGTGGTTCGTCTCGGCTCATGCACAAGGTTTTTTCGTCCACATCCGATATCTTGTACAGATTTGTGTACAATGATTCGCGGGATAAGCTGTACCGTTTAATTCAATAGGCTGAGGGGCATCACAAATGAACGTGTTAACTTTTAGCGAGGCGCGCGCCGGGCTGAAGAGTGTGATGGACGATGTTTGTATGGATCACAGTCCTGCGATCATCACTCGCCAGAATGGCGAAGCGGTCGTCATGCTGTCGCTGTCGGATTTCAGCGCAATCGAGGAAACACTTTACCTGCTCGGTTCGCCCAAGAACGCCAGCCGCCTACTTGCATCTCTGGAGCAGCTAAATGCCGGCAAGGCCCGTAGACGGGCACTGGTACGCAATGAAAAACCAGAAGGCAAGTAACAAGAAGCAGGCCGCCCAGTCCGTTGTGGCGTTCACGGATATAGGCTGGGAGGACTATCAGTACTGGCAAACTGAGAATCCGAAACTTGCACAGAAAATCAATCTTCTGATTGATGCCTGCCTGTCCGCGCCATATAGTGGAATAGGCAAGCCGGAACCGCTGAAAGGCAATCTGACAGGGCTCTGGTCGAGGCGCATGGATCTGACGCACCGACTGGTCTATGCCTACGTTGATGGCGTGCTTAATATTGTCGCTTGCCGTTATCACTACTGACTAACACTGTTAAATCGATCGCGCCTGCTGGCGTGCTAGTGTGGAACTATGTGGCCATATCCTAAAATTGTTGCGCACCGGGGCGGCGGCACGCTGGCGCCGGAAAATACGCTGGCCGGTCTGCGCGCCGGTCTTGCCCATGGTTTTCATGCGGTGGAGTTCGATGTCATGCTGTCGCGCGATGGCATCGGCATGGTGATCCATGATCCTGACTTCGGCCGTACCGTGGGCGGGCAGGGCAGCGTGGCCACCAGCACAGCGGCCGAACTGGCTGCGATGGATGCCGGTAGCTGGTTCGGTCCTGACTACGCAGGCGTCACGATACCCCGCTACACGGATTTCATCGCCTTTTGCCGTGCCGAACGCATCTGGATGAACGTAGAAATCAAACCGGCCGATGGCTACGAGGCGGCCACGGGCGACTGGGTTGCAAAAACAACACGCGAGCATTTCCTTGAAGAACTAGCAAACGGCGATCCAGCCCGGCTGCCCTTATTGTCCTCGTTCAGCTATGCTGCACTGGCAGCTGCGCGCGATGCCGTGCCGGAGTTACCACGCGGCTATTTGCTCGATCGTTTGCCGGACAACTGGCTGGAACAGGCGCAGGCACTGGGCGCCGTGGCCATCCACACCAACCAGCGCCACCTGACGGCAGCCCAGGCAGCGGCCATCAAACAGGCCGGCTATGGCCTATTCTGTTACACCGTCAATGATCCCGCCCGCGCGCGTGAAATTCTGGACTGGGGTGTGGACGGCTTTTGCACCGACCGTATCGATTTGATCGGCCCCGCCTACGCCTGACAGCCCTGTCCACCCCGTGCTCATATATAATCAACCCTTTGCATCTGCCAGCTACTTCTGCTTACGACATGAAATCATCTGAAATCCGCGACAAATTCCTCAAGTTTTTCGAATCCAAGGGTCATACGATTGTCCGCTCCAGCCCGCTGGTACCTGGCAATGATCCAACCATGCTGCTGACCAATAGCGGCATGGTGCAATTCAAGGACGTATTCCTCGGCCTCGATACCCGCCCTTATTCGCGCGCCACCACCGTGCAGCGCTGCGTACGCGCCGGCGGCAAGCACAACGATCTGGAAAACGTCGGCTACACGGCACGTCACCACACCTTCTTCGAAATGCTGGGTAACTTCAGCTTCGGCGACTACTTCAAGCGCGACGCGATCAACTACGCGTGGGAACTGCTGACCAAGGTCTACCTGCTGCCGGCCGAGAAGCTGACCGTCACCGTGTATTTCGAAGATGACGAAGCCTACGATATCTGGGCCAACGAAATCGGCGTACCGAAAGAGCGCATCATCCGTATCGGCGACAACAAAGGCTCGCGCTACGCGTCCGACAACTTCTGGCAGATGGCCGACGTCGGTCCATGCGGCCCTTGCACCGAGATTTTCTACGACCACGGTGCCGACATCTGGGGTGGCCCTCCGGGCTCGCCAGAAGAAGACGGCGACCGCTTCATCGAGATCTGGAATCTGGTGTTCATGCAGTTCAACCGCGACGAACAGGGCGTGATGCACAAGTTGCCTAAGCCATGCGTGGACACGGGCATGGGCATGGAGCGTCTGGCCGCCGTACTGCAACACGTGCACAGCAACTACGAAATCGACCTGTTCCAGGCGCTGATCAAAGCTGCCGCACGTGAAACGGGCGCCACCGATCTGGAATCGAAATCGCTGCGCGTGATCGCCGACCACATCCGCGCTGCTTCCTTCCTGATCGTTGACGGCATCATTCCTAGCTCGGAAGGCCACGGCTACGTGCTGCGCCGTATCATCCGCCGCGCGCTGCGTCACGGCCACAAACTGGGCCAGACCAAGCCATTCTTCTACAAGCTGGTGAACGATCTCAATATCGAGATGGGCACGGCCTATCCGGAACTGACGGAAGCCATGGAACGCGTGGCCCAGACCCTGAAGCAGGAAGAAGAACGCTTCGGTGAAACGCTGGAAAACGGCATGAAGATTCTGGAAGCCCAGCTTGCCAAGGACGCCAGCCGTCTGGACGGCGCCACCGCCTTCACCCTGTACGACACCTACGGCTTCCCGCTCGACCTGACGGCCGATATCTGCCGCGAACGCAACATCACGCTGGACGAAGAAGGTTTCGCTGCGGCGATGGAACAGCAGAAGAAAACTGCCCGTGCTGCCGGTAAATTCAAAATGGCTGCCAACGTCGAATACAGCGGCGAGAAAACCAAGTTCGTCGGCTACGAAGAACTGAGCGCCAACGCCAAAGTCATCGCGCTGTACAGCAATGGCGCGCCAGTGCAGCAACTGAACGCAGGCGAGCAGGGCATCGTGGTGCTGGACACCACCCCGTTCTACGCCGAATCGGGTGGTCAGGTCGGTGATCACGGTGTGATCAAAGCCGCTGGTGCCCACTTCGAGGTGGAAGACACGCTGAAGATTCAAGCCGATGTATTCGGTCAGCACGGTGTGCTGGCACAGGGCACGCTGAAAGTGGGCGATGCCGTGTCGGCCGAAGTGGATCTGGACAAGCGCGGCCGTACCATCCGTAACCACTCGGCTACCCACCTGATGCACAAAGCCCTGCGCGAAGTGCTGGGCGGTCACGTGGCGCAGAAAGGTTCGCTGGTTGATCCCGACAAAACCCGTTTCGACTTCAGCCACAATGCGCCGCTGACGGCCGAGCAGATCGCCGAAGTGGAAGCCAAGGTTAACAAGGAAATTCTGGAAAATCACGCCACCAAAGCCCAGCACATGTCGTTTGACGATGCGGTGAAGCATGGCGCAATGGCCCTGTTCGGCGAGAAATACGGCGACGAAGTGCGCGTACTGGACATCGGTAGCTCGAAAGAGCTGTGCGGTGGCGTACACGTGCAGCGCACCGGCGACATCGGCCTGTTCAAGATCATCGCCGAAGGCGGTGTCGCGGCCGGTATCCGCCGTGTTGAAGCCGTCACCGGCGTGGGCGCACTGGCCCTGGTACAGAGCCTGAACCGTCGTCTGCTGGATGCAGCGGCCGCACTGAAAACCAATCCGGAAGAACTGGGCAGCCGTATCGCTCAGGTACAGGATCACGTCAAATCGCTGGAAAAAGAACTGGCAGCGCTGAAGTCGAAGCTGGCTGCGGGTCAGGGCGATGAACTGGCGGCGCAAGCCACCGACGTGAACGGTGTGAAAGTGCTGGCCGCCACGCTGGAAGGCGCGGATGTGGCCGGTCTGCGCGAAACCATGGACAAGCTGAAAGACAAGCTGAAAACCGCCGCCATCGTGCTGGCCAGTGTACAGGATGGCAAAGTCAGCCTGATCGCCGGCGTCACGGCGGACGCGACCAGCAAAGTCAAAGCGGGTGAACTGGTCAACTTCGTTGCACAGCAAGTGGGCGGCAAAGGTGGCGGACGCCCCGATATGGCGCAGGCTGGCGGTACCGATGCTGCGGCGCTGCCGGCAGCGCTGGCCGCTGTCATCGGCTGGGTGGGCGAGCGCGTTTAATCCTTTAAGCGCCCCGCTGAAGTAGTGTTTATGCGGCCTGCGTGATCCACGCAGGCCGTTGTCGTTCATGACAGGCTGTTGTATACTTTCCAGCTTGCGTTGCAAAGATGCAACGAACGATGAACTATTTTGGTGCAGCGCGTCAATCCTACCGTTTTGGAGTAGACTGGCGTCAGTCCTAACAAAACGAGCAGGTTTTTGATGAGCGACATGTTATTAGAAGAAGCAGTCATGGAATTCCACCAGGAACTTGATGCACGCGGTTTGAATTGCCCTTTGCCCATTCTGAAAGCGAAGAAAGCGCTGGCAGAACTGCAGAGCGGGGAAGTGCTGCGCATCATGGCGACCGACCCCGGTTCCGTACGGGATTTTCAGGCCTTCTGCAAACAGACCGGCAACGCTCTGCTGTCGCACGTACAAACTGGCCGCGAGTTCGTCTTTTTGATGCGCCGCAAATAAGCGCATTGTTCTAGTTTTTCCCAAAGTCATCGTCTAGAAGATTTATTTTTTAGACGATTTCTACTAGCTAAAAAACGCACGATCGTGCTTTATTTTCTTGTGCGGCGTGGATTTCTCATATAATCTAGCCCACAGAATTTAGTCCTGCCTAACTGGTGCGAGCGATGTACAGCACCTTGGCCCGGTTTTAACCCCGATTTTTACTTTTTCCAAAGGCACAGTTATGAAAGTCTTGGTACCCGTTAAGCGCGTGGTCGACTACAACGTTAAAGTGCGCGTCAAATCCGACGGCACCGGCGTGGATATTGCCAACGTCAAAATGTCGATGAACCCATTCGATGAGATCGCGCTGGAAGAAGCCACCCGTCTCAAAGAAGCCGGCAAAGTGACCGAAGTGGTGGCCGTATCGTGCGGCGTGACCCAGTGCCAGGAAACCCTGCGCACCGGTATGGCGATCGGCGCCGACCGCGGCATTCTGGTAGAAACCAGCGCCGAACTGGAGCCGCTGGCTGTGGCCAAGCTGCTCAAAGCACTGGCTGACAAAGAACAACCGCAACTGATCATCCTGGGTAAACAGGCGATCGACGACGACTCCAACCAGACCGGCCAGATGCTGGCTGCGCTGCTGGGCTGGCCACAGGCCACCTTCGCGTCGAAAGTCGTGCTGGAAGACGGCAAAGTCACCGTCACCCGCGAAGTGGACGGCGGTCTGGAAACGCTGGCACTGACTCTGCCAGCCATCGTGACTACCGACCTGCGTCTGAACGAGCCACGCTATGTAACGCTGCCGAACATCATGAAGGCGAAGAAAAAGCCGCTGGATGTGACCAAGCCGGAAGATCTGGGTGTAGACGTGACCCCGCGTCTGAAAACCCTGAAAGTGGCCGAGCCGGCCAAGCGTTCCGCTGGTATCACCGTACCGGACGTCGCCACCCTGGTCGCAAAACTGCGTACCGAAGCCAAAGTCATCTAAAGGAACAATCATGGTCGCATTAGTTATCGCTGAACACGACAACGCTAGCCTGAAGGGCAGCACCCTCCACACCGTGACCGCAGCCGCCCAGTGCGGTGGTGACGTGCACGTGCTGGTGGCCGGTTCCAACGCAGGCGCAGCCGTGGCTGCCGCTGCACAGATCGCCGGTGTATCCAAAGTGATCGTGGCGGACGCCCCTTACTTCGCTGAAGGTCTGGCCGAAAACGTGGCCGAGCAGGTGCTGGCGATTGCCGGCGGCTACAGCCACATTCTGGCGCCAGCTACCGCCTACGGCAAAAACATCCTGCCACGCGTTGCTGCCAAGCTCGACGTTGCGCAGATTTCGGAAATCACCAAAGTCGAATCGGCTGACACCTTCGAGCGTCCTATCTACGCTGGTAACGCCATCGCTACCGTGCAATCGACCGACGCTGTGAAAGTCATCACCGTGCGCGCAACCGGCTTCGACGCTGCTGCTGCCACCGGCGGCGCGGCTGCTACCGAAACGGCTGCAGCTGTAGCCGACAGCGGCAAATCGGCCTTCGTTGGTCGTGAAGTGGCCAAGTCGGACCGTCCTGAACTGACCGCTGCCAAGATCATCGTTTCCGGTGGTCGCGGCATGGGTTCGGGCGAAGCCTTCAAGATTCTGGAGCCGCTGGCCGACAAGCTGAACGCCGCTATGGGTGCTTCGCGCGCCGCCGTGGACGCTGGCTACGTACCGAACGACTGGCAGGTTGGCCAGACCGGTAAGATCGTGGCACCGAATCTGTACGTTGCCGTGGGTATTTCGGGCGCCATCCAGCACCTGGCTGGTATGAAAGACTCGAAGACCATCGTGGCCATCAACAAAGATCCGGAAGCGCCTATCTTCTCGGTAGCCGACTACGGCATCGTGGGCGACCTGTTCGAGATCGTGCCGCAACTGGTAGCGGAACTGGGCTAATCCCCCGACGCACTAGGCGCCAGCCAGAGCCACGCTGATCCGTAAGCCGGATTGACGTGGCTTTTTTTTAGCGCAAATTCGCAGAATTCTGGAGATATTGGAGAAAAACGATGCCTTATCAAGCACCCCTGAAAGACATGCTGTTCGTGATGAACGAACTGGCCGATCTGGCCGCCGTGAACGCACTGCCCGGCAATGAAGATGCAACGCCTGACACGGCCGAAGCCGTGCTGGAAGAAAATGCCAAATTCGTCGCCAACGTCGTCGCCCCGCTGAACCACGCCAGCGACAAAGAGCCTAGCTATCTAGCCGATGGTAAAGTCACCACCTCGAAAGGCTTCAAGGAAGCGTTCACGGCTTATGCGGAAGCGGGCTGGCAGGGTGTGCAGCATCCGGTCGAATTCGGTGGTCAGGGCCTGCCCAAGCTGCTGGCTACGCCATGCATCGAAATGCTCAACGCGGGCAGCATCTCGTTCGCGCTGTGCTCGCTGCTGTCGGATGGCGCCATCGAAGCGCTGCTGACGGCCGGTAGCGACGCACAGAAAGCCACCTATCTGGAAAAACTGGTCTCGGGTCAATGGACCGGCACCATGAATCTGACCGAGCCACAGGCCGGTTCCGATCTGGCTGCCGTGCGCACTCGCGCCGTGCCGCAGGAAGATGGCACCTACAAAATCTTCGGCACCAAAATCTTCATCACCTACGGCGAACACGACTTCACGGAAAACATCGTCCATCTGGTGCTGGCACGCACCCCGGACGCACCGGCTGGCGTGAAAGGCATTTCCCTGTTCATCGTGCCTAAATTCCTCGTCAATGCCGACGGCACGCTGGGCGCGCGCAATGATGCGCACTGCGTCTCGCTCGAACACAAACTGGGCATCAAGGCCAGTCCGACGGCCGTACTGCAGTTCGGTGACAACGGCGGCGCCATCGGCACGCTGGTGGGTGAAGAAAATCGCGGCCTCGAATACATGTTCATCATGATGAATGCAGCCCGCTTCGGCGTTGGCATGCAGGGTATCGGCCTGGCCGAGCGCGCATACCAGAAAGCCGTCACCTTCGCCAAAGACCGCGTACAGTCGCGTGATCTGGCTGGTTCCGCTGGCCCTGTTGCCATCATCAATCACCCAGATGTACGCCGCCTGCTCATGAATATGCGTTCGCAGACGGAAGCGGCGCGTGCACTGGCTTACGTCGGTGCCGGCCTGAGCGATATCGCCCACAACCACGCCGATGCCGAAGTGCGCAAATCGACGCTGGCTGTGTACGAATATCTGGTGCCTATCATCAAAGGCTGGTCGACTGAAATGTCGCAGGACGTCACCCGTGACGGCGTGCAGGTGCACGGCGGTATGGGCTTCATCGAAGAGACGGGTGCAGCCCAGCACTACCGCGATGCCAAGATCCTGACCATCTACGAAGGCACCACAGCGATTCAGGCCAACGACCTGGTTGGCCGCAAAACTGTACGCGACGGCGGTGCCGTAGCGAAGAACCTGATCGCACAAGTACGCGCGACGGTAGCCGAACTGGCCGCACGTGATGGCGCCGACTTCAAGGCCATCGAAGCCCAGCTGAGCGCCGCCAGCGCGGATCTGGAAGCGGTAGTGGACTTCGTGGTTGCCAACGTCAAGAGCGACATCAAGAGCGTGTTCGCCGGTAGCGTGCTGTACCTGAAGCTGGCTGGTCTGGTTTTGGGTGGTTGGCAGATGGCCCGCGCCGCCCTGATCGCCCAGCGCAAGCTGGACGCAGGCGAAGGCGATCCCGCCTTCTACAGCGCCAAGATCGTCACCGCCCGCTTCTTTGCCGACCACATCCTGTCGCAAGCAGGCAGCCTGCGCAGCGCCATCGTATCTGGCAGCAGCGGCGTGCTAGCACTGTCCGTCGAGCAGTTCTAAAAAATTGGGGTCAGATCTGTCATTCGGACATCCGACCCCGATACTTGAGCTATCTCAAGATCATTCTCTAAAAACGTTCAGCGGCAAGTCTTGCGCTGAACGTTTTTTTATGTGGTTGTATTCCCACTTTGTTCGGGTGGTCATTGCGGTATATCAATGGTGTGATCTGCATGTCCGAATGACAGATCTGACCCCGAAGTTGTTTAGCCGTAGGCGCCGCCCGTGTAGAGCAGGTCGAACAGGCGCGACATGGTGGCAATCAGGCTGCCGGCACCCAGCATCATGCTGGCGACGAGGATGACGGCTAAAGGCCATTGGCTGGCCGACTGGCGCCCGCTGTTGGCGTTGTGGCGCGCATCCCATTTTTCGTCGCTGGTCAGGCCCATGATCAAGGCTTCGAGAAAGCCGATCAGGCCCGAGATGATGATGGGTAGCAGGTGGTAGAACGGGTCGGCTTGGGGCCATACGGCGCTGGCGGCGGCGCATAGGGGGAGGGCGCTCAGATGGGCCCACAGGGCGCGATCGCGCAGGCCGCCCAGATACAGGCGCTGGGCACCGATGCCGCCCAGTAGAAAGGCCAGCAGGGTGGCCACGGTTTTGTTTTTGTGGCGGACTTGATGCACTTCGGTCATGTTTGTTCGCTAATTTGCCGGTAAAACAGCAGTATCGGGCATAATATCGCCTCCGGCGGAGGTTTTTTTGTGCTTCAGCCTATTGCTCCGCACGCCGGATCGGGGGATAATCTTTGATTACCCCAACATTGCCCGATTATTTCATTAACGCTTGCTGCTTCGCGGCAAAGCGCGCTATAATTTGCGGCTTTTTCCGTCCTAGCACACTTTTTGGAAATATTATGGTCGTTATTCGTTTAGCTCGTGGAGGCGCCAAGAAGCGTCCGTTCTACAACATCGTTGCAACCGACTCGCGCAATCGTCGCGATGGCCGTTTCATCGAACGTATCGGTTTCTACAACCCGATGGCTTCCGGTGGTGAAGTGCCTCTGCGCATTACCGCTGACCGTCTGGCTCACTGGCAATCGGTTGGCGCACAACTGTCGCCAGCAGTTGCACGTCTGGTAGCCCAGAACAAAGCAGCTTAATACTGGTTGCTGGTTTGACCGTCAAGAATGCATCCGGGGTGCAAGTCCCCGACGATCTGGCACAGGTAGGCTTTGTCTACGGTGCCTACGGCGTTGCAGGCTGGGTCAGGATACGTCCTTTCTCGGAAGATGCGGATGCACTCCTGCGGGTTAAAACCTGGTGGCTCGATAAGCCGGGTGTCCATGATGTCGATGTCAAGCATTGCAAAATGCATGGCGGCGATGTGGTGGCGCAAATTATCGGCATTACGGATCGTAACGTTGCGGAAGCACTCAAGGGTGCTGCTGTGTCGATTCCCCGTAGCCGTTTCCCGGTCTTGTCGGACGACGAGTTTTACTGGGCTGATCTGATCGGTCTGGAAGTAGAGAATTTGCAAGGTGAGCACCTCGGTACGGTGTCTGACATGATGAGCAATGGTCCGCAGTCGATCTTGCGCATTACGCCAGCAGCCACGGCCGAAGCTGTTCCGGAAGATGGGGCGCAAGAGCGCCTGATTCCATTTGTGGACGCGTATGTCATCAAGGTAGACAAGGCCGCAAAGAAAATCACAGTCGACTGGGGCCTTGATTACTGAACATAAAGAGGGCGGCCCGCCATGCAATTTGATGTCGTGACCCTGTTCCCTGAAATGTTCGCCGCTCTGACGCAGTCGGGTGTCACCCGGCGTGCGTTCGAACAGAATAAATGTGGTCTGTCGCTGTGGAATCCGCGTGATTTCACCACCGATAATCACCGCACCGTGGATGATCGCCCCTATGGTGGCGGCCCCGGCATGGTGATGCTGGCCAAACCGCTGGAAGCGACGCTGAACGCCGCGAAAGCGCGCCAGACCGAGGCCGGTCTGCCGTCGCCGCGGGTCGTGTTCATGTCGCCGCAAGGCAAACCGCTGACCCATGCGCGGGTGATGGAGCTGAAACAGGAAGCCGGTCTGGTGATCCTGTGCGGCCGTTACGAAGCAGTCGACCAGCGTTTGCTGGATCGCTGCGTGGATGAAGAAATCAGCCTAGGCGATTTCGTCCTGTCCGGTGGCGAGCTGCCGGCCATGGCCTTGATGGATGCCGTGATCCGCCAGATTCCGGGCGTATTGAACACGGATGCGTCGGCCGTGGAGGATAGTTTCGTCAACGGTCTGCTCGATGCGCCGCACTACACGCGCCCCGAGACGTATGAAGGTGTAACTGTGCCGCCGGTACTGATGGGCGGCAACCACGCCGAGATTGAAAAATGGCGCCGCCAGCGCATGCTGGAAGCGACCGCGCGCAAGCGCCCCGATTTACTCGTTGAAGCCCGTGCAGCCGGTTTGCTGACGCGCAAAGACGAACAGTTTTTGGCAGGTTTGTAAAAACCTGCTGATGTCATGTGCAGGCATGTTGCTTGTACGTGTAACCCCCATCCTCTACTGGGCAAGTAGTACAGCGCGCCAGCATGATGGTTTATGGAGCCGTAAAATGGATCTGATTCAACAACTCGAGCAAGAAGAAATCGCTCGTCTGGGCAAAAACATTCCTGAATTTGCACCTGGCGATACCGTGATCGTTAACGTAAACGTCGTCGAAGGCACCCGTAAGCGTGCTCAGGCGTACGAAGGCGTTGTGATCTCCCGTCGTAACCGTGGCCTGAACTCGAACTTCATCGTTCGTAAAATCTCGTCCGGCGAAGGCGTTGAGCGTACCTTCCAGCTGTACTCCCCGCTGATCGCTTCGATCGAAGTGAAACGCCGCGGTGACGTACGTCGCGCTAAACTGTACTACCTGCGTGATCGTTCCGGTAAATCGGCACGTATCAAAGAAAAGCTGCCTAACCGTCGCCCAGCGGCGAAAACCGACGCTGCATAATTGTTGCGTTAGTTTAGGAAGCATGAGGCTGCAGGCCTCGGGAAAGGGCGCCACTGGCGCCCTTTTTTGTTCTGAATTCATCACTGGAGGAGAGCGTATTGGCACGCCCCCCGTTTGATCCCCGTGCACTACCCGTTGATGCCGTGGCCGGCGAAGCCGCCGTGGCGCCGGACCGTCTGACGCCGCACTGGCTGCGCCAGCGCTTTGCCGAGCAGCCTGCATGGCAGGCCGAGACAGCCGATGAATCAGCCATGCTGGCGGGCGCGCAGACGCCCACGCCAGCTTCGGTGCTGATTCCGCTGGTGGCGCGCGAACACGGCCTGCAATTGCTGCTCACGCGCCGTACCGAACACCTGAGCAAACACGCGGGCCAGATCAGTTTTCCCGGTGGTCGGGCCGAAGACTACGACGCCAGTGCGATCGAGACGGCGCTGCGCGAAGCAGAGGAAGAAATCGGTCTGGCCCGTCATCATGTGGATGTGCTGGGCACCTTGCCGCGCTATCTGACGGGGACGGGTTTCTGCGTGACGCCCGTGGTGGCGCTGCTGCAGCCACCGTTCGAACTGCAGGCCGATGCAGGCGAGGTGGCGGAAGTATTTGAAGTGCCTTTGCATTTTCTGATGGATGGCCAGAACCACCAGCGCCTGTCCGTCGAGCTGCCGGCAGGACGGCGCAGCTTCTACGCCATGCCGTATGGCGAGTATTTCATCTGGGGCGCGACGGCCGGTATGCTGCGCAATCTGTTCCATTTCTTGCGCGCCTAAGCTCGGTGCGCTATCGTAGCGGGCATTGCAGCTTAGCCCTATCCAAGGACGTTAGATGACTTTTCTTTCTATTTTATGCGCGCTGCTGATCGAGCAGATGAAGCCACTGCGGGCTGATAATCCGATTTACACGGAAATCAAGGCACTGGCACTGCGCATGGAGACCTGGTTTAACGCCGGTCACTCGAGCCACGGCCGCATGGGCTGGTTCCTGATGATGGCGCTGCTGATGGTACCAACTGCGCTGATATACGGCCTGCTCAAGCATTACAACCTGTTCCTCGCCGCGTTTGCATGGAACGTGCTGATCGTCTACCTGACGCTGGGCTTCCGCCACTATAGCCACTATTTCACCTCGATCCAGCTGGCGCTCAATGCGGGCGACGAAGCGGCTGCACGCAAGCTGCTCGGCGAGTGGACCAAGCAGGATACGGTGGGCATGGAAAGTAGCGAAATCGCCCGTCTGGCGGTAGAGAAATCGCTGATCACCACGCACCGCAATGTGTTCGGCGTATTCTTCTGGTTCCTCATGCCGCTCGGTCCTGCCTGCGCCGTGATGTACCGCGTGGCCGAGCATCTAGCGCGTGCGTGGAACGAACCTGAACACATGCGCAACGAAGCCTTTGGCCAGTTCGCAGCACGCGCGTTCTACTGGATAGACTGGATCCCGGTGCGCCTAACGGCCGTGGCCTTTGCCGTGGTGGGCAACTTCGAGGACGCCATCTATGCATGGCGCAACTTCGCCCACCGCTGGGCCGACGAAGCGATCGGCATCATTCTGGCGGCCGGTGGCGGCGCCATGGGTGTGCGTCTGGGTACGCCGGCCGAGAATGCCGCCAAGGTGCTGCCCGTCGATGCGGCCACGGTCGATACCAGCGATGAAGAGCCGGACGTACTGCCGGGTGAAGAGCCTAACGTGCGCGCGCTGCAAAGCACGGTAGGTCTGGTCTGGCGCGCCTTGCTGTTGTGGATGATGTTGTTATTGCTGCTGTCCGGCGCCGTGTGGCTGGGAGCTGCACCTTAAAGGGGTACAATAGGTGTCGCCATGGTGCAGAATGATGATAATTCTGCACCAAAATGCTTAAGCGTGAAAATTAACGATGTTATTTCAAGGACTTACGTTTTAGGGTCTTCTATAAGATATAATACGTAAGATTCTTACAGAATGATATCCGCCCGGCAAATCCGTCGGGAACGTTCACGCATTCTTGTTACCAACAAGTATCTACGCAGAAGCAGCCCGCCTATGGCCGAGTCAGCCCACAATCCGTTAGAACAGCAGGATTCGTTCTTCATCATTGGCCGCACCAGCAATGGTCGCCAGTTCCGTCCGAGTGACTGGGCCGAACGTCTGTGCGGCGTGATGGCCTGCTTCAAGCCGGAAGGTTTCGGCGGTGGCCGCGATTCCCACCTGCAGTTTTCGCCCTATGTGCGCCCCGTGGTGCTCGACGGGGTGAAGTCGGTGGTGGTGAACGGCAAACTGCGCGACCTCGAGCCTATGGCTTACCACTTCGTCATCTCCTTCGCCAAAGACAACGACCTGCAAATGGTCGATGCCTGCATCCTGCCGGACAAGACCTAACACCCGCGGTCTGCGGCCAGCGCCTGGGCTCAGGCGCTGTATTGCCATTAAATTCAGCTTAAGCTTCTAGCCGCCGCGTCGCGCTCGGCGTATGCTGCACGTTCCTAGAATTTGCGAGAGCTTCCATGAACTGCAGCCGCCTGAAATCCTGCGCTGCCGCCAGCCTGCTGCTGTGCGGCCTATCCACCTATGCCACCGGCTCGGCATGGGCCGCCAGCGCTTTGCCGCAAGGCGTAGTGGCGGGGCCTGCGACCGATGGTATCAGCGAATACCGCCTGCCCAATGGCCTGAAAGTACTGCTGTTCCCGGATGCTTCCAAGCCGACCGTCACCGTGAATGTGACTTATCTGGTGGGTTCGCGCCACGAGAACTATGGCGAAACGGGCATGGCCCATTTGCTTGAGCACATGCTGTTTAAAGGCACGCCGAAAAATCCATCCATCGTGCAGGAGTTCTCCCAGCGCGGCATGGAGTTTAACGGCACCACCTCGCTCGACCGCACCAACTACTACGAAGTGTTTCAGGCCAGCGAAGACAATCTGAAATGGGCGCTGGCGATGGAGGCGGACCGCATGGTGCACTCCAAGGTGGCGCGCAAGGATCTGGATACGGAAATGACGGTGGTGCGCAACGAGTACGAGAGCGGCGAGAATAATCCGTTCGGCGTGCTGCTCAAGCGCATGCAGAGCGTGGCTTATGACTGGCATAGCTACGGCCGCTCGACCATCGGCAACCGCAGCGATATCGAAAACGTGCGCATCGAGAATCTGCAGGCGTTCTACCGCACTTACTACCAGCCGGATAATGCCGTGCTGCTGGTGGCAGGCAAATTCGATCCGGCCAGCACGCTGGCATGGATCAGCAAGCAGTTCGGCGTAATCCCCAAGCCCAAGCGCAGCCTGCCGCCGTTCTGGACGGTGGAGCCGGTACAGGACGGCGAGCGCAGTTTCGTGGTGCGCCGTAAAGGTGATATGCAGTTGGTGGTGGTCGGCTACAAGGTACCGTCGGCGCTGCAGGAGGATAGCGATGCGCTGAGCTTCATGTCCGAAATTCTGGGTGATACACCGAACGGCCGCCTGCATAAGGCGCTGGTAGAAACGGGCAAGGCAGCGCAGGTGTTCAGCTATGGCCAGACCGGCTATGCGCCGGGGCTGCAGATGATGGGCGCCGTGGTGAAAGTGGGCGAGCCGCTGGAGCCCGTACGCGATGCGCTAATTGCCGCAGTTGAGAGCTTTGCCAGCACCCCGCCCACGGAAGAAGAGATGGCACGGGCGCGCCGTAGCTTCGCCAACGGCATCGAGAAAGCCCTGAATGATCCGCAGCGCGTGGGCGTGAGCCTGTCGGAAGAAATCGCGCTGGGCGACTGGCGGCTACTGTTCCAGGGGCGCGACAAGTTACCGAGCTTTACCTCGCAGCAGGTAGCGGCGGCTGCCGGCCGCTATCTGAAACGCGATAACCGCGTCGTCGGTACTTTTGTGCCGGAAGATGCGCCGCAGCGCGCTGAGATCCCGCCAGCGCCGCCGGTGGCACAGGTGCTGCGCGATTTCAAAGGGCAGAGCAGCGCGCTGACGGCGGAAGTGTTCAACCCCGATCAGGACAATATCGATGCGCGCACCGAACGCCTGAATATCGGTGGCCTGCAAGTGGCGCTGCTGCCGAAGAAGAACCGTGGTGCGGCGGTTTCCGTGAATTTACAGCTACACTGGGGCGACGAGAAAAACCTGTTCGATCAGGCCATCGTCGCCAGCGTGGCCAATGAAATGCTGACGCGCGGTACCAGCCAGTACACCCGTCAGCAACTGGCCGATGCGTTCTCGGAACTGAAGATTTCCGGTGGCCTGTACCAGTTCGAGACGACTGGCCCCCATCTGGCAGCAGCGCTGCAACTGGTCGCCCATGTGCTGAAAGAAGCCAGCTTCCCGCAGACCGAGTTCGAGCAGTTGCGCCAGCAGTGGCTGGTAGCTATCGAAGCCTCCCGCAACGAACCACAGACACTGGCGCAAAACGCGCTGGAGCAGCACTTTGCCCATTACCCGAAAGGCGATCCGCGTGCCACCATGAGCACTGACGAATTGCTGGCCGCCGTCAAGGCGCTCACGCTGGAGCAGGTGGTGGCCTTCCATCGCCAGTACTACGGCGCCAGTCATGGCGAACTAGCGATCGTGGGCGACTTCGATGCGGGTGCTATCAAGCCAGTGGTAGCGAGTGCCTTTGAGCAGTGGGACAGCAAGGTGGCGTATGCGCCGCTACTGCGCAGCAATGCCGATCCGGCGCCGCTGCAACGCTTCATCGATACGCCAGACAAGGAAAATGGCGTGTACATGGCGCGCCTGCCGCTGGCATTGAATCTTGACGATGAGGATATGCCGCTGCTGGAACTGGCCAACTACATCTTCGGTGATGGCGGCCTGAAATCGCGTCTGATGGACCGCATCCGTCAGAAGGATGGGCTATCGTATGGCGGCGGCAGCGCCGTGCAGGCAGGGCAGCTGGACAAGGCGGGCAGCTTCACTATCGAAGCCATCGCCGCGCCGCAGAATCTGAAAAAGCTCGCGGCGGCAATCCAGCAGGAACTCGAGCGTGCCGTCAAAGATGGCTTCACCGCGCAGGAGCTGGCGCGCGCCAAATCGGGATTGCTGCAGCAGCGCGCCCAGAACCGTGCGCAGGATGGCATCGTAGCGGCGGGCTGGTCGAATAATCTGTTCCTCAAGCGCAGCTATAGCTGGAGCAAAGCCTATGAAGCCAAGTTGCGTGCCGCCACACTAGCGCAAGTCAACGCGGCCTTCCGCAAAGCCATCGATCCATCCCGTCTATCCGTCGTGACAGCCGGCGACGCCCGCAAGAAATAGTTGGGGTCAGGTCGGGCAAAGTGCAGGTGTCAGGTCGGGCATGGGGGGCAAGTTGCCATGGTGAACTGCTGCCGAGGTTTGGAGTTATTGTTTGTTGAGGTGGGCGCGGATAATCCGGCCTACCTTGCGGCGCGAGAAGCCGCAATGGCGCGCTATTTCATTCATGGAAAAACTTAACGACTGATGCGCTTGAATAATGGCAGTTTCGGTACTCTGGCTAGCCGTAAAGTATTCGCTGAGCTGGGGATGCAAAGCGCCTTTCTGGGTGCGCAGAATCTCGCGCGAATGTAGGGCGGCATCGACGCTTTCAGCCTGTACCTGCGGCGCAAGTTCGCCCAGGTGGAGCTGGTGACGCAGTTGCTCCATAGGGCGGCCGGCACCTAGCCCCTGCTGTACGAATTCATGGTAAGACTCTCGCGCACGCTGCAGATCGTTGCCGAAATGTGCGAGCAAAGCAGTTGTATTGAGCCATTGCGGGCATGGAGCGGCGCCCATGACGTACCGGTGGCTACTCCAGTTCCATTCCTCTACGGACTCAACCAGTTTGGCACGTACAGGGTTAAGCACGATATAGCGCGCCAGCTCCTGCAAATACGATTCCTTTTCGCACAGTATTGCCGTGTAGCGCCCTTGGAATACATGTCCAACGAGCTGATGGCGGCGATTGAAAGTTTGTGAGTAGATGCCATTCAGCTGGCGCATGCCGTGGGCGAGATGCGCCTTGCGGGTTTCGATCAGCAAGTGAAAATGGTTGCCCATCATGCAGTATGCATAGATGACAAAATCAAAGCGCTCGCATACATGCGTCAGTATATCCAGCCAACAACGGCGATCAATGTCGTCCTGATAGATGAATTCGCAGCGGTCCCCACGTGTCGTTACGTGATACAGAGCACCGTCAAATTCGATTCGGAGAGGTCGGGTCATAGGCGCAATGTAGCTGAGCGCGCGAAAGCGGCTTTGAAGTTCCTCAACCGGCAGAGGCGCTCGGATAGAGCGGAACGACTCACGGTCGAGGCTGCACAACTGCCCGACCTGACACCTGCACTTTGCCCGACCTGACCCCAGGGTTAAGTGGCGTTGAGTTCGGCGACGAAGTCGTATAGGTCGCCGCGAAAGTAGGAGCGGCAGAATTCGATGGCGCGGCCGTCGCGCAGAAAGCCGAGCCGTTCGACCGCCAGCCCCGCTTCGCCGCGGGCGGTCTGCAGCAGGCTGGCCTGTTCGCCCGTCAGTAGCAGGGCGCTCAGGCGCTGCAAGGCGCGTACGGGACGGTTGCCGGCCTGCTCCAGCGCGGCATACAGCGAATCCTGCACGGCGTCCAGCGCCGGCAGGCTGCTGCCCACCAAGGTGGCGTATTCGAGGCAGACCGGGACGTCGTCGGCATAACGGATGCGGTGAAAGCGGTACACCAGCGTTCCCGGACTGAGCCGCAGCCGCAGCGCTTCTTCCGGCGCGACGATGCCTTCGCTGCGCTTGAGCCAGACGCTGTGCGGCTGGCGTCCCCGCGCCCGCATGTCTTCCGAGAACGAGCTGAGTTTGGCGAAGTTCTTTTCTATCCGCGTATTGACGAAGTTGCCCGAGCCGGGCCGGCGTACCAGCAGGCCTTCTTCCACCAGTCCATCAATGGCTTTGCGCACCGTGATGCGCGACAGCCCCAGTTCGCTGGCCAGCTGACGCTCGGCGGGCAGGGCGCCATCTTTGCCGAACAGTTTGCTGTCGATGGCGCTGCGCAAGGCACGCTGCAGCTGCAGATACAGGGGCTGGCTGTTGTTTTCTCCCAACTTCTGCATGATCTGTGCTAGCGCATTCATACCCGGTGGTCTCCGTCTGGTTTGTTGGAAAATAATACCAAAAAAGACCAGTTGTGCGGTATTACACTGGTCTTATCACATTAGACCACCGCTACGCCTCTTCTCTGTGACAGAAAGCAACAAAGTGGTATGTATTGTTCATACAACATGAAGAAAAATATCGAAAACTGGTAGTGTTCTGGTATTGGTCTGGAGTATATTGGCGTTAAATTGGTTTTGTAAGTGGTTGCAAAGAAGGGATCTGCAGGAAGTTGCGGCGGCAACCAACTGCTTCTGAGATCTACGTTTAACCTGGACTGGCTTAGAGAAGCCACCAATCAAAGGGGGAGTATATGAAAGGTAATTTCACCGCAGAACAGCGCATGAAGCCGATCGCTGCAGCCGTGGCCATGCTGGCCATGAGCGTGGCCATGTCGGCTCAGGCTCAGCAAGCTAAAGAAGAACCGACCACCGTTATCGTGACCGGTATCCGCGCTTCGCTGCAGCAGTCGCTGAACCAGAAGAAAAATGCGGAATCGCTGGTGGAAGTCATCACCGCGGAAGACATCGGCAAAATGCCGGACAAAAACGTGGCTGACTCGCTGTCGCGCGTGGCTGGCGTGACCACCACCAGCGCCGGTTCGGCTGAAGGTTCGTTCGGCGAGAACGAACACGTACAGCTGCGCGGCCTATCCTCGCAGTTCACCCTGACCACTCTGAACGGCCACACCGTTTCCAGCGGTGACTGGTACGGTCCTAACATCGCGGCCGGTGGCCGCAGCGTTTCCTACACCCTGCTGCCATCCGATCTGGTAGGCCGCATCGTGGTGCACAAATCGTCGCAAGCTGACCTGATCGAAGGCGGCGCAGCCGGTACCGTGGACATCCAGACCCGCAAACCACTGGAATTCAAAGACCGTCTGACCACGTCGGCCTCCATCGAAGCAGCTTACTCGACCGCTGCCAAATCGACCGATCCAGCGATCACCGCACTGGCTAACTGGAAAAATGAAGACAACACCTTCGGTATTCTGGCCCAGGTGTTCTCGCAGTCGCGCAAGCTGCAACGCGCCGGTTCGGAAGGCGTGTGGTGGGACAAGGCTGGTGCTAACTACCCAGACCCGGCACTGGCTGGCAAAAACGTTTCCCTGCTGAGCGGCGCTGTGCTGTTCGAACAGGAACGTAAGCGTAACGGTGGCTATCTGGAAGCCCAGTGGAAACCACAAAGCAATGTAACCCTGGACCTGTCGGGCTTCCTGTCGACCGTCGACGCGAAGAACTACAACACCAACTACATGGCTGACACCATCAATGCCTTCAATGGCCCTGGCTGGAATGGCAATGCCGTGAAACCAACCGGTTCCTACACCGTTGCTGGTAACACCGTCACCTCTATCTTCTTCGACAAGAACGCTTTCGGTGCGAACTCGGCTGGCGCATGGTCGGTGGTGGAAGACGTGGCTGCACGTCCTGACGCTAAGACCGATTCGAAGTTCCTGAACTTCGATGCCAAATGGAAAGTCAGCGATGACCTGACCCTGACCAGCAAACTGGGCCACACCAGCGGCAGCGGCAAGACCAAGGACGTCGGTTTCGAAGTGCTGAGCGGCTGGAATCAAGGCGCCGGCTACTCGCTGACCAGCGATGGTATCTTCGTGCTGAACGTACCGGGCGGCGACAAGTTCGTACGTAACGGTGGCGGCATCGGCGGCTGGGGTAGCTACACCTCGTCGACCGACAAAGAATCGTATGGCCAGGTGGATGCTGACCTGAAACTGGCTTCGGACTTCGTTCCATCGGTTAAATTCGGTGTGCGTTTCGCTAAACACGAGCGCGATCTGCAGAAAATGGGCATGACCCTGGGTAAAGGTGCAGATGACGAGAAGCAGATTCCTGAAAGCGCCATCGGTAACTACGGTTCTAACTGGTACGGCAACCTGCCAGTCAACCCGACCCCTGGCTTCAACCCGTTCAAGATCAGCAACGAGTACGTGGCATCGTGGGTAGCGCAGTACGCTACCTTCAACACCCACGCTACCCAGCAAGAGTTCAACATCAAGGAAGACACCAGCGCTGGCTACTTCATGGCTAACCTGCAGCCTTCCGAGAATGTCAGCGGTAATGTCGGTGTACGTCTGGTGCGCACCAAGATGGATATCCACGCATTCCTGCCAGGCGGCAAGCCACAGTACGAGCAGACCTTCAACGACGTACTGCCTAGCCTGAACCTGCGTGCTGACGTTACCAAAGACCTGATCGCCCGCTTCGCCGTGAACCGTGGTCTGTCGCGTCCTGACTTCGGTCAGCTGGCCGGCAACGACCTGCGCGACACCCAGCACAACGGCGTTGGCAGCAACCCATACCTGAGCCCAATCCGCAGCAACAATCTGGATCTGAGCGTGGAATGGTACTTCGCTCCTAAAGCACTGCTGTCCGCTGGCATCTTCAGCAGCGACCTGAAAGGTGTGATCGCTTATGGCCACAGCATCCTGCCATACGCTGATGCATCGAAACAGGGCGCGATCGCCAACTACGACATCTCGGCTCCGGTCAACACCAACGGCAAGCTGAATGGCTTCAATCTGGCGTACGAGCAGAACGTCTGGGGCGGCATCGGCGTATCGGGTAACTACACCTACTCGGATGGCAAACAGACCGACAAACTGGCAACCGGCACCTGCAACGGTAAAGCTGGCGAAGACTGCACCCTGTACGGCACTTCCAAAGACTCCTACAACGTAGGCGCCTTCTACGAAGATGACCGCTTCAGCGCACGTATCGCTTACAGCCATCGTTCGGCCTACAAGCTGGGTAACCGCGGCGGCGCTGACTACTTCCAGAGCCCTAACGGTTCGCTCAACATCGCGCTGAACTACACCCTGAACAAGAACGTGATGTTCACCGTGGAAGCGCAGAACCTGAACGATCCGCTGATGACCGTGTACAAGACCGACACTACCCAGATCGCTGGCGTGTACAAAAACGGCAAGACCGTGTACGGTGGTCTGCGCGTCAAGTTCTAATGGCATGACTGATCCGGTCCGCCATGTCTGACATGGCAGGCCGTGATTAAGCGAGGCTGTCCGGCACTGGTGCCGGCAGCCTTTTTTCTTTGTATGACAGGATTAAAAATGCGTCGACTCTCTTTGCCTGCGCTGGCTGCTGCTGGCGCCATGCTGTTCACTTGCGCAGCAGCTTCTGCAACCACTGTTGCAACCACTGCGGCTCCCGCTGCCGTCGCTGTGCCAGACAGTGCACCACCCGTGGTATTCAGCGCATACAAACATCTGGCGCAGTGGCAGGATGATGCCGCGCCCGTGATCACGGTAGCGCCGGACGGTGTGCGCCTGCCGTATCTGGCCGACGGCGCCAGCCGCTTTGGGCGCGCCGCCCTGAGCTGGGCTTTTGCCAGCGGCGAGTGCGGCGAAGAAGTCTGGGGGAGCGTGAGCGGTGCGCAGATTGCGGCCGCCAATGTGGCGGCGTTCGCGCAGGCCGGCATCGGCTACATCGTCTCCACCGGCGGGCAGGGTCACATGTTCACCTGCGCCAGTGATGAAGGCATGGAGCGCTTCATCAGCCGCTACGAATCGCCCGCTTTGCTGGGCATTGATTTCGATATCGAAGAAGGCCAGACGCCAGCGCAGATCGATGCGCTGGTAGGGCGCGCCAAAGTGGCACAGCAGCACCGCCCCGCGCTGCGCTACAGCTTTACGGTGGCCACCCATGCCGCTTCCGATGGCAGCCGGCACAGCCTGAATACGCTGGGCGAGACTGTGCTCAAGGCAGTACGCCAGCATGGCCTGCGTAACTACACCTTCAATCTGATGGTGATGGATTATGGCCCGGCAGCGCGCAAGGCCTGCGTGGTACGCAAGGGGCGCTGCGATATGGGGCGCTCGGCGCTGCAGGCGGCGCACAATGTACATCGCAAGTATGGCATTCCCTATCAGCAGATCGAACTGACGCCCATGCTGGGTGTGAATGACGTAGTGGAGAACGTGTTCACCGTGGCGGATATGCAGTTGCTGGCGCGCGCCGTAGCGCAGTACAAGATGGCCGGCCTGCATTTCTGGTCGCTCGATCGTGACACGCCGTGCCGCCAGCCCGTAGCGGGCGCGGATGCGCTGTGCAGCGGTATGAACGGTGTGCCCGCAGGCGCCTATCTGCGTGCGATGGGGGCGGCGCCGACGGAGGCCAAGCAATGAAACGGCTGCTGGCGCTGGATGTATTGCGTGGCCTGACGGTCGCGCTGATGATCGTGGTGAATACGCCGGGCGACTGGAACCATGTGTTTGCGCCGCTGCTGCACGCGCAATGGCATGGCTTCACGCCTACCGACTGGGTGTTCCCCACCTTTCTGTTCGTGGTGGGGAATGCGCTGAGTTTTGCCGTGCCGCGTTACGCGGCACAAGGCCATGGCGCCGTGCTGCGCAAGGCTTTCAAGCGCAATGCCATCATTTTCCTGCTGGGTTTTCTGCTGTTCTGGTTCCCGTTTGTGACGCAGGATGCGAGCGGTAGCTGGGGCCTGATACCGCTGGCTGGCACCCGCATCCCCGGTGTGCTGCAGCGTATCGCGCTGTGTTCGCTGCTGGCCACCCTGATTCTGAATTTCTGGGGGCTGCGCGGTGCCGTGCTGTATTGCGTGCTGGCGTTGCTGGGCTACTGGTGGCTGCTGCTGGCATTGGGTGATCTGACGCTGGCGGGCAATGCACCCGCCAAGTTTGACCTGTGGCTGCTTGGCGCCTCCCACCTGTATCAAGGGGAGGGTGTGCCATTCGATCCGGAAGGCTTGCTCGGCACGCTGCCCGCGACGGTGAATCTGCTGGCCGGCTATTTCACGGGACGCATGCTGCTTCAGCAAGGCACGGGTGTGGCGACCTTACGCCGCATGGTGCAGGCGGGCGTGCTGCTGGTGTTGCTGGCACTGTGCTGGCAGCTGGTGCTGCCGCTGAATAAAAAGTTATGGACTAGTTCCTACGTGCTGCTAACGGTAGGTCTGGATCTGCTGGTGCTGGCGCTGCTGGTGTATGCCATTGAAGTGCGCGGACAGCGTGGCTGGACCTACTTCTTCGAGGTGTTCGGCAAGAATACGCTATTCATCTACTTGCTGTCGGAGCTGGCGGTGGTGGTGCTGGTGCGTATGCGTGTCGGTGCGGTGGATGGCTACACGTGGATATACCAGCAGCTATTCCAGTCGCTGGCAGCGCCGCAGGTGGCCTCGCTGATGTATGCGCTGTGCTTCATGCTGCTGTGCTGGATGGTCGGCTGGCTGATGGATAAGCGCCAGTGGTACGTGAAGGTATAGCCGCAATGACCGTCCATCTTGCCACCAGCATCGGCAACAGTAGCATCGGCAGCGGCAGCGGCAGCGGCACCGCAGTGCGCCTGCTCAGTCTTGACGCCTTCCGTGGTTTCGTGATTCTCACCATGATCTGGGTGAACTATCTGGCCGGCATGGCGGGCATTCCCTACTGGCTGGAACACGCGGGGCCGCGCGCTGACGGCATCACTCTGCCTGATCTGGTATTCCCCGGCTTCCTGTTCATCGCCGGCATGGCGATTCCGCTGGCGCTGCGCCGTGCCGTGGGGCAGGTCACACCGGCCTTGCTGGCGCGTCTGTGCTGGCGCGCCTTCAGCCTGATGGTGGCAGGCGTGGTGCTAGCCAATGCTTACCGCTACGATGCGCAGGCGCTACTGCCTCGCGCTGCGTACATGGTGCTGTTCTATCTGTCCATGCTGCTGTTGTGGCGGCAGGGCGGTGCGCGCTGGCAGGTGTGCTTGGGCGCGGCCCTGATGCTGGCCTTGCTGCTGCTATTCCGCGGCCAGCCCGATGCTGATTTCCCCAGCGTGCATCTGCATCACGGCTGGTGGGGCATACTGGGCATGATAGGCTGGGCTTATCTGGTCTGCAGTCTGCTGTATCTGGCTACTGGCGGTAGTGCCATGGCGCTGACGGGCGCGCTGGCTGGTCTGCTGGTGCTGTACATGGGCGGCACGGCCGGTGCCTTGGCAATTCCCGCGTCGCTGGGCGATCTGGTGAATGTGCCGCAAGTGCTAGGCTCGACGTCCGCCAATATGCTGGCCGGCGTGCTGGCCACCCTGTTGCTGACCAATGCTGCGGCCACGCCGTGGCAGCGCGCGCGGGCGCTGGCGTGGCTGGCGCTGTCCCTGTTTGGGGCGGGCCTGCTGCTGCGCCCCTATCACGGCATTAACAAGATCCATGCAACCGAGTCCTACACGCTGGTGTGCTCGGGCCTGGTACTGGCCATGTTCATCGTGTTCTATGTGCTGATCGATATTCTGCAATGGCGGCGCTGGTGCTGGCTGCTGCTGCCCGCTGGCGGCAATGCGCTGTTTGCGTATATTGCGCCCGATCTGTGGGAACAGTTGATGGCGCTGCTGCATATGCCGCGCTGGTGGTGGCCATACTGGCAGCAGGGCGGTGCGGCAGGCTTGCTGAACGCTGCCGCGATGACGCTGGCGATGATGGGGCTGACGGCGCTGGCTAATCGCGCAGGCTGGCGCCTCAAGTTCTGACTTGTATCGAGGCTGAAAAGCACTGCGGCCGGAAGATCCGGCCGCAGAATGATTGCGCTAGCGGTTACTGCAAGCTGTGATTACTTGGCTTCGGCAGCAGCTTTAGGCGGGTTCTGGTACATGATCCAGTAGCGCGCCAGATCGGCACGACCGTCATTGCCGGTGATGGTTTCCAGCAGCTTGATCGATTCTTCCTTCTGACCAGCCAGTGCCAGCGCGTAGCCCAGACGCAGTTTGGCGTCTTCAGGATTCTTCGCGACGCCTTTGGCGATACCCTGTTTCATCAGGTCGATACCTTTGTCGAACTGGCCCAGTGCGATGTAGTTGTAGCCCAGATTGACCAGACCCACGCCGTCTTTCGACTTCTGTGCAGCAGCGATACCTTTGTCGATGTTTTTCGCATCGTCGGCAGCGCCCTTGTCGGCGCTGTCTTTCACCTTCTGGATCACGGCCTTGTCTTTACCGGCAGGGACGCCGTTAGGATAGGCTTTGTCCATCGCGACTTTACCTTCGGTGAAGAAGCCACCCAGCACGGCCAGATCACCCAGTTCCAGATAGTCTTCGGTTTCCATTTTCGATGGCGCAGCCAGCGCCTTCAGACGCGCCACATCCAGATCGAAGCGGGTCGAGTAGGTTTTCTTGCCGCGAGTACGGTTCAGCAGGTCGAACCAGTAGTCCGGGGTTGCGTAGTAGCGTGTCAGTTCTTCCACGGCCTGCAGATACAGCTCGGTATCCTTGGTCTTGATACCGATGTTACCCAGCAGGTTCAGTTCATCCTTCGGTGGCGCGATGCCGGTCTTCTTGGCGGCTTCTACGTCCTTCAGCACTTCTGCCTTGGCGCCGGCGAAGTCGTTCTTGAAGAACATCGAACGTACGATGTACTGGCGCTGCTTCTGGGTGTCGCCCGATTCGGTGCCGTAGCGGTTGAACCAGGTAATGGCCTGATCGTAGTCCTTGATATTGCTGTAGTAGATGCCGGCGATAGCATCGATGAAGCGCAGTTTGTTTTCTGGCGTCAGACGGCCCGATTCCACCATTTCAGCCAGCGCTTTCACGCTCATTTCGTGGTTGGACGAAGCCTGACCCAGTTGCACACGCATCTGGTTCAGAATGAACTGCTCGTAAGGGGTGACGTTGGCCATGGCGGCCGACTGGTCGATGCGGCTCTGGAATTCGGCGAAGTTCTTATTGTCCAGCAGGACTTTGGTCTGGGCTGGATCGATCAGTTTGAAGATTTCCGGACGGATGGTGTCCTTAGGCGGCTCGGCCGCTTTGGCCGCTTCCGCAGCAACGACAGGGCTCATGCCCAGCAGGGTAGGGGCAGCGTTCAGGCCGATGGCGGCCAGCAGCAGACTAAGACGGGCGAAACGAATATGGGACATGAATTATCCTTCTATCAAACAATTGAGCGATCGGGCTGGTAGGCCCTGCCGTCGCGACGGAGTAAACCCGCGTATTGTTACATAAAACGCGAGGAAAAACTGAAATCAAGCGTGCTGTGCGCTGCTAGCAAGCGCCTGACCGCTGGCGTCGAAAATGTGGCACTGCAACACAGGCAGTTGCAGATAGGCCCGCTGGCCTGCTTGCAGCGCGGCGGCATCGGCCGGTGCGCGGATTGCAATCAGTTCGCTGCCGCCATCCAGACTGGCGTAGACGATGGACTGGTCGCCCAGATATTCGATATGGCCGATGCGCACTTCCACCGTGTTGTGACCGGCCGCTGGTGCAAGGCGCAGGTGCTCGGCGCGCACGCCCAGCGTCACCCGCTGGCCGCAACTGGCCTTGCTTCTGGCGCCGCTGGCGACGGCAATGATGGCGCCACCGGGTAGCAGCAGGTTCAGTTGTTCGCCGCTGCTGGCGATTACCTCGGCACTGATGAAGTTCATCTTGGGCGTACCGAGGAAGCCGGCCACGAACAGGTTGGCCGGATGGTTGTATAGCTGGTGCGGCGTGCCCACCTGCTCGATACGGCCGCCGTTAAACACGGCAATGCGCTGGCCCAGCGTCATGGCTTCCACCTGATCGTGGGTGACGTAGATCATGGTGGTTTGCAGTTCGCGGTGCAGCCGGCTGATTTCCACCCGCATCTGCACGCGCAGGCTGGCATCCAGATTCGAGAGCGGCTCGTCGAACAGGAACAGTTCCGGCGTGCGCACGATGGCGCGGCCTATCGCTACGCGCTGGCGCTGGCCACCCGATAGTTCGGACGGTTTGCGCTGTAATAGCTGGGTGATCTGCAGCGTGGCCGCCGCACGTTGCACGGCTTCGTCGATGGCAGCAGCCTTGTGGCCGGCCAGCTTGAGGGCAAACGCCATATTCTCGTACACCGTCATGTGCGGATACAGCGCATATGACTGGAACACCATGGCCAGCTTGCGCTGGGCCGGTGCGATATCGTTGGCACGTATGCCGCCGATGTGCAGATCGCCGCCGCTGATCTGTTCCAGACCGGCGATCATGCGCAGCAGAGTGGACTTGCCGCAGCCGGACGGGCCGACGAACACCATCAGCTCGCCGTCGGCGATATCGAGGTCGATGCCGTGCAGGACGGCGGTTTTATCGTAATGCTTGACGATCTGTTTGAGACTGACACTGGCCATGGAGTCAACCTGCACTGGCCGCGGCGGGTGAGCCTTCCGCTGCGGCTTCATCGTCTTGTGGACGGGCCGCCATAGGAATCAGTTGCGACAGCACGGCCACCGGCACGGCGCACACCATCACCCACACGAAGAAGTTGCGGTAACCCAGTGCCAGCTGGATGTCGCCGCTAAACAATTTGAACAGCACGAAGCCCAGCTGCATCACACCGGTGGCGAACGCATAGTGGGCCGTCTGGTATTTGCCCGGTGCCACCACCTGCATCATGTACAGAATCAGACCGACGAAACCGAAGCCGTAGCCGAACATCTCTACGCTCAGGGCCACGCCGATTACGGACAGTTCGGTGGGCTGGAATACGGACAGCAGATAGAAGGCCAGATTCGGCAGGTTCACGGCCAGTATCAGCCACAGAATGGCGCGCTTGAGGCTGAGCCACGACGTAAAGTAGCCACCGGCGATACTGCCCACCACAAAGGCCACCGTGCCCACGGTGCCATAGACGGCACCCACTTCGGCCGTGCTCAGGCCAAGGCCACCCAGATGACGGGCTTCGCGCAGGAATAGCGGGCCGATCGACTGTACCTGTGCTTCGCCGGCGCGGAACAGGATGATGAAGATGATGGAAACCCAGATGCCTTTTTTGCGGAAGAATTCGACGATGACTTGCCACAGCGTGCGGGCAATCGCTGCCGCATTGTGTTCATCGCTGGTGGCGTTCTTCGCCAGCGGCAGCGCCCAGCTGTTGTACAGCCCCAGCGTAACCATGATGGCGGCAAGGATGCAGTAGCTAATCGTCCATGCCGGCACTACGCCGATGGATTTCTCGAAGTGACCAGCCAGCAGCAGCAAGCCGCCCGTGGTAAAGAATTTGCCGGCATTGAAGAAGGTGCCGGTCCAGCCGGCGTAAGCTGCCTGACCTTTTTCATCGAGGCTGGTGATGTACAGGCCATCACAGGCGATATCGTGGGTGGCGGCGGAAATCGCCACCAGTCCCAGCATGGTCAGCACGGCAGCAAACCAGAACGGCGTATGCAGCGACAGCGCCACGCCGCCCAGACACAGACCGCCCAGAATCTGGAAGCTGACCACCACCAGCTTCTTGCTGCTGGCCAGTTCGAGGAAGGGACTCCACAATGGTTTGAACACCCACGCAAAGCCGATCAGCCCCGTCCAGTGATTAAGCTCGTCGTTGGGCACGCCCATACTCTTGAGCATCTGGTTCGCCACGATCATGACGGCGAAGAAAGGCAGGCCCTGCGCCAGATACAGGCTGGGCACCCAGAATTTCGGATTGCGTACGGCGGGTGTGCTGTGTTCCATGTGGTGTCTCCCCTCAGATTTTTTTATGCGAAGCCGCCGACCGGTGCGCGGCCGCTGGCTTCCAGCGTGCCGGACAGCCACAGGTTAATCGCTTCCAGTGCGGGCTGGGCAAAGCCGTAGGTCATCAGGGCAGGGGCTTGAATGTCGAGCGCCTGATACGGGTTCCACAGCGCCAGATGCAGGTCGGGCTTCCAGTTGTTACGGGCGTTGTCGCCATAGCGCAGGCGCGAAGTAGAAGCCAGCATGGTGTAGCGGCCATCGTCGGGCAGGCTGTTCCAGTCGAAGCTGTCGGCATCGTCGTAGGTCACCAGTTCCACGTCGTACAGGGTGCGCAGCGAATCGGCCACCACGGCGGCCGGTACGCCAGCTTCCGAAACGCCATCGCTGACCACATCCTGCCGTGCCACCAGACGCACGCGTGCACCTGCTGGCGGGCGCTGTGGCGCGCCGTAGGCGGTCAGGCTGCGCTGCCAGCCTTCGGCCATGATGCGGCGGTCGCTGGCATCTTCCTTGTAGGAGCGCTGCTTGCACGGGTAAGCCTGTGCCAGTGCGCCCAGACGTGCCAGACGGCGCTGGATGTCGGCCTGGGTGATTTCGCCCGAAGCGATAGCGGCGGCGATGGCGTTCAGGGTTTCTTCCTGCGTTTCCGTGGTGCCCAGTGCCATCACCATGTCGGCACCGGCGGTCAGTGCGCGCACGGCGGCATTGCCCACGCCATAGCGGCCGGCAATCGCGTGCATGTCCATGCCGTCAGTGATGATGATGCCCTGATACTGCCATTCCTCGCGCAGCAGGCCGGTCAGGATGCGGCGCGACATGGTGGCCGGATTGTCGGCATCCAGCGTCGGGTAGACGATGTGCGCCGTCATCATGGCCGGTGCAGCACCGGCGGCGATGCGGAACGGCGCCAGTTCCATGCGTTCAAGTTCGGCCACCGGCTTGTCCACGGTGGGCAGATCGCGGTGCGAATCCACGCTGGTATCGCCATGGCCGGGGAAGTGCTTGACGCAGCAGGCTACGCCTTCGGCGTGCGAGCCGGCCATCCATGCCATCGCCAGTTCGGCTGCGCGCACCGGCTCGGCGCCAAACGAACGTTCGGCAATGACGGGGTTGTGCGGATTGTTGTTCAGGTCCAGCACGGGAGCGAAGTTCCAGTTGAAGCCCAGTGCTTTGACGGCGCGCGCCACGGCGGCGCCGGTGCGGTAGCTCAGATCGAGGTCGTTGGCTGCGCCGAGGCCCATGGCCGCCGGTGGTGCTGGCACCCATGTCGAGCGCACCACGGCACCGCCTTCCTGATCGATGGCGATCAGGGCTTCGTCGCCCATCACGGCGCGCAGGTCGGCCGTCAGCTTGGCCAGTTGGACGGAGTCCGTCATATTGCCGCGGAACAGACAGACGGCGCGGATGCCGTTAGTCTTGAGGAAATCAGCGGTGGCGGCATCGAGCGTGGTGCCGGGGAAGCGGATCATGATCAGCTGGCCGGCCAGCTTGCGCAACTGGTCTTGGGTTACTTGTGGGGTTAAGGTCATTTCACTGCTCCATCCATGCCGCGCATGAAGAATCGTTGAGTAAAGAGGAAGGCTGCCAGGGTAGGCAGTATGGTAAGCACGGTGCCGGCGGCGATCACGCGCGTGCTGCTGCCGAACGTGCCGCGTAAATACAGCACGCCGACCGACAGCGGGAACTGGTCTGGCTTGCTCATCACGATGGATGGCCAGATGTATTCATTCCATGCTTCCACCGCCGTCAGGATGCCGACCGTGGCCAGCCACGGTGCGATCAGTGGCAGCATGATTTTATAGAAGATAGTCCACTCCGAAGCGCCGTCCACGCGGGCCGCATCGATCAGATCCTGCGGCACTTCTTCGAAGGCCTGCTTGAGCAGCAGGATGGCGACTGCCGTGACGACATTCGGCAGGATCACACCCGTGTAGGTATCGACCAGACTGAGTTTGGTGACGGTGATGAAGTTGACGAGGAAATTCACTTCCGACGGCAGCACCAGCGTGGCGAGAATCAGGCCGAACACCAGCTTGCGGCCTTTGAACTGCATGCGCGCAAGCGGATACGCGGCGGCGGAACACAGCGCCAGTTTCCAGAACACGGTGCAGGCTGCGATCAGCAGCGAGTTGCCGAGGAAGGTAGCCATAGGCAGGGTGTCGAACACGGCGATGAAGTTCGCCAGTGATGGCTCGCGTGGCCAGAACGTCGGCGGGAACGCGAAGATATTCCCTTCCGTAGACAGCGCCGTGACCAGCGTCCACCAGAACGGGAATACGCACACCAGTGCCAGTGCACTCAGCAGCAGATAGTGGGCGAGTGTTTTCAAGGGCGTCTTCATGGGCGGTGTTTGGGTTTTAGGTAGCGCAGGCACAGCAGGGCTATGCCTATGCAGAACACCGACATGACGAAGCTGGCCGCCAGTGCGCGCGGCAGTTTCAGGTGTTTGAGTCCCTGATCGTAGGCGTAGTACAGGCCCGTGAAGGTGGAGTTCATGGGGCCGCCCTGCGTCAGCACATCGACTTCCTGATAGGCTTTGAGCGCGGCCAGCACGGACAGAATGGCGCATACCATGATGGTAGGGCGCAGCATGGGGACGGTGATTTTCCAGAAACGCTGCCAGCGGCTTGCGCCATCGAGAATGGCGGCTTCCTGCATATCGGCCGGCACGGCCTGCAGCGCGGCCAGATACATCACCATATACCAGCCCAGCCCGCGCCACAGCGTGACGAACATGATGGCAAACAGCGCCAGACTGTCGTTGGACAGCCAGCCTACGGGCGCATCGACCAGACGGCACAGCATCAGCACGTAGTTGAGCGCACCCTGTTCGTGGAACATAAAGCCCCACATGATGCCGACCACGGAGACAGTGGTCACTACGGGCACATAGAACGCGGCGCGGAAGTAGCGGATGCCGGGTAGCTGATTATTCACCAGCACGGCCAGACTCAGTGCACCGATCTGCACGAACGGCACCATTAGCAAAAACACCAGCGAGTTTTTCAGGCCGGTGACGAACATCTCGTTGTTGAAGATGTAGCGGAAGTTATCCGGACCTACCCAGTGCGTCTCGCGGATCAGGCTATAGTCGGTAAAGGCCAGTAGCGAACCGAAGGCCACGGGCCAGAACGAGAACACCGCCAGCAATGCCAGTGCTGGTGCGAGGAACAGCCATGCAGTCAGGTTACGCATCTCAGTGGCTCCGCAGGCTGGCAAGTTTGCGGTTCCACTGCTGCACGGCCTGATCGAGCGCGAGGCGGATATCCTGCTTGCCCGTCACGCCCGCTTCCACGGCTTTCACCAAGTAGCGGCGCAGTTCATCGTAATCGTCGATGCCGGCTACGTACATGGTGTGGGAGTGGGGCATCGAGACGGCACCGGCGGCCACAGCTTTTTCGGCCGCGCCGGCACCAGCAGGCACGGTGGTGAAGAAGGCATCGTTGGCCGCCTGCGCCATGGCAGGATATACGCTGGCCTGCTTGGCGAAGGCCAGCTGGTTGGCGTCGTTGGTCAGGTAGCGGGCGAACTTGCCCACTGCAGGCAGCAGCGCAGGGCTGACATTTTTCGGCACGGCGAAATGCACCAGCCAGCCGCCATCGGCGATGCCGGTAGGGCCTAGCGGCGCAGGGGCCACGTCGGTAATGGCGTAGATATCCTTGGCGTCCGTTTCGATCCGGCGCACGGCCGTGGGCGGTGCCAGCAGCATGCCGAGCCGGCCGCCTTTGTAGGCGTCGATGGCGGCGGGGAAGTTATCCTCGGCGAACAGGGCATCCTTGAGCAGTCCACCGGCGCGATAGGTTTCCGCCAGCTTGCGGATCAGCGCCACATGGGCGGGCGAATTGAATACGGCTTTGCCATCGCGGAGCAGGGGCAGACCCTGCTGCATCATCAGGCCGTCAATCTTCGACAGGGCAGGGCATAGACCGGCCTTGCCTGTGCGGGCCGCGATCTGACGTGCAAACAGCAGCTGTTCATCTAGGTCGCGCGGGGCGCGGGTAATGCCAGCCTGCTTGAAAATTTCGGTGTTGTAGGTGATCACCGCCACGTTGCTATACATGGGGAAGCCGTAGGTCTTGCCACCGAAGGTCAGATCCTGCAGCGTGCCGGGCAGGTAGCGCGCACGCGCGTCGGCCAGCAGGCCGTCCACCGGCAGCAACAGGCCGTCGCGGGCAAATTCGTCGGCCCATGGCACGTTGAGATTGACCAGCGCGGGCGGGGTGCCGGCAACAATCCGGGTGACCAGTTTGGTCTGGATGATATCCCACGGGAAGTCGACCCACTCTACTTTCACCTCGGGGTTGTCGCGCTCGTAGCGCTGTACCAGCTGTTCGAAGTAGGGGGTGAACTTGGGCTTCATGCTGAAGGTCCAGAATTCGATCTTCTGGACCGGTGGCAGGCTAGGGCTAGCCGCCGTGGCCAGCGAGCCCACCATCCACGCGACGAGCAGGGCCGATAGTTTGCGCAAGGTCTGCATGCTCATGGATGGTGGCGCGGCGTGGTAATGCTTAGTTGGTCTTGGTGACTTTGCTCAGGTGGCGCGGTGCATCCGGGTCCATGCCACGCGCTGCCGACAGTTGTGCCGCCATGACGTAGAAGGCCTGAATTGCCACGATAGGATCGAGATCCGGCGTGGCCGCTACTGGCAGGGTCAGATCGCGTTCGGCCACATCGGCCGGTGCCGCCAGCAGCACGCGCGCACCACGGCCACGCATTTCACTGGCCAGTTGCAGCAGGCCAGCCTGGGTCGGGCCACGGGTGGCGAAGATCACCAGCGGGTAGCCGTCTTCGATCAGCGCCATCGGGCCGTGCTTGATTTCCGCGCCGCTGAAGGCTTCTGCCTGCAGTGCCGATGTCTCCTTGAATTTCAGCGAAGCTTCCAGAGCCACAGGGAAGCTGATGCCGCGGCCGACCACCATGATGTTGCGGGCTGGTGCCAGCACTTCGATGGCGGAGCTCCAGTCTTCCTTGGTGGCGGCGCGCAGCGAGTCAGGCAGCGCTTCCAGACCGGCCAGCAGTTCCGGATCGTTCTGCCATGCAGCGACCAGACGGGCACCGGCCACCATGCTGGTGATGAAGCTCTTGGTGGCGGCGACGCTCTGTTCTTTACCGGCGCGCAGCGGAATCGCGTATTCGGCCGCGTGGGCCAGTGGCGATTCGATATCGTTGACGAGGGCTACGGTGGTAGCACCGCCATCGCGGAAGTATTTGATTGGCTCGACCACGTCCGGGCTCTGGCCCGATTGCGAGATGGAGATGGCCAGCGTGTCGCGCGTGATCAGCGGCGATTTGTTCAGCGTGACCAGCGACATCGGCAGCGATGCCACCACGCGGCCCAGACGGGCCATGATCAGGTAGGCCGCGTAGGCGCAGGCGTGGTCCGAGCTACCGCGCGCAATCGTCAGCGCGGTCGAGAAGGACGTGCTCCTCAATTTACGGCCCAGCTCCGCGTAGGCTTCGCCATCGCTGGCCAGTTGCAGGGCTACGCAATCAGCGGCGGACAGGGCTTCTTTCAACATCATTGAGGTCACAACAATTCTCCTTCGATATAGACGGCTTTGAGGTTCAGGTCACGGTCGAGCACCACCAGATCGGCATAGGTGCCGGGAGCCAGACGGCCCCGCTCTTGCAGGCCGAGATAGTCGGCCGCGTTGGTTGAGACCCGTGCCGAGGCATCTGCCAGATCGAGGCCGAGTCCGACCAGGTTGCGTAGCGCCTGGTCCATAGTGAGTGTGCTGCCTGCCAGCGTGCCGTCGGCCAGCCTGACCCCGCCCATGCATTTCATGACGGTGTGGCGGCCCAGCATATATTCGCCATCGGGCATGCCCGTAGCGGAGGTTGAATCGGTGACGCAATACAGTTGCGGAATGCAGCGCAGCGCGGTGCGGATGGCACCCGGATGCACGTGCAGTAAATCGGGAATCACTTCGGCGTAGTGGGCATGCGCCAGCGCTGCGCCCACCATGCCCGGCTCGCGGTGATGCAGGCCTGTCATGGCGTTGAACAGATGGGTGAAGCCGTGCGCGCCATGCTGGAGCGCGGCGACGCCATCTTCGTAGCTGCCCAGGGTATGGCCGATCTGTACACGCATGCCCGCCTCGGCCAGTTCGCGTACCAGTTCCAGATGGCCTTCCAGTTCAGGCGCTACGGTAATCAGTTTGAGCGGCGCCAGTGCTTCCAGCTGTTCCACGTCGGCCAGCTTGGCAGAGCGCGCATACGGCGGCTGGGCTCCCAGCTTGCCGGAGTTGATGAACGGGCCTTCCAGATGCACGCCCAGTACGCGCGCCTCACCTTGGCCGCGTTGCTGCACGGCGCGCTGGATACCACGCAGCGCCTGTTCGATATCTTCCGGTGGCGCCGTCATGGTGGTGGCCAGCAGGCTGGTGGTGCCATGGCGCGCATGGACTGCGGCGATGGTGTGAATGGCGTCGCCGCCTTCCATTACATCCTTGCCGCCACCGCCGTGTACATGCAGGTCGATAAAGCCGGGCAGGATGTAATCGTCGCTATTGAGCTCGGGGGCGGCATGATCGCCGTGTATGGCGCTGACGCGCTGGGTGAACGTGATCTCGCCGTGCACCCAGCCTGCCGTGGTGAGGATATTGCCCTTGATGCTGTTGCTGCCCTTGATTGCATCGCTCATCTGCGCGACTCCGCTACGAATTCATAATAATCACTGCGGCAATACGAGTGGGTCAGTTCCACCGCTGCGCCGTTGTCGAGATAACTGACGCGGGTAATGTGCAGCATGGCTGCCCCCGCAGGTATGCTGGCCAGTTGCGCCTGTTCGGCATTGGCGTTGACGGCGCGGATATGCTGCAGCGCGCGCATCGGTATGGTGCCATTGGCTTCCAGATAGCCGTACAGGGAATCCTGCACGCTGTGGGGATTCGGCATGTACTGGGCCGGAATGGTGGTGGTTTCGATCGCCATCACCACATCGTCGGCCGTACGCAGACGCTTCAGGCGCGCCACCGGCATATTCGGCGACAGTCCCAGCGACAGCACTTCGGTGGGTGAAGCGATGCCGATTTCGCGTTGCAGCCAGCGCGAGCCGGCCGAGAAGCCCCGTTCGCGCAGCTCTTCCGAGAAGCTGGTCAGACGTGACAGCGGCTGTTCCAGTTTGGGCGTGATGTAAGTGCCGGAACCGCGCCGGCGCGTCAGCATGCCCCGTTCGCACAGCATGTCGATGGCTTTGCGCGCCGTCACGCGCGAGATGGTCAGCATCTCGGACAGCACGCGCTCGGAAGGCAGCGCTTCGTTGACGCGCCAGTCGCCGGCGGCGATACCGTCGGTCAGCTTGTTCGCCAGTTGCACATACAGCGGGGTATCGCTATCGGCATCAGGACGGAAATCGCGCAGTTGGCTCAGCACCGGCTCATCCTTTCAGGTGCTGCTGGATCAGGCGCAGCGCACCGGCGGCGGAATCGCCTTGCGGATTGACGATACGGCGCAGCATGGAGACGGGCAGGTAAGGGCGCAGTGGTGCAGCGAGGCCGCCGCACAGGGCGATCGGAAGAGTGCCCGTGCTATCGAGCGCGTTGCCCATCAGTTCTACCTGACGTCCCGCTTCCAGCAGGATGGTGCGGGCGACCTCGTTGTTCTCGCCATGCTGCAGTACCAGCCGTGCCAGCTGGGCGTAATTGGTCTGGCTGGCGCGTGCCAGCCAGTTCTGGATGGCCGTGCGTTCGCCGCCGCACGCTTGTGCCACGTCGTGGCTGAAAGCGTCGGCTGGCTGGCGGCCATCGAGTACCTGCTGCACATGGTTGATAGCGCGCAGACCCATCCACGCGCCCGAGGCTTCGTCGCCAGCAGGGAAGCCCCAGCCGCCTACTTCTACGTGGACGCCGTCGATGCGTTTGATTTCGCCCACGCTGCCGGTGCCCAGCGCGATGATGGCGCCCGGCTGGCCGCGGTGTGCGCCCAGTACGGTGGTATGGCCATCGCTTTCCAGCGCAAGGCGGGCATAGCCGGGATTGGCCGCGACGAATTCGGCGGCCCACTGTTTATTGTGTACGCCGGCCAGACCGAGGCCGATGGCTACGTGGCGACGCTCGGGGACAGGCAGATCGGCCGCACGGTAGGCCATGGCAGCCGCTTCCTCGACGGCTTTCCACGCATTGGCGATGCCATGCATGAGGCCGGATGGACCACTCACACCCTCTGCCAGTTCTATGCCATCAGTACGTGCCAGACGTACTCTGGTGCCGCTGCCGCCGCCATCAACCCCGAGTAAGAATTCGATCATGATTATCTGTGTAAGTCGCCGTGGAAGTCCGGCGTTGAGGGCACTATAGGTGCTTGCAAACCAGCTTGTCAACAGGTATTTAACTGGTATTATAAAATAATGAAGTGGACTGGCAATTGTATGCTCGGAATTTTTCCTAAGTAATTGAAATCAAACAGAAGTTTGAAAAATCGGGCGTATTGTGCAAGTGTGGTATTTGCATGCCACTTTGGTCTGCATCTGGTTAGCTTGCAGTACCTTGAGGCAGGGGGGGGAGAGGAAGTAGTACGGCGGGGGAGACTTGCGGGGGAGGCGGGGCGGGCAGACACGTGGCCTGCCCGCAAGAAGAACTCGCGTAACTTACTGGGTGGTGCGCTGGCCGCGGCGTTCGTAGGTCACCAGCTGGGTGCGCTCGCCTGCTGTGCGGCCGGCCTGATTCACCACCGCATTGCCGGGGCCGCGAACCTGAATGTCGGTCTGCTGGGCCAGCAGCTGACGTGCATTCAGATTGCCTGAGCCGTTCAATTGTGCGCTCAGTTGCTCGGTGCGGCCATCGAGCTTGATGTCGCCGGGGCCCTGTATGCTCAGCTTGACGGACTTGCAGGCCGCCGTTGCGCTGAGGTCGCCCGAGCCACTCATTTCCGCGTCCAGCGTTTCACTCACGCGGCTCAGGTAGATGCTGCCGGGGCCGCGGCTACGTGCCATGGCACGGCCCACCTGCAAGTTCTGGCCTTCCAGATCACCGGAGCCGCTCAGCTCGGCATTCAGCTGGCCCACGCTGCCGCTGAGTATCATATTGCCCGGCCCTGTCAGCACGGCATGCACGCTGGCGGCCTGCAGGCCGCGTACGGTCAGGTCACCCGAACCGCGTACTTCGCCATCGAATTTCTTCAGATTGCCGGAGATGCAGGCTTCGCCGGGACCGCGCAGGGCGGCGCTGGCTGCTTCCGTGCTGAGGGTGCAGGCATCCAGATCGCCGGAGCCGGTGATTTCCGTACGCAATTCGGCACTGCTGCCGCTCAGCGTGACGGAACCGGGGCCGTGTAGGGCGGCGTTGATGCGGCTGGCATGCAGATCACCCAGATGCAGGTCGCCCGAGCCGTTCAGCGTCAGGTTGACATCCTGTGTCATGCCGGCCGCATCGACATCGCCGGCGCCATTCATGGTCAGGTTCAGGCTGGCGGCTTTCAGCGTGCGCAGGCGCAGGTCGCCGCTGCCGGACGCCTGCACGGTGAGGTCGCGCACGCTGCCGTTGGCATAGATGTCGCCGGAACCTTCGGCATACACGGTCAGTTGCTGGCCCTGGATATTCTGCAGTTCGATATCGCCGCTGCCGCTGTTGCGCAGGCTTTTCAAAGTCGCTGCGCTGATGCGCACCGTGACGGGCGGTTTGCTTTCCTTGTTCCAGCTGAAGTTGAAGGTCCAGCCTTTGCTCTTGTGGCGTGGCTGGCGCACGGTCAGCGTGTCGCCGCTGACGCTGGTTTCAATTTCGGCAATCTGGCGGCGCAGGCCGCTCAGTTCGATGCTGCTGCCGGGCTGGTTGGTGACGATCACGCGGAACGGGCCATCAATGGCAATATTGCTGAAAGCGGCCACGTTACGGTTTTCCGTGGTGCTGGCGTTGTCGGTCTTATTGTCCGTCTTGTTGTCGGCGTGGCTGGGCAGGGCGGCCAGCAGCAGGGTGGCAGCAACGGCGGCAGTCAGCTTGGCGGGGGTGAAGGTAGGCTTCATGATGGTCTCGGTCATCGGTAGTGGCGATGGTGAAACGATAAGGGTTAGGCCGTGGGCGCGTAGGCAGTTTGGGACGAATGCGCCAAATTGCGGCATCAGCTGCAAAAATGCGCGCCTGAACGGTGACGCCCTGCCTGCAACAGCGGCCATTTTGACGCGTGGAAACAGTATGTGATTTGAATTCAAACTGTCATAATAGGAATCACAAATTTATTGCCAACAATAGGCTAAAGTTGCAGGCAACTAAATGCCGTTATAAACGTATTGCCGGGAAATACCTGCGCACGTATCTGGAGAGCGCACATGATTAAATATATGGGGACAAAAAATAAGGAAGACGGCTCGGTGCTGTACGTTTTTGTCGTGAATGGTCTGCATAAGGAAATCCGCGAGGGCGCATTGAAACAGCATCCCGGTTGCTACGAAGCCTTGCCTGCTACGGCCAAGGCACGCATCAGCGCCAACCGTCTCTGGTTGTCCAAAGCCTGATGGGGGCGCGCTGGCGGCTACTGCTGGCGGCTGCGGCGCTGGCCGCGCAAGCCGGCATGGCGCAGGCCGTGCCCACCACCTTCGGCACCATCATCGGTAACGGTGTGCTGTGCCGCGATCACACGGATAATCTGTATTTCTACAATTATCTGGTGAAGTTTTTTAAAGAGCCCTACAAGCACGAGGGCGGCGCGTTCTGGTTCAAGACGGACGGCGCTACGCTGTGGGGAATCACGATACCGGAAGTGATGGTCAGCGACGATACCAGCCCTTACATCTTTGTCGGTGCCGTGGCCGAAGCGCCACCGGAAGATCTGGAAAAAGCCATCATTGCGCAGGTGGGTCACCATTACACCCGTATCGATACTTCTGCCTATCCCGTGCGGGAATCCAAGCCGGCCAGCCGGATCGTGTATTTCGACACGCGCGCCAAGATATACTGCGCCAAGTTCAAACCCATGCCGCCGGTGCAGCCGCCAGCCGTGCAATTGCCGCCCGCGCGTGCGCGGGTGAAATAGCACGGGCGCTGCCGCCTGTGCCGTTCTGACTATGTACACCCACTACTTCCATCTCAAACAGTCGCCGTTTTCCATCGCCCCTGATCCGCGCTACCTGTTCATGAGCGAACGCCATCGCGAAGCGCTGGCGCATCTGCTGTTTGGCGTGGGCAGTGGCGGTGGCTTTGTGCTGCTGACGGGCGAAATCGGCGCCGGCAAAACGACTGTGTGCCGCTGCTTCATGGAGCAGATTCCCGAGAACTGCAAGCTGGCCTACATCTTCAATCCCAAGCTGTCGGTGGAAGAACTGCTGCTGTCGATCTGTGACGAATTCGGCATTGTGCTGCCAGCGCAGGGCGCGGGTGCCGTCAGCGTTAAAACCTATGTGGATGCCATCAATGCCTACTTGCTGGCCAGCCATGCGCAGGGACGCAACAATGTGCTGATCATCGATGAGGCGCAGAATCTGTCAGCTGCCGTGCTGGAGCAGCTGCGCCTGCTGACCAATCTGGAAACCAGCGAGCGCAAGCTGCTGCAGATTATTCTGATCGGCCAGCCGGAACTGCGCAGCATGGTGGCGCAGCCGGAACTGGAACAGCTGGCGCAGCGGGTGATTGCGCGCTATCACCTTGGTTCGCTGACGGCGGCGGAAACCGCCGCCTATGTGGAGCACCGGCTGGCGGTGGCCGGAGCGGTGGCAAGCGCACCGTTCCCGCGCACGCTGATGCCGCTGCTGCACAAGCTCACCAAAGGTGTGCCGCGCCGTATCAACCTGCTGTGCGACCGCGCGTTGCTGGGCGCTTATGTGGAGAATCAGCCGCAGGTCAACCGGGCGATTTTGCGCAAGGCAGCGGCGGAAGTGTTTGCCAGTTCCGAGGGAGGCAGCGCAGCGGGCACGCCGCCGCGCTGGCCGCTGCTGGCAGCCGGAGTGCTGGGCGGGGTCGTGCTGAGTGGCGCCGTGTGGCTGGGCTACGGGCGTGCGCCGGCTGGTGAGGCGGCGCAAGTAGCGGCGCCGGCCGCCGCCGTTACGCCGGCGGTGCCGGCAGCGTCAAATCCAGCTTCTGCCACGACCGGCGCGGCTGCGGCGGCAGCGCCGGTTGCAGCGGCCGCGCCAGTATCCGGTGCGGCGGCGGGCATGGCATCGGCTGGGACGCTGCCAGCAGGCGGCGTATCAGCGGGGGCGGCAACAGCAGGGGCGGCGTATAGCCAGTCCGACGCGCTGCGTGTTCTGGCGGCGCGCTGGGAGCTGAAGCTGCCGGAAGGCGACCCCTGCACGCTGGCGGCCAAGCTGAATCTGCGCTGCCTGTCAGCCAAAGGCGGGCTGGAAGAATTGCGTCAGCTCGACCGGCCGGCCGTGCTGACGCTGCATGATGATCCGGTGCGACCGAATTATGTAGTGCTGACGGCGCTCGATGATGCTTACGCTACCTTGCAGGGGGGCGATGGCAAGTCGCAGCGGGTCAAACTGGCAGCACTGGAAGCGCGCTTTAGTGGCGAGTTCAGTACCTACTGGCGTGCCCCGCGTAGCTGGCGCGATGAAGTCTCGGCGGGCGATAAAGGCCCCGATGTGGACTGGCTGGCGCGCCGCCTGGCACAGATGTATGGCTTGAAGAAGCCGGCCGAAGGCCAGCCGCTGAATGCTACATTGCGTGCGCGCCTGACGGAATTCCAGAACGAGCAGAAGCTCAAGGCGGACGGCGTGGCCGGTCCGAAAACTTTTATCCGCCTGTATCAGCAGGGTGGGGTGCGCGAGCCGCGCTTGCTGTCAGCGGAGGAGAAATAAATGTCGTACATACTGGAAGCGCTGAAGAAGGCGCAGGCTGAAAGACAGCTGGGCAATGCGCCGACGCTGCATGCAGCGAGCATGCAGGCGCCGTCGCTGGCAGCAGCACTGCCGTGGTGGCGCCGCCCGCTGGTGCTGGCGGCCTTGCTGATGGCGCTGGTAATCGTGGCGCTACTGGTGCTGTTACTACGCCCCGCTCCCAGTGCAACGCCAGCTGTGCTGACGGCAGCGCCGGCACATGCGCCGTTACCGTCCGGGGTGCCGAAGGAAATCAAACCGGAACTGGTGCTGCGCGCCGCCACGCCTCCCGTGGATATGCCGCAACCCTTGCCGGTGCCGGAAGCGCATGGCGGGGTGGTGCTACGTGCGGGCGAAAGCGCAGCCTCACCAGCGCCTGCAGCTGCGGCTGCGCCAGCGCCAGCGAATGTTGCCCCGACTAGTGCCGCGCTCAAGCCGGCCGCTAGCACCCGTGCCAGCGAAGAACCTGTGCTCAATCTGCGTGAATTGCCAGAGCCGATACAGCGCGCCATTCCGACCGTGGCGGTGGGGGGCTATATCTATTCGTCCAATCCGGCTGACCGCTTGCTGCTGGTGGATAAAGTGCTGCGCCACGAAGGCGAGGAAGTGGCGCCCGGTCTGGTGCTGGAAAAGCTGCAGGCACGCGAAGCCGTTTTCAGTTTCAGGGGCTATCGCTACCGCATACCGTACTAGACCTGTCATCAAGGCGTCACGCGGCAGTGATATTTTTACATCATTGATCTTCTCGCACGGATTTATGATGAAATACCTGAACCTGATGCCCCTGCTGCTCGCTGCCGTTTTTGCCATGCCACGCGCCCACGCGGCCACGGTGGAAGAGGCGCCCCATCCCGTAAGCACTTCCTATGCCGCGCTGTGGATAGGGTTGGGCATGCTGGCGCTGGGCAGCAGCCAGCGCCGTAACGAGCCATTCAAGCAACTCGACGAATAAACCGCTAGCGCCGTGAAAACCAGCTGCTGCGTATAATGGCGGCAACCTGTTTTCGCGGAGTAGCACTATGCAGAAGTTCGTTGGCGGCCAGCTTTCCCCAGTGCTGGTGGTAACCGGTACTTCCGGTAGCGGCAAGACCACTTTGCTGGAATTTCTGATCACCAGTCTGGCGGCCGAGGGTGTGCGCATCAATATGATCAAGCACAGCCACCATGACATCGAACTGGAGCCGCCCCGCAAGGATAGTGCACGGCTGCGCCTGGCCGGTGCGGCCGAAGTGATGGTGGCATCGCCTTACCGCGTGTCCATCGTGCAGGAACTGCGCGGAGCGCCCGAGCCCACGCTGGAGCAGCAACTGGCGCGCATGTCGCCCGCCGACCTGACGTTGCTGGAAGGCTTTAAATCCGACCCTATCCCCAAGCTGGAAGTGTATCGGCCCGAAGTGGGCAAGCCGCCACTTTATCCGCATGATCCGTACATTTATGCTGTTGCTTCAGATCAAGCAGCGCCGGCCGAGTTGCCGCCCCATCTGGTCTGGCTCGATCTGAACCAGCGTGCCAGTGTGCTGGAGTGGGTGCGGAATTACTGCAAAGAATCGAAATAAATGCGGCAAACTGCCTAAAGTTTGCGCTGGTCTGTCCGTAAATCTTCGTGATACCCCTTAATGGAGGATTTCATGGACATCTCAGGCATTGCCCAGACTGCCAGCACGATTGCTGACACCGGTACCAAGCAGGCCGTAGGCGTGGCCGTGCTGAAAAAAGCACAGGATATTCAGGCTTCCAGTGCCAGTGCGCTGATCGAAGCGATTCCGCCGGTACCTTCGGCACCCAATCTGCCTTCGCACCTCGGTAACACCATCAATACCACGGCCTGAGCGCCGTGTTCTCTGCCGTTGCGGCCCTGCCTGGATCAGGCCGGCCGTGCCGGTGCGCGGGTGCGCGTGCGCGCCACCGGCATTCGCCGCATCCTGCCGTTTCATTCTCCCGAAAAAAAATCTGAAAAAAGTGTGTAAGGTCACGCCCATGTGCTGCGACTACGGTACAGTTGCACACGCTTGTGCAGCACAACACCACTTTTACTATCGAGGAGATTTACCATGAACCAACGTCAAGCTCTGATCGCCGCTGCTCTGGCCACCGTCTGCGCGGCCTCCATGACGCAGGCTGTTGCTGCTGAAGAAAAAGAAAAATGCTACGGCGTCGCCAAAGCCGGTGCCAATGACTGCGCTACCGGCGCCCACTCGTGCGCAGGACAGGCCAAGACGGACAATGCGCCTACCGAATGGAAGTACGTGGCCAAAGGTACGTGCGAAAAATCCGGTGGCAAGACCATGGCACCGGCCAAGTAATCGTTCATCGGGCGCAGCGCTATGTCGTTGAATTGGAGTGTAGCGCCCGTCGCCGGTGTGGGCGTCGGGCTGAGAACGCCTCACTACCGGCAGTTTCTGGAACAGCGGCCGCAAGTGGGCTGGCTGGAAGTACACACGGAGAATTATCTGGATCAGGGCGGCTGGGACAGCCATGTGCTGGAGCAGTTGCGACAGGATTACCCCATCAGCCTGCATGGCGTGGGACTGGGCTTGGGCTCGGCACGCGGTTTTTCCGCTCGGCATCTGGAACGGGTGCGGGCACTGGTTGAACGGGTGCAGCCTGCACTGGTATCCGAGCATCTGTGCTGGAGCGCCGTGGCCGACCGTCAGCTCAACGATCTGTTGCCCGTGACGCTGGATCATGCTGCGCTCGACCTGTTCAGTGCGCGCGTGCAGCAAGTGCAGGATGTGCTCAAGCGGCAAATTTTGCTGGAAAACGTTTCAACCTATTTGCGCTACCGGCACGATGCCATGAGCGAGGCCGAGTTTCTCGCCGCACTGGTGGCGCGCACGGGCTGTGCGCTGCTGCTGGACGTGAATAATCTGTACGTCAATCAATGCAACCATGGCGAAGACGCGCTCGCTGCCATGGCTGCCATCCAGCCCGGCACGGTGGGCGAAATTCATCTGGCTGGTCATCTGGTGACACCGCAGGCGGTGATCGATCATCACGGTGCGCCCGTCAGCGCCGAAGTCTGGCAGCTATACCAGCACGCCTTGCAGCGCTTTGGCGCTGTGCCCACGCTGATCGAATGGGATACCGATGTGCCGCCGCTGGAAGTGCTGCTGGCCGATGCAGCGAAAGCGGACGCGCTGCAGGCGCGCCATGTGCCGCCGTCCTTGCTGATGCAGCAGTCGCCGCTCGCCAGCGCCACGCAGGATCTGCCTGTGCTGGCTGCCAGCCAGCAAGCCTTCACTGCTGCATTGTTCGATCCGCTGCAGACGCCGGCCGCGCTGGCGCTGTTCAAAGGCGAGCAGAATGAACACCGTTTTGCCCTGTATCGGGGCAACCTCACAGTGGGCTGGCACAAGATACTGGCCTCGGCCTATCCGGTGATTCGCCAGCTGGTGGGGGAGGAATTTTTCGCAGGGCTGACGCGTGCCTATGGTCATGTCCATCCATCCGATAATCCCGATCTGAACTGCTTTGGCGACCGTTTCGCCGCTTTCCTGCACAGCTTCCCGCCCGTGGCGGAACTGCCTTATCTGCCGGATATGGCGGAACTGGAATGGGCTATGCACCGTGCCCACTATGCGGCAGCAGAACCGCTTGTCAGTGCGACCGAAATGGCGGCTGTGCCGCCGGATCAGCTGGAGCAGTTGCACCTGCAACTGGCACCCAGCTGCACCCTGCTGGCGCCCGCATGGACGGTGCTCGACGCATGGTGTGCGCATCAGTCCGACAGCGCAGTGGCAGCGTATGCGCCGGTCAGCGGCAAACAGTACGGGCTGGTATGCCGGCCGCAATGGCGCGCACGCCTGCTCATGCTCAGCCCCGCCAGCCATGCGGCACTGTCCGTGCTGGCCGCTGGCGCCACGCTGGGTGATGCGCTCGATGCTGCGTTCGAGCTGGATCAGGCATTTGATTTTGCCGCGCATCTGCAGCAATGGCTGGCCTGCGAAATTTTTGTCAGGATCGTGCGCTAGTTCCGACCAAGCTAATTTGGGAGGAAATCATGGTAGTTCTAGCGGCACTGTACCAGCGTAGCCTGGTACTGGATGACAAGCTGACGCAATGGGGTGGTGCAGCGCTGGGCTTGTTCCTGCGCCTGTATGTAGGCTGGCAATTCTTCAAGGCGGGCATGGTCAAGCTAGGGGACTGGAGTGCCACGCTGGCACTGTTCCGCGAGGAATACCATGTCCCCTTGCTGCCAGCGGAACTGGCGGCCTATCTGGGGGCGGCGGGGGAGCTGGGGCTGCCGCTGCTACTGTTTGCCGGTTTGCTGTCGCGTCCGGCAGCGCTGGCGCTGTTGCTGGTGAATGGGATGGCGGTGCTGTCCTACCCGCAGCTGTTCAGCTTTGACTGCCCTGCAGCCATCAATGACCATTTCTACTGGGGGATGCTGCTGCTGGCACTGCTGGTCTACGGACCGGGCCGGATTTCACTGGATCAGGCACTGGCGCGGCGGCGTGGCTAGGCGCGCGGGCGTACGCGCCGGCAAGGCAGGGGAATTCAGGGGAACTTAGTGGAACTTATTGGAACTTATTGGCGTTTGAAAGCGCGCAGCAGGCGCGCTTCGCCGCTCAGATCCTGATGTAGCAGATTGGCGGCGCGGGTCAGTTCTATCATCCGGTCCACCTGTATGTCTTCGAAGCGGGCCAGTTCTTCCGTGGCGTAGTGCAGTGCCTGCGCCAGCCGCGTGCGTGCATGCTGGTACAGCTGGCTGTGATAGGCGTTGGTGTTGCTGAGCAAATCCTCGGCGTTTTCTATCACTTGCCGCAAGTCTTCCAGCAAACGTTCCTGCGATTGCAGTTTCACTTCAGGATCGTCCATGACGTACCCCTGACTAACAAATTGATGACAGAACTGGCGAGTAGACAGTTCCACTATAGTTCACAAACGGCCACCCCGTTTGTGGCGCCACAAAATGGCGACAGACTATAGTGTATCAAACTATTTCTTCAATACAATAAGTATTATGCGTTATGCACGTCGATGCGCACCTCGCCGAGCGTCACATACTGGCCGGCGCGGATCTTGGCGGTCTTGCGCAGTTCCTTCTTGCCATCGACTTTGACGCTGCCCCCGGCGACCAGCATTTTGCCGGCGCCACCGCTGTCGCACAGGCCCACCAGTTTCAATAACTGATTCAGTTCAACAAACTCGCCATTCAATTCAAAACTGACTTTTTGCATATTATCCTCTGTTGCTGTGATGGGAACGCAGTGCGTTCCGCCCGCCAGAATGGCGCAAGTGTGGCAGTTTACTCTATGTGGCGGCTATGCTTGAGGTTGCTCTCTAGAAAAGTACTCGCTATGCTGTAAGTAAGGCTGCAGTGAATCTAGCCTCGGCCATGTGGCCGGAAGGAGGTGCACCATGCGTTATGCAATTGTTTGCCTTTTTGTAGCGAGTCTATTGCTGCCGGCGTGGCCCGCAGCAGCAGCGGGTCAGACTCATGCCGACAGTGTGCTGGGGGGCAGTACGGCACGGCTGCAACTGGGCAGCCTGCCGGCACCGCTGGCGCCGCTCGATCCGCTGGGCCCCACGCTGAATGCGCCGGGCCAGCGTTTTCTTACCAGTGCCGAGTTCGAGCGCAAAATGGGCGCTGCCGTCGGCATCGTCAGCATAGGCGTACTGCGCGAAGGGGTGGGTGTGTCTGGCCCTCAGCAGAGTCCCGCGCTGGCCATGTACACCCGTCCCAGCACCAGCTTTACTGCCGCCACCCTGGGTTATGCGCTGACGCCCCACAGTGCCGTTACGGCCATGGTGTCAGCCGCCCGCACGGAAGGACTGGGCGCACCCGATAGTCTGCTGGCGCAGGTTTCTTCGGTGCGCACACTGGCTTACAGCCTGTCGTGGGCGCGACGCGAGTGGCTGGCGACGGGCGATAGTCTGGCGCTCACCCTGTCCGTGCCGGCGCGGGTGCGCAGCGGCACGCTCACAGGCAACAGCACAGTGGCGCTGACGGGGGAACCGGGCGCACTGCCTTATGGTACGGCCATGCTGAATCTGCGTCCTACTGCCACAGAACGCGATGTGGAGTTGCGCTATACGTTGCGGCCGGATGGCATGGCGCGGCAGGGCCGGCTGAGCGCCGCCATCATGTGGCGGGTGCATCCGGGCCACAATGCCGCCGCCGCGCCGGAATACCTGCTGGGCCTGCGCTATGTGCAGGGTTTCTAGCGCTGGGGCTTGGCTGTGGATCTTCGTTATGGCGATTAGCCGTGCGCGCCGGGGCGGGTCATGGCCAGCGGATCGATCCAGCTGGAAAACTGTTCAGCCGTCACATAGCCGAGCGCCAGTGCCGCTTGCTGCAAGGTGCTGCCTTCGTGCTGGGCTTTCTTGGCAATCGCGGCCGCCTTGTCGTAGCCGATGTGGGGCGTGAGCGCCGTGACCAGCATGAGAGAGCGCTCCATCAGTTCGGCAATGCGCGTGTGCTGTGGCTGTATGCCTGCCGCGCAGTGATGCTCGAAACTGTGCATGCCATCGGCCAGCAGGCGGGTGCTTTGCAGGAAGTTGTGAGCGATCAGGGGCTTGTAGACATTCAGTTCGAAATTGCCGCAAGCGCCGCCCATGCTGATGGCCACATCATTGCCCAGCACCTGACAGCACAGCATGGTCAGCGCTTCGCACTGGGTGGGGTTGACCTTGCCCGGCATGATGGAGCTGCCCGGCTCGTTTTCGGGGATGCTGATTTCGCCCAGACCGGAGCGGGGGCCGGAAGCCATCCAGCGCACATCATTGGCGATTTTCATCAGAGCGGTGGCGAGGGTTTTCAGTGCGCCGTGAGCGTGCACCAGCGCATCGTGGCCTGCCAGCGCGGCAAATTTATTGGGCGCCGTCACGAAGGGCAGGCCTAGCGTCTGCGCCAGCTGGGCGGCGATGCGGCTGGCAAATTCCGCGTGGGCATTCAGGCCGGTGCCAACTGCCGTGCCGCCGGCCGCCAGTTGCAGTACGCCGGCGAGCGTCTGGGTGATGGCCTGTTCGGCGAAATCCAGCTGGGCCACGTAGCCGGAAAACTCCTGCCCCAGCGTGAGCGGGGTGGCGTCCTGCAGGTGGGTGCGGCCGATTTTGACGATCCCGGCAAAACTCTGCGCCTTGGCGTCCAGCGTGGTGCGCAGCTGGCGCAGGACGGGCAGCACCTGCGTGGCCAGTGCCACGGCGGCGGCCACGTGCATGGCGGTGGGGAAGATGTCGTTGGAGGACTGGCCCAGATTGACGTCATCGTTGGGATGCAGCAAGCGGCCCTGGCCACGTTTGCCACCCAGTAGCTCGGAAGCGCGGTTGGCCAGCACTTCGTTCATATTCATATTGGTCTGGGTACCGGAGCCGGTCTGCCACACGGCCAGCGGGAACGCATCCGGATGCTGGCCGGCCAGCACTTCGTCGGCCGCCTGCATGATGGCCTGCGCCTTGTCGGCTGCCAGCAGGCCTAGATCGCGGTTGACGTTTGCGGCGGCGCGCTTCACGCTGGCCAGCGCATGAATCAGCTGGGGTGGCATGCGCTCGCTGGAGATGCGGAAGTGTTCGAGCGAACGCTGGGTCTGGGCGCCCCAAAGCTGCGCTGCCGGTACTTCGATCGGGCCAAAGCTGTCATGTTCGGTGCGGGTATCCATGAGGCATCCTTTATAAGGTGGGCAAGCTTGTCCGTTTGATCATCCCTTCCTAGTGTAGCCTAGTGGCGAAAAATTATCCGAGGGCTACAAAACGGGGAAAAATTGCCGTTATAACTGATACACTTTTAGCCTTTGCGTCCAGCCGCACCCGACATGCAGCGTTCACCACTACTGACTTCACTCACCGCTATCGCCGGCAGCCTGCTGCTGGCGACGGCTGCGCCTGCGGCCGAGCTGGGGGATATTTCAGTACGTTCTTTCATCGGTCAGCCACTATCGGCCGATATCGAACTGGTGCAGGTTGCGCCTGACGAAGCGGCCACCCTGCAAGTCAAACTGGCGCAGGAAAACGTCTACCGTGGCGCGAATATCAGCATGAATCCGGCGCTGGCCGGCTTGCACATGACCATCGTGCGGCGTGATGGTCGCCAGTATCTGCGGGTCAGCACCACGCGGCCGGTCGAGGCCGACTATCTGCACCTGTTCCTAGAACTTAGTGGTGGCGGGCGGCAGGAAGTGCGCGCTGCCACCGTCTGGCTGCAGGCTGATCCGAATCCTTCGCGCGCCAGTGCGGCACCGGTGACTGCTGTGGGCAGTCCGGCGCCCGCACCGTTGCCGCCTGCGCCCTTGCCGTCCACGGCTGTACCGGCCGCAGCCGCCGAGCTAGCGGCTGCGCGTGGTCGGGCAGCGCCTATGCCTTCGCTGCATGAGTCGGAAGTGGGTGTGGCCGGTGGTTTGCGTGCCAGTGCAGCCGCTGCACCGGCACGTCGCCCATCGGCGCCGAGCAAGCCTGCACCCGCTAAAGCGGCAAGTTCTGGCGAGGCGACCTCTGATGCTGCCGTACCGGTGCCGGTGGCGCAGGCGCTGCTGCCTATGCCGAATCTGCCGCTGCCCAAGAGTGTCAAGCGTGCCCCTGCACCTGCGGCCTGTTCGGCTGCACCGGCACCTGCGGCAGCCAAAGAGTGTGCGGCTTTCGATGCGCATAGTCAGGAGCTGAATAGCAAACTGTCCGAATTGGAAGGCAAGCTGAAAGTGCTGCAGGGGGCGCTGGGCGCGGCGCCTGCGGGAAAAGGCAGTGCACCGGCGGCTGGCGCGTCTGCCAGTAGCGCGGCAAGTGCGTCGGCTGCTGCAAGCGCGGCAGCTTCGGCGCCGGCAAAATTGGCTAGCAGCGCGGCCGCGCACGCATCCGAACCGGCTGCCACTGGCGGCGAGGCCGCCAGTGGAGAGCGCTGGGTGCCACCTCCCGGTGTGCAGGGTGAACTGGCCAAAGCCCGTGCGGCGGCGGCCCATGGTGGCGCCAGTGATGCGGCGTCTGCTTCCGCCGGGGCGGAAGCTTCGGCCTCGGCAGAGGCTTCGGCGGCGGCCTCTGCTGCGGCTAGCGAGGCTGTGTCCGGACCGGTGAAAAAGGTCAAAGTCCTGCCCAAGCTGAAGTACAAGAAAGAGAAACCACCGGAACCACCGCCTAGCAGCCTGAATGTGCCACTGATTGCCGCTGGGGCAGGCGTGGCCGCACTGGTGCTGGGGCTGGCCGGCTGGTTATTCCTGCGCAAGAAGCGCGGTGCGCCACCGTTAAAAATCGGACAACTGTTCCGGAAGAAAAAGGCGGCCGAGCCGGAAGTGAAGCATGAGGAGGCGCCACCGCTAGAAGATGTGACGCCGGAATCGCTGATGCAGCAGTAGGCTGCGTGAGGTGAGGGGAGGTCGGGACGAAAAAAAAGCGCCTTGTTTAATAAGGCGCTTTTTTACTGGGCGGGTGCCGGATCAGGCAGCCATGCCGGGAACCGTGTTCATCCAGGGCTCGGTCACGTCGCGGATAGCGCGGTCGTTGGCTAGAATCTGTTTCAGCAGGTCGATTTTGCGCAGACGCTGGGCGCCGCTCAGGGCAGGTACGCCGGTGCTGATGGCGCGGCTTTCGGCGGCGCAGCGGTTTTCCAGCTTGCTCAGGCCATCCCAGTCACCCATGCGTGCGGCATTGGCCATGTGATTGGTCATACCGGCAATATTTTCGTACATCGAGAGGACTTCGCTGGAGGTCATATTCGCACCCTGGCTGGTTAGGCGGATTACCGCATGTCCTGATTAACGTCGGGGCGAACGGGAACTTTAGGGTCTTTTTCAAATATTTTTGAAAAAAAGTGAAAAAAAACCGCCCGATGGTGATTCGGGCGGTTTTTGTTGTCAGTTGATTACTGTTTTGACTGTCTGGGGGCCTGTTTACTTCACCAGTTCTTCCAGACCGGCCGACAACTCATCCGGCGATGGCATTTCGTCGATCAGGGCATCGTCATCCAGTCCCAGTTCTTCGGCCAGATCGGTCGGGTAGCAGGCGGCGATTTCTTCGGCACTCAACTGGGCCTGCTCTACCCGGGCACGCCATGCGGCCAGTGCGACCACGGCGGCCAGACGGTTCAGTTCGCCGTTATGGTGTGGCTCAGGGAAGGCTGAAATGGTTTCCGCGAAGGTGGGTGGGAATTTCCAGCGGCGTGCCAGTTCTGCACCCACATCGGCAAAGGTGTAGCCGAACGAGGCCTGTTCGGCGTCGAGGCGGCGCGCATCGAGCGGGCCGGCAACCTTGTCCAGCGCCATGGCCTGCTCGGCCATGGCCGAGTGGATCACCAGTTGGCCGATGCCGTGCATCATGCCGATGGTGAAGGCGAGGTCGGTGTTTTCCTTGGTCTTTTTGGCGATCCATTTGGCGGCGACGGCCGTGTGCAGGCTGTAACGCCAGAACTGTTTGAGGTCCAGCCCCGGTACCGTCTTGAAGCCGCTCACCAGACCGGAGCTGATGACCAGCGTGCGGACAGTGACAAAGCCCAGCATCAGTACCGCATCTTCCACCGTGCCTATGCTACGCGACACGTGGTAGTAAGCCGAGTTGGCCAGACGCAGTAATTTCGCGCTCAACACAGGATCGGTGGATAGCTTCTTGGCGATTTCTTCCGTCGAAACGCTCGCTTTATCAAAACTGCTGATCAGCTCTTCAACCACCTTAGGTGCGGTTGGCAACGCGGTGGGATTCTGGAACAGTGCATCAAGCTTCATGTTGATTTCTCCAATTGAAATTGCGCGTTTCTGTTTGCTAACTATATAGCGATTCCCACAGGGAAAGAAACAAATTTGTTACATCAGCGTATCTTTTCTGTCGAGTCGATTGCAAGCTGCCTGCCGCTGCTGCGATGCGGCATGGCCGGTATGCTTTGCGGGCGTGTGCTGGCGCACGGAGTACAAGGTTGCGACTGCCTATATTGACGCGTATGCACATAGCGCAACGCTGTGTGTACTGTCGTTTCATTGTTGATAGAGGAGTTGACCATGAACAAGGATCAGGTAAAAGGCAAGGCCCGTGAAGTGGGCGGCAAGGTGCAACAGGAAGTGGGCAAGCTGGTGGGCAGTAGTGAGCAGCAGGCGAAAGGATTGAGCCAGCAGGCTGCCGGCAAATTGCAGAAAGGGCTAGGTGATGCCAAGGAAGTTGTGAAGGATCTCAACAAGGGCAATCGCAATTAATTGGGTTCATTGCGATCGCCCATAAAGCAACAGCCGCAGGCATCGCTGCCTGCGGCTGTTGCGCGTACTGCGGATACCGCTTAGTTGGTTTCCGGCTTCAGATTCTTCTTGAAGAAGGCTTCGATGTAGCCATACACATGGCGCTGCGGGCCGCGACCGGAGATGCCGTGCTTGGCGCCAGGATAGGTCATCAGCTCGAAGTGTACATTGCGCTTGACCAGCGCATCGATCATGCGCGTGGTGTTGGTGAACAGCACGTTGTCATCGGCCATGCCGTGGATCAGCAGCAGCGGCGATTTCAGACCGTCGAGGTGCGAGTACACACCCGCCGTGACATAGCCTTGCGGATTTTCCTTAGGCGTGCCCATGAACTGTTCCGTGTAGTGGGTGTCGTACAGCGCCCAGTCCGTCACAGGGGCAACGGAGACGCCCATGGCGATCTTGTCCGACGCTTGTGCCAGCAGGCGCAGCGTCATGAAGCCACCATAGCTCCAGCCGAATACGCCGATGCGCTTGGCATCCACATAGCTCTGCTGGCCCAGCCATTCGATACCGGTCAGCTGGTCTTCCACTTCTACCTTGCCCAGATTGTGGTAGTTGGCATCGGTGAAAGCGCGTTCGCGCCGCGACGAGCCACGGTTATCCAGACGCCAGACGATGAAGCCCTGCTGCGCCATGTACTGGTCGAACAGATTGCCCCAGCGGCGTGCCACGTGCTGCGAGTGCGGGCCGCCGTAAGTGGACAGGTAGACCGGATACTTCTTCATCACGCTAAAACCGCTAGGCTTGATCATCGAGTAGTACAGGGTCTGGCCGTCTTTCGATTTCAGCGTGCCGTATTCGGTTTTTAGGTGGGCGTCGAGGTATTTGCCATAAGGGTGGCTGGCGTTCAGTTCATTACGTTCCAGCCAGCTCACCATGCTGCCGTCCGGACGGCGGATGCTCACTTGCGGCGGCAGGTCAGGGTTGGAATAGGTGTCGACAAACACTTCGCCGTTACGGGCAAAGGCGGCATCGTGCCAGCCGTCGCCCTGCGTGATGCGGGCCGGTTTGCTGGCTGTGCTGCCATCGAGCTTCAATGCGTAAGTCTGGCTATCGACGACCGCATCGCGGTTGGACTGCACGAACACGCGGCCGCTCTTTTCATCCACTGCCAGTACGCGGTCTATGCCCCATTCGCCGCTGGAGATGGCGTGCTGCAGTTTGCCGCTCATGTCGTACAGGTAGAGGTGCTTGCGACCGGTGCGCTCGGACGACCAGATGAAGCGGTCGCCGGACAGGAAGCGCAGGTCGTCGAAGATGCTGACCCAGGTTGGCGAAGTTTCCGTGATCAGCACGCGCTGCGCCAGCGTGGCGGCATCGACGGCGATCAGTTCTAGCTTCTTCTGGTCGCGGCTCTGGCGCTGGAACAGCAGCGACTTGGCGTTGCCGCTCCAGTCGGCGCGTACCAGATAGATGTCGGGATTGCTGCCCAGATCAACGTTGCGGATCTCGCCCGTAACCGGCGAAACGATGTGCAGGCTGACCAGCGCATTCGGATCACCGGCGGCAGGGTAGCGCTGCTCGACCACGTCGGTGCGGTCGGCGAAGATCTCGAAGCGGCGTGCTACCGGTACTGGTGCTTCGTCGTAGCGTTTGTAGGCGATGGCGCTATCGTCCGGCGCCCAGTAGTAGCCGCTGGTCTGGCCCATTTCTTCCTGCGCCACGAATTCGGCTTCGCCGTTGTGCACGGTGTCTTTACCGTCCGTGGTCAGCTGCTTTTCCTTGCCCGTGCTCAGATCGATCACGTACAGGTTCTGGTCACGCACGAAAGAGACGTAACGGCCTTTCGGCGAGATTTTCGGATCGAGCACATTGCCGGAGGCGACCATGCGCGCTGCATCGGGCTTGCTGGCATCGATCAGATACAGATTGCCGGCAATCGGTACCAGCAGTTGCTTGCCATCGGGCGACCAGCTATAGCTGAGGATACCTTTCAGGCTGGCCGTGCGCTCGCGTTCGCGGCGGGCTTTTTCGGCAGCGGACAGGTTCTCGTCCGGCACCAGAATCTTGGAATCGACCAGACGGTGGGTGGATTTGTCCTTCAGGTTGAATTCCCACAGGTCGAGCTGGAACTGGTTGTCTTCGCGGCCGCGCAGGAAGGTCACGCGGGCGCCATCGGGCGACACTTTCAGGCTGCGCACACCGGGGCCGCTCAGCGACGGGTCGGAATGCAGTCGGTCTAGCGTGAGTTTTTCAGCGGAAGCCTGGGCTCCGGTCAGGAGGGCCAGAAAGCAGAGTATGAAGCGCATGGCGGGGATTAGTCTCAGGTTGACGGAATCCGAGACAATACCAGAGCAGGCAGGTCGTGGCGAGATGGCAATGTTCTGAATCTACGGGCGAAAACCGTTTTTCCTTCGGCGCCTCGTGTGCCGATTTCGCCGTCGTTGCGCCTAGCTTTGCGGCGCGTGCTGTGCCGCCGCGCGCTGCAGCGACAGGCGGTGCAGGGCCCAGCTCAGTAGCAGGGCAGCGACCGTCAAGCCTATCACCAGCGCGATCCAGAAGCCCTGCGCCGCCATCGGCTGGGCGGGGCGCCATGGCAGCCATTCCGGCGCCAGCCCCAGCCAGCAGCCCAGCGGCAGAGCGAAGCCCCAGAACGCCACAAGCTGGATCTGCATGGGCTGGCGCGTCACCTTGTAGCCGCGAATGGCACAGGAAGTCGCTACCTGGGTAGCGTCGGACAGCTGGAACAGCGCGGCCAGTAGCAGCAGCTGAACGCACAGCGCCTGCACCGCGAGGTCGGAGGTATAGGCCGCAGCGATCTGCGTGCGTGCCAGCACGATGAACAGGGCTGACAGGGCGCCAAAGGCGAGTGACATGACCACGCCCACCCACGCCACAAAGCGCGCCCGCTGCGGATTGCCTTCGCCCATGGCATGGCCGACGCGGGTGATCAGGGCGATGCCGAAACTGAGCGGCACCATGAACACCAGCGAAGTGAAATTGAGGGCAATCTGGTGTGCCGAAATCTGCACGGCGCCGAAGCGGGCGATCAGCAGGCTGATAGAGCCAAAGGCACTGACTTCGGCAAAATAGGTGATGCCGATGGGCAGACCCAGCTTGAGCATGTTGCCGATTTCGCCCCAGTGCGGGCCTTCCCAGTGGGTGAACGGATAAGTGGCGCGGTAGGCCGGCGCGTAGCGCATCCATGCCAGCATGGCGAACAGCATCAGCCACATGCACAGTGCGGTGGAAATCGCGCAGCCTATGCCGCCCACGGCAGGCAGGCCCCAGTTGCCGAAGATGAGCAGCCAGTTACTGAGCACGTTGAAGGCCAGTCCCAGCAGGGCGATCACCATTACCGGCTTGGTCTGGTTGATGCTGGTGCTGTAGCCGTACAGGGCACGGTAGGCGGCAAACGGTGGCAGACCGAAGCTGATGATGTGCACAAACAGGGCCGCCTGTTCATGCACGTAGGGCGTCAGTTGCAGGTGATCGAACAGCAGCGTGGCCAGATTGGCCAGCAGCATGGCTAGCACGCCCACGCCGGCCGCCTTCCACAGCGACTGGCGCACGGCATGGGGGATTTTGCCCAGTTCGCCGCCACCCACATCATGCGCGACGATGCTGTTTATCGCCATCATGATGCCGCTCACCGTGACGAGAATGATGGACCAGATCGACGTGCCCAGCGCCACGGCGGCCAGTTCGTCGGCGCTGGCGTGGCCCGTCATGGCCACATCGGCCACGCCCATGCCCACCGTGGCCAGCTGGCCGATCAGCATGGGCCATGACAGCGCCCACAGCGCGGCGACTTCGTGACGGAGATTGTGCAGGGTGAATTTGTGCGGCATGGGGAGTAGGGTGGCTCGGAGCAAAGCAGTTTAGTGGCGGCCATTCTAGCCAGTGGCGGCCATTCTAGCGCGCAGCCTGCGGCCTTGTCTTACAAATTCTTGCAAATTGGGCATGGCTGGCCGTCAGCCATGCGTAGCGCTGGCGCGTTATGAGACTATGGCAGCTTGCCAGCGTGCCGACACCTAGCTCATACTCACGACCATGAAAACCTCTCTGCTCCGTATTCTCCGTGCCGCCCTCGTGCTGGCGCTGCCCGTTGCCGCCGCTCAGGCTGGCGAAATCACGCTCTACACCCACTCCAATTTCAATGGGCCGGCATTGAGCCTGCGCGGCGAGACGCCCGATCTGGTGCCGTACAACTTCAATGACCGCGCCTCCAGCGTGGTGGTGCGTTCCGGTACGTGGCAGTTGTGCGAGCACGCCGATTTCCGTGGTCGCTGCATGGTGGTGGAGCGGGGCGAGTATCCGGTGCTGGCCGGCTTTAACGATATGATTTCCTCGGCGCGCGAGATCGGCGGCCGTGGCGAGTGGAATGGCCGCGACGAGCGCAACGAGCATAACGAGCGCTGGGATCGTAACGATCGCAATGACCGTAACGATCGCAATGAACGTCATGGCCGCCGCTGGGAGCGTGACGACGAGCGTGGCCACGGCCATGGGCGCGATCCGATCGAGCTGTTCTCCCAGTCTGCCTTCAATGGTGCCCGCCTTGGCCTGCGCAATGATGTGCGCACGCTGGTGGATTACGACTTCAACGATCAGGCCGGTTCTATCGTTGTCAATGAGGGCCGCTGGGAACTGTGCGAACATGCGGATTTTGGTGGCCGCTGCATCGTGCTGGAACCGGGCCGTTACGAATTCCTCGATAATATGAATAACCGCATTTCCTCGCTGCGCCGTATCCGCTAGGTGCGATGCGTTATCATGACGGCGCCGGATGGGAAAAGGAGCGCCGTACGTGGAATACAAGGATTACTACCAGACGCTGGGGGTGGCTAAAACCGCCAGCGAAGAGGAAATCAAGAAGGCTTACCGCAAGCTGATACGGAAATACCATCCGGACGTCAGCAAGGAAGCCAATGCCCAGCAGAAGACCCAGGAGCTGAACGAAGCCTATGGCGTGCTGGGCGATGCGGAAAAGCGCGCCGCCTATGATGATCTGGGACGTGGGCACCAGTATCGCGCCGGCCAGCAATTCCGCCCACCGCCAGACTGGGGCCGCACCCACGGTGGTGGTGGCGGTGGGTTCGGCGGCATCGATAGCGACTTTTTCTCCGACTTGTTTGCCAATCTGGGCGGCGGGCGCCGGCGTCAGGCGCCACCGCGCAAGGGCGACGATAGCCACGCCAGCATCGCTATCGATGTGATGGACAGCTATCAGGGGGCCAGCCGCACCATTACCGTGTATGTGACGGAAGCCGATGGCTACCGTAGTGAACGCAATCTGACGGTGAATATCCCGAAAGGCATCAGCGCTGGCCAGCAGCTACGTTTATCCGGTCAGGGGCAGGCTGGTGCCGGCGGTCGTGGTGATCTGTATCTGGAAGTGGAGTTCCGTCCCCACCCGCGCTACCGTGTGGAAGGGCGCGATGTGTATGCCAGCGTGCCGGTGACGCCATGGGAGCTGGCGCTGGGCGGCGAGATCGAAGTTAATACCCCGTCCGGCCGGCTCAAGGTCAACGTACCGGCCGGATCGCAGACAGGTAGCAAGCTGCGTCTGCGTGGACGCGGGCTGCCGGCGCGCGAGCCTGGTAATCTGTATCTGCTGCTGGACGTAGTGCTGCCACCGGCCACCAGCGAAAAAGGACGCGCCCTATACGAAGCGATGGCGCGCGATCTGGCCTTCAATCCCCGCGCTGGCGACTAGCGCCGGCGCAGTGTCAGCGGCGCCGGTGCGCGCTGCGATGCCGCAGCACATTCGGCCTGCGTCTGGTCGGGTGTGGCATCTTCGAGGTTGAGGAACTGCTGCATCAGCCAGCGCGAGGCCGGCCCCGGTTCTTCGTCGCCACGACGGATCACGTACAGCGGGAAGCTGAACGAGCTGCCTTCGCTCACATCAAGCTGCACTAGCCGGCCGTTATCCAGATCCCACTGAATGAATTCGACGGGCATATTGCCCCAGCCTATACCGCTGCGCAGCAGCGCGTGTTTGGAACTGAGGTCGCCCAGGCGCCAGTCGCGCAGCGCGCGCACGCCGAAATCCTGTCCCTTGGTCAGCGTGCTGCGATCGGTCAGCACCAGCTGGGTGTGCTCGCGTAGTACCTCGTTGGGGATCTTGCCTTTGATCTGTGCCAGCGGGTGTTCCGGTGAAACCACCGGCACCATGGTGACGAAGCCGCAGCTTTGTCGCTCGATGGTATCGGGCGCACCGGGCATCCAGCCGCTGATGCCGATGTGGCATTCGCGTTCCATCACCAGCTGGGTAACGGCGCCCAGCGCTTCCGTGCGCAGCCGCATGGCCACGGTGGGAAACTCGTTCTGGAAGGCGTGCAGAATGCGCACCAGCTTACAGGTCGAGAACATCACATCGACCACCAGCGAAACTTCCGCTTCCAGTCCGGCCGAGAGGGCCTTGGCACGGGCGCGCATGCCATCCACCTTGAGCGACACGGCACGGGCATCGGCCAGCAGCGCTTTGCCCGCTTCCGTCAGCACGGGCTTGCGTTTGCTGCGGTCGAGCAGGGCGATATTCAGCTGGTCTTCCAGATTGGCGATGGTGTAGCTGATGACGGACTGGGTACGGTGCAGTGCGCGCGCTGCATGGGCAAAGCCGCCATGGTCGATGACGGCGATGAAAACACGCAGCTGGTCGAGGGAGGGCAGGCCGGGATCGCGCATGGAGAGCTTTCTGTTATCGATTTTATCGATGAATACGATTTAAATTTAGACTATTCCATCGATAATAAACCCGAACTATCATGCCTGCAATCCCTCTCCCTTTGAAAAGGAATTGAACATGGCAAGCTTACTTCACATTGATAGCAGTGTACGTCAACAAGGTTCCCTGTCGCGCCAGCTGGGCGGCGAATTCCTTGCCAAATGGCAGGCCGCCAATCCGGACGGCAAAGTGGTGACGCGCGATCTGGCCGCCAACCCTGTGCCGCACCTGACCGAGCAGATGCTGGGTGCCTACTTTACCCCGGCCGAGCAGCGCAATGCCGAGCAGGCCCAGACCATCAAGACTTCCGATGCGCTGGTGGACGAACTGCTGGCCGCCGACACCATCGTGATCGGCGCACCGATGTACAACTTCTCCGTACCGTCCGGCCTGAAAGCATGGATCGACCACGTGGCACGCGCTGGCCGCACCTTCAAATATGGCCCTAACGGCCCTGAAGGTCTGGTGCACGGCAAGAAAGTCATCGTATTCGTCGCCTCGGGCGGCGTCTACAGCGCCGGCCCTGCCGCTGCCTATGACCACGTCACCACCTATCTGCGCACCGTGCTGGGCTTCCTCGGCATGACCGACGTCAGCTTCATCGTGGCCGAAGGCGTGGCCATGGGCGAAGCGGCAGTGGAAGCAGCGCTGAGCCAGAGCCGCAACCAGCTGGAAGCGATTGCCGCCTAAGCTGTCTAGACAACACAGTCCCACTCCCTAGCGGTCGCGTGCCGCAGGGAGTTTTTTTGTTTTGAGCGTGCGGTTTATTCTGCGATTTTCCCCGTCTTCGCCGATAATTGCGATAACGCAAGGCTGGTCCTGCATTTCTGTGTCTGTTCTGGAGTCTCCATGTCGAGGAAGTTGCATTTGCTGATCATCGATCCGCAAAATGATTTTTGTGATCTGCCGGCCGCCTACTGCCCCGTTGATCCCGTCAGTGGCCAAGTGCGCACGCCCGCGCTGCCCGTCACCGGCGCCCATCAGGATATGCTGCGCCTCGCCCGACTGATTAACTACGGCCGTGCTGCCCTGAGCGAGATCAGCATCACGCTCGATTCGCACCACCGCTACGACATTGCTCACCCCACCTTCTGGCAGCGCGCCGACGGCGGCGCGGTTAGTCCGTTCACCGAGATCAGCGCTGCCGCCGTGCGCAGCGGCGAGTACCAGCCGCGCCAGCCGGTAGCGCTGACGCGGGTGCTGCACTATCTCGACCAGCTGGAAGCCACCGGACGCTATCGCCTGATGGTGTGGCCGCTGCACTGCGAAATCGGCAGCTGGGGCCATAACGTGCATGAAGATGTGCGTCAGGCTTATGCCCAGTGGGAAGATGCACACCAGCGCGTGGTGCACAAACTGAATAAAGGTAGCAACCCGTGGACCGAGCACTATTCGGCCGTGATGGCGGAAGTGCCCGATGCCGACGATCCGGAAACGGCACTCAACACGGCCTTCATTGCGCGGCTGGCGCGGGCCGATGTGATCTACGTGGCAGGCGAAGCGGGCAGCCACTGCGTCAAGGCCACGGTGGAGCATATCGTCGCCCATATCGGCGCCGACAAGGTGGCGCAGCTGGCTTTGATTACCGACTGCATGAGCCCCGTCGCGGGCTTCGAGGCAGCCTATCAGGACTTCCTGCACGCCATGCAGGCACGTGGCGTGCGCCTGCTGACAGCAGAACAGGCAGAGGCCGAACTGGCGGCTGCCGCATGACGGCGCCGGTAGTACGCAGTCTGCTTGAAACAGACCTGTATAAATTCACCATGTGGCAGGCGCTGCTGCATGGTCACCCGAACTCCCATACCGAGTACGAATTCGTCTGCCGCAACCAGCCGGCCTATCCGCTCTGCGAACTGCGCGCGGAGCTGGAACGCGAGCTCGATCATCTGTGCAGCATGAGCTTTAGCGACGAGGAATTGCGCTATCTGCGTACGCTGCGCTACATCAAGAGCGATTTCGTCGACTTCCTCACCGTGTTCCGCTTCCAACGCCGCTTCATCAGTGTGGGCACGGAGGGCGATACCCTGACCATCCGCGCCAGCGGGCCGCAGGTGCACGTGATGGGCTTCGAAATCTACGTGCTATACATCGTCAACGAACTGTATTTCCGCCGCTTCGATCAGGCTGCAGCACTGGCCGAAGGGCGCACCCGCCTGCAGGCCAAAGTGGCGGCACTCAAAGCCTTCGGCCAGCAGCCGGCACGCCGCAATCCTTTCGAGTTTTCCGACTTCGGCACGCGCCGGCGCTATTCGGGCGCATGGCATGATGAAGTGGTGCAGTGTCTGGCGCAGCAGGTGCCCGAGTACTTCAAGGGCACCTCGAATGTGTATCAGGCCATGCGTTTCGGGCTGGTACCGATCGGCACCATGGCGCATGAATACATGCAGTCGTTCCAGGCTTTCGGTGTGCGCCTGCGCGATTTCCAGAAAGCTTCGCTGGAAGCGTGGGTGCAGGAATACCGCGGCGATCTGGGCGTGGCCCTCACCGACGTGGTGGGCATGGATGCCTTCCTCAACGACTTCGATCTGTATTTCGCCAAACTGTTCGACGGCCTGCGCCACGATTCCGGCGATCCTGTAGTGTGGGGCGAAAAGGCACTGGCGCACTATGCGCGCCTGCGTATCGATGCCAACACCAAGCGGCTGGTGTTTTCCGATGGCCTGAATCTGCACAAGGCCTTTGAGTTGTATGGCCATTTTGCCGACCGCATCATGACCGGTTTCGGTATCGGCACCCATCTGACCAATGACATGGGGCTGGAACCGCTGAACATCGTGATGAAACTGGTGGTCTGCAATGGTCAGTCGGTGGCCAAGCTGTCCGACTCGCCCGGCAAGACTCTATGTAAGGACGAAACCTTCCTGGCCTATCTGCGGCAGGTATTCCAGCACCATAACAGTTGAGATGACAGCCACCTACTACCTATATCTGATCAATGCAGGGGTATTCAGCATCATCGGCACCTGCTTGCTGCTGATCTGGCGGCGCCACCGCAGCCAGACCTTTGCGCGCGATATGGGGCTGGCGACACTGTGCGCGGTGCTGCTGCCGATAGGCTATCTGCTGCATCTGGTGCTACCGCCAAGTCTGAATCTGCTGCCCACGCTGCTGGCGCTGCAGGGCGCCATCCCCAGCATGCTGTTCCTCACCTCCGGCGTGCTGCGCCTGGCGGGGCGGCGCCTGTCGCCGCTGGCGGCCATTACGCTGGCCGCGCTGGCCACGCTGACACTGGTGCTGCCACCGGCTGGTCATAAGCTGTTCTACTGGCCCATACTGTATCTACTGGTGCTGTGTGGTACCGGCGTCCTGACCACGCGCTGGCTGTGGCAGCAGGTCGGGCTGGAGCGCTGGGTGGGTCCGCTGCTGATCCTGCTGGGGCTGAACCAGCTGTTCCTGATCCTGTATGCCGAGCAGGGGCTGGCCGCGAATCTTCTGTGGGCCACGCTGATCCGCACCGCCATCGGCGTGATTTTTGCGCTGGCCGCGCTGGAAGGCGCGATCCGCGAATCGGCGCGGCTGGGCGTACGCTTTCAGCAGATGACCGAACATACGGTGCAGGGTGTGGTGGTGACCGATAGCGAGCGCATACTGTATGCCAATCCCGCTGTGCGCAATCTGTACGGCGTACCGCTGGGGCAGGGCGCTTATGCCAGCCTGCGCGAACTGCCGGCTGGCCTGTTCTGCGAGCAGACCTTGCTGCGTGAGCACCAGCTACTGCAAACAGGCCAGCAGGATGTTGCGCACTGGGAAGACCGCTGCGAAGTGGCGGGCGGGCGTACGCTGGAACTGCGCTTCGAAGCATGGCGGGTGGAATGGGATGGCCAGCAGGCCACCCAGATTCTGATTACCGATGATAGCGAGCGCAATGCCAGCGCGCGCGCCTTGCTGCATCAGGCCAGCCACGACGAACTGACAGGGCTGCCCAATCGCAGCGTGCTGATGCGCCATCTGCGCGAGTACTGCTATCTGGCCGATGGTTCCATGCAGTGCACGCTGGTGGTGCTGAATATCGACCGCTTCAAACTGTTCAACCAGAGTCAGGGTGATCTGACGGGCGACCAGTTGCTCAAGGCGTTTGCTGCGGCACTGGCGCAGGCACTGGGCTGCAAGGGAGAACTGATGCGGCTGGGTGGCGATGAATTCGCCATCGTCGATCCGTCCGGCGACGATGTACGCGCTATCGCTGAACGCTTGCGCGCGGCCTGCATGCAGGCGCTCAAAGTACCGGGCGGCGAATACTTTATCGATGCTTCGATGGGCATGGCCGTATTCCCCACCCATGCCGATAGCGCCGACGCCTTGCTGCGCGCCGCCAATGCCGCCATGTATCAGGCCAAGCGCACACCGGGCACATCACTGGCCATGGCCGAACAGCGCTTTGTGCAGATGTCGCGCGATACACTGGCGACGGAACAGGCACTGCGCAAGGGCATACGCAATCATGAGTTCTACCTTGAATACCAGCCCAAGATCGATGCCGTCAGTGGTCAGTTGCTGGGCTTCGAAGCGCTGGCGCGCTGGCGCCGGCCCGAGGTGGGGCTGGTCAGTCCGGTGGAATTTATCGCCGTGGCCGAAAGCACGGGCTTGATCGGTGAACTGGGCGCCAGCCTGCTGGAACAGGCCTGCTGCCAGATCGCCAGCTGGCGTAGCGAACTGGGGGAATGTGTGCCGGTCGCGGTGAATGTCTCGCCGGTGCAGCTGCTTAATCCGGGCTTCCCTCAGCGCGTGCAGAAGCTGCTGGAGAACACCTGCATACCGGCCGAAAGCCTCACGCTGGAAATTACCGAGAGCGCGGCGGTGGATAATCTGGAAGACACGCGCCAGCAACTGACGGTGCTGGAAGAACTGGGCATCAAGGTGGCGATGGACGATTTCGGCACAGGCTTCTCCTCGCTCAGCATGCTGCGCCAGCTTCCGCTCAGCACGGTGAAGATCGACCGTGGCCTGATCGAACCATTACCGGCACCCGATGCGGTGGCGGTGGTACGCGCTATCTGCCAGCTGGCAGCAGCACTTGATCTGGAAGTGGTTGCGGAAGGTATCGAAACGCTGGAGCAGGCGATCACCGCGCGTGACGCCGGTTGTCACGTGTTTCAGGGTTACTTCTACGCCAGACCGTTACCGGTGGCGGAAGCGGGCGCGTGGATGCAGCGCCAGTATGCCGCGCAGGCCGACGCTAGCAGCACGACAAGCGGTGCCGCCAGCGTCGCCGACTGATCAGGCCTGTCGGGCGCCAAAGCCGGCCATGATGGCATCGGCCTTTTCCTGCTCATCCTCATCGTAGATATCCAGCGTCAGCATGGCACCGCTGCGCTGGCGCGCGGCGGCCGCTGCTGCTGCACCGCCGGGTGTCAGCGCATCGAGGATGTTGCCGACCGTGCTGGTAGACACGCTGGTCGGCAGCGGTTTATGCTTGGTCAGCTGGATGCAGGACTGGGGAAAACCGCTGGCCAGCAAAGCCGTGCGGGCGCTTTCGGCGTCCGTGACTTCGGCAAAATTACGGTGGATGGTACGGGTCATGATGTGGTGCCTCCTAGCGGAATTGCACGTACGGATGGCTTAGAAGCCGTTGACCACGGTATTGAAATGTTCCACTTTCGGTGGCTGGGCGAAATAGCCGCCCACCAGACCGCGCCACGTTACAAAGCCTTCGCTGCCGCGGAAATCGACGATATGGTTATCCAGCGTTTCCCAGCCCACCACCAGATGGTAGGTGTCGGGTACTTCGATATCGCGGTCGAGGCGCATGGAAATGCAGCCCTTGGCGGCTTTGAACACAGGGATGGCCTGATGCACGGCAGCCTGGAAGGCTTCGTGGGCGTCGGATTTGATGTACAGCTCGGCTACTTCGTAGATCATGGAACTTTCCTTTCATGGTATGCCGCTATTGTGCCTCAAGCGTGGCGGCACAGGTAGTTCGGCAGCGCGCGTAGCGCACACATGAACGGGGAGGGTGTTGGTGCCGGTATATTTCCCGACCGCCGGCGCCGGTAGTAGCGACCGTGGTACGGTGCTAATGGGTGGTTCTATGTGAGAACTGTGGCCATGATAGTGGTCAAATATGACGGGCGTTTGACGGGGATGCAGGCGGCTGGAAAAGGGAGTAGAATGGTGGTGTCTGTGGGGCCGACCTGGTTTCGACGTGGGTTGCAAAGCAGAACAGGGCATACCGAGGCCTGGTTACCTCGTAAATACACCCAGAAATCAATAACTGCAAACGATAACTCGTACGCACTGGCAGCCTAAGGGCTGTTAGCTCCTAAACGCTTCTTCCCTGGGGCGGACCGTCAAAAGTCATGGAGTCATTTACAGGGAATCGCGCTGTAACGGGTCACTTGAAGCAGCGCTAAATCTAAGGTGAATCGCCTGTCCATAACGTGCACATCCGTGCTGTACAGGTTAAATTAAATGATAGTGCTAAGTATGTAGAACTGTCTGTGGAGTGCTTGCGGACGCGGGTTCGATTCCCGCCGGCTCCACCACTGGATCCAAAATAAAAGGCCCGGCGCTATGCGTCGGGCCTTTTATTTTGGCCGCAGGCTTTCACTGGCGGGAATTGAACCCGCGTCCCGCGGGGCCGTGCGGGGAATTCGGCGCGCATGCGCGCCGCCCGCGCGGCGGGTTGCGCTTGCAAGCGCAACCCTCTCCGATTCGTCCGACTAGAAAATCGCCGCAGGCGATTTTGCGCGAGCGGGAGCGAGCGCTGGCCGCCGCAGGCGGCGTGCCGAATTTCCTCACGGCACAGTTGATCAAATTCAAGCACTGAGCGTAGTTATCTGCAAACTAGCTGCGCGCTTTCCATGATGGGGCCGTTTTTGGAAATAGTATTTAGAGTACATTCATGTGCATACACCGGCACCTGTTTGAATAGTTTCAGTGTTGCGCCCCCTCCGCCATAACCACAGTACATCCACAGCCTGTACCCATGGGGCAGATCAAAGCTCCAATGCTGCGTTTCTATGGTCTGGTTGCCTATCCTGCGACGGGTGTTGCCATCAGGGACAAGAAAAGCGGATTCTTCAGGCGAACCATGCAACATCCCTCCCTCGGTCAAATAAACAGGTCTAAGCATGTGCAATTCCCAGCCTGCTGGTGGGTGCAGTGATTGAATAGCATCTGGCTCTAAACGTTTTGGGCAGGAAATCGGCTGTTCGATTGCTAAGGCAATGCCGTTAGCAAAAATTCCGAACGCTGTCATGGCAAGAATATCGGATCTCATCATTCGATCACGAAGTAGGCAAGTGCGTTGTCGGATGGGTTTCTAAAACTTCCATCTTTGTTGCGCTGCTGGCGAGGCGGCGGAATGCGAATCAAACGGGCGGAGATGACTGCTTTAGCTTTCCATTGATCCACCACCCAGATTCCACCCTGCATAACCTTCAAAACAATTGCGGCGTGGTTTCCATGCGCGCGATTCGGATAGCGGCCATTGACGAAGGTGGCGATCGCTGTCCCTTTGGTTACCTTAGTGCCTAATTCGAGCACATTTCCCCCTTCTTTCCATGAGGAAGTTGGGGCTCCAATCAACCCCGGCACAAAATATTTGATGAGTGCAACGCAGCTTCCGTCGCCGACGGCTGCTGGAGGTGGGTCTGTATCCAGCGCGTCCACCTCTTTGTAGATGTAAGGCATACTCTTCTCCGTCTTGGATGGGTATGCCTGATTGTTTTCTACAGAGTTACTGACTGCATTGTGTTAAGACAAGGTAGATAGTTGTTTGGCGAGATATCAATTGCTGTTTTAAAGATGTTTGATTCAAAAATAGCCTTAGTCGGTTTTGTGGAAGCTCCTCGCCGGAGTCCAGCGACGATTTCCTTCCACCGTTACCGATTGGATCTTCTGTACATGCTGTGGTTGCGCGCGATTCTTGTCGGTGAAGTCCATCCTGGACCATGCAATGAATTTCGATGAACTCATGTTCATCGTTGAAGAGTCATCCGTTTGCAGGACTGCGCTGGTAGCGACCAATGAAGGGGTAGTCATGGATGGCTCCTTAGAGATTTCAGCTTCGCGTAAGAGCGTGCCTGCCACAAACGAATCAATGTATTCTTTGCTAGCGCTAGATTGTCGCCAGAATGGATGGACTGGCTGCGCGTGCGAAGGCTGATTTTCCCGACCTTTTGCTCGGCATCGGTTGAGATTACTCAAAGTGGCGCGGCATGCCCTTACTGAGCTTGAGTCTGTTTAAGAGAAGACCCTTCGATTCCCCCTAGTCTAGGGACATACCAGTCCGTTAGGAGGCGTCGAAATGCCGTACATCTACCCGAAAGTAAAAGACCTTAAAGGTGAGCCCGTTGTCGGTAGTCACCAGTGCGTCGCACTTGTCCAGGCGTATGCAGGCGCACCTACAACTACTTACTGGAGACAAGGGGAAGCAGTCTTCGGAAACAAGACTCTTAAGGAAGGTACCGCCATCGCGACCTTTGTTGATGGCCGTTATGCGAATCGACCGCACGGCAACCATGCCGCACTGTATGTGGGGCAGGCGGCCAATAGAATCTTAGTGGTCGACCAATGGAAAGCCGCCGGGAAGAAAGACATCTCGCTCCGATTAATTACCTGCAAAGGACGAGACAAGCAAGGGAATCTCATGCGCCCAAGCGATAATGCCGACGCGTTCTTTGTGATCGAATGAGCGCTTATATGCAAGGGGAAACAACGAGGCTGATTTGGTGGTGCAAAAATTCGGCGCTGAAAGCGGCTGGTCTTGTACTTGCTGCCCAGCTCGCAGTTAGTGTCGCCGCGCCGGCACTGGAATGTCCACAGTCGATTCCCGAACAGTCGGTCCGTCTTGTTGATGCTCCGAAGGGTTGGAATACATTTGTGCGAGCTCCGCTCTATCTAAATAGCGCGGCGCCAATGGCCGGCCCTCCGGAACACCTTGGGGAGTTGGCCGACTACGAGCAAAAGAAAGTGAGAGGCGGCTGGAAAAATACGTATCAACTTGACGGTAAATTCCCGGAGGGGAAGTGGCTGGCTTGCGGGTACGGCGAGTCAAACCAGGTAGTGCTTTCTATGAGGCTAGATGACAATGTCCAATCTTGCGTCATCACCTATAGCAAAGGCTCCCACCTTGGAGAGAGTAAGGTTGCAGTCACGTGCAGGTAGTGCAACGCATTTCGTGTTGGATATCTGCCAGTCAGGTGTATGTATAGCGCGTGCCAGTAGGCGCGCTAGTAATTGCGCCGACCGACCTTCAAGTGTTTGAGGTACCGCAATAATCTGCTCTTCTTTGAATCGCTTTTCGCTGCTTGCCTCCCAGGCATGGCTTCAGCATCCGCTAGTATCGACGACGACTGTTGGCGTATCTCCAAAGGTTTCCACCTGATGATAGGCGACCTTGCACTTGGTTGGATCAGGTGCGTTATCTATACGGAATTCTGTGAGCGTGGTGTTGACTTCATATGCTGTGACGCCCGAGGTATTCATCCAGTCCTTGATCCCGAAATAGCTAGGCACGCGTGACTGTCCCGTCGGGTAGCCGTTATACATCGTACCCACCACGCCATCTGGACCTGTAACAGAAGGAGAGAATCCCGACTTCTGGCAGCCAGTAACTACAGCGCAGGCGGACATTGCTTGGCTGATTGCTGCCTGTACTGCACCTTGAGTTGATTGAATTACTGCAGTTCGTCCACTTTTTCCAATGTTGGCATATTTAGGTAGCGCGACGGCGGCGAGAATCCCAAGGACAACAATAACCACGACTAGCTCAATCAGGGTAAAGCCCCGACTGGATTGAAAAGAGGAGCGACGCATTTAACTGATACCTTTCAAACTGAATGAACATTCTAAATAAACCTTAACATATCAATTCGAAAGTTTTCAAGTATGCAACTTTATCACCGGAGCCATGTCGCAACGATACTTGCTGACCAGTCAATGATGTCAAAACACATCAAAATGCTCCTTAAATCATCTAAAATCGATCAAATATTTGATTTTGTGTGATCTTGATGCGGTCGCCTAATGCTTAAGCTGCGTATTGCAATACGTATAAATATAATTTTTATGAGTGAATTAAATGGGCAGGGGGAGTGAATTTAGTTACGGAAATTGATCTACTAGCAGTAATTGGCAAATGCCATTCTGCTGTCACAGACCGTTGCGTTACGTGAAGATTTTGAGCCGAAGATTTGAGATATCCCCTGCAGGTTCGCAGGGCGATTGGTTGATGGCAATAGATTTGGATAGGCGGGGATTTACTGTTCTGAGCTTGTGACTGAAGCTAAATTAACATCAGATCACGCCGCTAGTTCGGCCTGTTGGCGCAGGCAATCGCGCAGCAGGGCAAGCAGTTGCAGCGGTTGCGTATGCAGATAATCCGCCTGCCAGCTGCGCGGCTCTTCGGCGCCAGCATAACCCCAGCCAGCGGCGATGGTCAGCATGCCCGCCGCCTTGCCCGCTTGAATATCGCGCAGATCGTCGCCCACATACCAGCACTGCTCCGGCGCCACGCCCAGACGGCGCGCCGCTTCCAGCAGCGGTTCCGGATGCGGCTTGGCATGCGCCGTGGTGTCGCCCGAAATGGCGCAACCGGCGCGGCCCAGTCCGATCTGCGGCAGCAGCGGATCAGTGAAGCGCTGCGATTTATTGGTCACCACACCCCAGCGCAACCCAGCCGCTTCGATACCATCGAGCAGTTCCTGCACGCCATCAAACAGACCGCTGTTGACGGCCATCGCCGCCTGATAGTTAGCGAAGAAACCGTCGCGCAGCACGGCAAAGCCTTCATCCTCCGGCGTCAGGCCAAACGCTGCACCGATCATGCCGCGTGCACCGGCCGAAGCGGTAGGGCGCAGCACTTGGTAGTCGGTTGGCTCCAGCCCGCGCTCGGTGCGCAGCAGGTTGACGGCGGCGGCCAGATCGGGCGCCGTATCGGCCAGCGTGCCATCAAGATCGAACAAAATGGCGCGCGGGGCAGCAGGAAGGCTCATGGATGCAATCTTTCTTCTTGATCTTGCTTACAGCGGACGGGTGGTAGCGACCAGATAGTTGACGCTGGTATCGTTGTTGAGCGAGTAGAACTTGGTGAACGGGTTGTAGCCCATGCCCTTGAAGCCCGCCACATCCAGACCGGCGCTGCGGACGTACTGCGACAGCTCGGACGGGGTGATGAATTTCTCGTAGTCGTGCGTGCCTTTTGGCAGCATGCGCAGGATGTATTCGGCACCCAGAATGGCGAACAGATACGATTTCGGGTTGCGGTTCAGGGTCGAGAAGAACACATGGCCGCCCGGCTTCACCAGTGTGGCTGCAGCGCGCACGATAGCGCCCGGATCGGGCACGTGTTCCAGCATTTCCATGCAGGTCACCACATCGTACTGGCCCGCTTCTTCGGCCGCCATGGCTTCGGCCGAGATCAGCTTGTAGCGCACCGCCACGCCCGATTCCAGCGAGTGCAGGTCGGCTACTTTCAGGGCTTTCTCGCCCAGATCGATACCCGTCACATCGGCGCCTTTGCGCGCCATCGATTCACTGAGGATGCCGCCACCGCAGCCGATGTCGATCACTTTTTTGCCGGCCAGCGGCACGCGCGCATTGATCCACTCCAGACGCAGCGGATTGATTTCGTGCAGGGGACGGAATTCGGAAGTAGGGTCCCACCAGCGGTGGGCCAGGTCGGCAAATTTCTGCAGTTCTAATGGATCGGCGTTCATGGTGTTCAGTCTCAAAAGCGAATCCCGCTATTCTAAATCAGCGGGCGTAAAAAAACCCGCCGAAGCGGGTTTTCTGTGATGCGGTGGGCAATTACTTGGCGGTGCCTACCACTTCGATTTCTACGCGACGGTTTTTAGCGCGGCCTTCAGCAGACTTGTTGTCGGCTACTGGCTGTTTCTCGCCTTTACCTTCGGTGTACACGCGGTTGGCTTCTACGCCTTTCGATACCAGATAAGCCTTCACAGCGTTAGCACGACGCTCGGACAGTTTCTGGTTGTAAGCATCGGTACCGACCGAGTCAGTGTGACCAACGGCGATGATGACTTCCAGATTGATGGCGCCCAGTTTCGAGCTCAGGTCGTCCAGCTTGGCTTTGCCTTCTGGTTTCAGGGTCGATTTGTCGAAATCGAAGAAGGCGTCAGCAGCGAAGCTCACTTTTTGAGCGGTTGGCACTGGTGCCACTGGTTTCGGTGCCGGAGCAGGAGCCGGTGCTACTGGAGCAGGGGCTGGTGCTACTGGTGCTGGCGGTGCTACGCACTTGCCGTTTTCCAGTTTCTCTGGCTCTTTGCAGATCGGGGCGTCGCAACCTGGCACGGCATCAGCCGGGGTCCAGTAGCCGGTACGCCAGCACAGACCGAATGGATCACGGGCGATTACGCCGCGGGCATCCTGCACATAAGCGCTCTTAGGCGTTGCAGCCTTGATGTCCTGGGTGACAGGCGCATATGGTGGCGCGGTCGGCGCGGTCTGGGCCATAGCCGAACCGGCGAATGCAGCCGAGATGGCCAGCATCGAAATCAGTTTTTTCATCTTTTTCTTCCTTTCGGGGTGATATCCGCAGAAAACTGCGCGACGTAGTGATACATAGGACCAATTTTACCATGCAGGGGCGTCGCACCGCTTTCCCGATTGTGAAACATGCAATGAGGGTCTTAATCATTGTGCCACAAGCGATTTGGCGACGTTTGCGGGCTCCAACATGAGTGCGCGCCGCTTTCGACCAAAATGTTGTTTAGTTGCAACGTGATTGTCGATAATAATTCCTCAATGTGTCATGAATATTACAAGGTGTTACAACCTGTTGTAGATCGCGCAACGCGCCAGAAAGTGGCAAGGTGGCGGATTTGCGCAGGTCGCCTTGCGCGCATGGTAAAATCGCACGCTTGCCCATCCTTACGGAGGGCGGTGCAAGAGATGCAGTACCTGCGGCATACATTGCTTAATAAACCACAGTCATAGATCAGTCGACCCGCCAATGGATCAATTCGCAAAAGAAACAATCCCAATTTCCCTCGAAGAAGAGATGCGCAAGAGCTACCTCGATTACGCCATGAGCGTGATTGTGGGCCGCGCCTTGCCGGATGTGCGCGACGGCCTCAAGCCGGTGCACCGCCGGGTGCTGTTCTCGATGCATGAGTCGAATTACGTGTGGAACCGTCCTTACGTCAAGTGCGCCCGTGTGGTGGGCGACACCATGGGTAAGTACCACCCGCACGGCGATGCCTCGATTTATGACACGCTGGTGCGTATGGCGCAGGACTTCTCGCTGCGCTACATGCTGGTCGATGGTCAGGGTAACTTCGGTTCCGTCGACGGCGACGGCGCGGCAGCGATGCGTTACACCGAGTGCCGTCTGGACAAGATCTCGGCCGAACTGCTGGCCGACATCGACAAAGAAACCGTGGATTTCCAGCCTAACTATGACGGCAAGGAAAAAGAACCGACGGTACTGCCTACCCGTATCCCTAACCTGCTGATCAACGGTTCGTCCGGTATCGCGGTGGGTATGGCCACCAATATTCCGCCGCACAACCTGCATGAAGTGATTGCCGGTGCGCTGCACGTGCTGAACAACCCGCACTGCTCGATTGATGAACTGATCGAACTGATTCCGGCACCGGACTTCCCGACCGGCGGCATTATCTACGGCGTGTCGGGCGTGCGCGATGGTTATCGCACTGGCCGTGGCCGTGTGGTGATGCGCGCCAAGACCCACTACGAAGAATACGGCAAGGATGGCGGCCGCACCGCCATCATCGTTGACGAGCTGCCGTATCAGGTCAACAAGAAGTCGCTGCTCGAGCGTATCGCCGAGAACGTGCGCGACAAGAAGCTGGAAGGCATTTCCGATATCCGCGACGAATCCGATAAATCGGGTATGCGCGTGGTGATCGAGCTGAAACGCGGTGAAGTACCGGAAGTGGTGCTGAACAATCTGTACAAACAGACCCAGTTGCAAGACACCTTCGGTATGAATATGGTGGCACTGGTGGATGGCCAGCCGCGCCTGCTCAACTTGAAAGAGATGCTGCAGTGCTTCCTTTCGCACCGCCGCGAAGTGGTCACGCGCCGTACCGTGTTCGAGCTGCGCAAAGCGCGCGAACGTGGTCACGTGCTGGAAGGTCTGGCAGTTGCGCTGGCTAACATCGATGAATTCATCGCCCTGATCAAAGCCGCACCAACCCCGCCAGTGGCAAAAGCTGCCCTGATGGACCGTTCGTGGGATTCCTCGCTGGTGCGCGAGATGCTGGCCCGTACCAGCGAAGGCAGCACCATCGGCGGTATCGAAGCGTTCCGTCCGGAGCACCTGCCTAAGCACTATGGCATCCAGTCTGACGGCATGTACCGTCTGTCGGATGATCAGGCGCAGGAAATTCTGCAGATGCGTCTGCAGCGTCTGACCGGTCTGGAACAGGACAAGATCGTCAACGAGTACAAAGACGTGATGGCCGAAATCGCCGACCTGCTGGACATTCTGGCTACGCCGGCCCGCGTGACCACCATCATTACCGATGAAATGACCCACGTCGCCAACGAGTTCGGCGACCGTGCTAAAGATCCGCGCCGTTCCAGCATCGAGCACAATGCCACCGATCTGGGTACGGAAGATCTGATCACGCCGCAGGACATGGTGGTGACCCTGTCGCACACGGGTTACATGAAGGCCCAGCCGATTTCCGAATACCGTGCGCAGAAGCGCGGCGGTCGCGGCAAGCAGGCCATGGCTACCAAAGAAGAAGACTGGATCGATCAGCTGTTCATCGCCAACACCCACGATTACATCCTGTGCTTCTCCAACCGTGGCCGCATGTACTGGCTGAAGGTGTGGGAAGTGCCGCAAGGCTCGCGCAACTCGCGCGGCAAGCCGATCGTGAACATGTTCCCGCTGGCCGATAACGAGAAGATCACCGTGATCCTGCCGCTGTCGGGCGACAACCGTACCTTCCCTGAAGATCACTACGTGTTCATGTCCACCAGTCTGGGCACCGTGAAGAAGACCCCGCTGAAAGACTTCAGCAATCCGCGTAAGGCCGGCATCATTGCGGTCGATCTGGATGAGGGCGACTTCCTGATCGGCGCTGCACTGACCGATGGTGCGCACGATGTGATGCTGTTCTCCGACGCCGGCAAAGCCGTGCGCTTCGATGAAAACGATGTGCGTCCTATGGGCCGTAACGCCCGCGGCGTGCGCGGTATGAATCTGGACGAAGGCCAGCGCGTGATCGCGCTGCTGGTGGCCGAGAACGAGCAGCAGTCGGTGCTGACGGCAACCGAAAACGGCTTCGGCAAACGTACCCCGATTATCGAGTACACCCGTCATGGCCGCGGCACCAAGGGCATGATCGCGATCCAGACGTCGGAACGTAACGGTAAAGTGGTAGCTGCGACGCTGGTCGATTCCAGCGACGAAATCATGCTGATCACCACCGGCGGTGTGCTGATCCGTACCCGCGTGTCGGAAATCCGTGAAATGGGCCGTGCTACCCAGGGCGTCACCCTGATCGCGGTGGAAGACGGCACCAAGCTGTCCGGTCTGCAGCGCGTGGTGGAAACCGACATCGACGAAGTGGAACTGGAACCGGGCCCTGACGCCAAACCGGCTGACGCCCAGCCCGAGTAAGTCAACGCCATAGGCCGGACGCTGTTCCGGCTGGCAGCGGGGTCAGGTTTATTGCGCGGATAAATGCGACAATGAAGCTGGCCCCTTTTTTTTACTGTGGAGTGAAGATGAAGAAAATCGTTAAGAATACCGTAGCAACTGCTGTAGCTGCGCTGGCCCTGCTGGCCAGTGGTGGCGCGTATGCTCAGGCTACGGACGCCTCCACGGCCGCGGCACGCGAGCTGTTCGAAGCGATGAACTACCGCACAATGATGAACGGCATGATGCAGCAGATGGCGCAGAACATCGGCGGCTCCATGCGTGCCGGTGCCGAAGCGGCCATCCGCAACAACCCGAAAGCGTCCGAGCAGGACAAACAGGCGGCCATCATCAAGATGGAAGCGGAACTGCCAGCGGCCATCAAGCCTGTGCAGGAAATGCTGAGCGACCCGGCGCTGGTGGATGAAGTGCTGGCCGAAACCGTGCCGCTGTACGCGCGCACCTACACGGCCGACGAGCTGAAACAGATCACTGCTTTCTACCGCACGCCCGTGGGCAGCAAGATGCTGGCCTCCATGCCCAAGCTGATGTCGGAAGGGATGCAGATCGGTCAGCAGGTCGTAGCGCGCCGTATCGGCCCTTTGATGCAGAAAATGCAGGAAAACAAAAAAACCAAATAAGGATCGCAACGTGACTCACATCTATAATTTTTCCGCCGGCCCTGCCGTACTGCCGAAGGAAGTGCTGACCCGGGCTGCTGCCGAAATGCTGGACTGGCATGGTAGCGGCATGTCGGTGATGGAGATGAGCCACCGCGGCCCCGAATTTATTTCGATTTACAAGGCAGCCGAGCGCGATCTGCGCGAACTGCTGGCAGTACCGGACAATTACAAGATTCTGTTCATGCAGGGCGGCGGTCTGTCGCAGAACGCCCTGATTCCGTTGAATCTGGTGGGCCACAAGCCGCAGCCAGCAACGATCGATTTCATTCATACGGGTTCGTGGTCGGGCAAATCCATCAAGGAAGCAGGTAAATACGCCAGCGTGAATATCGCTGCCACAGGCAAAACGGGCGTGCCGCCTGTGGCCGAGTGGAAGCTGACGCCGGGCGCCGCCTATCTGCACATGTGCACCAACGAGACCATCGATGGTGTCGAATTCGCCTTTGAAAATGGCGTGCCGGCCGGTCTGGCTGGCGTGCCGGATGATGTTCTACTGGTGGCCGATATGTCCTCGCACATTCTGTCGCGGCCTATCGATGTGTCCAAGTTCGGCCTGATCTTCGCCGGTGCGCAGAAGAACATCGGTCCGGCTGGTGTCACCATCGTGATCGTGCGCGAAGACTTGCTGGGCAAGGCGCTGCCGATCTGCCCGTCGGCTTTTGATTTCAAGCTGGTGGCCGATAACGAATCGATGTACAACACGCCGCCTACCTACGGCATCTATATCGCCGGGCTGGTGTTCCAGTGGCTGAAAGAGCAGGGCGGTGTGGCGGCAATGGAGCAGCGCGCGATTGCCAAAGCCGATCTGCTGTATGCGGCGCTCGATGCCGATGACTTCTACCAGACCCGCGTTGAAAAAACTTACCGTTCGCGCATGAACGTACCTTTCTACCTGAAGGACGAGAGCAAGAACGAAGCATTCCTGGCCGGTGCGAAAGCGCGCGGGCTGTTGCAACTGAAGGGCCACAAGTCCGTCGGTGGTATGCGGGCATCGATCTATAACGCGATGCCGATCGAGGGCGTGCAAGCGCTCGTAGACTACTTAAACGAATTCGCTGGCCGATAATCCATGACAGACAAACTGAAACCCTTACGGGAACAGATCGATAGCATCGACGCGCAGATTCTGGATCTGCTCAACCAGCGCGCCCGCGTGGCGCAGCAGGTCGGCCACGTCAAGGCCGAAACCAATGCCCCTGTGTTCCGTCCTGAACGCGAAGCGCAGATTCTGCGCAGCGTGGCCGAACGCAATCCCGGCCCGATGGGCAATACCGAACTGCAGACCATCTGGCGCGAAATCATGTCGGCCTGCCGCTCGCTGGAAAAACGCGTCACCATCGCCTTCCTTGGCCCTGCGGGGACGTATAGCGAACAGGCGGTGTACCAGCAGTTCGGCACGGCCGTCGATGTGCTGCCTTGCTCGTCGATCGATGAAGTGTTCCGTGCGACGGAAGCAGGCACCGCCGAATTCGGCGTGGTGCCGGTAGAGAATTCCACCGAAGGCGCAATAGGCCGCACGCTGGACTTGCTGCTGCAGACACCATTGACCATCAGCGGTGAAGTGTCGATTGCTGTGCGTCACAGTCTGCTGACTGGTATGGGCAATATGGATGGCGTGAAAGCCATCTGCGCCCACGCGCAGGCGCTGGCCCAGTGCCAGATCTGGCTCAACAACAATTACCCTGATATCGAACGCCGCGCCGTGTCGTCCAATGCGGAAGCGGCGCGCATGGCGCGCGACGACCATACGCTGGCCGCGATTGCCGGTGAACGTGCCGGTGTGCGCTATGGCCTTGGCACCGTCAAGGCGAATATTCAGGATGACCCGCACAACCGCACGCGCTTTGCCGTGATCGGCTATCTGCAGGCTGGCCCGTCCGGCAAAGACCGTACCTCGCTGGCACTGGCCGCGCCGCACAAGGCTGGTGCCATGTATGGCCTGCTGGGTTCACTGGCGCAGTTTGGCGTGTCGATGACGCGCTTTGAATCGCGTCCAGCCCGCACGGGTAGCTGGGAATACTATTTCTACGTCGATGTGGAAGGCCATGTGCAGAATGAGGCCGTGGCTAAGGCACTGGAATCGCTGCAAAGTAACGCGGCCTTCTTCAAGGTGCTGGGTTCCTATCCCGTCAGCCTGACCTGAGCCCGGTCGTTTAGACGTTCAGGCGCTCAGGAACGCACAGAATTGCGGGCGGGTAGACACCGCCGAGTCTACCCGCCGCGAGTTGGCTGATGCCGTGAGAGCGGCATCGGCGTCGTTTTATTAATCGAGTATTTAACGAGAAAACAGAGAGAGACTATGTCCAACAATTACGGCCCAGACTACGTTCGCGCAATCGCCCCTTACCAGGCGGGCAAGCCCATCGCCGAGGTGGCACGCGAATTCGGCCTCGACGAAGAGGCTATCGTAAAACTGGCATCGAACGAGAACCCGTTCGGTGTACCCGCATCGGCTGTGCAAGCCATGAACGCTGCGGCGGCAGAACTGGGGCGCTATCCTGACGCCGCCGGCTTTGACCTGAAAGGCGCGCTGTCCAAGCGTTACGACGTACCGGCTGACTGGATCACGCTGGGTAACGGCAGTAACGATATTCTGGAAATCGCTGCCCACGCTTTCGTCGAGCGCGGCCAGTCGGTGGTGTACTCGCAATACTCGTTCGCCGTGTACGCACTGGCGACGCAAGGCATCGGTGCACGTCACATCGTGGTACCGGCCAAGAACCACGGCCATGATCTGGACGCCATGCTGGCAGCCATCGAAGCGGATACCCGTCTGCTGTTCATCGCCAACCCGAACAACCCGACCGGTACCTTCATTCCGGCCGCCGAGATTACTGCCTTCCTCGACAAGGTGCCAGCGCACGTAGTCGTCGTGCTGGACGAGGCCTATAACGAATTCCTCGCGACCGAGAACCAGTTCGAGTCGGCCGAATGGGTGAAAAAATATCCTAACCTGATGGTGTCGCGTACCTTCTCCAAGGCCTATGGTCTGGCCGGTCTGCGCGTAGGCTTCGCGATTGCCCAGCCGCCGCTGACCGACCTGATGAACCGCATCCGTCAGCCATTCAACGTCAACTCGCTGGCGCAGGCTGCGGCCATCGCGGCGCTGAACGACAAGGAATTCCTGCAGAAGAGCGCCGCCAACAACACGGCAGGCTATCAGCAGTTCGTCGAAGCGTTCGAGCAGCTGGGTCTGGAGTACGTGCCGTCCTACGGTAACTTCGTGCTGGTCAAAGTGGGCAGCGATGCCGGCGCCGGTGCACGCGTGAATCTGGCGCTGCTCAAGCAGGGTGTGATCGTGCGTCCGGTGGGTAACTACGGTCTGCCGGAGTGGCTGCGTATTTCCATCGGTCTGCCACAGGAAAACGCCGTGTTCATTGCGGCACTGACCAAGGCACTGGCCGAGTAAGTAGGTAAATCAGGCTGGCCTGAGCGGGCCAGCCGCTTGAAAGATAAAGCTGAATCAATGCTGAATAAAGTCGTCATCTTCGGTGTAGGTCTGATCGGTGGTTCGTTTGCGCGGGCGCTGAAACAGGCCGGTATGGTGGGTTCGGTCGTCGGCATGGGGCGTTCTACCGCCTCGCTGGCACGGGCGCAGGAGCTGGGCATTATCGACGTGATCGGTAGCGATATGGGGCAGGCGCTGCAAGGCGCCGACCTCGTGCTGCTGGCCGCGCCGGTGGCGCAGACGGAAGCGATCCTGTCGGCGCTGGCGCCGCACCTGCAGCCGGGCACCGTGGTGACCGACGCCGGCAGTACCAAGTCGGATGTGGTGGCTGCGGCGCAGCGCGCACTGGGTGCCAAACTGGCCCAGTTCGTGCCGGGCCACCCGATTGCCGGCCGCGAGACCAATGGCCCCGATGCGGCCATTGCCGATCTCTACGTCGGCAAGAAAGTAGTATTGACGCCTCTGCCGGAAAACAGCGCGGCCGATGTGGAAACCGTGGCCGCCGCATGGCGCGCCTGCCACGCCATCATCCACCGCCTGTCCGCCGAGGAGCATGACAAGGTGTTTGCCGCCGTAAGCCATCTGCCGCATTTGCTGGCGTATGCGCTGGTGGACGACATCGCCAACAAGCCGCATGCAGACTTACTGTTCCAGTATGCGGCCAGTGGCTTCCGCGATTTCACAAGGATCGCCGGATCGTCGCCCGAAATGTGGCGCGACATTAGCTTGGCCAATCAGACGGCATTGTTGACGGAGCTGGATGCATATCTGGCACAATTAACGGGCCTGCGTGCCCGTCTGGCCGCTGGTGACGGCGCGGCGCTGGAGGGCATCTATAGCAATGCCCAGCGCGCCCGCCACCAGTGGATCTCCGCGATCGAGGCGGCCGAGCAGCCGCCCGCGCAAGACCAAGCTGAATAAATAAGCTGAACACATCAGGAACTCGCATGACTCACGAATACATAGATCTGGCCACGGTGGCGCACGCCGAGGGCGCAGTCCGTCTGCCCGGCTCGAAATCCATTTCCAACCGCGTGCTGCTGCTGGCCGCACTGTCGCAGGGCGACGTACAGATCGTCGATCTGCTGGCCTCGGACGACACCGCCGTGATGCTGGCCGCGCTGCGCTCGCTGGGCGTGGAATGGCGCGAAGAGAAAACCGCTACGGGCACCATCCATCACGTCAAAGGTGTGGCAGGGGTACTGCCTAATGCCAAGGCCGACCTTTTCATGGGCAACGCTGGTACCGCTATCCGTCCGCTGACGGCAGCACTGGCCGTGATCGGCGGCGACTACACGCTGCACGGCGTACCGCGCATGCACGAGCGTCCTATCGGTGATCTGGTCGATGCGCTCAACGCGGCCGGCACTAATGTCGAATACACGGGCAACCCCGGCTTCCCGCCGCTGCACATCAAGCAGGGCAAGATCCACGCGCAGCGCCTGTCGGTGCGCGGCAATGTGTCGAGCCAGTTCCTGACGGCGCTGCTGATGGTGGCACCGCTGATGGCACGCGAACACGCGATTACCATCGAAGTGGAAGGCGAGCTGATTTCCAAGCCTTACATCGAGATCACCCTGAACCTGATCCGTCGTTTCGGCGTGCAGGTGGAGCAGGATGGCTGGGCTTCGTTCACGCTGCAGCCGGGGCAGGTGTACCAGTCGCCCGGCGTGATTCACGTCGAGGGTGACGCTTCCTCGGCGTCCTACTTCCTGGCGGCGGGCGCCATTGCTGGCGGTCCGGTACGGGTGGAAGGCGTGGGCAAGGACAGCATCCAGGGCGATGTGCGCTTTGTCGGCGCGCTGGAACAGATGGGCGCCCAGATCACCATGGGCGACAACTGGATCGAAGCGCGCTCGAACGGCGTGCTGAAAGCCATCGACGCCGATTTCAACCACATCCCCGATGCCGCCATGACCATCGCCGTGGCTGCCCTGTATGCGGACGGCACCAGCACGCTGCGCAATATCGCCAGCTGGCGCGTCAAGGAGACCGACCGTATCGCCGCCATGGCCACCGAGCTGCGCAAAGTGGGTGCCATCGTGGAAGAGGGGCCGGACTATATCCGCGTGACCCCACCGGCCGTGATCCAGCCTGCTACCATAGACACTTATGACGATCACCGCATGGCCATGTGTTTCTCGCTGGTAGCGCTGGACGGCGCTGCCCGCAAGGGAAATGTGATGCGGATCAATGATCCTAAATGTGTCGCCAAGACTTTCCCTGAATACTTCGCGGCATTTGCCGCGATTGCAAAATAGAAAATATGCCAACATCCATCATTCCTGTGATCACCATCGATGGCCCGACCGCGTCCGGCAAGGGTACGGTTGCCCATCGTGTGGCAGATCAACTCGGTTTCCACTATCTCGACTCGGGTGCGCTGTACCGCCTGACGGCGCTGTCGGCCTTGCGCCGCGGTACCGATCTGGCCGACGAGCATGCGCTGGCCAAGCTGGCCGAGCACCTGCAGTGCAGTTTTCAGGGCGGCGACATCATTCTGTCGCATGAAAACGTCACCGAGGCGATCCGTGCCGAAGCCGTGGGGAATGCAGCTTCCAAAATTGCAACTTTCCACGCCGTACGCCATGCGCTGCTAGGCCTGCAACTGGGCTTCCGCAAGGCGCCCGGTCTGGTGGCCGACGGGCGCGACATGGGCTCGGTGATCTTCCCGCACGCCGTGCTCAAGGTGTTTTTGACGGCCAGTGTGGCGGCGCGCGCCGAACGCCGGTATAAGCAATTGATAGCTAAGGGAATTTCTGCTAATATGGATGATCTGCTGAAGGATTTGCAGGCGCGCGACGAGCGCGACACCAATCGGGCCGTAGCGCCGCTGGTGCCGCCCGAAGGCGCGCTGGTGCTCGACACCTCGGAAATCAACGCCGAACAGGCGGTGGCGCAGGTGCTGGCATGGTATGCCGCTGCCAAGTAAGCGCTCACAGCAGAACAGAACACGCAGTACCGTAACGAGTTAGTAGGTAGTTTAGTAGTCCGGCAGTAAGTAGTACTTTTATCAACCCTAACCCAATTGAAGTCGCATTTCGCGAGCCTTGTTGGTAACCTGGAAGTCATAATGTCTAATATGGAAAGTTTTGCAGCCCTCTTCGAAGAATCCCTGTCGCGTCAAGACATGCGTTCGGGCGAAGTGATCTCGGCTGAAGTCGTTCGTCTGGATCACAACTTCGTGATCGTCAACGCCGGCCTGAAATCGGAAGCATTCATCCCTGTTGAAGAATTCAAAAATGACCAAGGCGAACTGGAAGTCAAAGTAGGCGACTTCGTTTCCGTGGCCATCGAATCGCTGGAAAATGGTTTCGGCGATACCATCCTGTCGCGCGACAAAGCCAAGCGTCTGGCTTCGTGGCTGGCACTGGAAAAAGCCATGGAATCGGGCGAGATCGTTGTCGGTACCGTCAATGGCAAAGTCAAGGGCGGTCTGACCGTTCTGACCAACGGCATCCGCGCCTTCCTGCCAGGCTCGCTGGTAGACACCCGTCCAGTAAAAGACACCACCCCATTCGAAGGCAAAACCCTCGAATTCAAAGTGATCAAACTGGATCGCAAGCGTAACAACGTGGTTCTGTCGCGTCGCGCCGTTATCGAAGCTTCGATGGGCGAAGAGCGTCAGAAACTGATGGAAACCCTGAAAGAAGGCACCGTGGTGACCGGCGTTGTGAAAAACATCACCGACTACGGCGCGTTCGTGGATCTGGGCGGCATCGACGGCCTGCTGCACATCACCGACCTGGCATGGCGTCGTGTACGTCACCCATCGGAAGTGCTGACCGTGGGTCAAGAAATCACCGCTAAAGTCCTGAAATACGATCAAGAGAAGAACCGTGTTTCGCTGGGCGTGAAGCAACTGGGCGATGACCCATGGACCGGTCTGTCGCGTCGTTACCCACAAGGCACCCGTCTGTTCGGTAAAGTCACCAACCTGACCGACTACGGCGCGTTCGTGGAAGTGGAACAAGGTATCGAAGGTCTGGTACACGTTTCCGAAATGGACTGGACCAACAAGAACGTTGCTCCTAACAAAGTTGTCCAACTGGGCGACGAAGTAGAAGTGATGGTTCTGGAGATCGACGAAGAGCGTCGTCGTATCTCGCTGGGCATGAAACAGTGCAAAGCCAACCCATGGGACGACTTCGGTGTTACCCACAAGAAGGGCGATAAAGTCAAAGGCGCGATCAAATCGATCACCGACTTCGGCGTGTTCATCGGCCTGGCTGGCAACATCGACGGTCTGGTACACCTGTCCGACCTGTCGTGGACCGAAACCGGCGAAGAAGCCGTACGTCGCTTCAAGAAAGGTGACGAACTGGAAGCCATCGTTCTGGCTATCGACGTTGAGCGTGAGCGCGTATCCCTGGGCGTTAAGCAACTGGAAGGCGACCCATTCAACAACTTCGCAGCGATGAACGACAAAGGTGCTCTGGTTTCGGGTACCGTGAAATCGGTTGAGCCTAAAGGCGCCGTGATCGCTCTGTCGGAAGAAGTTGAAGGCTACCTGCGCGCTTCGGAAATCTCGCGTGACCGCGTGGAAGACGCTGGCACCCACCTGAAAGTGGGCGACACCGTTGAAGCGCTGGTAATCAACATCGATCGCAAAGCTCGCAGCATCCAGCTGTCGATCAAAGCGAAAGATAGCGCTGAGACCGCAGAAGCCATGCAGAAAATGGCAACCGACAGCAACGCTGCTTCGGGCACCACCAGCCTGGGCGCTCTGCTGAAAGCCAAGTTCGATAACAAGAACTAAGACTAGTCGATGACCAAGTCCGAGTTGATCAACCGTCTGGCTGAGCGTTACTCTCAGCTGGTGGCGAAAGATGCGGAATATGCGGTCAAGACCATCCTCGATGCCATGACCAACGCTTTGGCGAGTGGTCAGCGCATCGAGATCCGTGGTTTTGGCAGCTTTGCCCTCAATAGCCGCCCCCCGCGTATCGGACGTAATCCGAAATCGGGTGATAAAGTGATGGTGCCGGAAAAACGGGTGCCGCACTTTAAACCGGGCAAGCAATTGCGCGAACGGGTGGATGCCATGGTCGGGCAACCGATCATCGAGGACTGAGCGTCTGAAGGTTAGAAGAGAAAAGCGGCGTCTGCGGATGCCGCTTTTTTTATGCCCGTGGCATGCTCGCCATGGGGGGAAACGTCGTAAATTTTTGCGCAAAGGCGTTTCTAGTGCATACTTGCGCTCTTGGAATTGATGAACAGGAAGCAGGCTGATGAAATTACTATCCACCCTGATAGGTTGCGTTCTTTTTGTCCTGTTTTTCGGCTTTGCGCTGAAGAACACGCAGGAGGTCGATCTGCACCTTTTCCTGCACTATGATCTGCACGGCCCGCTGGTGCTGATGCTGCTCGGTTTCTTTGTGGCCGGCGCCTTCCTCGGCGTGCTGGCGCTGACGCCGACGGTGTTCCGCCATCGCCGCGAAACCAATAAACATAAAACCACGATCACGACGCTGCAAAGCTCGGCGCTGCAGGCGCAAGCCCAGCCGCAGCCGGATAGCGTCAAACCACAATAAATACAAAGCATGGAATTAGAACTCTGGTGGTTACTGGGTATCCCCGTCTTTTTCGGACTGGGCTGGGTCGCCGCACGCGTCGACATCCGTCAACTGGTGTCGGAATCGCGCACGCTGCCGCGTGGCTATTTCAAAGGCCTGAATTTCCTGCTCAACGAGCAGCCCGATAAAGCCATCGATGCCTTCATCGACATCGTGCGTATGGACCCGGAATCGGCCGATATGCACTTCGCGTTGGGGAACCTGTTCCGCCGCCGTGGCGAGACCGAGCGTGCTATCCGCGTGCACCAGAATCTGCTGGCCCGTCCCGATCTGCCCGTCGAGCAGAAAGAGCACGCCCAGTACGAACTGGGCATGGACTATCTGAAAGCGGGTCTGCTGGACCGCGCCGAAGAAACCTTTAACGCCATGCTGCAGGGCCAGTACGCGGTGCAGGCCCGTAAAGCCCTGCTGGAGATCTTCCAGCGCGAGAAAGAATGGCAGCGTGCCATCGAAGCGGCGCTGGCGCTGCAGGAAGCCGGTGCCGGTTCGCGCCAGAAGGAAATCGCCCAGTTCTATTGCGAGCTGGCGCAGGACGCGCTGGTGCACCTGCACCCGCAGGATGCGCTGGTACTGCTGGAAAAATCGCTGCAGGCCGATCGCGTCAATGTACGCGCCACCATGCTGATCGGTGATGCCCAGCTGGCGCAGGGCGATGTGGAAGCGGCGCTGCTGACCTGGCGTCGCGTCGAGCAGATCAGCGTGCCGCATACGGCGCTGGTGGCGCAGCGCATGATGGATGGCTACAGCAAAGTAGGGCGCCCGCAGGAAGGCGTCAACCTGCTCAAATCCTATCTGGAGCAGGCTTCCTCGATCGACCTGATCGAAGTGGTCTACAAGGCCGTGCTGGAACTCGATGGCGTGGCTGCGGCCAAGCAGCTGGTGGTGGATGAATTGCGCCGTACCCCGACCCTGCTGGGACTGGACAAGCTGCTGGAAGCGCGCCTGATGGATGCGCCGGTTTCCATCGTCTCGGAACTGTCCATGGTCAAGAATCTGGTCCACGGTTACACGCAGAAGCTGGCGCGCTATCAGTGCAGCCACTGCGGCTTTAAAGCGCGCCAGTTCTACTGGCAGTGCCCGGGATGCAGCCGCTGGGAGACTTACCCGCCGCGCCGCACCGAAGAACTCAATGTGATGAATTAAGAAGAGTAACACCATGAAAATTACCATTATCGGCACGGGCTATGTAGGTCTGGTCACGGGCGCCTGTCTGGCGGAGCTGGGCAACGACGTGTTCTGTCTGGACGTGGATCAGAAGAAGATCGATCTGCTCAATAACGGCGGCATTCCTATCCACGAGCCGGGGCTGGAAGAAGTGGTGGCGCGCAACCGCGCCGCTGGCCGTCTGCAGTTCTCCACCGACGTTGCCGCCTCCGTGGCGCACGGCACGCTGCAGTTCATCGCCGTTGGTACGCCACCGGATGAAGATGGCTCGGCCGACCTGCAATATGTACTGGCCGCTGCCCGCAACATCGGCAAGCACATGACGGAATTCAAAGTCATCGTCGACAAATCCACCGTGCCGGTAGGGACTGCCGACCGCGTTAAAGCGGCCGTGCAGGAAGAACTGACGGCGCGTGGCGCCGAGGCCAAATTCTCCGTTGTGTCGAATCCGGAATTCCTCAAGGAAGGCGCGGCCGTCGAAGACTTCATGCGTCCGGACCGTATCGTGATCGGCTATGACAGCACGCCGGAAGGCGAGAAGGCCCATGGCCTGATGAAGAAGCTGTACACACCGTTCAACCGTAACCACGAACGTACTTTCTGGATGGACGTGCGTTCGGCCGAGTTCACCAAATATGCGGCCAACGCCATGCTGGCCACCCGTATCTCGTTCATGAACGAGCTGGCCAATCTGGCCGATCAGGTGGGCGCCGATATCGAAGCCGTACGTCACGGCATCGGCTCCGATCCCCGCATCGGTCACAGCTTCCTGTACGCCGGTGCCGGCTACGGCGGCTCCTGCTTCCCGAAAGACGTGCAGGCGCTGGAACGTACGGCACGCCAGTACGATCAGGACCTGCTGATCCTGCGCGCAGTAGAAGCTGTCAACGATAAGCAGAAGCTGGTGCTGGGCCAGAAAGTGGTCAAGCGCTTCGGCGCTGACCTGAGCGGCAAGCATTTTGCCGTCTGGGGTCTGGCGTTCAAACCGAACACCGACGATATGCGCGAAGCGCCAGCCCGCGTGCTGATCCGCCAGCTGCTCGATGCTGGCGCCAGCATTGCCGTGTACGATCCGGTGGCCATGGCCGAAGCCAAGCGCGTGCTGGCACTGGATCTGAGCGCCGAGGAACTGGCCCGTATCCGCTTCGCCAGCAGCCCGATGGATACCCTGACGGATGCCGAAGCGCTGGTAATCGTGACGGAATGGAAGGCCTTCCGTAGTCCGGACTTCGACCGTATCAAAGGCGCGCTTAAGCAAGCCATCATCTTCGACGGCCGCAATCTGTTCGAGCCGGAAGTGATGGCCGAAGCAGGCTTCGAGTACCACGGCATCGGCCGTTCCATCCTGACCCGCGCATAACGAGGCTGCCGTGACGACGAGTGTGACTGTAGCGCCGGCACTGGATCAGGTGCGCGTGCTGGTAGTAGGCGACGTAATGCTGGACCGCTACTGGTTCGGTGACGTGAGCCGGATTTCGCCGGAAGCGCCGGTGCCTATCGTGCGGATCGAGAAGCGCGAAGCGCGTCTGGGCGGCGCCGCCAACGTGGCGCGCAATGCGGCTGCACTGGGCGCCCATGCCGGCCTGCTGGGCGTGGTGGGCGACGATGAGGCGGGTGATGAAGTGGCGCAGTTGCTGGAAAGCGGCGGCATCCACAGCTACCTGAAACGCGACGCAGCGATTTCCACCATCATCAAGCTGCGCGTGATCGGCCGTCAGCAGCAGATGGTGCGCATCGATTTCGAAGAAGCTCCTACTGACACCGTGCTGCGCGATAAACTAGTGCAGTTCAAGGCGCTGCTCAATGACTACGACGTGATTGTGCTGTCCGACTATGCCAAAGGCAGTCTGGTGAATGTGGCCGATATGGTGACCTCGGCCCGCGCCGCTGGCAAAGTGGTGATGGTTGACCCGAAAGGTGACGACTTCACGCGCTACACGGGTGCCACCGTACTGACCCCGAACAAAGCGGAAATGCGCCGCATCGTGGGCGACTGGCGTAGCGAAGAAGAACTGACGGCCAAAGCGCAGAAAATGCGTAGCGACCTGAAACTCGATGCCTTGCTGCTGACCCGTTCGGAAGAGGGCATGACGCTGTACACGGAAGGCGAGCAATTCCACATGCCGGCACAGGCACGCGAAGTGTTCGATGTGTCTGGTGCCGGCGACACCGTGATCGCCACCATGGCCGCCATGCTGGGCGCGGGCGCTAGCTGGCAGGAAGCGGTGCAGACGGCCAATCGCGCCGGCGGCATCGTGGTTGGCAAACTGGGCACGGCCACCGTCACGCGCGAGGAACTGTTCCCCGCTTGATCTAGCTCAGCTTCTGTAGTCTTCCAGGGCGTCAGCGCGTCAACCGCGCTGGCGCCCTGTCGTTATGGGGCTTCAAGGTGCGATGGTCGCCCTTGCAACCTATGGGAGAGTGACATGATGCGGAAACTGATACTGGCTGTAGCCACGCTGGTGGCCAGCATGAGCTTTGCGTTCGCGCAGGTGGATGTCAACAAGGCCGATGCGGCCGCGCTGGACGCCGTCAAAGGCATAGGTCCGGCCAAGACCAAGGCTATACTGGACGAGCGCAAGAAGGGTGAATTCAAGGACTGGGCCGATCTGGAGCAGCGCGTCAAAGGCATAGGCGGCAAGAATGCGGCCAAACTGTCGGCGGCGGGGCTGGTGGTGAACGGCAAATCGATGGAAGGTGCACCGGCCGTGGCCACCCCGGCCAGCAAAACCAGCAAGGCCGCCAAGGCCGACAAATCGGCGCCGGCTGCGCCAGCGGGCAAATGAAGCTTAGGCCGTGGTAGTGCTAGTTGCTTGATCCTTGCCCGCAGCGCAAAGCTGCGGGTTTTTGTTTGAGAATTGTTTCAGAGCGAAAATTCAGTGCGGTGACGTGAGAAGATAGCCGGATATCTTCCCCGGAGACCATCGATGTACCTGAAACCGCTGACCCTGAGCGTGGCCGTGCTGGCTGCCATGACTAATTACGCTGCACAGGCAGCCACTGCCGATGCCGGCCCCGATACGCGCCGCCATCAGGCCCAGATCGATCAGATCGTCAAACAGATATCGCCGCAGCGCATCGAAGGCTATGTGCGCAAGCTGGTGAGCTTCCGCACCCGCCATACCATGTCGGACACGGTTTCCGAGACGGAAGGCATCGGTGCGGCACGGCGCTGGATCAAGGCCGAACTGGAGCGCTGTGGGGCTGCGGCAGGTGGGCGCTTGCAGGTGGCGTTCGATAGCCACATTGCGCCGGTGTCCGCGCGCATCAGCCGCCCCACGGAAATCGTCAACGTCGTGGCTACGCTGGCCGGCACGCAAGATGCTTCGCGCGAGCGCATGTATGTGGTCAGTGGCCATTATGATTCGCGCAATACCGACGTGATGGATGCAACGGGCGACGCACCGGGCGCCAACGATGACGCCTCCGGTACGGCGGCCGTGATGGAAATGGCCTGCGTAATGGCGCGTTATCAGTTCGACGCCACGCTGGTGTTCATGACGGTGGCGGCGGAAGAGCAGGGCTTGCTGGGGGCGGCGCACTGGGCCGAGCAGGCCAAACAGAAAAATCTGAACATCGCCGGCATGATCACCAACGACATCATCGGCAGTTCGCGTGACGAGCACGGCAAGATCGACAACCAGCAGGTGCGCCTGTTTGCCGAAGGGCTACCGGTACAGAAAGAAAACAGCGACGTAGTACGCACCCTGATCCAGACGGGCGGCGAGAACGACTCGCTATCGCGCCAGCTGGCACGCTCCGTCAAGGAATCGGGCGAGCGCTATGTAGCGGGCTTCAAAGTCAACGTGATCCAGCGGCGCGACCGCTATCTGCGTGGCGGCGACCACATGCCCTTCCTCGAACGGGGCTACGCAGCGCTGCGGTTTACCGAACCGGCGGAAGACTTCAACCACCAGCACCAGAATATCCGCACCGAAAACGGCGTGCTGATAGGCGATCTGCCGCAGTACAACGACTACGCCTACATCGCGCAGGTAGCGCGGGTAAATGCGGCCGCGCTAGGCACGCTGGCATTGGCGCCGGCGGCACCGGCCAAGGTGCAGGTACGCACCTCCAAGCTACAGAACGACACCGAACTGGTCTGGCAAGCCAATGCCGAGCCGGATCTAGCCGGCTACCGCGTGGTCTGGCGCGAAACAGGCGCGGCTGACTGGCAGGGCAGCCGTTTCGTCGGCAAAGCCACCGAAGCCACGCTGGCGCTATCGAAAGACAACTACTACTTCGGCGTGCAGGCCGTAGACAAGGACGGCAACGTCAGCCCCGCCACCTATCCCGTTCCCCTCCGGTAACTTCCTAACTTCGGGGTCAGATCTGTCATTCGGACACTCAAGCAGCACGATTGAGATGCATCAATCGTGCTGCTTTGTTTTGTGATGCGAGCTTTACCAAGCGCTTCCTCATTTCATGCTGACTGCCAAATTGCTCAATATTGAGCAGCCTCAATAGTGTGCCGTCGATGTCCGAATGACAGATCTGACCCCGAATGGCGAATTGGGTTTAGGATTTGTTACTATGGCGGAATGACTCTGAAGATTTCCCGCATTCTGCATGCCGGCTATGTGTTTGAGTGCGCTGGCCGGCGCATTGTTTTCGATCCCGTATTCGAGAACCCGTTTAGCCGTAACTGCTACGCTTTTCCTGCCGTGCGCTTCGATCTGGCCCAGGTCCGTGCGCTGCAGGTCGATGCGGTGTTTATTTCGCATTTTCATGATGATCACTGTTCGTTCGAGAGTCTGGAACTGCTCGATCGTGCGACGCCTATCTATCTGTACTGCCATTTCGAGGAGTTGTTCGAGCTGATCCGTCAGCTGGGTTTCCGCGATGTGCGTTCCCTCAAGGTGGATCAGCCCGTTCACATCGGGCCGTTCGAGGTGATCCCCCGCCGTGCACTCGATGCCGATGTCGATTCGATGTTCCATGTGCGCGCAGAAGGTCTGAATGTGCTCAATGTGGTCGACGCGTGGATGGACCCGGATACGCTGGAGCAATTGGCACCCTATGCGCCGTGGGATATGGTGCTGTGGCCTTTCCAGACCATGCGCGAGGTGGATGTGATCGCGCCTAGCCGCGCCAGCCGCGCGCCGCACCAGCTCCCCGAGGAATGGCCGCAGCAGCTGCAGGCGCTGGCGCCGCGCTACGTGGTGCCCAGTTCCTGCCAGTTCGTGCAGGAGCCTTGGTCGTGGTACAACCATGCGATGTTCCCGGTGACGTATCGCCAGTTTGCCGCGGCGCTGGCCCAGTGGCTGCCGCATACGCAGGTGGTACGCATGAACCCTTCTGTCAGCTTCGAGCTGAGCGCGCAGGGACTGCAGGCTGCGGCGCCTTTGCCGTGGGTGATACCGGTGGGCGAGCAGGAGGTCGATTTCGATTATCAGCCGGATCTGGTGCCGCCGCCGACGGCGCAGATTGCACGCCACTTTGATACGCTCACTGCGGAACAGACGGCGCTGGCGCTGGCGTTCTGTCGCGAGGGGCTGCTGCATAAGTATCGCGAGATGGAGCTGCCCGAGGAGAGCTATTTTGCCGCTGCCTGCGGCTGGCAATTGAGCGTGTTCGATCACGCGGGCAGGGCACAGCAGTTCCGCTACCGTATCCATGGCGACGAGATCGAACTTGATGACAGTATCGCGACGCCACAGTGGCAGACCGAGATACCGCTGGCCAAACTATATGCCGGTCTGGCGCTCGGTGAATCGCTGACGTCGATGTACGTGCGCATCCACGGCGCACCGGAGGACGCCGATGTGGTGGACGACCCCTTGATCCGCTGCCTGTTCAATGACGCGTTTGCCGCCTACCAGGCAGCCCAGCTACGCCGCATACAGGCGCGCACTCCGACGACAGACTAGTCGCCCTGGTGGCGCCTGCAAAACGCGCCCGGTTAAGCCTTGGTCAGCGGCAGGTTGGCGAGGAAGGCGTGAATCTGCGCCACCACGGCCGCGCCTTCGCCCACGGCGGCAGCCACGCGCTTGGTGGAGCCGGCCCTTACGTCGCCGATCGCAAACACGCCCGGCACGCTGGTTTCCAGTGCCGCCCGCGCCGGCAGATCGGGCGGATAGACGCCGTTGCTGAAGTTGGCGCGGCACTGGGCTTTGGTGACGTCGAAGCCGGTGCGGATGAAGCCATGCTGGTCCACGTCCACCCCGCAATCCGCTAGCCAGCCCGTGTTGGGATCGGCGCCGATGAACAGGAATACCCGACACACTGGATAGTCGGTTTCCTGCGCGCTCGGCGCATGGCGTACCCGCACTTGCCGCAAACCGTCGTCGTCGCCTTCCAGTGCGACGATTTCGCTTTGCGTGTGCAGGGTGATGTTGGGGGTTGCTTCGATGCGTTCGATCAGGTAGCTGGACATGGTGGAGACCAGGCTGTCTTTGCGGATCAGCATGTGCACATGCTTGGCCTGGGTAGACAGAAATACGGCTGCCTGTCCGGCCGAATTGCCGCCGCCGACGAGGACGATCTGTTCGTTCTTGCACAACTGGCCTTCGATGGGCGAAGCCCAGTAGTACACCCCTTTGCCTTCGAACTGGCGCAGATTGGCCAGCGAAGGGCGGCGATAGCGCGCCCCGCACGACAGCACCACGGTGCGCGCCTGCAGGCGCTGTAGGCTGCCGCACATTTCCACCTGTAGCGGGTAGGTGTCGCACAGCAGCCGTCCGGCCGGTGCGGGGATGGCCACCTCGACGCCGAATTTCTGGGTCTGTACGTAGGCCCGTCCGGCCAGTGCGCGCCCCGTGATTCCGGTGGGGAAGCCGAGGAAGTTTTCGATGCGGGCGCTGGCTGCCGCCTGCCCGCCCGAGGCGCGGGTTTCCAGCACCAGTACCGACAAACCTTCCGAGGCGGCATATACGGCCGCTGCCAAGCCTGCCGGCCCGGCACCGACGATGATTACATCCCATACTTTGTCGCTATCGAGCTGGGGCAGCATGCCCAGACAGCGGCCGATGTCGACCACGGTGGGGTTGTGTTTGACCACGCCGTCGGGACAGACCACCAGCGGTAGCTCGTCCGGCTTGGGCTGGTAGTGCGCCATCAGCGCGGCCGCCTGCGCACTGTGTTCGGGGTCTAGCACTTCGTAAGGATGGCCGTTGGCAGACAGGAAGCTTTGCAGCGTATGCAGGCGGCCATGGCCGCGCGGCGCCACCAGCACCGGGCCGCCCGAATTCAGGGACAGCAGGCCGACGCGGCGCAGGATCAGCGCGCGCACAATACGCTCGCCCAGATCGGCATGGGCGATCAGCAGGGCGCGCAGCGATTCCGGCTGGATCAGCAGCACTTCCGTGTCGCCCACGGCGCGGCCATTGGCCAGCGATGGCCGGCCCGACAACTGCGCCACCTCGCCGCCGAACTGGCCGGCCTGATGGAAGGTGATGTGGGCGGTATTGCCTAGCCCGTCGTAGCGGCTGACTTCGATCTGGCCCTGCAATACTAGTACCAGCCCGAAGCTGGTCTGGCCAGCGCGGAAGATCCACTCACCATCCTCGAACTGGCGCACCGTGCCGAAGCGCAGCATGTGCTTCACATCGCTTTCGCTCAGGGTGGGGAAGATCTGGTGGCGACGGGTGTCGAGGTCGATGCCGGGCCCAGAGACGGGTTCATCGGCAGTCAGTTCAGGCAGCATTTCCGGGCTATTGTTGGGCATAGCAGTCCTGCGCAGAAAGTGGTGTGAGGGGTGCTGCCAGTCTAGCGGAAGCCGCGCGGCAGGTGTACGAACTTGCATGCCGCTGGCGGCATAAAAGCCACGGCTGTTGCTGTTTGACGTGAGTTTTTCGTATATGGCGCAGGCTTGCAATTCGGAAAACCTGCTAGCAGCCATGAATCGTGCAAGTTTCTTCGTTACGGGGCGGGGTTTCAAGCAAGGCGGGGGCTTATGGGATTAAAATGGGGTTTTGGTTAGGCACGAATACACAACAAGATGGCTTATAAAACCCTCGCAGATACGATAGGCAATACCCCGCTGGTTCAATTGATCAACCTGCCCGGTGCGGAGGCGCAGGCGCGCAACAACATTATTCTGGGCAAGCTGGAAGGCAATAATCCCGCGGGCTCCGTCAAGGACCGCGCCGCCATGTCCATGCTCAAGCGGGCCGAGGAACGGGGCGACATCAAGCCGGGCGATACCCTGATCGAAGCGACCAGTGGCAATACGGGCATCGCGCTGGCCATGGCGGCGGCGCTGCGCGGCTATAAGATGCTGCTGCTGATGCCGGAAAATCTGAGCGTGGAACGGCGCCAGAGCATGGCTGCTTACGGCGCCCAGATCATGCTGACGCCCAAGACGGGCGGGATGGAATATGCGCGTGATATGGCCGAGCAGTTGCAGAAAGATGGCAAGGGCATCATTCTGGATCAGTTTGCCAACGGCGATAATGCGCGCGCTCACTACGAAGGCACGGGGCCGGAAATCTGGCGCGATACTGAAGGCCGTGTGACTCATTTCGTCAGCGCCATGGGCACCACGGGTACCATCATGGGCGTGTCGCGCTACCTGAAGGAACAGAATCCCAACGTGCAAATTATTGGCGCCGAACCGGAAGAAGGTTCGTCCATCCCCGGCATCCGCAAATGGCCGGAAGCCTATCTGCCGAAAATCTATGACCGTAGCCGCGTCGATCAGGTGGAGTCGGTATCGCAGGCTGCGGCCGAACGCATGGCGCGCCGGCTGGCCGCGGAAGAGGGCATCTTCTGCGGTATCTCCGCTGCTGGTGCGTGCGAAATCGCCCTGCGCATTTCCCAGACGGTAGAGAACGCCACCATCGTGTTCATCGTCTGCGATCGCGGTGACCGCTATCTGTCCACCGGCGTGTTCCCGGCCTGATAACAAAAAACCTCATCGCCGTTGCCGGGGATGAGGTTAGTTTGCAGGACGCAGGGGGCGATCAGTTCTGGCCGCCGCCCGATTCGCCTTCTTTCGGTTTGAACTGCTTGTCGCTGATGCGGAACTTGTTACGACGGTCGCCCATCAGATAACGCAGGTCGCGAATGCTCAGGTCGCTAACTTCGTGCATACGGATCAGCAGCGAAGCACCGACTGGCAGACGGTGGTGACGGATTTTACTGATGACTGGTGGCGCTACTTCCAGTGCGCGCGACAGTGCTGCGTCGTTTTTCAGGCGCAGGTTTTCAATCAGGGTATCCAGCAGGCGGTTGGGATTGTACTGCAGCAGATCATCGCCATCCGCATCGTTGTTCATGTCTATGCCGACTTGGTTTGTCATGATTTCGTTTTTTCCTTCTGTAAAGTTGTCCTGCAAAGTACAACACTCGGAGCTCGCTTAGCTGCGTTCACGTTCTTCCTTACCAGGAACGAATTCACACACGGACGGATTCCGGGATAACAATTTTCATAATATATACACAATTGTACCTAACTCATACCCATAAGCAACAAGAATCACGCTGCGTTTGGGTACTGTTGTCGCTCTGCAACATTGTGTGAGAATTATACACCGGCCCTCATGTTATGCTGGCTGCGCTCACAATTATTGAATCCATAAGCTTAATTATAAAACAATCAGCTTGTGTTCCGCGTAGGTATATTCCTCAACTACCGCAAGTTTGTCGAAAAAATTTCTTCGTGTCAACTAAACAATACAGTTGGCAAGACCATATTCCAAGAAACGTTACGCTTCTTTACATTCTTTAGCGCAATTGTTTGATGGCACGGCCCAGTTCCAGCACCGACATCGCATAGAAATAACTGCGGTTGTACTGGGTGATGGCGAAGAAATTCCCGTTTGCTAACCAGTATTCTGTGGGCTCTGCGCCATTTTGCAAGTCCACCAGTCCATATTTTGTGTGGTCCGGTGGCGCAGGTTCGGTGCTGACGCCAGCGACTTTCAGTTCATTCCAGCTATAACTGGCCACCAGCCCCTGATTCAGCATGCGTTCCCATTGCAGGTGCGGGGCGACAGCGGCAGGGTAGACGATGGCGCCATTGAGTTCGCGCTGCCAGCCATGCGCAACGAGGAAGGCGGCAACACTGCCGATGGCATCGGTGGGCGAGTTGAGCAGATCGATCTGGCCATCACCATCGAAGTCGACGGCGAATTTCATCACGCTATTCGGCATGAACTGGGGCATGCCGATGGCGCCGGCAAACGAGCCGCGCAGGCTGAGCGGATCGAGATTATTTTTGCGCGCATATTGCAGCGCTGCTTCCAGTTCGCGCCGGAAGAAGGCCATGCGCTCGTTGCGGGTGGGCGTTTCCGGATAGGCGAAGGCCAGCGTGGTCAGCGCATCGAGTACGCGGAAGCGTCCTGTGTTGCGGCCATACACGGTTTCTACGCCGATGATGCCAACGATCACTTCGGCTGGCACGCCATACTGCGCTTCGGCCCGTTCCAGCGCGGCGCTGTTTTCGCCCCAGAATTTCAGACCGGCGTTGATGCGTACGGGTTCGATAAACAGCTTGCTATAGGCTTGCCAGTTTTTCGGCTTGCCCGGCGGTGCAGGTTTGATCAGCTGGACGGCGGAATCGACAAAGCGTACTTGCCCCATCAGGTTGCTGAGTTCCGCGCGGTCCCAGTGATTGCGTACGGCCACGTCATCGAGGAAGCTGCTGACTTCTTTCCAGTCGCCGAAGTTGACGAACTCGCCTTCGTAATCGACGGCAGGGGCTTTCTTCTTGACGGTCTTTTTCTTGTGCGCGGCAGCTTTGCTGGCCTTGCTGGTCTTGTGCTGGGTGGGGGTTGCGCAGGCATTGCCCAGCAGGGTGGCCAGCAGCAGGGCGGTGATCAACGGCTTTATCGACATAGAACTAACAATTTCCTTAGCATCGCAAGCGATGCAGTACGTGATTCGGGGCGATCGGCGCCATAGCGCAGACGGCTGTAAAGCTTTAAAAATTCTTGCAGCGCGGCTTGCTGCGCAGCGCTGGACGGGCGTGTCCGCAGCCGCAGCGCATAGTCCTGTGGTCCTTCCTGCGGTGCGCGGACGAAGCCGTGGCGCGCCTGCTGGCGACAGAATTGCTGGTACAGCTGCTGCAGCGGATCGCGCTGGCGCTGGCGGCGCCACCATAACAGCCCACACAGTAGCATTGCTGCGCCCAGCGCGCCAGCGCCAAAGCCCCATGTCTGCCATGTTTGAATTAAGCGCTGCGGCTGTGCCGCAGTCTGAGCTGCAGTTTGTGCTGCAGATTGCAGCAGCGCTTGCTGGCGTTCGGGGCTGTAATCCAGCACCCACTGGTTCCACTGGCTATTCACTGCTGCTAACTGGAAGTGCAGCGTGGCGAGCAATGTTGCGGCTTCGCCGCGTAGAGCTTGCAGCAGTGGCGTGGCGCCTTGCTGGCTGGCGTCGGCCGGTGTCGCGCCTTGCAGGCGTTGCGGCGCCACGGCCGCCGTGGGATCAGCCCGTAGCCAGCCGCTACCGGCCTGCCAGTATTCGGCCCAGGCGTGGGCATCGGACTGGCGCACGCTCAGCATGCCATCGATGGGATTCAGTTCGCCACCCTGATAGCCTGTGACCACGCGTGCCGGTACGCCCATGGCACGCAGCGCGAACACGAAAGCGCCCGCGTAGTGTTCGCAGAAGCCGGCTTTGCTATCGAACAGGAATTCGTCGACGGCGTGGCGTCCCAGCAGCGGCGGTTCGAGGGTGTAGCTGTAGCCGCCTGTGCCTAGCGTACGCAGTAGGCGCTGCACCAGCACGGGCGTTGCCGCATGGTCGGCCGATAAACCTGCCGCCAGTGCCAGCGTGCGCGGATTGAAGCCTGCCGGTAGTTCCAGCCAGCGCTGCAGGGTGGCGCGACTAGCCCCGTCCTGCAGGCGGTAGTCCAGCCATGCGCTGCTGCGGTAGCGTAGTCGTTCTGACGGGGCGCTGGTAGTGAGGAATTCCATTTCGTCCGTGTCGCGTACGGCATGGCCGGGCAGTTGTAACTGCGGCCCGCTCAGTTCCAGTGCAGGCAGGTAGCGGTGCTGCTGTACTTCCAGCGTGAGTTCGTAGGGCAGCGCTGGGCCACGCGTTGCGATATCGATGTCGGCGCGCTGCCATGCTGGCTTTGCCGCGACGCGGGTCCAGCGGCGGCCATCGTAGTCGCCCAGTACGATGCTGCGCCAATACAGCTGCGAAGGTGAAGGGTGGGCGCCCTCGAAACGCACACGGAAGGCCAGCGCATCGGAGCGTGCCAGTGCGGCGATGCTGCCCGGCGCCATGCTGTCGGACAGGCCGGAGCTACCGGCGGCGCTGGCTCCGGGCAGGCCCCAGAGTGGCCCGCTGATGCGGGGGAAGCCGAGAAACAGCAGTAGTGCCAGCGGTGCGGCGAATAGCAGCAGGCGCAGCACCAGTGTCATGCGCTGGCGCAGCGCTGGCTGCTGTGCGCCATACTGGAACGAGAGCTGGGCCGTGAGGATCAGTACCAGCGCCAGTACTGTATGCAGCGCCATCAGCATGGACTGGTTGTAGAAGTAATTACTGAGTAAGACGAAATGGCACAGGAAGATCACCACCATTACATCACGTCGCGCATGCATTTCCAGTGTTTTGAAGCCCAGCAGCAGGGTTAGCATGGCGACCCCGCTATCGCGTCCTAGCCAGCTGTGGAATTCCGCGCGCACGCCAGCCATGGCGGCTAGCGCGATCGGTAACAATAGCCAGATGGGGGGCAAACGCCAGCCGGCGCAGGTGAGTAAGGTGCGCCACAGCAGCGTGGCGGCGATGGTCAGGCTGATCCACCACGGCAGGTGCTGGGTATGCGGCACCAATACCGCCAGTGCTGCCAGCAGCAATAGCAGGGTGTCCTGCTGCTCGCGCGTGTAGCGTAACAGCCGTCCCTTCATGAATGTGCCTCCGCTGGTCGCGCCTGATCTGCTGGCGTCACATCTGCGGGTGCCGCATGGGGCTGGGCCGGGACTGCCCCGGCCTGATACAGCGCCAGCGCGCGCAGGCAGTCATGTTGCTGCGCCGGCCCCAGCGACTGAGCGATCTGCTGCTGGCCTAGTTGCAGGCTGTACGGCAGAGCGCAGGCTTCTGCTGCGAGTACCCATGCGCATAGGCGCGATAATTTCTGTTCCAGTGTTAGCTGGGATGGTAGCTGGGCCAGATCGAAGTGCAGGGCACCGGCTGCACCACCGTCAAACTGGCGCGCCAGCAGTGCGGCGTGGTCCGCGCTGGCATGGCGGGCGATCTGGCGCCATGCCAGATGGCGCGGGCTGTCGCCGGGGCGGTAGTCGCGCAGACCCGCAAAGTGGTCGTTGTCGCTCAGATTGTGGCGATGTTGGCTGCCATTGCGGGTGCCGCTGGCGCTGGTGGGCAGGGGCATGGGCGGGTATTCGGGGGCGGGATAAACCAGTACCTTCTGCGCTGGCTGCCAGTAGCTCCATGCGCGGAACAGGCCGAGCGGGAAGCGCGTCACCAGCCGGATGCGGCCGGCCGCCTGCCAGCCCCGCGCGCTGGTGGCGGCATGCACCACTACGCTGGCGGCGGGTAGCTGGCTCGCGCCGCCTAGGTCGCATGGAACCATGCTGGTGCCATCGGCCTGAAATCCCAGCCACAGCGCGTAGTGCTGGCGGCCGGCGGCAGGCGTCAATTCGATCTGGAAGCTGGCCGCTGCACCGGCAAAGACGGGCATGGCGCGGCCGGGTGTGAGTGTCAGGCCGGCCAGATTGCGCGCTGTGGCCACCATGTCGGCCAGCACGCAGGCGCCCAGCAGGAAGGTCAGTGCATAGCCCAGCCCGAGGTTGTAGTTAAGCGAACCGGCCAGCATCAGTAGCAGTAGCCCGCTACATTGCAGGCCGGCGCGGGTGGGGACGATGTAGATGCGGCGCATGCTCAGCGTCATGCTGCTGGCAGCCGGCCCGCCCAGATGGTACAGCCAGCGGGCCTGCACTGCGCTGCGCAATCGCTGCAGAAGCGCTTTCATCGCCGTCAGACGGGAACGGATTTCAGCAGCAGTTGCACCAGTTCGGCGCCGGTACGGGCGCCGCCTGGCGCTGCCGGCAAGGGCCGCAGGCGGTGGGCGCAGACGGCTACCAGCACGGCTTGCACGTCTTCCGGTAGCACGTGGTCACGCCCATCCAGCAGGGCCCACGCGCGCGCAGCATGCAGCAGGGCGATGGCGGCACGGGGGCTCAGGCCTTCGGCACACCACGGCCGGTTGCGCGAGGTGGCGGCCAGCGCCTGCACGTAATCGATCAGGGCGGGCGCAGCGTGAATACCGCGTACCGCCTGCTGGGCCGCGAGTAGCGCGGCCGGCTGCATCTGCGGCTGCAACGTGCGCAGCAACTGGCGGCGGTCTTCGCCCATCAGCAGGGCGCGTTCGGCGGCTGCGTCGGGATAGCCCAGCGAGAGGCACATGAGGAAGCGGTCCAGCTGCGATTCCGGCAGCGGGTAGGTGCCGATCTGGTGGCCGGGATTTTGGGTGGCGATGACGAAGAACGGTGCGGGCAGGGGCCGCGTCACACCGTCGCTGCTGACCTGCTGTTCGGCCATGGCTTCCAGCAGGCCGGATTGGGCCTTGGGTGTGGCGCGGTTGATTTCATCGGCCAGCAGCACCTGCGTGAAGATCGGTCCCGGATGGAATACGAAGGCGCCCTGTTCGCGCTGGTAGATGGCGATGCCGTTGACGTCGGCCGGCAGCAGGTCGCTGGTAAATTGCAGGCGGTTGAACTGCAGCCCCAGCGACAGGGCCAGCGCATGCGCCAGCGTGGTCTTGCCTACGCCGGGCAAGTCTTCGATCAGCAGGTGGCCGCCGGCCAGCAGGCAGGTCAGGGCCAGACGGATTTGCGGGTCTTTGCCGACGATGACAGTGCCAACCTGACGGGCGACGGCTTGCAGTTGCTGGTGCATGGTATCGATGGACGGTTGTTCTGCCCTGATTCTAAGCGAGAACGCGTGCCAGCGATACCAGTGCGGTTCGCCTTAGTCGGCGTGCTTGAGATTTTTGTCGAGGAAGACTTCGACCTTGCTCCAGAAGTCGATATTGTTTTCCGAGTGACGCCAGCCATGGCCCTCGTTGTTGTACATCAGGTAGCTGACGTTGGGATTGCCGGCTTTGACGGCGTCGGCAAATTTGCGCGCATGTTCGGGCGGTACGCGGCGGTCCTGCGCACCGTGCGCCATCAGCAGCGGCTGTTTCAGTTCGGCGGCGCGCAGCAGCGGGGACGTGTGGCGGAATTGCTCGGCATTTTTCTCCGGATCGCCGATCAGCTGGCGTGCGCCATAGCCCAGCCACTCTTCCGGCATATCCGATTCGCTGGAACTGAACATCAGATTGATGTCGGTGACACCGGCCCATTCCACGCCGCAGCGGAACAGTTGCGGTTCCTTGATCAGTCCCATCAGCGTGGCATAGCCACCGTAGCTGGCGCCCATCAGGGCGATGCGCTGGCTGTCGGCCCAGCCCTGCTGGATGGCCCACTGTGCCGCATCGCTCAAGTCATCCTGCATGCTCAGGCCCCACTGGCGCCAGCCGGCGCGGAAGTGATCGGCGCCGAAGCCCGTGCTGCCGCGGAATTCCGGCTGGATCACGACGTAGCCGCGCGAGGACAGGAAGGCTGCTTCGCTATCCCATTCCCACGACGAACCGCGCGCCTGCGGACCACCATGCACCAGCACGACGGCCGGTTGCGGGCCAGTCGGTTTACCGGCTGGCATGGTGACGTAGACTGGAATGCTGCGGCCATCGCGTGCCTTGTACTGGTGGAAGCTGCGCGCGCCTACCTGTGCCTTGGTGATGTTGGGCTGGGTGCTGCCCAGACCTATCATGGCGCCACTACTGCGGTTGTACAGGATGTATTGCAGCGGCTGGCGATCCGATACGGCAGCGATCAGCAATACCGGGCTGGCACTGCAATCCTGTGCGCAGCTCACGGTGTTGATGGTGCCGGGCAGGGCGGCATCGATCTTGGCCTGTTCGGCCTTCAGCTTGGGATCTAGCCAGACCGTGGTGCCGGCATCGGTATGCAACTGGAAGCCCAGCAGCTTGCCCGTGGCGCGGTCGATTTCCGGCGCGCCGTGGAAATCGAAGCCCGGTGTTTCGACGATAGGCTCGTCGTCCATCTTCATGGCCTTCAGGTCGTAACGAAACAGGGCACCGTAGTTCTTGTAGTTGGCACGTACGAATAGCGTATTGGCGCCATCGAAAAATAGGGGCTGGAAGCGCTGGTCGGTAAAGCACACACCGTTGTTCAGTTCTTTCCACTGGGTGTCTTCAGGATTGCGGAAATAGCTGATGCAGCGGCCTTTGACCATGCTCGATACCACGCGCGGTACATCTTTGCTATCGGTGATCCAGTCCTTGACGGCTTCCGGCTGGGGGCCTTCGAAAGCGCTGCGCAAAATCTGGGTGCGGGTGTTGAGGCGGTACAGGCGCGAATGGTCGGGCGCGCGGTCGGTATGGTTCCAGACATACTTCTCCACCAGTATGTCGTCCGAACCATCGTGGGCCGTGTCGAAGAAGCCGTATTCGGCTGTCAGCGTGCGGTTGGTGAAGCGCGAACCTATGCTTTCCTGCTGGTGGCCCCAGTTACCGGCGATCAGGTGGACGCGTCGCTCGCCATCACGGTCAACGGCGAATTCATCCCAGTTGCCCTCGAATTCGATCTGCATATTCTTTACAGTGAAGCCGATACGCTGCTCGTTAATCCAGTGCAGGCTGGTGACTCGGGCGTTATCCATCGCATTGCGGGTGATGACTTTGAGCTTGGTGGGATCGGCGGTTTCGCGGATCACCAGTGCCTGGGTGCCATCGCTGAGCGCCATGGTGCTGGCCACATAGCCGCCTTTGGGCGACAGCGTGACATTGCTGATTTCGGCGCCGTTGAAAAAGGCCGCAACGGGCGGCAGGCTGGCTGTAGCGGCCTGCAGGGCGGGGCTGAACAGGGCGGCAATGAGAGCTAGGCGGGGCAGAAAAACGGTACGACGCATGGGGACCTTTAATGATATGATTTATTATTTGATAATCATATTAGTCAATTGATTTATTGTCCATTGAGACAATCTGGCAAGTATGACTTTGTGGCTTCTATGGTAAATTGGGCGATACCAGTAGAAGTACGCGATATGACCACAGCCATTTACAGCCATCCCGATTGCGCCCGGCACGATATGGGCGACTGGCACCCCGAATCTCCGGCGCGCCTGCAGGCCATCGCCGATCAGCTTATTAGCGCTCATGTGAACGATCTGTTCCAGCACCGCGAGGCGCCGCTGGTGGCGCTGAGCGATCTGGAACGCAATCACAGCCGCAACGCCATCGCTATCGTGCGCGACAATGTGCCGGCCGAAGGCGACACCTATCCCATCGATGGCGACACCACCTTAAACCACTACAGCTGGGCCGCAGCCCAGCGCGCCGCCGGTGCGGCCGTGGCGGCCACGGACGCGGTAATCGATGGCGAGATCGAGAATGCCTTCTGCGCGATCCGCCCGCCCGGCCACCACGCGCGGCCGATCGAGCCGATGGGCTTCTGTCTGTTCAACAACGTCGCCATCGCGGCCAAGCATGCGCTGGACGTGCGCGGGCTGGCGCGGGTGGCCGTAGTGGATTTCGATGTTCATCATGGCAATGGCACGGAAGAAGCGTTGCGCAACGAGCCGCGTGCGCTGATGGTGAGCTTCTTCCAGCATCCGTTCTACCCCTACACGGAGCCGGAGCCGATCACGCCGAATCTGGTGAATGTGCCGCTACCGGCACGTTCCGGTGGCGAGGAAGTGCGCAAGGTAGTGCTGGAACACTGGCTGCCGGCGTTGCAGGCCTTCAGGCCGGAGATGATTTTTATTTCGGCGGGATTCGATGCGCACCGTGAAGATGAAATCGGCGGCATGGGACTGGTGGAAGAAGACTATGCGTGGATCACGCAGCAGATCATGGCGGTAGCGCGCCAGCATGCGCAAGGCCGCATCGTCAGCTGCCTTGAAGGTGGCTACAACCTGTCGGCACTGGGCCGCAGCGTAGTAGCGCACCTCAAGGCGCTGGCCGAGATCTAGTTGACGATACGCGCCCCTTGACGGGCCGACCAGCGGTACAAGTTCCATACCAGCGCGCTGCCCACCAACAGGGCAATGATCATGGTGTTCGATTCATTGAGGCTGTTGGCGATAGCCAGCGGCTCGCCTTTACCGGATAGCACGATCAGGCCGGCCAGTGCCACATTGAACAGGCTTTCGCCAACGATGAAGCCGGACATGATCAGCACCCCCAGACGCTTGGCGGTTTCGCCGCCCGTCTTGCGTTCCATCGCGCGTTCGAACAGGTAGCCGGTAATCGCGCCGATCACCACCGGCGTAATCACTGCGCTGGGCAGGTAGATGGCCAGCCCCACGCCCAGCGGTGGCAGGCTGTATTTGTTGTTGCTGGTTTTTTTCAGAGCGAAGTTAATCAGCACCAGCAGCAGGCCGACCAGCGCGCCGTAGCCCAGCAGATTCCATTGCAGATTGCCGCCGATGACGCCATTGGCCAGCGTCGAGATCAGCAGCGCTTGCGGTGCGGCCAGCGGCTGGTCGGAGATGGCATGGGTGTTGGCCGCGCCGACGAAGCCGTTGGCGTGGTTGAGCAGTTCCAGCACGGGTGGCACCACGCAGGAACCGGCCACCACGCCGATCAGCAGGCCCACCTGCTGTTTCCATGGCGTGGCATCGACCAGCTGGCCCGTTTTCAGATCCTGCAGATTGTCGTTGCCGATCACGGCCACGGCCAGCACCACGGTGGTGACGAACAGGGCGAAGGCGATCAGTGCCTGTGCCGTGTTCGGGCCGAGGATGCCGCGGCCTACCATGCCCACGCTGAGTGCAGCACCGAGGATGGTCAGAATCGCGATGCCCGATACGGGGGAATTGGAGGAACCGATCAGACCTGCCATGTAGCCGCATACGGCGGCAGCAAACATGCCGGCGATCAGAATGTAGCCGATGCCGACAGCTACCAGCGGCACGCTCAGGCTGGCGATGGTAGTACCGTCCAGGAAGCTGGCCAGCAGCCAGCCGGCTGGCACCATGGAGATCAGGGTAATCAGGCCGACGATGAAGATGGGCAGATCCTGCTCGGTACGGTCCAGCGCCACGCCGGCCTGTTTGGCTTTGCGTGCAGTTTCCATGGCCGATTTCAGGCCGCTGTAGATAGGCTTGGCCAGACCGGCCAGCGTGACGATAGCGGCCAGACCGATCACGCCGGCGCCCATCATGCGCACTTCTTTGGACCAGATGCTCAGCGCATGGGCGCTGGCATCCATGCCGGCTGCGGCAGGCGTCAGGCTGGTCATCAGCGGCACCATGATGCCCCAGGCGATGATCAGACCGGCCAGCATGGCGATGCCGACGGTAATGCCCATCAGGTGGCCGGCGCCGATCAGGGCCAGCGAGCTGGAAGCGCCGATGCCGGTGGCACCGCTGCCGGTACGGAAGTAGAGCGACATTTCGGCTGCCATGAATTTGATGGCGCCGCCCGCAGCATAGGCTGCCGAAGCCAGACTGCCCCAGATCACGGCCCACAGGCCGGCTTTGCCTTCCTCGGCGCCCGAGCGCGAGGCCATGCCCACTTTCAGCACCTCGGCCGCAGCCACGCCTTCAGGGTAGGGCAGATCGGATTGCGACACGAGGGCGCGGCGCAGCGGCATGGTGTACATCACACCGAGCACGCCGCCCACGGCGCAGGCGCCGAACACAGGCCAGAACGGCACTTCCGACCACCAGCCTATCATGATCAGGCCGGGCAGCACGAAGATCACGGAAGCCAGTGTGCCGGCGGCCGAAGCGATGGTCTGGACGATGTTATTTTCCTGTATGGTGGCGTCCTTGAAGGCGCTCAGCAGCGCCATGGAAATCACGGCGGCAGGAATCGAGGTAGCGAAGGTCAGGCCCACTTTCAGGCCCAGATACACCTGTGCGGCGGTGAATACCAGTGTAATCAGTATCCCCAGGATGATGCCACGCAGGGTGATTTCCTTCGGATTGGACGGTGCAGCTATGCTCATCTTCAGCACTCCGGTCGAAAAATAAATATTGTAGATATGGTTAGAAACAGCAAAAGCGACCCATCATATCCGAAAGCCGCGCGGCTCAGCAGGTAAAATAGCGGATTGTCAGAACGTTTTAGAAGGTCAGAGCATGTCGATACAATGGTTCCCTGGGCATATGAACGCCGCCAAGAAGAAAGCGGCCGAGCAGATGGAGAACACCGATCTGGTGATCGAGGTGGTCGATGCGCGGCTGCCCGAGGCCAGCACCAACCCCATGGTGCTAGAGCTGCGCAAATTCCGCCAGCGTCCGTGCCTGAAGATCATCAACAAGGTCGATCTGGCCGATCCTGCCGCCACGGCCGCGTGGGTGGCCTATTACAACGCGCAGGAAGGCGTGAGCGCGTATGCCATGACCACCAAGAAGCCGGCCGACGTGGCGCGCATTCCCGAACTGGCGCGCGCACTGGCGCCGCACCGCGGCGTGCCGACCAAGCCGCTGCGCATCATGATCATGGGGATTCCTAACGTGGGCAAATCCACCCTGATGAATGCGCTGCTGAAGAAGCGCGTGGCCAAAGTGGGCGACGAGCCGGCTGTGACAAAACAGCAACAGAAGCTGTATCTGGATAAGAACACCATCCTGGTCGATACGCCCGGCATGCTGTGGCCGAAGATCGCCATGCCTAGCGATGGCCTGATGCTGGCCGCCAGCCATGCCGTCGGCACCAATGCCGTGATCGAAGAAGAAGTGGCCGTGTTCCTGGCCGACGAACTGCTGCAGTCCTACCCGCAGCTGCTGGTAGCGCGCTACGGTTTCAAGGATATCGAGAGCATGGACGGCATCGCCGTGGTGGAAGGCATCGCCGCGCGGCGCGGTTTCCGCCAGAAGGGTGGCGATCTGGATTTCGAAAAAGCCTCGCACGTCTTCCTCGGCGACTACCGCAGCGGTGCGCTAGGCCGTATCTCGCTGGAGACGCCGGCTAGCCGCGCCTTACGCCTCGAACAGTTTGCCGCCGCCGAAGCGGCCCGTCTGGCTGAAAAGGCCGCCAAGGAAGCGGAAAAAGCCGAGAAGGCCGCGCGCGGCAAGCGCGGTACCTAAGGCGTCCGGTCAGCTTTTGCGCTGACGGTAGATCTGCAGGGCGACCAGTGTGGTCGCCATAAAGCAGGAGAACACCAGGCTGCGGCCCCAGTGATAGTTGGTGGGGTCGCCCAGCGTGTGGACATAAATCACGTTACCGCATAGGCCGCCCAGCATGGCCATAGCAAAGTTGCGCACATTCCGTTTCATATCATTCTCGCGTTAAGTAGTGCGGTGATTCCGGGCTATGGCTGGCCGCACGAACCTCGCGGACATCCTTCTTTATGGGTTTATTCTACCGAGTCTGGCGTGATGGACTTACGGACTTTGCCCTGCTCGTCCAGCATACGGATTTCGGCCTTGCCGTTGGCGCTGACCAGCAGCTGCATACGTATCCGGCCTTCCGCATCCTTGAGTTGTAATGCCGCCCCCTTGTCCCCGGTATTGCCCAGCCATATACGGTTCTGGCTGAGACGACCGCTTTCTACCAGATTTTTCCAGTAGCTACGCTGCTCAACGTCGCTGAGTTTTTTGCTCTCTTCGCCAAAGCGTTTCACGTCGTCCATCGAGGTGATGGTATAGCTGGGAACATCGTTGATTTTCAGCCCCGTCATCTGATAATTGGCGCTGTCATTGTTGAGTAACTGCAGCGTCTGATCCTGCCGGAAGCGATCAAATGTGAGCGATAAGCCCGATGAAATTTTGCCGTCAGCACTGATGCTGCCCTTCTGGATCAGACCACCGTTTTCCGTGCCTTCCTCGTTAATGAACAGCATGCCAGCGAATGACCTGCGATCTGGGCGAGCGCCTTCTTTACCTTGCTGGAAGTCCCCGGGGAATTGTGCCTTGTTCGACAAAATGATGCGTTTGGTGCCGTCTGGTTCGACGATATTGATGCGGCCTACGGTAATTTCATCAAAGCTGGCGTTACGGCCGGGATTGGTGGCGCCAGTCAAAGCGACTACCGCCGCAATTGCTGCTGCCATCGCGGTAGCACCGCTCAAAAAAGTGCGAACATTCGACATACAACTCCCTGATTAAAAAGCTAGCGGCTATCCGCGCCAGCCTAGACTGCGAAAGTGGCGCAGTCTACACCAGCGCTAGGGAGTCAAAATACACCAACTGTCACAACTTGCTTGCGCACTTAATGTGGTGCGGTGTTCAGCATCGCATGCAGCGTTCGGCGAGCGATCAACCGAAGCGGAAGCTGCTGACGGCTAGCGCGCCCATGAAGGCGTCTTCGTGATACGGCACGCTGGCGTTATCCTGCTCGGCTGCGCCTACCACCACCATCAGCGGCAGCAGGTGTTCCTCGCGCGGGTGCGCCATGCGGGCAGCCGGTGCTGTTTCCCACTCCAGCAGGGCCGCGGTGCGTTCGGTTGGCGGCAGGGCCATGGCGCTGCGCAGCCAGTCGTCGAAGGCGCGCGCAGCAGCGGCGCCCTGTGCGTTAAAGGCGCGCAGATTGTGGAAGCTCAGGCCACTACCGACGATCAGCACACCCTGTTCGCGCAGCGGTGCCAGCAAACGGCCCACCTGCAGGTGCGCCAGCGGATCGAGATCGTGGCGCAGCGAGAGCTGGACGATGGGCATGTCGGCCTGCGGATAGGCCGGATACAGGGCGCTGAACGTGCCGTGATCGAAGCCGCGCTGCTCATCCAGCACGGCAGGGAAGCCGCCCGCATCGAGCAGCTGCTTGACCTGCGCGGCCAGTGCCGGATCGCCCGGTGCCGGATACTGCACTTGGTAGGTGTGCGGCGGGAAGCCACCGTAGTCGTAGATCATCGGCGGCTGGGCCGACGACGACAGCATGAACTGGCGCCCCTCCCAGTGGGCGGTAATGACCAGCAGCGCTTTCGGCCTTGCCGGCAGTTCGGACGGCAGGGCGCGCAGCGACGCATCGAGCTTGGCATACAGATGCCCGACCTGATCCATCATGAACGGCCAGGGGCCGCCGCCGTGGGACAGAAAATAGGTAGGCAAGGTAGACATGTGCAAACTCCGTGGGAATGATGCCCATAACTATAAGGACGGCTGCCCACCTTATCAATCCATGAAATGTCGATAGATTCGATCTAAATAGTTAATCGAACGGCTGCTGCTGCCACACCGATAGGGTCGCGCGCCAGCGGTAAAACCGTCCAGATGCGCGTAGACGCGTATAATGCGCGGGTTTTGGTGCTTGCCAGCGTGTTCGCGCTGGCAGTTAAACGGGAAACACAGGGTCGTGCGCGCTTGTCAGCGCGGCGGCTAAAGTGTGCTGCCCCCGCAACGGTAACGCATGACGCAACGCGCGCCATGCCAGCCCGGATACCGGCCAGACAGGGGGAAGGGCGCAGGCATAGCCGGCGCCACTTCCGTACACTTCCAGCTTGCGGGGACGCAGGCGGATGTCTCTTTTGAAAATGAATGTCATGTCAGTTTTCCGTCCACGCCGGCTCGCTGCAGCCGTAGCTCTCTGCTTTACCTCCGTAACCCCGCTGACCGTTCTGGCACAGGAAGTCGCCGCGCAAACGGCACAAATGGCGCAATTGGCTCAAGCGCTGGCCCCCGTCGTCGTCACCGGCGCCCGTTTTGATGCCGATGCAGCCCTGCCGCCCATCGGCGCGATTGTGATCCAGTCGGAAGATATCCAGCGTGCTGGCGTTAATGACGTTAATTCGGCAATCCGCAAAATTGGCGGCGTGTATGGTCGCCAGAGCCTCGATGGTAGCCCTGATTTCAGTCTGGACCTGCGCGGCTTCGGCACGAACAGTAGCCAGAACATGGTGATCGTGCTGGATGGCGTGCGCCTGTCGGAAAATGAACTGAGTAACGCCATTCTGTCCACTATTCCTATCGATAGCGTGGAACGCATCGAGATCACCCGTGGCGGCGCCAGTGTGCTGTACGGTGATGGTGCTACCGGTGGCGTGATCAACATCGTTACGCGCCGTCCGGTGAAGTTCAGCCGTCGTGGCAGCATGTTTGTGGAAGGCGGCCAGTTCGGCGCAGGTGAGCTGCGCCTGTCCGGCGCACATGCATGGGAAGGTTTCGCAGCCGATGCCACGCTCGATACCCAGCGCACCGACAACTACCGTAACAACAACGAATTCAAGCAGACCCAGTTCGCCGGTGGCGCACAGTGGTTCAGCGATGCTGGCCGTGCCGGTTTCCGCTACGAAGGCGCGCGTCAGGATATGGGCTTGCCCGGTTCGCTGAAGGCCAGTCAGTTTGCCAGCAATCCCCGTCTGGCCAGCACGCCGGACAATGCGGCCAGCCTCGATAGCGACCGCCTGACCGTGTTCGGTCAGCGCCGCATCGGCGCGTATGATCTGGCGGCCGATCTGTCCTACCGTAAGAAGCACAGCAAGGCCAGCTATTTTGGCGACTACCCTTCGGTGACGGATTACGAGAGCAAGCAGACCCAGTTCTCGCCACGTGTGCGCCATCTGGGCCATGTGGCTGGTCTGCTTAACGAAACGGTTGCCGGTATCGATATGACGTACTGGACCCGCGTTGCCACCGGCGGCAGTTCGGCGGACGCCAATCAGCACGCCAAGGCCATCTATCTGCGCGATGAACTGCGCTTCGATGCAGCCCATCAGGGCCGTCTTTCGGCGGGTGTACGGCGCGAACTGTTCGATAAGAACTTCCGCGATCCGTTTGGCTACGGCAGTACGGCCTACAGTGCCGTGCAGGCAGTGAATGCTTGGGAACTACAGGCCAGCTATATGCCGCTGGCGCACACCACGGTATTCGGCAAGGCTGGCCAGAGCTACCGTCTGGCTACCTCGGACGAAAATGCTTATCCGCAGACGAATAATCAGCCACTGGCGCCACAGCAGTCGCATGATCTGGAACTGGGCGTCAGCTATGCCAGCGCGCTGCAGAAACTGACAGCGCGGGTGTTCCGCCATCAGCTGACCAACGAAATCTTCTACAACCCTAGCGTCTACGCCAACGTCAATCTGGCGCCGACCCGCCGTGAAGGCTTCGAGCTTGATGCCGAACAGCGCATCAACGCTGACTGGACGTTAAACGGTCACTACCAGTATGTGGATGCCCGCTTTACCGAAGGCAGTAATCATGGCAAGCAGATGGTACTGGTGCCGAAGAATACGCTGAGCGCACGGATCAGCTGGACGCCAGCCAGCGGCCAGACGGCCGATCTGGGCGCGCAGTGGGTGGATAACCAGCGCTTCGGTAATGACTTCGCCAATCAGTGCAGTGCCCGCATTCCCAGCTACACCACGCTGGACGCCCGTTATGCGCGTACCTACGGCCAGTGGGAAGTGGCGCTGCAGGGCTTGAACCTGACGGACAAGCACTACTACTCGCAAGCGTTTGGCTGCAACAGCGCGATCTATCCGGCCGATGGCCGCCAGTTCAAGCTGTCGGCGCGCTACAGCTTCTGAGCTAAGCCATGAAGACTCGCGCTTACTTCCGCAAGCTGGCGCTGCTGGGTGCCATGGCCGGCCTGCTGGCCGCTGGCGCCGCGCAGGCGGCCATCACCGTGCGTGACGATGCCGGTAATACCGTCACGCTGGCCAAACCAGCCCAGCGCGTGATTGCCATGGCACCGCACATTACGGAGCTGCTGTTTGCCGCTGGCGGCGGCGAGCGGGTAGTGGGCGCGATGAACTTCAGTGATTATCCGGAAGCAGCCAAGCGCCTGCCACTGATCGGTAGCGATGCGCAGATCGATCTGGAGCGGGTGCTGGCACTGCGGCCAGATCTGCTGGTGGTGTGGCAGAGCGGGAACACGGCACGCCAGATCGAACAGCTGAAAAGTCTCGGCGTGCCGGTGTTCTACAGCGAACCGAAAAAACTGGAGCAGGTTGCTACCAGCCTGACCCGGCTCGGCCAGCTGATGGGCACCGACGCGGTGGCGCAGGCCGCAGCGCAGGATTACCGCCAGAAGATTGCCGCGCTGAGCACCCGTTATGCAGCCAGACCGGTGGTGCGGGTGTTCTACCAGATCTGGGAAAAGCCCATCTACACCCTGAACGGCGAGCATATCGCCAGCGACGCCATGCGCGTCTGCGGCGGCCAGAATGTGTTTGCCGATGAGCGCGTGCCGGCACCGAATGTGAGCAGCGAAGCGGTGCTGAAGGCTAATCCCGAAGCCATCATCGGCGGCCAGCGCCACGATGCCGAAGCGGGCATCCAGATCTGGCGCAAAGTCACGGCGCTGGAGGCTGTCAGGCGCGGCAATCTGTTCATGCTTGATAGCGAACTGCTGGTGCGCGCCACCCCGCGCATCGCCGATGGCATTGCCGTGCTGTGCGAAAAACTGGAAACGGCGCGCCAGCGCCGCCCCGCCAGCAAGCCTTAATCTTCAGTTAATTTGCGCGCAGAGAAAAAGGTGGTAATCTCCCCGCGTTTGCCACCTATCTTGAACAAGGACTACTATGCGTTTCCTGAGCTTTCTGCGTCCCCTGTTAGCCACTGCTGCCTTCATGGCGGCTGCCAGCGGCGCCTATGCGGCCGATTTCAAAGACGGTCTGGACTACAATACCGTGAACGCGCCTAGCCGCCCGGACACGGGCAAGAAAGTCGAAGTACTGGAAGTGTTTATGTACCACTGCCCGCATTGCAACGCGCTGGACGTGCCACTGGCCGACTGGGTGAAAAAGCAGGGCGACAAGATCGTGTTCCGCCGCATGCACCTCGGTGAAGATGCGCAGGCCAAGGCTTTCTACACGCTGGAAGCCATGAATGCGCTGGGTAACGGCATGCACGAAAAGCTGTTCCGTGCGATTCACGTCGAACGTAATCGCCTGAATACCGACCAGCTGGTGCTGGACTTCGTGGTGAAAAACGGCATCGACAAAGCCAAATATCTGGAAACTTTCAACTCGTTTGGCGTTCAAACCCGCATCAAGCGCGGCGTGCAGATGGCCAATCTGTACAAGCTCGATAGCGTGCCTGCCATCGTGATCGATGGTCATTACACCACGTCGCCAGCCGTGGCTGGCCATGGTCTGACTTCGGTACCAGCGGCCCACGCTGCCATGTTTGCCGTGGCCGATAGCCTGATCGCCAAGTCGCTGCAAGAACGCGCGGCGAAGAAATAAGCCTACCTGACGGGGGAAGTATGAAAGACATCAGCGACGAACAGAAAGCAGTCGAAGGGCAGGTAATGAAGATCTATAAGGAGTCTTCACCAGCCATCGAAAACCTGTTCGAATGGGCGTATATCAACCATCTGGCGTGGAGTCTGGCGGCCGTAGCACTGGCGCTGGTAGTCTGGCTTACGCTGGCGCTGAGTAATGCAGAAAACCAGCGCAATGCGCTGGCTACCAAGCAGTGCGCCGATCCCATTTTCAAAGGCGAGATCGACAAAAAATGCCTGCGCAGCGTGCAGTCGCGCGAGCATTGGTGGCAGCACGTCAGCTATGCGCTGACCCACCTGAGCCCCGAGAAGTAGACGGTTGCGCAGGCACTGGCGTTGTACGGATAATCACCGTGCAGGTCGTGCCTGCCACCAGTTCCAGCCCCTGCGGCAGTGCATCGAGTGCAATCCGCACCGGCACCCGCTGCGCCAGCCTCACCCAGTTAAAGGTCGGATTGACATCGGCCAGCAGTTCGCGCCCCGTGCTGGCATCGCGGTCGGTAATGCCGTGGGCAATGCTGGCAATATGGCCATGCAGCGCGCTAGCGCCGCTCATCAACTGGATTTCCACCGCATCGCCGGTTTTCAACAGCGGCAGCTTGGTCTCCTCGAAATATCCCACCACATAGAACGACGCGGCGTTAATCAGCGCCAGCTTGGCTGCGCCCACCGCGGCGAAATCGCCCGCATGCACATTCAGATTGGTGACATAGCCGGTGACGGGGGCGCGCACCACGGTGCGTTCCAGATTCAGCTCGGCCAGTGCACGTGCGGCCAGTGCTGCCTGAGTCTGGGCGCTGGCTGTATCGGCAGCAAAGGCGGCGCTCTCGCGGCTCTCGGCCGAGATGATGGCGCTGTCCAGCGCGGCGCGGCGGCTGGCCTCCTTGTTGCGCCGGCCCCGTTCCACCTGCTGCGCGGCCAGCAGCGCCTGCGCCTGCGTGAGCGCATTGCGGTAGCGCGCCTGATCGACCGTGAACAGGATGTCGCCCTTCTGCACCAGCTGGTTATCGTGCACTAGCACTTCCGTGACAGTGCCGGCTACATCCGCGCTGATGGTGACGACATCGGCCTTGATGCGGCCATCGCGCGTCCATGCGGAAGCCATGTAGTGGTCCCATGCAGAGCGGCCCATCCACAGGGCGGCGCTCAACAGAATGAGCGTGAGGAAGTAGCGGAAGATACGGGATGCGTTCAAGGTAGGCTCTCGGGGGCAGGGAGGTGGCGGATTACTGGTAAAGGGTGATCAGCAGGGCGCTGAAGATGCAGACGAACAGGCACAATCGCGCCAGCGCCGGATGCCAGCTATGGCGGTAGGCACCCAGATGGCTGAGCGCATGATCGAGCACGCCCTGCAGCACCATGCTGATCAGGAAGACCGGCAGCACGCCCGGTATCAGCACGCCGAACAGATCGATTTCACGGGGCATGGCGGGCTTCTCCTGTAGTGAGCTGGTCTTGCAAGGATGTGTAGATGGCGTGCAGATCGGGCAGCGTGGCCTGCAGCGTCAGCTGCTGCTCGGGCGCTGCCTTGGCCAGTTCGGCACGGACCGCCGAGCCGGTAGCCAGCGTTAGCTGCAAGGTGGCGTCGGCGCTGGCGTGGTCGGGCGCCTGTAAATAGCGGGCCAGCTGGCTGACCAGCGCCTGCAGTGCCGACCGTGCGACACCGGCTGGCGCCTGCGCCAGATAGTGGCGCAGGTCGATGATGGCGTGGCCCAGTTCCAGCAAGGTCAGACCCTGACTGACGATGGCGCGCACTTCGGCGCCAGGGGCCGGGCCGGCCGCCGCATTCAACTGGCTAAGCAGGTCACGCACGCGGTTGTCATAACGGCGCTTGAGATGGAACATGGGCGCCTTGCAGGCGCGCGCCGCTTCGCGCCACAGCGCTGCCGCCACATGGTCGCGCTGGCCCATGGTGTGCTCGGGCAGCACCACGCTGAACATCAGGTAGGCCACCACCACGCCCAGCAGCAGCGCCAGTTCGCTGTTGATGAAGTTTTCCATATCGTAGTGCATCAGGTTGGACGGTATCAGCAGAGTGGCGCAGAACATGCAGATGCCGATGCCGGCACCGGCCCAGCGTGCACCGCTAAGCAGATAGGCACCCAGCGCCAGCACCGGCATGGTCGCTAGCACCAGTGTGACAAAATCATTGGCGCGCGCCAGCAGGAAGAATTCTGTGATGAAGGCCAGCGGGGCGGCGATGGCAAAACCGATCAGCACCTGCTTGATCATGGCGGTCGGGCGCGGCGAGGACGAGGCCAGCGCGCAGAAGATGGTGGCAATGACGATGGCATTGCCCAGTTGCGGCCACGCCAGCCAGTACCATGCCGCCACGGTCACCAGCAGGGTAGTGGCAGCGCGCACGCCGCTAGCCAGCACGATGGCGCGTGGCGTTTTCGGTGTGTAGGCGCCGGGATCGCTGACTAGCTGGCGTTTTTCCTGCGTCAGTCCGCGGTAGATGGTGATGAACTCGCCGAGGTCGCGCACATAGCGTTCCAGCAGTTCGATGGTGGTATCGAAGTCGATCTGCTGGGCACGCGCGATCGGGTGCTGTGCCGATAGCTGGGTGAGCTGGTAGCGGGCGGCCGCCGTGTCGCTGGCCAGCTGGCTACGCATGGCCGCCACGCGCTGCGGTGTCAGATCCTGCGCCATGGCGCTGGCCAGATGGCTGTGGATAGGCTGCACCAGTGCCAGTATGCTTTGTGCGTGTTCGGGGGCGGCGCCATGCAGGCGGTGGATTAGCCGGTGCAGCGTGTAGAAAGTAGTCAGCACGGTCATGAAGGCGGCATTGAAAGCGTGCAGCTGACGCGTGCGTGCACGACCATCACCGGCTTCAAAGAAGGCGGCAGCGCGGCCCGATTCTAGGGCGGCGATATCGGCGGCAAAGCGCAGGTGGGTGAGCTCCGTTTCGGCGGGCGTGAGACGCTGCTCCAGCACCTGCGTACAGAAGGTAATGAAGCTGCTGTAGCGGTTCTGTACGGTGCGCATCACATTGCGCGCATGGCGGCGCGGGAATACCACGTCGTGGATGACGGCAGCGCAGATAATACCCAGCCCCACTTCCGTCACGCGGGTGACGGCCAGATTGAACACGTGTTCAGGCGCGTCGATGGCGGGCACTACGATCATGCAGGCGGTATAGCCGGCCAGGACAAAGCTGTAGGATTGCTGGTTGCGGTGCATGGCGGCGCCGCTGGTGCACAGCGCGATCCACAGCGCCACGCCCAGATACAGCAGGATGGGGGATTGCGGCAGCAGGGCCATCAGCAGCAAGGCGGCCGCGCAGCCGACCAGTGTGCCGAGAAAACGGTAGAAGGCTTTTTCCAGCACCATGCCGCTATTCGGCAAGGCGAGGATCATGCAAGTGGCTAGCGCCGAGTATGGTGCATCGAGTCCCAGCCGGAACGCCAGCCACAAGGCGCAGTAGCAGGCTAGCAGGGTGCGGGCGACGAAGATCCAGCGCTCGCCTTCGCTGTTGAACCAGTAGCGGCTTTCGCTCGCCAGCCACGCCGCCAGTTGGGCGCCTGCCCCGCGCTGATCTGCTGTTGAAGTGTTGCTAGTGGCAGCGGCGGGGGCAGGGTTCATATGTGTATGCGCTAGGTGAGCGCTTCCAGATTGTTGAGCTGCCTACGCAGCAAATCTTCAAGTAGTTTCAGTTCTACGGGGCTGTAGCCATCGTAGGCGCGGGTGGTGGTGCCATACACTTCGGGCAGCACTTTTTCTACCAGCGCCCGTCCCGTGTCCGTCAGTTTGATCATCACGCAGCGACGGTCACCGGGGCGGTTGCCACGGGTGATCAGGCCTTGCGCTTCCAGATCGTTGCAGACGCGGGTCAGGTTGGCCGGCTTTTCCATACAGGCTTCGCCCAGTGTGGAAGCAGTCGAGGTTTCATCTTCCGAGCCATACAGCACGGCCAGCACCATATAGCTGGCGTCCACCAGATCATATTTGCGCAGTGCCGCGTTGCTCAGGTCCTTCATCCGTTTCTGGATGTGGTAAGTCATGCGCAGTACGCGCATCAAATCTTCCGGGAATTCCGGCATGCGGGCATGGATGTTTTTCAGGCGCTTTGTGGTCGCTGCAAAACTACTCATTGCCTACTCCTCTGCTATCTTATAGAAGTCCCGATTGTACAATTTTTATATCATGGCAATTCCAGTTTTATGCCGCCACCTAGCGCTGTCATCAACAATGTGTAGTTCTCTAGTTGTTTGCTTGCCACGACTGCCTGCTGTTGCTGCTCATTGAGCACGGCCAGTTGTGCGCTGATGGCGCTTTGCGCGTCGCTCAGACCTGCGCGGTAAGCCTGTTCGGCCAGTTGCTGCTGGCGTTTTGCCACCGCCACGGCGTGCAGCGCCAGCGTCTGCTGCGCCTGCACCGAATTGATGCGTACCAGCGCGTTGGCCACTTCCGTCAGCGCCTGTACGATGCTGGCGTTGTACTGTTCCACTGCACCATCGTAGAGCGCGCCCTGTTGCTGCAACTGGCTGCGCAGCCGGTCGCCATCGAACAGGGGCAGACTGATAGCCGGCGTCACGCCTGCCATGGCCGAGTGGCCGTCCAGTAGATGGCGCAAGCCCAGCGACTGCAGGCCAGCGAAAGCGCTCAGGTTGATGTTCGGGTAGAACGCCGCCTGCGCCGCGCCTATGCGGGCACTGGCTGCTTCGATGCGCCAGCGCTGCGCGACGATGTCGGGCCGGTGGCCCAGCAGTTCTGCCGGTAGCTGCGGCGGTAGTGCGGCTTCCGGGCTAGCGGTCAGCATGAGGGCCGGCCGGGCGATCGCATCACCGTCGCCCGGACCTTTGCCTGAAAGGGCGGCCAGCTGATTGCGCAGCAAGGCCATGGATTCTTCTATCTGTTCCAGTTCGCGTCGTCCGGCGGCCAGCGTGGTTTCCATGCTGCGTACATCGAGTTCGCTGGCCAGACCGGCGTGCTGGCGCTGGCGGCTGATATCGAGCAGGCGCTGGCGCTGGGTCAGACTCTGTTCGGCACTGTCGTGCAGTGCGTACTGCAGCGAGAGCTGGATGTAGTTCTGGACGATGGCTGCCGCCAGTGTCAGGCGCGCCAGCTGGGCTTCGGCCGAGGCGATCTGCACATCATCGAGTGCAGCGGTCAGCGCCTGCCGGTTGCGTCCCCATAGATCGAGGTCGTAGCTGGCTGATACACCGGTGCTGGCGTTCCACGCATAGTTACCAGCCAGCGGAGGCGGCACGGTGCTGTTGGCCGAATAGCGTTGACGCTCGGCGCTGGCGCTGGCATCCACGCGCGGCAGGGTAGCGGCCTGCGTGATACCGGCCAGTGCCGCGGCCTGCCGCACACGGGCCTGCGCCAGTTTCAGCGTCGGCTGCTGTGCCAGTGCGCTGGCGACGATGCGGTTCAACTGGCTATCGTGCAGCGCTTCCCACCAGTGCTCGCTGGGCCACTCGGCATCGGCGCGCGCCGCGCGGATCGCTTTGCCTGCATCCAGCGTGGTGACGCTAATCGGCGTGGCCTGTGTGTGTGCGGCCTGCATCGGTGCGCAGCCGGCCAGCAGCGCGAGCAGGCTGGCGGCGACCGTCGCTGGCAGGGCGGCTACGAAGCGTGAGGGTTTCATGCTGATCACGGCAGGCTGTGGCGAGTCAGTGGAGCTGGCGGCTGGCGCTGGTGGCAGTCCGGCTTATTTCGCGTAGTGCTTGCGGGTCTGGGCGACGTCCAGATCGGCTTCCGTCTCGATCAGCGTGCCGTTCTTGCGCGCTTCCAGATAGGCCGCCTGCACTTGTTCGCGCGTCAGCGCGGCAGGCTGAGTGCTAGCCAGTAGCGCGCCGCTGACAGCGGCAGGCGCCGTAGCGGTGCTGGTTGCTGCCGCGGCAGTGCTAGTCTTGGCAGCCGGTGCGCTGGTCTGGGCGAAAGCGCTGGTGACGGTAGTGGCGGTAGCGGCGATAGCGAATGCGGCAGTAGCGGCCGCGCTCAACAACTGTTTGCTGATAGTGCTCAGCTTGATGCTCCTAGCGAGTCGGGATGAGTAAACTATAGTGATGAATAGTACATTTGTAAAGTAATTGTTTTCTATGGCAGCAATAGCTTTTTTCTTTGTGAGGCGAGGGGAGGCGGTGCAGCTTGGGTAGATGACGAAAAAAAAGGGAGCGCGAGGCTCCCTTTTTTGCTGTCGCGTGAAGGCGATCAGGCGAAGTTGGCAGCAGCGAAGTCCCAGTTGGCCAGCTTGAAGAAGGTCTCAACATATTTAGGACGGACGTTGCGGTAGTCGATGTAGTAAGCGTGTTCCCACAGGTCGCAGGTCAGCAGCGCTTTGGCATCGGTGGTCAGCGGGGTCGCAGCGTTGGAGGTGTTGACGATGTCCAGCGAACCGTCGGCTTTTTTCACCAGCCAGGTCCAGCTCGAACCGAAGTTGCCGACGCACGACTTGGTGAACTCTTCCTTGAACTTGTCGAACGAACCCCATTTGGCGTTGATGGCGTCAGCCAGCGCGCCTTCTGGTGCGCCTTTGCCGTTCGGGGTCAGGCCGTTCCAGTAGAAGGTGTGGTTCCACACCTGAGCTGCGTTGTTGAACACGCCGCCCGACGATTTCTTGACGATTTCTTCCAGCGACAGGTTTTCGAACTCGGTACCTTTGATCAGGTTGTTCAGGTTGGTCACATACGTTTGGTGGTGTTTACCGTAGTGGTATTCCAGCGTTTCTTGCGAGATGTGCGGCGCCAGAGCGTCGATGGCATAGGGCAGAGGTGGCAGAGTATGTTCCATTGTTATTCCTTTAATGGTTGCTGTGTTAAAACCGGGGTGATTTTTGTCGAAACGTCCAGCATTGTAAAGCGGAAGCGCTTTCGCTGCAGGAAAGCCCTCAATTCCGTGTGGCTAAAAGCCCAAGGCTAGCGCACCCGCCGCGTGGTCTCGCGCACCACCAGCTCCAGCGGCGGTACTTCGCCGCGCGCCGCTTCGCCGTTAATAATGCGCAGCAGCGCCTGCGTAGCGATGCGGCCGATGTCGTACAGCGGCTGACGCACCGTGGTCAGGGGCGGCGTGGTGTAGGAGGAACCGGGCAGATCGTCGAAGCCGACCAGCGAAATATCGTCCGGCACGCGGATGCCTTTGCGGTACAGCGCCAGCCGCGCGCCGTAGGCGGTCAGGTCATTGGCGGCGAATACGGCGGTGAATTGCTGGTGGCTGTCGAACAGCTGGTTCATGGCCAGCATACCGCTCGATTCGTGGTAATTACCTTCCACGATCAGCTTGTCGTCGAGCGCGATACCGGCTTCCTGCAAGGCGCGGGTGTAGCCGGCCAGACGCTCGCCCGCGTCGATGTTGTTGGCCGGCCCCGTGATGAAGGCGATGCGACGGTGGCCCAGTTCGATCAGATGGTGCACGGCCAGATAGGCGCCCGCTTCGTTATCGAGCTTGAAGCCCAAGGCGCTCGCCGTATGCAACGCGCGGCCCGTGGAAACGATGGGGCGCTGGGTGGAGAAGTTCAGTACGGTCTGGTCCGACATGCGGCCCGACAGCAGGATGATGCCGTCGACTTTACGTGCCAGCAGCAGGCGAATACGGTCGGCTTCTTCTTCGGCATCCCAGTGGCCACTGACGATCACCGAGGCATAGCCGGTATTTTTCAGGCCGTCATCGACGCCGCGCAGGGTTTCGTCGAAGAAGGGCGAGGAAATATCCTGCACCACGATACCGATGGTCATCGAACGGCCTTTTTTCAGGCCCTGCGCCATCTGGTTGGGCGCGAATTTCACTTTGTCGATGGCAGCCAGCACGGCGTCGCGCTTGTCGTCCGAAACCCGGGCGGTGCCATTGAGGATGCGCGAAACGGTACTGGGCGAAACACCCGCCAGGCGGGCTACATCCATCAGAGTCGAAGGGCCGGAGTGTCGCGTATTGTCTGCCAAGGTGTGTCCTGCTGCGGTGGATAGGGAAGTGCGGTGCGTGAAAACCTTTTCGCGCCAAGATTACCACAAAACTCTGAGCTATCCGGCAATTGTCGGGCTGCTACTTCGTCAGGCTTAGAAAACGCTGACTTTAAGGCCTGAAAAGCACTTTGAAATCGTTTTCAAGCTCGCTCTGGCATATAATCGCTGACTATAAGGGCAATACAGGCAGAACCGCCTACCCGTAGAAATAGAACAGGAAGTTGCATGGAGACCGTCGCACATCACCACTCCCCCCGTCTGCTGGCTGACGTAGGCGGCACGCGCGCCAGTTTTGCACTGGAAACGGCGCCTAATTGCATCGTTGCCGTGTGGGAGACCGATTGCGCGGTCTATCCCACGCTGGGGGCAGCACTGGTGGCCTATCTGTCGCAGCCAGCCACGGTGGCGGCGGGCGGCTATCAGGCGCGTTATGCCGGCATTGCCATTGCCAACCCCATCGATGGCGACTGGGTCACCATGACCAATCACCACTGGTCGTTTTCCATCGAAGCCGTGTGCTCCCAGTTCAGCCTGAAGTCGCTGGTGGTGGTGAATGATTTCAAGGCGCTGGCCAGCGCCTTGCCGTATCTCGATGCGGCGCACCGTCACCAGATCGGCGGCGGCGTAGCGCGTGCCGGTGCCATGATAGGGCTGGTGGGCGCCGATGCGGGGCTGGGCGTTTCGGGGCTGGTGCCGGCGGGCGAGCGCTGGATCGCCATCGATAGCGAAGGCGGGCACAGTACTTTTGCGCCCATGAACGAGCGCGAAATCGAGATCCTGCGCTATGCACGGCGTTATCATGAACACGTTTCGAGCGAACGGCTGGTATCGGGGCTGGGGCTGGCGCTGGTGTACCGTGCACTGGCCGAGCGGGCCCGCATCACACCGCAGGATCTGGATGCCGTGCAGATTACCGAACGGGGTCTGGCGCGCACCTGTCCCGTGTGTGAAGAAACCCTGCTGGCGTTCTGCGAGATGCTGGGCACGGTCGCCGGTAATGTGGCACTGACGCTAGGCGCCAAAGGCGGCATCTATATCGGCGGCCGCGTCGTGCCGCCCATGCTGGAGTTCTTCGAGCGCTCCGGCTTCCGCGCCCGCTTCGAACAGAAGGGGCGCTTCTCCGACTATCTGGCGCACATCCCCACGCTGGTGATCACGGAAAAATATCCTACCCTGATCGGCATGTCGGCCATGCTGTCGGCCGTTTAATTCTCCAGCGGCTGGACTGACGCCACGCCCACTTGCGCGCTGCCGCCGGCGACGCGCACCTTGATGCTGCTGGCTGCCTTAAGCTGGGCCGGATCGCGCACGATGCTGCCCTGTTCATCACTGACGATGGCATAGCCCCGTTCCAGCGTACGCTGGGGATTGAGCAGCGCCAGTTGCGAGGACCATGCGGCCAGCGCTTCGCGCCGCTGGCCCAGTTGCGTGGCCAGCGCCAGCGTGGCACGGTGCTGCAGATTGGCCAGCCGGGTGCGCTGCGCCGTCACATCGGGTTTACGGGCCGCCAGCCGGTCGGCCAGACGCTGCATCTGGTAGCGCGCCTGTGCCACGGGCGCACGGTTGGCATGGGTCAGCGTGCTGGCCAGCGCCTGCAGTTTCAGGCGCTGCTGGCGGATCTGTGCGGCAGGGCTGAGCAGGCGGTGGCTGTAGTTATCCAGCGTCTGCGCTGCTTCGCTGCCCGTGCGGCGCATGGCGCGGCGCAGATCAATCACATGCGAGCGTAACTCGGCCACCCAGTCGGCGCGTGGCGCAACGGCCAGTTCGGCAGCGGCCGTGGGCGTGGCGGCACGCAGGTCGGCGGCGAAATCACAGATGGTAAAGTCGGTTTCGTGGCCTACGCCGGAAATCACCGGCATGCGGCAGTTGGCCACGGCATAGGCCACATCCTCGTCATTGAAAGCCCACAGATCTTCTATGCTGCCGCCACCACGACAGACGATCAGCACATCGCAATCATTGCGCAGCGAGGCGGTATCGATGGCGGCGGCGATTTTCTCGCCGGCGCCCTGACCCTGCACGGGAGTAGGGTAGAGCACCACGTTGACATGGGGCGCGCGCCGCTGCAGCGCCGTCAGCACATCGCGCAGTGCTGCCGCTTGCGGACTGGTGACGATGCCCACGGTGCGGGGGAACACGGGCAGCGGGCGCTTGCGCTCGGGATGGAACAGACCGGCCGCTTCCAGCTTTTCCTTCAGGCGCAGAAAGGCCTCGAACAGCGAGCCTACACCGGCGCGGCGGATGGCTTCCACGTTGATCTGGTAATCACCCCGTGCACCATACAGCGTGACCAGCGCACGCACTTCCACCTTGTCGCCCTCGCGCGGGATGAAATTGGCGTACTGGGCGCGGCCGCGGAACATCACGGCGCGCACCTGTGCGGCATCGTCCTTGAGGGTGAAATACCAGTGGCCTGAACTGGCGCGGGTGAAGTTGGACACTTCGCCGCTGATCCATGTGAGCGGGAAGGAGCGCTCGAGCAGGCGCGCGACGGCCTGATTCAGGGCGCTGACGCTGATGACGGGAGCGCTAGGCGGGGCGCTAGTATCGGCAGAATTCATAGTGGGCATGCCCGGCAGGGGCGGAAAATCCGGTAGAGCGGGATTTTAACGCGTCAGCGCCTGTGTATAGCTATCCACACGGCGGGAAAACTGTCATACGGCCGTCATACGCGATAATTGGCGCTAGATATTGCATGTATGGCACTGATTTTAAACAGAAAATCTGCCTGCTAAATTCCTGTGCAGCGGTAAAAAATCCTTATAAATCAAGTGCTTTGCATAAGTCACGGGTGGTTGCGCACAAAGTTATCCACAAAAAATGTGTAGAAATCCACCGATGGGATAACTATCCGGCAAATTTTGTCCCCATGCGGTGCAGAACTGCGCAGATGTCGTCTCTGCATTATTTTTATGCATGCATAGAATTTTCTTCCAAATCAAACACTTGCCTAATAACATCTGCCGTTGCGCACAATCTTATCCACACAAAGTGTGTAGAAGTACACAGCGCAGCGGGGTGTTTTGGCTGCTTTTTGCCTGCCTATTTTTTGAGCTTGAAAAAAATATCCTTATAAATCAATAGACTTAGCTGTGGCGTACAGCCTTGCGCACAATCTTATCCACATAATTTGTGCAGAACTGCACAGTTGTCCCCATACAGGGCTAAAAAATATCAGGATAGCAATGATTTCACCCCATAGTCTGCCCCGTGCCGGAATTTTGCGCAGGAGAACTATATTGATTGAAATCAATGAGTTAACTGCCCACCCCATGCCTTGCTCACAATCTTATCAACAGAATATGGGCACAACTTTTGCATACCGATAGGGCGGAAGTCTCGGGTGTGCTGCGCTATTTTTGAGCTTGATAATTTTATCGATTGAAATCAATGACTTAGCATTGGCTGTACGGTATTGCACACACAATTGTCCACAGAAAATGTGAAGAACTCACAGGCGGGGATAAGTGCCATTCGGGCGTGGGCGCCCAGCCACTTGCCGAGTACGTCCCAACAAGATACATTGCGCCTTCGGGTGTTCATCTATTCAGGAGTCTGTTTTGCTCGCCATCTTACAAGCGGCCGGTTGGCCTATCTGGTTATTGCTGACCGCTTCGATTGTTGCCACTGCGCTCATCATTGAACGGCTGCTCTATCTGCGCCGTAGCAAGATCCTGCCGAAAAAGCTGCTGGACGACGTCGTGCTGGTGTACCGCAACGGCAAGGTCACGCCGGACATCATCGAAAAGCTGGAGCAGAATTCACCGCTGGGTGTGGTGTTTGCTGCCGCGCTGCGCAATATCGAGTCGCCGCGCGAAGTGATGAAGGAATCCATCGAAGAAGCGGGGAGCGGCGTGGCGCACACGCTGGAACGCTTCCTCACCACGCTGGGCACGATCGCCACGCTGGCCCCGCTGATGGGGCTGTTCGGCACGGTGGTCGGCATGATCGAGATTTTTGGTGCACAGAATGCTACCGGCTCGAATCCGGCCCAGCTGGCGCACGGTATTTCCGTGGCACTGTATAACACCGGCTTCGGGCTGGCCATCGCCATGCCGGCACTGGTGTTCTACCGCCATTTCCGCGCGCTGGTCGATAGCTTCATCATCGAGATGGAACAGCAGGCTGTGAAGTTCGTCGATATTGTCCACAGCAAGCGCAAGTAAGGACACCGCATGAACTTCCGCAAAGGCCAGCGCCGCGAAGATCCGGAAATCAATCTGATTCCCTTCATCGATGTGCTGCTGGTAATCCTGATCTTCCTGATGGTGTCTACCACCTACAGCAAGTTCACCGAACTGCAGATTACCCTGCCGACGGCCGACGCGCAGAAGGCTACGGAGAAACCGTTCGAACTCAACGTGACGGTGGATGCCAAGGGCAATTACACCATCAACCAGCAGCCGATCTCCTTCCGTGATGTGGCAGGACTGGCGCAAGCGATGAAGAATACGGCCGCGCAGGGCGGGGCAGCGGGCCAGTCGCCCGTCGTGATCGTCAATGCCGACCAGTTTGCCATGCATCAAATGGTGGTGAACGTGATGGAAGCAGCGCGCGTGGCCGGCTACGAAAAACTCACGTTTGCCGCCCAAACCGGTGCGGCTAAGTAAGCGCAAGCGTCGGTGGCGGTGAATTCTCCTTCCTCTCAGCCTGTAACGGCAGTGCCGGCACCGTCCGGATCTGCGCTGGAAGCGCGTCTGACGCGCGCATGGCTCAAGCGCGGCCCGCTGGCCTGCGCGCTGTGGCCTGTCTCGCTGCTGTTCCGGCTAATCAGTGGCGTGCGCGCTGCGCTGTTCCGTGCCGGTGTGCTGAAGTCCAGCCGACTGCCCGTGCCGGTGGTGGTGGTGGGGAATATCTTCATTGGCGGCACTGGCAAGACGCCGCTGACCATCTGGCTGGTACAGGCGCTGCAGGCGGCTGGCTTGCGGCCCGGCGTGATTTCGCGCGGCCATGGCAGCAAGGATACGGCACCGCGACTGGTGGATGGCAGTGCCACGGCCGCGCAGGTGGGCGACGAACCGCTGCTGATCTGGCAGCGCTGCGCCTGCCCTGTGATGGTGGGGCGCGACCGCGCCGCGACAGGGCGCGCGCTGCTGGCGCTGCATCCCGAACTCGATCTGATTCTGACTGACGATGGCCTGCAGCATTACGCTCTGCAGCGCGATGTAGAAATCATTCTGTTCGATGGCCGTGGTGCCGGCAATGGCTGGCTGCTGCCGGCCGGCCCCCTGCGCGAGCCCGTCAGCCGGCGGCGCGATTTCACCGTCATCAACGCGCCGCAACTGACGCCTGCGCTGCAGGCCAGTGCCGGTGCCAACGGCGCCGCCTACCAGATGGTGCTGGCCGGCGACTATGCCGAACAGCTGTGCAACCGCCAGCAGCGCACTACGCTGGCCGAACTGGCCGCCCGTCCCGCATTGCGGGTGGTGGCGGCGGCCGGCATCGGCAATCCGGCGCGTTTTTTCAGCATGCTGAAAGCGGCTGGCCTGCAAGTGCAGGAACTGCCGCTGCCCGATCATCACGATTTTCTCGACCGGCCGTTTGCGGCACTGGAGGCCGATCTGATCTTGATGACGGAGAAGGATGCAGTAAAATGTGCGCAAATTGAAGAACTCAGAGATGATCCGCGTTTGTGGGTTGTCCCGGTCACGGCGCGCATCGATGCCGCGCTGGCCGCTCAAATCGTGGAGAAATGTCGTGGACGCTCGTTTGCTTGATATCCTGGTCTGCCCTGTCTGCAAGGGCCCGTTGGAGTACGATAAAAAGGCGCAGGAAATGATCTGCAAAGGTGACCGTCTGGCTTTCCCTATCCGTGATGGCATCCCCATCATGTGGGCCGACGAAGCCCGCACCCTGCAGGATAAGGCGGAATAAGCGGTGGCAGCACCGTTCATCGTCATCATTCCGGCACGTCTGGCTTCGACCCGACTGCCCAACAAACCGCTGGCCGACCTCGGTGGCAAACCGATGGTGGTGCGCGTGGCCGAACGCGCTGCGCTGGCCGGTGCCAGCCGCATCATCGTCGCCACCGACCATGCCGATATCCGCGCTGCCTGTGAACAGCATGGCGTAGAAGTGTGCATGACCCGCGCCGATCACCCCTCCGGCACTGACCGCATCGCCGAAGTGGCGCGTGCGCTGGCGTTGCCAGCCGATGCCGTGGTGGTCAATCTGCAGGGCGACGAACCGCTGATCGATCCCGCACTGCTGCAGGCTGCTGCGGCCCGCATCAATGCCGACGTGCCCATGTCCACCTGCGCCCACCCGCTGCATGATGCGGCCGATGCCTTTAACCCCAACGTGGTGAAGGTGGTGCTGGACAAAGCAGGCCGTGCACTGTACTTCTCGCGTGCCACCATTCCATGGCACCGCGATGCGTTCGCTAAAGACCAGAGTGCGCTGCCGGCCGGCTATGTGCCGCTGCGTCATATCGGTCTGTACGCCTACCGTAACGATTTCCTGCAAGCTTACCCGACGCTCGATGTTTCCCCACTGGAATCTATCGAAGCGCTGGAACAGTTGCGCGTGCTGTGGCATGGCTACCCGATTGCCGTCCACGTGACGGATTCGGCACCGGCTGCCGGTGTCGATACGCCGGAAGATCTGGCCCGGGTACGCCAGTTCTACTAAAACCCGTCCGAGCCTGGCGCTGTTGTGTGCCATACCACAGCGTCAGGCAATCGTCAGTTGTATCGGTTATAACTACGGACGGTGGTGCGATATTCATACGGAATATCTCTCCCCGCCCCGGATTCGCCCCATAAGAGCGGTTTTAGCTGTCACAAATTGGCGTAGAGACGAGGTTTTGTGGTAAGTTGCGTACGATAGTCAGACTTGCAGCAGATCTACTGTTTCCACATCACCCATATCCATATCTGTTTTAGGAATTTTTCATGCGTCTTATTCTTTTAGGAGCACCAGGTGCCGGCAAGGGCACTCAGGCTAATTTCATCAAAGAAAAATACAACATCCCGCAAATTTCCACTGGCGATATGCTGCGTGCAGCCATCAAAGCTGGCACCGAAATGGGTCTGGCTGCGAAAAAGGTCATGGACGCAGGTGGTCTGGTGTCGGACGACATCATCATCGGTCTGGTCAAAGACCGTCTGGCCGAGCCGGATTGCGCCAACGGCTATCTGTTCGACGGCTTCCCACGCACCATCGCTCAGGCTGACGCCATGAAAGACAGCGGCGTGGCGATCGACTACGTGCTGGAAATCGACGTGCCGGACGAATCCATCGTCGAGCGTATGTCGGGCCGCCGTAGCCATCCGGCTTCGGGCCGCGTGTACCACATCAAATTCAATCCACCTAAAGTCGAAGGCAAAGACGATGTGACCGGCGAAGATCTGGTGCAGCGTGACGACGACAAAGCGGAAACCGTGAAGAAACGTCTGGACGTTTACCACAACCAGACCGAAGTGCTGCTGGGCTACTACAACAACTGGGCCAGCACCGGCCAGCCAGGTGCCCCGAAATACCGGAAGATCTCCGGTGTGGGTCCGGTAGAACAGATTCGTGACGCGGCATTTGCCGCGCTGGCAGAATAAGCGTTACAGTAGAGCGGACCGAGTGTCCGCTTTTTTTATGCCTGCGCAGGGATGCGTAGGCCGCGCCCTTTAGGCTAGACCTGTTTGCAAGACCTACAGGCAAGAGCTAGCGCTCGGTGCTCTCCCGTTTTGAAGTGATGCATTACGCAGGTTAGTTGGCTGCGTCGTCCTATCCGGATGGCGTCAGTTTTCTGAGTGTGGTTTGTAGACTTGTTCAATAACAATAAGGGGACACTATGGCAGCTAGTCTATGGTTTGCAGTTGCGTGCGGCGTGATCGCCGTGGTTTATGGCTTATGGTCGCGGAGCTGGATTCTGCGACAGGACGCGGGCAACCCCCGCATGCAGGAAATCGCCCTCGCGATTCAAGAGGGCGCGGCCGCCTATCTGGCGCGCCAGTATCGCACCATCGGCATTGTCGGCGTGGTGCTACTCGTTCTGATCGGCGCCTTGCTCGACATGCGCACCGCCGTCGGCTTCCTGATCGGTGCTGTGCTATCCGGTGCCTGCGGCTTCATCGGCATGAATGTCTCGGTGCGCGCCAATGTGCGCACCGCGCAGGCTGCTACCAAGGGCATGAATGAAGCGCTGAATGTTGCCTTCAAGGGTGGCGCCATTACCGGCATGCTGGTGGTGGGGCTGGGCCTGCTGGGCGTGGTGCTGTTCTATATCTATCTGACGGCCAATCCGGCGGGTGCCAACGTGAGCCCGCATGACCTGATCAAACCGTTGATCGGTCTGGCGTTTGGTGCGTCCCTGATCTCCATCTTCGCCCGTCTGGGCGGCGGCATTTTCACCAAGGGCGCCGATGTGGGCGCGGATCTGGTGGGCAAGGTCGAAGCCGGCATCCCCGAAGATGATCCCCGTAATCCGGCCGTGATTGCCGATAACGTGGGCGATAACGTGGGCGATTGCGCCGGTATGGCGGCCGACCTGTTCGAAACCTATGTGGTGACGCTGATCGCCACCATGCTGCTGGGTGCGCTGCTGATCGTCAATGCCCCCACCACGGCCATCGTGTATCCGCTGCTGCTGGGGGCCGTATCCATCATCGCTTCCATCATCGGCTGCGCCATGGTCAAGGCCCAACCGGGCAAGAAAATCATGTCGGCCCTGTACACGGGGCTGTGGTGGGCGGCCGGTCTGTCGCTGATCGGCTTTGCCGTGATTACGTGGCAGGTGTGGCCGGATGAAGCCATGCGCATGAAAATGATGGGCTGCACCGTGGTCGGCATCGTGCTGACGGGGCTGATGGTCTACATCACCGAGTACTACACGGGTACGGACTTCCATCCCGTTAAGCACATCGCCGAAGCATCGACTACGGGCCACGGCACCAACATCATTGCCGGTCTGGGCGTGTCGATGAAATCGACTGCCTATCCGGTGCTGGCCGTATGCGCGGCCATCCTCGTCTCCTACCAGCTGGGTCAGTTGTACGGCGTGGCGATTGCGGCCACTTCCATGCTGTCCATGGCCGGTATCGTGGTGGCGCTCGACGCCTACGGCCCTGTGACGGATAACGCGGGCGGTATCGCCGAGATGTCCGGCATGCCGGAATCCGTGCGCGCCATTACCGATCCACTCGACGCTGTGGGTAACACCACCAAGGCTGTGACCAAAGGCTATGCGATCGGCTCGGCCGGGCTGGCCGCGCTGGTGCTGTTTGCCGATTACACCCATGCGCTGGAATCGGCCGGCAAGAGCATCACGTTTGACCTGTCCAACCCGATGGTGATCGTGGGGCTGATTATCGGCGGCCTGATACCGTATCTGTTCGGCGCCATGGCGATGGAAGCCGTAGGCCGTGCAGCCGGTGCGGTGGTGGTAGAAGTGCGCCGCCAGTTCCGCGACATCAAGGGCATCATGGATGGTACGGGCAAACCGGAGTACGACAAGGCGGTGGATATGCTGACTGCGTCGGCGATCCGCGAAATGATTGTGCCTTCGCTATTGCCGGTGATCGTGCCGATTGTGGTGGGCATGCTGCTGGGTGCTGCGGCGCTGGGCGGTATGCTGATGGGCACCATCATCACCGGCCTGTTCGTGGCGATTTCCATGACCACGGGTGGCGGCGCGTGGGATAACGCCAAGAAGTACATCGAAGATGGCCATTTCGGCGGCAAGGGTTCGGACGCACACAAGGCGGCCGTGACGGGCGATACGGTGGGTGATCCGTACAAGGATACGGCCGGTCCTGCCGTGAATCCGCTGATCAAGATCATCAACATCGTCGCGCTGCTGCTGGTGCCCTTGCTGCCGGCTTCGGGCTGGCTGGCCGTGACGCCGGCAGTGCCTGTTGCTGCCGTGGCCGCGCCTGCGGCGGCCATGATGCAGCGGGCCGATGCGCCGCCGCCACCGCAGATGGCGGCACCGACGGAAGGTGCTGCCGTCAAGTAAGCCTGAGTAGTGTCGTGAGTCGCAGTATCGTTAGAAATTGTTACGCCCCCTATCCTTCGTCGTTGCGCTGTCCAATAATGAAACTGACGGCAGTGACGGAGGAGGGGAATGATGCGGATGCTCACCAGCCAGCAGCGCTTGCTGCTGGCAGCTATGCTGGTTACGTGGATTAGTCTGGCTGGCGCACAGTCGGAGCCTGCGGCCGACAGCGCTAGCGAGCGCGCAGCCTATGCGCGTCTGCCAGTATGCACGCTCAGTGCCGATGGCCAGCATCTGGCCGAGCAACCGTGTCGCACGGCGCCGGCGCGGGTGCCCATGCCGCGCCGTCCCGTTGCGCAAATAGTCGAACCGCTGCCTGCTATGCGGCTGGCGCCTTCGCCCGCATCGCCTACGCTTGCGCCTCCCGCCACTGGCGCACCACCTGTCATCGCATCACCTGTGATCACGCCGCGTGCGCTGAACAATTGCACAGCCAGCGGCTGCAACGATGCTGCGGGCGGACGCCTGAATAACGCCGCGCCCGGCATGGTGATCACACCGCAAGGGCAGGTGTGCAGTCGCAATGGCGTGTGGATACAGTGCTAGCGCAAACAGCCCGCAGGTTTTCTCCGTCCCTGTCGAAAAATTCGCTACAATGCGCATGTGACGTTAACGTAAACGTCAAATAAAAACCAGATAGGGACACACATGCAAATTCAGGACAATGTATTCATCGTAACGGGTGGCGCTTCGGGACTGGGCGCAGCGACGGCGCGCATGCTGGTCGCGCAGGGCGGCAAAGTGGTGCTGGCGGACGTTCAGATCGAAGCCGGACAGGCACTGGCAGCCGAACTAAAGGCCGTCTTCGTCAAATGCGACGTCACCTCGGAAGCGGACGGTCAGGCCGTAGTGGCCGCCGCCACCGCACAAGGTACGCTGCGTGGCCTGATCAACTGCGCCGGCGTCGCGCCGGCCATGAAAACCGTGGGCAAAGACGGCCCCCATCCGCTGGAACTATTCCAGCGTACCGTCAACATCAACCTGATCGGCACCTTCAACATGGCCCGTCTGGCCGCTGACGCGATGAGCAAAACCGCCGCAACGGACAGCGGCGAGCGCGGCGTCATCATCAACACCGCCTCCGTTGCCGCCTTCGACGGCCAGATCGGCCAGGCCGCCTACGCCGCCTCCAAAGCCGCCGTGGCCGGCATGACGCTGCCGATGGCGCGCGACCTGTCGCGCAACGCCATCCGCGTGATGACCATCGCCCCCGGCATCTTCGAAACACCGATGCTGATGGGCATGCCGGAAGAAGTGCGTACCGCGCTGGGCGCCATGGTGCCGTTCCCGCCGCGCCTCGGCAAGCCGGACGAATACGCCCAGCTGGCTAAAGCCATCATCGAAAACACCATGCTCAATGGCGAGACCATCCGACTGGACGGCGCCATCCGCATGCAGCCGAAATAAACCCCGGGGTCAGGTCGGGCAAAGTGCAGGTGTCAGGTCGGGCAGATGGGCACGTGCGACTGCGAAGAAACAGCAGTCGCGAGCTCTGCGCCAATGCCCGACCTGACCCCGCCGGGTTTTTGGTGTAGGATTCCAGAGTGATCGGGCGCGCAGCGCAGGCTGCGCGCTTTTTTTATTCTGGAGAGTGTATGTTCCGTCTGAAGTCGCTGACTGCGCATCTGGCGCTGTCTCTGCCGCTGCTGCTTGCGCTGCAAGTGCCGGCCCACGCCCAACGCAGTAGCAACGAAGCTGCGCCCGAAATCGCTACCGGCTATGCCGCCAAGGCAGGCAAGTCGGCCCAGAAGTTCATGGTGGCGGCGGCCAATCCGCTGGCGACGGACGCGGGCTACCAGATGCTCAAACAGGGCGGGGCGGCGATCGATGCCGCCATCGCTACCCAGCTGGTGCTGACGCTGGTGGAACCGCAATCATCCGGCATCGGCGGCGGTGCTTTCCTGCTGTATAGCGATGGCAAGCGGGTGCAGTCCTACGACGGCCGCGAAACGGCGCCCGCCGCTGCGGACGAACATCTGTTCCAGGATGCTGACGGCAAGCCGGTTGCGCGCGAGATCGGCGTGATCGGTGGCCGTTCGGTGGGTGCGCCGGGCGTGCTGCGCATGCTGGAAATGGCGCACAAGGAGCATGGCCGGTTGCCTTGGAAGGCGCTGTTCGCGCCGGCTATCAAGCTGGCCGAGGAGGGCTTCAAGGTCAGCCCCCGTCTGAACGGGCTGCTGTCGTGGGACCGCTATCTGGTGCGCGATCCCGTGGCGCGCAATTATTTCTTCGATGAGCAGGGCAAACCCCGTCCAGTCGGTTACCTGCTGAAAAATCCCGAGCTGGCGCGCACCTTGCGCGAAATCGCCGAAGGCGGTGCCGATGCGTTTTACAAGGGCCGCATTGCGGACGATATCGCTGCCAAGGTGGCCGGGCACCCGACCAATCCGGGCAAGCTGACGGCGGCCGACATTGCCGGCTACCGTGCGCTGGAACGCCAGCCTATCTGCACCGACTACAAGGTATGGACCGTGTGCGGCGCACCGCCGCCGTCGTCGGGCGGGGTGGCGATTGCGCAGATGCTGGGTGTGCTGGAGATCAAAGACATCGCCCCTCATAAACCGGTAGATGGCCAGCTGACGGCGCAAGGCATCCACCTGTTTAGCGAAGCGGGCCGGCTAGCCTATGCCGATCGTGATCACTACATCGCCGATCCAGCCTTTGCCCCCTTGCCCGGCAAAGGCGTAGCTGCGCTGGTGGATAAAGCCTATCTGGCAAAGCGTGCAGCGCTGATCGGCGAGCGTTCGATGGGGCGCGCCAGCTACGGTGTACCAGATACGCTCAAGCTGGCGTGGGGTGCCGATAGCGCCATCGACAAACCATCCACTTCCCATCTGGTGGCGGTGGATGCCTACGGCGGCGCACTGTCGATGACCACTTCGGTGGAAGATGCTTTCGGTGCGCGCCAGATGGTCGATGGCTTCCTGCTGAATAACCAGCTGACCGACTTCTCGTTCGATGCACGCGATGCCGATGGTCCGATTGCCAACCGGGTGCAGGCAGGCAAACGTCCGCGCAGCGCCATGTCGCCGACGCTGGTGTTCAAGAAGGGCACCAAGGACCTGGTGCTGGCGGCCGGCTCGCCCGGTGGCGCCACCATCATCAACTATGTAGCCAAGGTGCTGGTGGGCACGCTGGACTGGCAGCTCGATGTGCAGCAGGCCATCAGTCTGCCGAATATCGGCAGTCGCAACGGCCCCACCGAACTGGAAAAAGGCCGCGTAGCACCGGAGGTGATCGAGCAACTGAAGGCGCGCGGCCACCAGATCCGCGAGTCCGAGTTCAATTCCGGCCTGCAGGGCATAGAGCGGCGCGTTGTCAATGGTCAGGCAGTTTGGTTTGGCGGTGCCGATCCGCGCCGCGAAGGTGTCGTATTAGGTGACTAAGATAGTGACTTAGTAGGCCGAAGTCGGCCTAAGTGCAGGGCTGGGACTCCCCAAATCCCCCAGACCCTGCTAATCTCTTCGAATGGGAATTCATAAGAAAACCGGCCTGATACTGACAGGTGGTGGCGCACGCGCCGCCTATCAGGTTGGCGTGTTGCAGGCGATCTCGCAAATACTGTGGGAGGCTGGCTGGCCGCCGGCGCGCAATCCCTTCGAAATCATTTGCGGCACTTCCGCCGGTGCCATCAACGCCACCGCGCTGGCCTGCCGCGCCGACAATTTCGGCGAAGGCGTACAGAAGCTGCTGGACGTGTGGGAGCACATCGAAGTAGGCCAGGTGTATCGTGCCGATTCGCTGGGTGTGATCCGTTCCGGCGCGCGCTGGCTGTCGCTGCTGTCGTTCGGCTGGCTGCTGCGCAAATGGCGCGCCCAGCCACCTGCCTCGCTGCTCGATAACACCCCGCTGGTGGGCCTGCTGCACCGTATGCTGGATCTGCCGCGCCTCGATGCGGTGCTGTCGGAAGGCTTGCTGCACGCGCTGGCCGTGACGGCATCCTCGTACAGCGCCGGTAACCACCTGACTTTCTACCAGACCGCCGCCGATATCGCGCCATGGGTGCGCATGCAGCGGGTGGCGCTGCAGGATCAGATCGGGGTCGAGCACCTGCTGGCCTCGTCGGCGATTCCCTTCATTTTCCCTGCCACGCCGCTGTACATGGGCGGCCATCGTGAATACTGCGGTGACGGTTCGATGCGCCAGCTGGCGCCGATTTCACCGGCCATCCATCTCGGCGCCAGCAAGGTGCTGGTAGTGGGCGCGGGCCGGCTGACGGAGCCGCCACGCAGCGGCGCCGAACACGATGCCTCGCGCTACCCCAGTCTGGCGCAGATCGCCGGCCATGCCATGTCGTCGATCTTCCTCGATAGTCTGGCGGTGGATATCGAGCGCCTCGAACGTATCAACCGCACGCTGTCGCTGCTGCCGGAATCCGTGCTGGAGCAGACCCCGCTGAAACCCGTCAAACTGCTGGTGATCGCACCGTCCGAGCGGCTCGATGCGATCGCGGCGCGTCACGTGGCCAGCCTGCCCGCACCGATCCGCACCATGCTGTCCGGGATAGGCGCGACCGAGTCGCGTGGCTCGGCGCTGGCTTCCTACCTGCTGTTTGAATCATCTTATACTTGCGAGTTGATCCGCCTTGGCCAGCACGATACCTTCGCGCGCAAGGACGATGTACTGGCATTCTTCGAATCCTGATCGGACTACGTTTTGTCGCTGAAATTACGCTTCTGTCGCTATCTGCTGTTGCCGCTGCTACTGTGGGGCGGTGTGGTCTGGGCCGGGCCGCCACCGCGCACGCTGCGCTTTGACCAGTTCCGGGTCGAGAATGGACTGGCGCAGGAAACTGTGCTGTCCATTACGCAGGACCGGCAGGGCTTTATGTGGCTGGGCACGCAGGCCGGCGTTACCCGCTTCGACGGTTATCGCGCCGTGACCTTCAAGAGCGCCGTGGCCGACCCGCGCAGCCTGATCGACAACTGGGTGCGGGTGCTGCATGTCGATGCGGCGGGCCAGCTGTGGCTCGGTACTGACGGTGGGCTAGACCGGTTTGACCCCGATAGTAATAGCTTCATCCATTACCTGCCCAGCGAATCTAGCCAGCGCGGTAATGGCAACCGGCATATCCGCGCCATCGTCGATGATGGTGCCGGTTCGATGTGGCTGGCCAGCGGCGACGGCCTGCACCTGTTCGACCCGCGCACGCGCCGCTTCGTCAGCTGGCACCATGATCCGGCCGATCCGGGCAGCCTGTCCAACGATCAGGTGAATGCGCTGGCGCGCGATGCCAGCGGACGCCTGTGGGTCGCCACGGCCACGGGGCTGGATATGCTGGCACCGGGTGCCATGCGCTTCCAGCATTTCACCATGGATGCCAGCCGTAACAGCAAATTCAACACGGTACTGTCGCTGCAGGTCGATAGCGAGCAGTCGCTGTGGGTAGGCACGCTGGGCGGGCTGGAACAATGGCGCCTGCTGGGCAGTGAGCCGCAGCGGCGCCGCTTCGGCCCGCGCGAAGGACTGCGCGCTGGCGCTAGTGTGCCGGTGATGTATCAGGATCCGGATACCAATATCTGGATCGGCACCCAGGCCGATGGCCTGTTCCGCTGGGTGCCATCGGAGAACCGCCTGCAGCAGTACCGCCACCAGCTGAGCGATAGCCACAGCGTGGCCGATAACCAGATTTCCTCGCTGTACCGCGACCGGGTGGGCACCTTCTGGGTCGGCACATGGAATGATGGCGTGAGCCGGGTGGATATGGGCAGCGGCGGTTTCTCGCGCATCGTGCGTCAGGCCGATATTCCCAACACGCTGACGGACAACCGCGTGCACGCCATCATCGGCGAAACCCAGGGGCGGCTGTGGCTGGGCACCAGTAGTGGGCTGAATCTGTACGACCCTGTTAGCGGCACGGCGCGCACATGGCGCTATAAGCCCGGCAGTGCCAACAGCCTGAGTGACGACCACGTGACCACGCTGTTGCGCGACAAGAAGGGCAATATCTGGATAGGCGGGCGCGCCGGTCTGAATTATCTGAATGTGGCGGCTGGCACCATCAGCGTTACCTCGTTTGCCCATGGCGATCCGGCCAGCGACATTATCCGCAATATCGTTACCGATAGCGCCGGCATCCTGTGGATAGCCTCGCGCGGCGGTCTGCACCGGCTGGACCCGCAGACCATGGCAGTACGCACTTACCGGCATGATCCGTCCGACCCTAGCAGCTTGTCCGATAACGTGGTGCGGCCGATACTGGAGGACCGGCAGGGCCGCATGTGGATAGGAACCTTCAACGGCCTCGATCTGTTCGACCGCAAGACGGGCGTGTTCCGTCACTTCCGGCGCGAAGCCAACAACCCGAAAAGTCTCAGCCACGACGAAGTGCATTTTCTGTATGAGGATGGTGCCGGTACCATCTGGGTGGGCACGGCGGCTGGCCTGAACCGCATGGAGCAGGGCAAGGACGGCAGCATCAGCTTCCACGCCTATCTGCGCAAAGACGGTTTCGCCGATGACGCGATCGCCTCGATACTGCCGGACGATGCCGGCAACCTCTGGCTCAGTACCAATAGCGGCCTGTCGCGCCTGAACACGCGCACTGGCCTGATCCGCAATTATTCCGGCGCCGATGGCACCATCGAGGGCGCGTATTTCGACGGTTCGGCCTTGCGCGCGGCCGACGGCACCTTGTACTTTGGCGGCTTTAACGGCATTACCACCTTCATGCCGAGCGAAATCCGTGAAAACAGCGTAGCGCCCGGCGTGGTGATTACCGATTTCCAGATCTTCAACAAGTCGGTCAAGCCGGGTGTGAACGGGCATGCCGATGTACTGAAGACGGCGATCGAACATACGGCAGCGCTGACCCTGAGCGAGCGCGATTCGGTGTTCTCGCTGGAATTCGCCGCTTTGCACTATGCCGCGCCCCAGCGCAACCGCTTTGCCTACCAGTTGCAGGGCTTTGACGAAGACTGGGTGCTGACTGATTCGGACAAGCGCTTCGCCACCTATACCAATCTGGATCCGGGCAAGTACATCTTCCGGGTCAAGGCGGCCAACAAGGACGGCATCTGGAATGACAATGCAGCGACGCTGGAAATCACCATCCTGCCACCGTTCTGGAAGACGTGGTGGTTCCGCCTGCTGGTATTTATTGCGGCAGCAGGTGCCGGCTATGCGGTCTACCGTGCACGCGTACGCAGCCTGCATCACCAGCAATTAAGGCTGGAAAATCTGGTCAGTTCGCGCACCGCCGAAGTCGAACAGAAGAACCTGCTGCTGCAACAGCAGAAGCAGGAGCTGGAACAGCGCCGCCTGGAAGCGGAAGCCCAGCGCGCCGAAGCCGAGCAGCGCCGCATCGACGCCGAGCGCCAGAAAATCGAAGTGGAACACCAGAAGGAGAACGTCGAACAGGCACACCGAAACATCTCGGTGCTCAGTGAACTGGGGCGGGAAATGAGCGCTACGCTGGATGTGGAAACCAGCATGCAGACGCTGTACCGCCACGTGCATCACCTGATGAATGCGCAGATCTTCGGGATTGGTTTCGTGCGTGAAGATGCCGGCGTAATCGATTTCCCGTTCGCCATCGAAGAAGGGGTGCGGACCCTGCCTTATCAGCGTCAGCTAGATAGGCCTAACCAGCTGGCCGTGTGGTGTCTGATCCATCGTCAGCCAGTGTTCATCAACGACTTCCACGCCGAATTCCGCAACTACATGGATGAATCCGGACTGGATAATCTGGTGCCGTGCATACGGGAAGATGGCCAGCCTGCCTCGATCGCGCAATCGATGATGTATGCGCCGCTGATCGTAACGGACAAGGTGGTTGGTCTGCTGTGTGTGCAGAGTAAGGAAAAGCACGCCTACCAGCAGGTGCACATGGATATGCTGCAGACGCTGGCCGCCCATGCGGCAGCCGGTCTGGAAAATGCCCGCGCCTACCAGCAGCTGGAAGAAACCCTGCAGACGCTGCGCCGCACGCAGGAGCAGCTGGTGCAGCAGGAACGTCAGGTGCGCCTGCACACGGACGAGCTGGCGCTGGCTAACCGCGCGCTGCAGGAAAACGATGAGCGTCTGCGCCTGGCCAAGCAGAAGGCGGAAGATGCCACCCGCCAGAAGTCCGAGTTCCTCGCCAATATGAGCCACGAGATGCGTACGCCGCTAGCCGGGGTGATCGGCATGCTGGGCTTTGCGCTGCGCGATATGAAGCTGGGCGTGAGCACGCGCGAGCAGATCCTGCGGGCACAGGCCAATGCCCAGTCGCTGCTATCGATCATCAACGATCTGCTGGATTTCTCGAAAATCGAAGCGGGCAAGCTGACTATCGAGAACATCGACTTCTCGCTGTCCGCCGCTGTGGAAAATGTGGTCAGTCTGTTCGAGGAGCAGGCCGCGGCGCACAGCGTGGGCTTCAGTCTGGAATTCAGCGAAGACTTGCCGCAGTTCGTGGTGGGTGACCCAACCCGTTTGCGTCAGGTGCTGGTCAATCTGGTGGGGAATGCCTTCAAATTTACCGAGCAGGGTTCGGTGCGGATGCGTGTGGAGCGGGTGCCGACCGGTCCGGATGGCGATAGGACCGGCATGAACCGGATCCGTTTCAGCGTCAGCGATACCGGCATCGGCATCGAGGCCGAGGCAATTCCCCGGCTGTTCCAGCAGTTTGAACAGGCCGATGCGTCGACCACGCGCCGCTATGGTGGCACGGGGCTGGGGCTGGCGATCTGCCGCCAGCTGGTAGAACTGATGGGCGGCGAGATCAGCGCCGTCAGCGCACCGGGGCAGGGCAGTACCTTTACCTTCGAACTGCCGCTGGCCAATGGTGTGGCGCCCACCCTGGTGCCGCATGTGCCGCGCGAACCGCACAGTCACCAGCTCAAGGTACTGTGTGCAGAAGACTTCCCGACCAACCAGATCATCATCCGCATGATGCTGGAAGATCTGGGGCACAAGGTGGACATTGCTGCGAACGGCGCGCTGGCAGTCAAAGCCTGTGCGCTGACGCGTTACGACCTGATACTGATGGATGGCCGCATGCCGGAAATGGATGGCGCCAGTGCCACGCGGATTATCCGCGCAGGCGGTCCTATCGATGCGCCGGTGCGCGATCAGGAATTGATGATTATTGCGCTGACTGCCAACGCCAGTGAAGAAGACCGTAGCCGCTATCTGGCGGCCGGTATGGACGATTTCCTGACCAAGCCTATCGACGAAGACAAGCTGCACTTCCAGCTGAGCCGCGCAATCGAGCGCCAGCTGCAGCGCGGCGTGCATCTGCCGCGCATGGCGCCGCGTAGCGTAGCTGCCGCCAGTACGGCGGATCTGGATGCCATGTTCGGCGTAGCTCCCGCACCGGCGCCGGGACTGGAACCGGCGCGGCTGGCCCAGCACAGCGGCGGTACGGACCTGAAGCAGCGCCTGCGTGCCGCCTTCAATCAGGATGTGCCGATCCGGCTGGCAGAACTGGAGCAAGCGATCACGGATGAAGCGGCTGATGTGGCGGGGCGTCTGCTGCATGGCATGAAAGGCAGTGCCGGTTATCTGGAGGAGCAGGAATTGCAGGCGCTGTGTGGCGATCTGGAGCTGGCAGCCGATCATGCGGACTGGGTGCGGCTGCGTGTAGCCTTGCCGCTGTTGCGCGAACTGCTCGGTGGAGCAGGATCGCAGCGCAAGTAACTAGGCACAGGGGAAATACATGAAAGTTCTGGTAGTCGATGATGATGTGGTGTCCCGCATGGTGCTGATGCACCTGATCGATAGCTGCGGACAGTTTGAAATAGCCGAAGCCGAAGATGGCGAAGACGCATGGCAGCAACTGCAGCAGGGGCTGCGCCCGGCAATCTGCTTCTGCGACCTGCGTATGCCGCGCCTGTCGGGGCTGGAACTGCTGCAGCGTTTGCGCCAGCATGAGGAACTGGCCACGCTGCCGTTTGTGCTGGTCACTTCTGCTAACGACACCGATACGGTCACGGAAGCCACGCAGGGTGGCGCTAGCGGTTATGTAGTAAAGCCGTTTCAGGCCGATCAGGTACGCCAGCATCTGGATGCGCTGCGCAAGAACCAGCCGGCCGACTACCAGCATTACGCCGAAGAGCCGTCACAGACGCTGGCAAGGCTGGGTATTAGCGCCGAACGTTTGCTGGTGTATCTGAATGGCTTTGCCACCCAGCTAGGCGCAGCCCGTGAGGAACTGGCAGGTCTACTGCAACAGGGGCAGCAGAGCGAACTGCGCCAGCGACTGGAGCGCCTGCATGCCGGTTGCACTACACTGGGTCTGAGCGGCGCCGCCTCCTGCCTGCAGCAACTGCAGGTGATGCCACTGGCAACGCCGGCGATCCAGGCGGCGCTGGAGGAAGTGCTGCGCGCCGTGCACTATCAGAGCGAACTGGTCCTGCAGTCCGGCACCGCCTAGACTTCCCATTCCAGCGCCGGACTATGCGTGCTTTGCCCTCGCTGTAAAAATAGTTTAAACTTAAAGTATCGTCCGATTGCGGACGCTGCGCGCCACTATTTTCGACAGGGGATCATGAAGCCTATGCCAGCCAGTTCTGCCAGTGCCCATACCGACCCGTTTGCGCGTTCCCATCTGCCGCCTGTCGACACATGGCCGGAACTGCGTTTCGATCTGCCCGAACTGCAGTATCCGCCACGCCTGAACTGTGTCGCGGAACTGCTCGATGCCGCGCTGGCGCACGGGCAGGGGCAGCGCATTGCGCTGCGCGGCGAGCATGATAACTGGACTTATGCGCATTTGCACGCGCAGGTGAACCGCATTGCCCATGTGTTGCGCACCACGCTGGGACTGGAGACCGGCAACCGCGTGCTGCTGCGCGGTGCGAATACACCGATGATGGCGGCCTGCATACTGGCTGTGCTGAAGGCTGGCTGCATTGCCGTGCCCACCATGCCGCTATTGCGCGCCCGTGAGCTGGCGGTGATTGCTGCCAAGGCCGAAGTCAATGCCGTATTGTGCGCCGATAGTCTGCGCGCCGAAGTGGAAGCAATGGAGCTGGCACCGGCAGCGCGTGAGCGCACGGTGTATTTCGGCGCTGCCGGCAACGCCATGCTGGAAGCGCTGATGGCTGACCAGTCTGACCAGTTCGAGGCGGTGGATACGGCGGCCGATGACGTCTGCCTGATCAGTTTTACTTCCGGCACCACCGGCATCCCCAAAGGCACCATGCACTTCCACCGCGATGTGCTGGCCATTTGCGACTGCTTCCCCCGTTCGGTGTTGCGCACCGCTGCGGACGATATTTTCATAGGCACGCCGCCGCTAGCCTTCACTTTCGGTCTGGGCGGCCTGCTGCTGTTCCCGCTGCGGGTGGGGGCCAGTGCCGTGCTGCTGGAAAAACTCACGCCGGAGACCTTGCTGGTGGCGATCCAGCACTACCGGGCCACCATCTGCTTTACTGCGCCTACCTTCTATCGCCAGATGGCGCCATTATTCGGGCGCTATGATCTGGCCAGTCTGAAAAAGAGCGTATCGGCTGGCGAGGCGCTGCCCGTGGCCACGCGTGAAAGCTGGCTACAGGCCAGCGGCCTGACTATGATAGACGGCATCGGTGCGACCGAACTGCTGCACATCTTTATTTCCGCTGCCGGCGATCAGGTGCGGGCTGGCGCGACGGGCAAGCCCGTGCCCGGCTATCAGGCCTGCATACTTGATCAGCAGGGCCAGCCGGTAGGGCCGGGCGTGATAGGGCGGCTGGCCGTGAAAGGCCCGACGGGCTGCCGCTATCTGGCCGATACGCGTCAGCGCGACTATGTGTTGAATGGCTGGAACCTGACGGGCGATGCCTACGAGATGGATGCGGACGGCTATTTCTACTACCGCTCGCGCACGGACGACATGATTATCTCGGCCGGCTACAACATCGCCGGACCGGAAGTGGAAGATGTGCTGCTACGTCATCCGGCGGTGGCCGAGTGTGGCGTGATCGGCCGCGCCGACGAGGAACGCGGGCAGATTGTGGAAGCCCACGTAGTGCTCAAGTCGGGCTACGCAGCGGAACCGGAACTGGTGACCCAGTTGCAGGAATTCGTCAAAGCCCAGATCGCTCCGTATAAATATCCGCGCGCTATCCGCTTCCTGCCCGCACTGCCGCGCACCGAGACGGGCAAGCTGCAGCGCTTCAAGCTGCGCACCGAATAAAGAGAACCGTATGAATATCGTATGCATAGGTGGCGGACCGGCCGGCCTGTATTTTGGCCTGCTGATGAAGAAGCAGAATCCGGCCCATCAGATTACCGTGATCGAGCGTAACCGGCCCTACGATACCTTTGGCTGGGGTGTGGTGTTTTCCGACCAGACACTGGGCAATCTGGCGCTGGCCGATGACATCAGTGCGCGCGCCATACAGGCTTCCTTTAACCACTGGGACGACATCGATACCTATTTCAAGGGCGAGAAGGTGAGTTCGGGCGGTCACGGATTTTGCGGCATCGGCCGCAAGCATCTGCTGAACATCTTGCAGCAGCGCTGCGAAGAACTGGGCGTGACGCTGCTGTTCGAAACAGAGGTGGAGGACGATCAGGCAATCGCCGCACGCTATCAGGCCGATCTGGTGATTGCTGCGGATGGCTTAAATAGTCGTATCCGCACACGTTACGCAGCCAGCTACCAGCCACAGATCGACGCGCGCCGCTGCCGCTTTGTCTGGCTGGGCACGCGCAAAAAATTCGATGCGTTTACTTTCGCCTTCCGCGAGACTGAGCATGGCTGGTTTCAGGCGCATATCTACCAGTATGACGCCGAAACGTCGACCTTCATCGTCGAGACGCCGGAAGAAGTGTGGCGTGCGGCAGGGCTGGAGCAGATGACGGCAGAGCAGTCTATCGCCTTCTGCGAGCAGTTATTTGCCGATATTCTTGATGGCCATCGCCTGATGTCGAACGCCGCCCACTTGCGCGGTTCGGCTATGTGGATAGTGTTCCCCCGCATCGTCTGCCAGCGCTGGGTGCACTGGCAGCAGATCGGATCGCAGCAAGTGCCCGTCGTGCTGATGGGCGATGCCGCCCACACGGCACATTACTCGATCGGTTCTGGCACCAAGCTGGCGCTGGAAGATGCGATCGAACTGGCGCGCTGTTTTAGCCAGCATGACGACACGGCCAGCGCATTGGAAACCTACCAGCGGGTGCGTTCGGTGGAAGTCATCAAGCTGCAGAGCGCGGCGCGCAATTCGATGGAATGGTTCGAGAATGTGGCGCGCTACACAGCGCTGGAAGCACCGCAGTTTGCCTATTCCATGCTGACGCGCAGCCAGCGTTTATCGCATGAGAATTTGCGCTTGCGCGATGCTGGCTATGTAGCCGACTACGAACGCTGGTTTGCGTCGCGCGCCTGTGCTGCGGCAGGATTGCCGGCGGCGCCGTCTGGCGCCGCCGCGCCGCCGCCAATGTTCACGCCGTATAAGGTGCGTGAACTGGTGCTGAAGAACCGCATCGTGGTGTCGCCGATGGCACAATATAGCGCAGTCGACGGCATGGTGGGCGACTACCATCTGGCACACTTAGGTGCGCGTGCGCTGGGTGGGGCAGCCATGGTGTTTGCCGAGATGACCTGTGTTTCTGCCGATGCCCGCATTACACCGTATTGCCCCGGCCTGTATGCGCCGGAACACACTGCAGCGTGGCGCCGTATCGTCGATTTCGTGCATGGCCATAGCGATGCACGTATCGCCATACAGCTAGGCCACGCCGGTGCCAAAGGCTCGACCCGTGCCATGTGGGACGGCATAGACCAGCCGCTCGAGCGCGACAACTGGCCGCTGCTCTCTGCCTCGCCGCAGCAGTATCTGCAAGGCGTATCGCAAGTAGCGCAGCCGCTTACGCGCGCAGACATGGCTCGTATCGAAGCTGATTTCGTGCGCGCCACACAGGCCGCCGAGCAGGCTGGTTTCGACTGGGTGGAGCTGCACTGCGCGCACGGCTATTTGCTGTCATCGTTCATTTCGCCGCTAACCAACCAGCGCGAGGACGAATATGGCGGCACGCTGGAAAACCGCTGCCGCTATCCGCTGCAAGTGTTTGCGGCGATGCGTGCCGTATGGCCGCAGCATAAGCCCATGAGTGTGCGGATCTCTGCGCATGACTGGGTGGAAGGCGGTATCACGCCGGACGATGCGGTGCAGATCGCGCGGCTGTTCAAGGCCGCCGGTGCCGATATGATCGACTGCTCCTCTGGGCAAGTCAGCAAGGCCGAGAAACCGCTCTACGGGCGCATGTTCCAGACGCCGTTTGCGGACCGCATCCGTAACGAGGCAGGTATAGGTGCGATTGCGGTCGGCTCGATCTTCGAGGCCGATCATGCCAACGGCATCATAGCGGCTGGCCGTGCCGACCTGTGTGCGGTGGGACGCCCGCATCTGGCCAATCCCGCATGGACTCTGACGGAAGCGGCGAAGATAGGCTATGGTGGCGTGCACTGGCCGCGCCAGTATGTGCCGGGCAAGCAGCAGCTGGAGCGCAATCTGGAACGCGATCGACAGCTGGCAGCCAGTAGCAGTGGTCTGTCACCGCAACAACTGGCGGCACGTCTGCTGGAAGGATGAACCGAATATGAAATCGAACGAGATGCAAGAAGATACGTCGCAACAGGAAGACCCGCCGGTGCTGGATCTGGCTAGCCGGCTGACGCAGGACCATCACCAGTCACTCAAACTGTGGCTGCGTATGCTGTCGTGTACCACCAAGATCGAGAACGAAATCCGTAGCCGCTTGCGGGCCACCTTTGGCATCACCTTGCCGCGTTTTGACCTGATGGCGCAGCTGGAGCGTTATCCGCAAGGCTTGCGCATGGGCGAGCTGTCCAAACGCATGATGGTCACGGGCGGGAATATCACCGGCATTACCGACCAGCTGGAGCAGGAGAAGCTGGTGGTACGCGTGGCCGATCCGAAGGATGGCCGCGCCTACAGCGTGAAACTGACACCGGCCGGACGCAAGGCCTTTGCCACCATGGCAGCCGTGCACGAAGGCTGGGTAGCCGAACTGCTGCAGGATATGTCGGCCGGCGACAAAGGACAACTGATCGACTTGCTGTCGCAGATGAAGCAGCACCTGTATGCTGCCGGCGACAAATAACCGAGCAAGCATCGCACATTAAGGAAAACTCTATGCGCTATTTACCCGGCAAGCCACAGCAACTACCCGGCAACCGCCAGCAGCTCGCTAGTTATCAGGCGAGTCATTTTCTGTTCGAGGTGAGTGACCGTGTGGCCACGCTGACGCTGAACCGTCCGGAGCGCAAAAATCCGCTCACGTTCGAATCGTATGCCGAGTTGCGTGACCTGTTCCGCCAGCTGGCCTACGCGGATGATATCAAGGCGATCGTCATTACCGGTGCGGGCGAGAACTTCTGTTCGGGCGGGGATGTGCATGACATCATCGGGCCGCTGACCCAGCTCGATATGCCGGGCCTGCTGGCCTTCACGCGCATGACGGGTGATCTGGTGAAAGCTATGCGCGCTTGCCCGCAACCGGTGATCGCCGCGGTGGACGGTGTGTGCGCCGGTGCGGGCGCCATCCTGTCGCTGGCGGCCGATCTGCGCTATGGCACGGCGCGCAGCAAGACGGCGTTTCTGTTCACCCGCGTGGGTCTGGCCGGTTGCGATATGGGCGCCTGTGCGTTGCTGCCGCGCGTGATCGGGCAGGGGCGGGCGGCCGAACTGCTGTACACGGGGCGTTCTATGTCCGGCGCGGAGGCAGAGCGCTGGGGCTATTTCAATAGTTTGCATGAGCCGCAGGACTTGCTGGCGGCAGCGCAGGCGATGGCACAGTCACTTGCCGACGGCCCCACTTTTGCGCATGGTATGACCAAGAAGATGCTGCAGCAGGAGTGGAATATGGGCGTGGATGAGGCCATCGAAGCGGAAGCGCAGGCGCAGGCGATCTGCATGGCGACCAATGATTTCCACCGCGCCTACCATGCGTTTGTGGCCAAGCAGCGGCCTGCATTCGAAGGCGATTAATCCGGAACCAATATGAGTGATAAAACCTATCTGGACTGGCCGTTCTTTGAGCCTGATCACGCCGCGCTGGAACAGGCGCTGGATGAATGGGCAAGCAGGGAGATCAGCCAGCAGCATGCCAGCGATGTCGATCAGGCTTGTCGCACACTGGTGCGACAACTGGGCGATGCCGGCTGGCTAGCCCACGCTATCGCGGAGCGCGAATATGGCGCAGCCGGTGAACGTATCGACACCCGTGCCATTTGCTTGATCCGCGAAACGCTGGCGCGCCACAACGGGCTGGCTGATTTTGCTTTTGCCATGCAGGGGCTGGGCTCCGGCGCTATCTGCCTGCATGGTAGTGCCGCCCAGCGGGCCGCCTATCTGCCGCGCGTTGCGCGGGGCGAGGCGATTGCGGCGTTCGCGCTATCCGAGCCGCAGGCTGGGTCTGACGTGGCAGCTATGCAGTGCGCTGCCGTGCGCGATGGTGACGACTATGTGCTGGATGGCGAAAAGACGTGGATCTCGAATGGCGGTATCGCGGACTTTTACGTGGTGTTTGCCCGCACCGGCGAGCAGCCGGGTGCGCGTGGTATTAGTGCATTCATCGTCGATGCCGGTACGCCCGGTTTCGAGATCGCCGAGCGCATCGATGTGATCGCGCCACATCCGCTGGCACGACTGCGCTTTAATGGCTGCCGCATTCCGGCTAGCCAGCGTATCGGCGAGGCAGGGCAGGGCTTCAAAGTGGCGATGGCTACGCTGGATGTGTTCCGCACTTCGGTCGCTTCAGCCGCGCTGGGCTTTGCCCGCCGTGCGCTGGATGAAGCCATGCAGCGGGCAACGGCGCGGCAGATGTTTGGGCAGGTGCTGGCAGACTTCCAGCTGACGCAAGCCAAGCTGGCGCAGATGGCCACGGGCATTGACGCAGCAGCTTTGCTCACCTATCGCGCCGCGTGGCTGCGTGATCAAGGGCGCAATGTGACCAAGGAAGCGGCCATGGCCAAACTGACGGCCACCGAGACGGCGCAGCAGGTGATTGATGCGGCCTTGCAGATGTTTGGCGGGCTGGGTGTGGTGAGCGAGCAGCCGGTGGAGCGTTTATATCGCGAGATCCGTGCGCTGCGCATCTACGAGGGGGCGAGCGAAGTGCAGCAACTGATTATTGCGCGGGAAATGCTGCGCGCAGCAAAGAACGGGGAAGTGTGATGGAGTTTCTACAACCGCCCGGATGGGCGCGGCCGCGAGGCTATTCTAACGGTGTTGCCGCAAGCGGGCGCATGGTGTTCGTGAGCGGGATGATAGGCTGGGATGGGCAGGGCGTGTTCCACAGCGATGATTTTGCCGCGCAGGTGCGGCAGGCTTTGCTGAATGTGGTGGCGGTGCTAGCTGAAGCGGATGCGCGGCCGGAGCATATTGTGCGGATGACGTGGTATGTGGTGGATAAGCGCGAGTATGTTGCTGCCTATAAGGAGATCGGTGTGGCTTATCGTGAAATCATTGGTAAGCACTTTCCGGCTATGACTGCGGTGCAGGTGGCCGGATTGGTTGAGGATAGGGCGCGGGTGGAGATTGAGGTGACGGCGGTGGTGCGGGATTAGCGGAGAACGCCCGCCGCGTTCATGGGTAAATACAATGCGCGGATACTTACCCAACCTAGTTGATCATCGTAGCTCCCTCCGGGAGAATTGGACGAATTGGTGGCGGATCTGAGTATAAATTGATTTGTCCCTGTCGCATTTTTAATCTCATCAACATTCCTTTCAGATAAATTTGGCAGCGAAATTCCGCTTAAATTAAATCCGAAGTTATTTCGACCATGTGAAAGTACTACTGCTGGTGCGCAAGGGTTTGCTACAGTGCATTTCGGGTGACCGACAATATAAATCGGTTTTCCATCGCTATTTCGGGTGAAGACCACTTTGTTGGGTATCACCGTCAGCGACGGAAAATTTGCAACGGTTAATTCCGGCACGACGCTATAGGCTAGTCGCTTATCCCACCCGTCAAACCCATCAACTCCAAGCGTTACCCAGGGTATGAGGCCCGTGCATTGATTTTCATCCAGACATTGTTCTTGTATTTCTCGCCCGTCAAATTGAGATATCGCTGGTTTGGGCAGACGGCCGTGAATTACTGCAAAGCCTACCAAGGCCGCTTTTGCTTGTGCAATTGCAATCTGGGTAGACCTCTCTCTTCGCTGTTCAATTCTGGATTGATGGAATATATTAACGAAGGTGATTGCCGCGCCGAGTGCAATGACGCTTAGCAGCAGCAGTAATGCAGCGCCATGCTGATTATCGTTTAAGAAGTTGACGCTGCGATTTTTCAGAGTCATGTTAGTTGAATTGGCTGAATGCTAACCTGTACAATACGGCTTCTTCGCGTGTGCCGCTATCGCACAATGGATAGTGCAACCCCCTCCTAAGGGGTAGATGTGGGTTCGATTCCCGCTGGCGGTACCAATTTTTCGCTTCTCCTTTGCTGTGCTCTTCGGGCTCGGCAGCAATGCTCAATTATAAACTATGGCTGTCATCTCTATTTCGTCGGCGCAACTGGCATTTGGCCATGTTGCTTTACTTGATCATGCGGAGTTCTCGCTCGAAACCGGTGAGCGGGTCGGTGTGATCGGGCGCAACGGCACTGGCAAATCGTCATTGCTGAAAATTATCGCCGGCCGTTTAAAACTTGATGATGGCTTGTTAGTTCAACAGCAGGGGCTCAAGGTTGCCTACGTTGAGCAGGAGCCTCTGTTCGAACCAGCATGTTCGGTATTCGATACGGTGGCTGCCGGTCTAGGGCCGCAGCAGGCTATGTTAGCTGAGTATGAGTCGCTTACAAGTCAGTTCGGTCAAGGCAATGATGAGCAGTTGCTGGAGCAGATGCACGAGCTACAAGTGCAGTTGGACTTGACCGATGCATGGGGGTTGGCTAATAAGGTAGAGACTATTTTGGATCGTCTCAATTTGAATGGTGAGATGTTGATGTCCACGCTTTCAGGGGGGATGAGCAAGCGAGTGGCTCTGGCTGCCGCATTGGTAGCTGCGCCCGATGTGCTTCTGCTCGACGAGCCTACTAACCACCTAGACTTTACATCGATTCAGTGGCTGGAAGGGCTATTGCGGGACTTTAAGGGCTCGGTGTTATTTATCACTCACGACCGCAGTTTTCTAGATAATGTGGCAACCCGGATCATCGAGCTAGACCGTGGGAAGCTATTGTCATATCCAGGTAACTTTGCTGCCTATCAAACTCGCAAGAGTGAACAGCTGGAAATCGAAGAGGTAGAGGCTGCGAAGTTTGACAAGTTCTTGGCTCAAGAAGAGGTATGGATACGCAAAGGTGTGAAGGCTCGCCGTGTGCGTGACGAGGGGCGTGTGCGGCGTTTGGAGATGCTTCGACTGCAACGTGCTGCGCGCAGAGAGCAACAAGGGCAAGTCAGGCTAGAGCTTAGTTCCGGCGAGCGTTCTGGCAAGATTGTGGCTGAGCTAGAGAATGTCACGAAGGCTTTTGGTGAGAAAGTAATCGTGCGTGACTTCAGTGCCACAATATTGCGGGGAGATAAAGTGGGGCTGATCGGCGTTAACGGTGCCGGGAAGACTACATTGCTTGAGATGATCTTAGGGGAGCAAACTGCCGATAGTGGGGTGGTGCGCTTGGGGACCAAACTTCAAGTAGCGTATTTCGATCAGATGCGGGCCCAGCTCAATGAGGATGATAGTTTGATGGACACTATTGCACCCGGAAGCGATTGGGTCGAGGTTAACGGCCAGCGAAAGCATGTGATGAGCTACTTGGGAGACTTCCTTTTTGCGCCAGAACGCGCGAGGTCGCCTGTCAAGTCGCTGTCGGGTGGCGAGCGCAACCGCTTATTACTGGCACGACTCTTTGCTAAACCTGCTAACTGCCTAGTGCTAGACGAACCGACAAATGATTTAGATATCGATACGCTGGAGTTACTCGAGGAGTTGCTTGAGGATTATGAGGGTACTGTGTTCCTGGTTAGTCACGATCGCACATTTATCGACAATGTTGTGACTCAGGTTATCGTGGCTGAAGGGCAAGGGGAGTGGCGTGAATTTGTCGGAGGCTATACTGATTGGGAGCGTGTCAAGTCGACCGCTATAGTCTCTGCTAAGGCTAAGCCTATCACTAAGGTTGTAGCTGCGCCGATGGCGCCGCCAGTGGCCAAGGGTAAGAAACTTAGCTACAAAGAGCAGCGCGAACTAGATGAGTTGCCGAAGTTGATCGCTGACCTCGAGGCGGAGCAAGCGTTAATTACTCTAGAACTTGCATCACCGGATTTTTACAAGCAAAATCCTTCAGAAGCCAAGCGCATGAATCAACGTTATGTTGAACTGGAAGAGCAGATGCTTGCTGCCTTGGAGAAGTGGGAGCAGATCGAGTCCCGTACGCATGATTGATGGCGTCGACCTACATTTCACTCACATCGCCGAATTAAAAAGGAAGTTCATGCAAGTTACCTTCTGCCCTCAGAGTGGTGCGTATGTTTAGCTGCGCCGCGCGAGCGCGTATCCTGCCATTCGCGATATATATTGCATTTATAGTGTTGGCAGATCTGCTGACCCGTGCCGGTTGTTCTGAGTACTCGCTGCGCTGGCTCTACCCACTTAAGATTGTCACGGTGGTTGGTCTGCTGGTTTGGTACTGGCGTCAGTACACTGAGTTACATCAGGTTCGCCTTAGTGGCGGGGCATTGCCTGTTGCGATACTGGCTGGCGCAGCGGTGTTTGCAGTCTGGATATCTTTGGACGCCCCATGGATGCGACTGGGAGTGCCAGGGGTGGGGTACGTTCCAATCACGGATGGTCACATTGACTGGTTGCTTGCAGGTGTGCGTTTGTTTGGCGCTGCGGTGGTGGTGCCGCCTATGGAGGAGTTGTTCTGGCGATCGTATCTAATGCGGTGGACTGAGTCGCCGGATTTTGAAAAAGTCGATCCTGCAAGTGTAAAGTGGCTGGGTTTTGTTATTACGGTGATATTATTCGCTATTGAACACGAACTATGGCTCGCAGGTATTGTTGCCGGTGCCGTATATGGTGCGCTGTATCAGCGATACCGTAGTTTGTGGGTTGCTATATTGGCTCATGCCGTGACCAACGGTATGTTGGGCCTGTGGATTATTGTTACTGCCAGTTGGGAGTATTGGTAGTATTATTATGAACTGTCTGACAACTCAAAAGACGATTAACAATGCAGAGTTCTTCGCGCAACACACGTAACTCAAGTGCTAGCATCTTCCTGTTGGGCTACATAGTCTGTACTTTCGCGCATGCCAATCCTGGTGATCCACTTCAGGTGAGTGCCGGAGTGGCGTATAGTCATGACAATAATCTGTTTCGCCTCGGTGACAATGATGTAGGTTATGACGGACAGCGTGGCGATTTTTCGCGCCAGACCATTATCGGGCTAACTTACGATCAGACTTTTAATCGTCAGGTACTTTCATTGCAAGGTAAATTTAGTGATATTCGCTATGATCACTTTACCCAGTTGAATTACCATGGCAAAGATTTTCAGGCAAAACTGAATTGGTATATCGGTCATAATCTGGATGGTAATCTTGGTAGTGTCTATAACAGTACGCTAGCCTCTTATGCTGATGTGCGCAGTAATCAGCGTGTGCTGCGTCAGCGCGAGTACAACTTCTTTGATGGCGGTTGGCGCTTGCATCCGCATTGGCGGTTGCGGATGGCTCTGTCTCGTGACAAGGCTTCTTACGATTTGGCTAGCGTCCAGGTGATCAACCGGATCGACACTGCGTACGAGACCGGGCTTGACTATTCAGTCGGTAATGGAAGTACAGTTGGAGTACTTGCGCGGCGGACCGAGGGGCGTTATCCGTTGCAAGGCTCACGCGCGCATTCAGTGTTCGATAGTAGCTACAATCAGGATGAAGCCAAGTTGCGCGTTGTATGGCGAATAAGCAAAGATCTTGACACTCAATTGACAGCGGGGCGCGTACGGCGCAGCCACCTCTATATTAGTGATGAGGATAGTAACGGCTTTAATACCCGCTTAGTGGGTAATTGGGGGGTGACGAATGCGTTGCAGCTAAGTGCGTCAGCTTGGCGTGAGTATGCGCCGCTTGAAAGCACACTCGTAAGCTATAGTCTCAATCGCGGCGGCAATCTGGCGGCGGTTTGGAATCATAGTAACAAGCTTCGCTTCGACACTCAATTGCGTTATGAACGGCGCGCTTTTGGAGGACTAGCACCTGGTGTGAATCTGGCGCTGGCCGAAGGTGATAATACACGTCAGACATCTTTGGGTGCGATTTATGCGCCGCTAGCCGGCGTGCAGTTCCGAGCTTCGCTGTACCGTGATCGACGAAGCGGTGCTTCGTTGTTCGGCCTTGGCGCGTATCACGCCAACGGCTATTCCCTCAATGCCAACTTGCAGTTTTAACCATGACGCTTAACGATATTCCCTTAGTTCCATTTTTTCAGAGAGTATTGGATCCGCTGATTGTGATGGTCTCGCTGTACCTATGCACGGTCTTATTCCAAGAGCCGTTCACTGGTTACTACATGATTTTAATGATTTTGGCGTTTTTTATCGCAAGCGGAATGGATAATTACATTGATCCTTACCGCACCTGGCGAAGCGGACGTATGGCTGCCTATGTTCGCGATACTGTGGTTAGTTGGTCGCTGACGGTAGTTGTGTTGACACTGATCGGAGTCACTTCTGGCTTGGGTAGCGCTTTCAATCTTGATGTCTTGTTGTGCTGGGCTGTGGCGACGCCGGTGATATTGTTGCTTAGTCATGAGGCCGTATGGCGCATGTCAATTGGCAGAATCGGTCGTGGTGAAGCGCGTTCTGTCATCATCATCGGTGCCAATGATGTCGGATTGCGATTTGCCGATATTTGTGATAATCAGCCTAACCTCTTTATGCATATGTTGGGTTTTTTTGACGATCGTACGGAAGATCGCCACCCTCCAGGGCGGCGCCATCCAATTCGCGGCAAGATGGACAAAGTCAGTGCATTTGTGCGCGAACACAATGTCAAGATGATCTTCATTAGCCAACCAATTTCGGCCCAGCCTCGTATTCGTCGCCTGCTCGATGAGTTGCAGGACACTACTGCCTCGGTCTACTTTTTGCCCGATATTTATGTGTTTGATTTGATGCAGGCGCGCTTTGATAACGTCGGCGGTATGCCGGTGATTGCTATTTGCGAGACGCCATTTACAGGTATTAATAGTATGGTCAAGCGCACAAGCGACATTATCCTTGGCTCACTTATCTTGATCATGCTGTTGCCGATTATGCTGGTAATTGCTCTGGTGGTCCGCTTCACATCGCCTGGACCGGTAATCTTCCGGCAGAGACGCTACGGGCTGTATGGCGAGGAGATTTTGGTTTATAAGTTCCGCTCTATGACCACCGTTGACGACGGTAACACTATCGTGCAGGCTCGAAAAGATGATCAGCGAGTCACGCCAGTTGGTGCGTTCTTGCGCCGCACCTCGCTCGATGAATTGCCACAATTCTTCAATGTCTTGCAAGGACGAATGAGTATTGTTGGCCCGCGCCCGCACGCGGTGGCACATAATGAACAATACCGTAAGTTGATTAAGGGATATATGTTGCGTCATAAGGTTAAGCCGGGTATTACCGGTTGGGCCCAGGTCAACGGTATGCGTGGCGAGACGGATACCCTGGATAAAATGGAGGCGAGGATTCAGTATGATTTATCGTACTTGCGCAACTGGTCGTTATTGCTTGACTTGCTGATTATTATCAAGACTGTGAGCGTGGTTCTGAAGCGTGAAAACGCGCACTGAGTAGGTATCAAAATAAGACAACGGTAAAGAGCAATACCTAGGAAGCCGTTGCCGGCTATTAACTCACGCGTACCTTGACTGCAAATAAAATGACATTAGGGTTGAGGTGCGAGAAACGCAATTAGATTTAGGTGTTGCAAATCTATATCGATCGTGTCAATATTTGCAACGTTGTGCAATTTATTGCTTTTTATAAATATTGTTGCTCGCTGTTACAGCTGCCTTTTATTCATGAGGGAATCATTTTGAACCAAATTAAACAGTACGGGCTCGAGTCGCGCACTCTTAATCGTGTGCCACGCCATACGATGTGTGCGGTTGCTGTGCTGGTCGCATTCAGCTTGGCGGCATGCGGCGGCAAAGATAAAAAGCCCGGGCAGTCGCTTGCGAGTGTCGATGGCGAGGAAATTACCGTTTTGCAGCTAAACGAAGAACTTCAGCGTGCCAATGTGCAGGCCGCACAGCAGGCCGCTGCAAGTAAGCAAATACTTGAGTCATTAATTGACCGTCAACTGTTGCTGAACGCTGCGGTCAAAGAAAAGCTGGATCGTGACCCGAAAGTGGTACAGGAAGTTGAGCGTGCGAAAGCGTTGGTGGTTGCTCAAGCTTACATGCAGAAGCATCTGACGGCGCCGACTAAGCCTACCCGTGAAGAGGTAGAAAAGTATTACCATGATAATCCGGTATTCTTCTCCCAACGCAAGTTGTTCGATTTGCGTCAGTTATTGCTGGCGACGCGTGATTTAGATGATGCGATGCGCGCAGAAATCGACAAGGCAAGGTCGCTCGACGACGTTGGGGTACAGTTGGACGCACGTCAGATTAAATATGCGCGAGGCCAGGCTGCGCGATCCACGGCAGACTTGCCGCCAGAGTTGTCTGCCAAATTGCAGGTGATGGCAAAGGGGCAGCTTTTCATCGTGCGAGAAGGCGAACGCAGTCTCGTAATGACTATCGCTGAGGTAAAAGATAATCCGATTTCGCTAGAGGTCGCTGCGCCGCAGATTGAACAGTTTTTGCTGAATCTGCGCAATAAAGAGGCGGCAAGTGCCGAGATAAAGCGTCTTCGTGCGGCGGCTAAAATTGAAATGCTGCAAAAAGATACAACTCAAGCTGCGGCCGCCCCTGCAGCGTCAGCTGCTTCGGCCGCTTCGACGGCCGAAAACGGTGCCGGCGCGCGCGCGGTCGAAGGCTTGAAGTAATTGTTAGCACATTTTTTGTCACGTGGTAATTCTCAATAGGATTAAGTAAATCATGAACCGACTCGCAAATTGGGTAGCCGCGTTGCTGCTGATGTTTTCCTTAAATGGCGTGAGTGCCGCCGAAGTTCTATTGGGCCCCGGTGATGTGCTGCGCTTGTCGGTGTTTGGAAATCCTGATTTGGCTTTGGAGACACGTGTTAATGAGGCGGGCAATATCACCTTCCCGTTGATAGGTGAGGTTGCGGTTGCTGGCTTGTCACCATCGCTGGCCGGTAAAAAGATTGGCGACCGACTGGAAAGTGGTGGCTTTGTTCGCAAGCCCCAGGTCAATGTTTTGGTCACCACATTGCAGAGTCAGCAAATCTCAGTGTTGGGTCAAGTTAATCGGCCTGGCCGCTATCCTTTGGAGGGGAAGCGTAGCGTTATTGATCTATTGGCTATGGCCGGTGGCATTTCGGCTGACGGCGGCGATACTTTGAACCTGCTTCGTAAGCGCAATGGGGTCACCACCAAGGATGTGGTCGATATCATCGCGATGATGCGTAGTGGTGAACTGAGTCAAGATTATGAGCTGGCCGGCGGGGACGTCGTTTATGTAGAGCGTGCGCCACGCTTTTATGTGTATGGGGAAGTGCAGCGTCCAGGGAATTTCCGTCTTGAGCGAGGGCTAACCGTCGTGCAGGCGCTGTCGGTAGGTGGGGGGCTGACTCCTCGAGGTACTGAGCGTGGCATGGTAATCAAGCGCCGTGATACCAATGGCAAGTTACTGTCGTTCGATGCCAAGCATGACGACATTTTGCAACCCGATGACGTGCTGTATGTGAAAGAAAGCTGGTTCTAAGCGAAGCGGGCTTGTGGGCACGGGTTGACCCGCGCTAAACCTCGATTGAAAGTACCCTATGAATTTTTCCCAATTTTTACTGATTTTGCGTGCGCGCAAATATATTGCTTTGGTTACTTTACTGGTGACGGTGCTCACGACCGTAGTAATCAGCCTACTGCTGCCGAAGACATACCGCGCTACCAGTTCGGTTGTGCTGAACTATAAGGGTGTTGATCCCGTTACTGGAATGACGCTTCCGGGTTCTTTACTCCCGGGCTATATGGCGACCCAAGTGGATATCATCAGCAGTAAAACGGTTGCGTCGAAAGTTGCTGAGCGGCTGGGTTTGGACAAAAATCCAGCTGTAATTCAACAGTTTCGTGATGCTACGAACGGGCGCGGTACGGTGAGCGATTGGTTGGCGGATCTACTGCTTAAAAAGTTAGAGATTGAGCCAGCGCGGGAGAGTAGCGTAGTTTCCATTAGTTTCAAAGGCAACGATCCCCAGTTCGCTGCTGCGGTGGCGAACGCCTTTACAGAAGAATATCAGCGCGCCAGCCTCCAACTTAAGGTTGACCCGATGAAAAAAGCTACGGCTTATTTCAATGATCAGGGTAAGTTGCTACGGGATAATGTTGAGGTGGCGCAAAGCCGCCTATCGAAATATCAACAGGAGCATGGCATTGTCAGCGTCGACAACCGACTCGATGTTGAGTCCGCACGCCTGAACGACTTGTCGGCGCAACTGGTAGCGGCTCAGACGCAGGTGGCTGAAGCCAACTCTCGTCGGAATATGGCCCTCGGCCGTGATGGCGCTGAATCTCCTGACGTTAATGGCAACCCATTGGTGCAGAACCTGAAGATCGCGCTTAGTAACGCTGAAGCTAAGTTTGCCGATATCAGTCAGCGCCTCGACAAGAACCACCCCAACTATCAAAGTGCTAAGGCGGAAGTCGAGAAGATCCGATCGGACCTTCAGGCACAAATGCGGACCTCCTCCAATAGTGTTGGAAATAATGCTGCGATTTTGCAGCAGCGAGAAGCTACTATCCGTGCCGCATTAGCGGCCCAAAAGGATAAGGTACTGGAGTTAAACCGCACACGCGACGAAATGAATGTTCTGGCTAAGGACGTAGAAAGTGCACAGCGCGCTTTCGACACTGCAATGCAGCGTCTGTCGCAGACGCGCATCGAAGCACAATCGGAACAGTCTGATATTGCGATCCTGAATGTTGCAGTTCCACCAATTGAGCCATCCGGTCCTAAAGTTTTGCTCAACACTGCCTTGGCTATCTTCGTGGGTACCGTGTTGGGCATCGCTACTGCTCTGCTGGTTGAGATGCTTAACCGCCGCGTGCGTTCCCAGAATGATCTGGTTGAGGTTACCGGTGTTCCAGTTCTGGGTAGCATAGACTGGACTGACAAGCCGCGCAAACGCACCCTGATCAATACTTTCTCCGGACGCCGACTGGCGCTTAAATAATGGACGCGACTATGACTCAATCCGTAAATCCCGTGGCAATGCCAGGTGGCGAATCCAGCATCGGCGGTATCCTATTGGCATCTGGGAAAATCACGCCGGAAAATGCCGAACGTGTGCTGCGTATGCAAAAGGAGCTTGGGATTCGTTTCGGTGAGGCGGCTCAGCGATTGGGGCTGATTACCGAGGCCGACATCCAGCAGGTCCTGGCCCGGCAGTTTGATTATCCTTATCTGACCAAAGACGATAGCAAGTATTCGAAAAAGCTAGTAGCAGCTTACGAGCCATTCTCGGCGCAGGTGGAAACTCTGCGCGCGGTACGTAGCCAGTTGATGCTGGGGTGGTTCGGTAGTGGCCGCAAGGCGTTGGTGGTAGCCAGTGTTGATCCTAGCGACGGTGCCAGCCTATTTGCCGCAAACCTTGCCGTAGTATTTTCTCAATTGGGCGAACGCACACTGTTGGTGGACGCGAATCTACGCAATCCGCAGCAGCAAGATATCTTTAACCTAACCGAGCGCCAAGGCGTGTCGGATGTGTTGGCCAATCGTGCTGCGCTTGATGTGATCGCGAAGGTCGACGAGTTCGTTGACTTATCGATTCTCGCTGCTGGCACTTTGCCGCCGAATCCTCAGGAAATGCTTAGCCGCAGCTCGTTCAATGGGTTGAATACCCAACTTGAAAGTCGCTTTGACGTGGTGCTATATGATGTACCAGCGTTTAGCATTGGCTCGGATGCACTTGCGGTTGCTGGCAGGGCAGGTGGGGTTTTGTTGGTAGTTCGCAAGAATCATACTTCTCTGGATGATGTGGCGGCTGTGGCCGAGCAGATGCAGCATACTGGCGCACGTATCATTGGTACGGTTTTGGTGGAATTCGATGACTGAACTGGTGCATAACATGTACTGGCGTGAAAAGGTACGCGCCGCTTTCCCTGAATGGGGCGCGATCATACTTGGCTTTGCAGCCATGTATGTGCCGACTTTCTATAGTTTAATGACGGGTGCTTGGTCCACGGAGGAACAGGCGCATGGCCCTATAATATTAGGCTTGGCACTTTGGCTACTTTATCGTCGCAGTGATCTGTTATTGAGTGGCCCCAGTGTACGACATGCGTCGGCCGCGTTACCGTTGCTGGTGCTTGGCCTGCTTTTATATGTATTAGGCCGCTCCCAGCAGATCCTATTATTTGAAATTAGCTCTTTTATTTTTGTGCTTGTTGCACTGGTGTGGTTCAAACGTGGTGGGCGAGTGCTGGCTCAACTATGGTTCGCTTTCTTTTTTATGCTGTTCATGGTTCCGTTGCCGAGTGCCGTAGTGAGTGCACTAACTATGCCTATGAAGATGGCAGTATCATGGGCAACTGAGCATGTGCTCTTCTGGTTCGGTTACCCAATTGCACGTAGTGGCGTGATTCTGCAAATTGGACAATATCAACTGCTCGTTGCAGACGCTTGTGCAGGACTTCAGACCTTGCTAACACTTGAGTCGTTGGGCCTGTTTTACATGAACGTAGTACGTAACACGTCGGCGTTACGCAACGTGATGCTTGCCATCTTGATCGTGCCGATTTCTTTTACTGCCAATGTGATTCGCGTTGTGACGCTTACATTAATTACCTATTATTTTGGCGACGCTGCCGGTCAAGGTTTCCTGCACGGCTTCGCTGGCATGGTGCTGTTTGTAAGTGCGTTGGTCCTAATTATTAGCATTGATTCGCTTCTTATGATGGTTGTGCGTTGGCGGCAAGGCCGTGCGGTGCCCGTTAAGGGAGCAATACAGTGAAACGGTCCACTCTTACCGCAATATTGCTAGGCGGAAGCATGTTGCTTGCTAGCATTGGTGCTACTGTTCTCACACCTACCCGCTATCTCTCGGCTCATCTTCCACCAGTGGTTCTTGATAAAATGGTGCCGGTTGCGTTTGGGGAGTGGCGTGAGGAAATCAATACCCAAGCAACTGTTATCAATCCGGAAACTGCCGCAACATTACGGCGTATCTATTCGCAAACGCTATCTCGAACTTACGTCAATCGCAACGGCGAGCGAGTGATGTTATCTATCGCATATGGTGGCGACCAGGGCGATGCAAATCAGGTTCACTATCCTGAAGTATGCTATCCGGCACAGGGCTTTCAGTTGACGTCTAGCAGCACAGGACAGCTATCAGGGCCTTTGGGCACTATCCCGGTTAAACGCCTGGAAACTAATTTGGCCCAGCAAAGGTATGAGCCAGTGACCTATTGGACTACGGTTGGCGATCGTGCGGTAGTGGGCGGGGTCAGTAAAAAGTTGGCGGAGCTTAATTATGGCCTGCATGGAGAAATCCCGGATGGCTTACTATTTCGGGTGTCCTCAATAGATCGGGATTCGATGCGCGCATATCAGCTGCACGACGAGTTCGTGCAGTCCTTGGCACAGCAATTGGCGCCAGAAACTCGTAAGCGCTTGATGGGGCTGCGTTTATGATAGGCGCAATCGGCAAGCGAATGGGCACGCGACTGGCAATTAAACCAACTGCTTTGCCGGCGCGTCGTGGGCGTTGGGGACTGGCACTGTTGTTGGTGTTGGTACTTTTTTTTGCAATGTTCGGTGGCCTGTTGGTGGCTCTATTCGGGATGCCTGCGGCCGCATTGGTCGTGGTGGTTGTCGGTGGTGTCGTTATGTTTATGCTGCCATTACGCCACGTGGTGGGACTGATGGTGCTTACTGCATTCTTGGTCGTCGGGCAATTGGTCTATTTCGCGCGTATTGAAAAGGCGTTCTGGATTCCCTTCCTGTTTGGCTTCCTTTTATTGCTACGTCTGCCTGCTGAATTGATGCATCGTAGGCTGGAAGACACTTTTCAGGCACCTTTCCGACCGCACCTGAATGGCTGGATTATCGGTTGTCTGGTGGTATATTTTGCTGCCTTGATTGGTTCTACGTTAATTAATTTAAATCCTCCTTTTCAAGTTCTGCTCAGTGCACGCGAGTACTTTTTTATTTGGGGGCTCTATGCAGTACTGGCGAGTGGCCTGATAAATCCAAGTCTATTAGCGCGAGTTTGGCACTGGCTTCCATGGCTGCTACCGCTACAACTACCTCTGGTGCTGTATCAACGATTTGTGGTCGCCGCGCGGCGTACGGTAGTGTCGCTTGGAAGTGGTTCACCTTGGGATGCGGTGGTGGGGGCCTTCGGCGGGGACCCCAATGGTGGCGGAGCTAGCGGTTCGATGGGCTTGTTCGTTGTCTTCGCAATGACTTTGGTAACTGTACGATGGCGAAAAGGGGAACTGCGCTTTAGTCATTGGGCTCTGATCATGATCAGCGGATTGGGAGCACTGTTGTTGGCTGAAGTAAAGTTCGCTGTGTTGATGTTGCCTGTGGTTATGGCCTTCGCGTTTAGGCGGGAGTTGGTGCTACGTCCGGTAGCAGCGGCTGGGATGCTGATAGTGGTGTTTGGATTAACTGGTGCGATGTTTGGGCTTTATAAATATCAGTATTCCAATAGCTATGTCGAGCAGCATTTCGGAGGCTACAGCGATTTGGTTCTTAAAGGCGCGCTCGATACTTCTGCGTTAGGTGGCGCTCGTACTGAAATGAGTCGCGCTGCAGCGGTTACCTTCTGGTACACGCAACAGACTAACATGGTTGATGCACTGATCGGACATGGCATGGGGGCTACTCGCAAAGGGGTCACTGCAGTAGGAGAGGTGGCGGCCAGGTATCCTTTCACCGTAGCGCGTTCCTCATTGGCGGTGCTCCTGTGGGAATGTGGCCTGATTGGATGCTGCGCGTTGATGGCAGCTCTGTTCGCAGCCTACCAGTTGGCCTATCGATTGTCATCGGATAGTAGATTGGTGCCGTCGGAGCAGCGGTTGCTTGTGGTGGTCAGCGCTGGGATTATGCTAACTGCTGCTGAATTGCCGTACAACACAGATCTTTTATATTCTGCGCACATGCAAATCTTGCTTATGTTGCTGTTGGCACAGGTAGCCTGCTCAGCAGGTAAAATTACGGCGTTGCGCATTCGGGGGCGCGCCGTAGGTTGAGTTTGACGCTAGGCGCTACATTTTTCATCTTCCTATGGTAATTTCTTGAACCATTATTCGAGTTCGCGGGCGAGACAAAGCTTGCTGTACTTTTTGTCTGGTAAGGTCATGTCGGCTCTTTTAGGGGTCGGCTTCCTTGTTTTGACAGTGCGTCATCTGGTAGCAGACCATTATGGTGCATATGTAGCGTTGATTGCGCTAATTGACGTCTTCTATCTTTCCACTGGGCTTGGGTTGTCGACCATCGCCCAACGGTACGTTGCTGAATTTCGGCTGCGTGCTACGCCTCGCAGACTGCACGCGTTTATCGGGGGGCTGTTTGTGCGCCGTATTTGCCACTCACTGCTGTTTGGTGCACTGCTTTTAGGCTTGCATGAGTACGTACTACCAGCATTGGGATTACCTATTCAGGAGCGCTTGTTGCCGTTGGTTGTTATCTTACTGATGGCGGCCGCTAGTTTAGCGATGCTTGACGAGGTGTTGGCCGCGCTCTTGCTTCAAGGAAGCGCGCAGGCGATGGCTATGACGCGCAACCTAATTAAAGTCGGCGTGGTTGGCGCTATTCTCCTTGCCGGACGCAACCTAAACATCGATGTCCTTCTCGTGACCGAGTTGGTGGCGGTAGTGTTAGCAATGGCATTGGGATACATTCTGCTATACAGGCAGTTGCGTCGCGACGTTGATGCTGAGGGGGGGGATTCTCACTATGAGGTCCGTGGAATGTGGGGAATGGCTGGTCGATTTTATCTGATTCAGCTGATCGGTCAGGCATATGGCCAAAACGTAGCTAAACTGATTATTACTCGCATGCTGGGCTTGGCGCAAACCGCTGCTTATGGTTTTGCACAGTCGATTGCTGATATGCTGGCCAATTATTTGCCGGCACATCTGTTGGCTGGCTGGCTTCGTCCACTCATGGTGTCGCGCTATCTGGCTCGAGGAAAAATAAGCGATTTGGTTGATGTGGCCAATCTCGTGCTCAAACTCAATCTAATCGGGATTTTGCCCGTAGCGGTATTTTTCGGACTTTACGGCGATAGGTTTGCAAGTTGGGTCACAGGTGGCAAGTATGGCCATGCCGGGCTTTTACTGATGCTGGTGACGCTCTTTATTGGGTTGCAAACTGTACATTTGATGGTGGCAATGATCGCTATGACTGTAGAGCAGGCAAGTTCAAACTTAGTGGCCACACTAATGTCGGGGGCAAGCTTGCCGTTGTCCTTGCTCCTGATTCACTGGCTTGGCACCGAAGGGGCATCCCTAGGCCTGATTTGCAGCGAGTTAGTTTGGATAGCAAGTGCTGTTTATCTATTGTACCGGCGCGGATTCCCAATTGAATGGGACATTGGCGGTAGCTTACGCTTGTGTGTTGCTGGCGTGGGTGCTGCGATAGTAGGTTATCTGCTACCAATTGTCGACGGTGCACCGTTGCTGCAGCTATCTTTGGCAGCCGTTGTGATAGGTGGAGTCTTCTTATTGCTGGCTGTGTTGACAAAACCGCTACGCGAAGCTGAGAGAACTTTAATTCGGGGAATAATTCCCGCACGATTTGTGATTTTGTAAATTTCTTTGCCAGGTTCTTGATCCATGAATGTAATAGCCCGAAGTTTAATTTCACTAATCCCTCATCGAGGGCAGCAGGCATTGCGACAGATTTGGCGCGATTGTCGGGCAAATTTGCGGTTGCTTCTGGCATATCGCTATGATTGGTGCGTTTATCGTCGGCACTCGGGTATGTTACGTCACCGCGCTCCGTCGGTTATAGAGGCGCGCTTAATCAAAGCCTATCATCGCATTGAGAAGGGCTTAGCTTTGCCTGTGCCGCGTCCTGGTTTTGGACGAGATGCGGTCGCTGAAGTATTAACGTGTGTGGATGAATTTACCCATCGCTTCGGACCGAATCATACTACTCGTCGCGCCCTCAATACATTGGATGAATATGTTAGCTTTAATCAGCGCGTAGATGCTGATGTTCGGTGGATGGTGCCAAAGTTGCGCGAACTTATGGCTCTGCAGCAGAACGCAACAGAAGGCCAGGGGGGGACCCTAAAGGTTGATCGTGAATCAATTTACGCTGCTGCTCGAATCGATCTTGAGTCATTCTTTGCGATGCGTTACAGCGTACGTCAGTTCGCGCCCGACCCGATTGATCAACAGTTGATCGAACGCGCAGTCTGCATGGCAAAGAAGACACCATCGGTCTGTAATCGTGAATCAGGCAGTGTGTTTGTAGCCAGCGATATTGCGCGTAAGCAGGCATTGTTGGCGTTGCAAAATGGCAATAGTGGTTTCGGCGAAAGCGCTGACCGTATTCTCGTGATCACTTCTCGGCTGGATACGTTTCTAAGTGTTGGCGAGCGTAACCAGTGCTGGATAGACGGCGGGCTATTTGCCATGAGTCTGATTTATGCTCTGCACTCGCTGGGATTAGGAAGTTGCTGTCTCAACTGGAGTGTTGAGCCTGGTCAGGACCGAGCACTTAAGGCGGTTGCGGGCATTCCTGAGGATCATGCCGTGATTATGCTGTTAGCCGTAGGCCACTTGCCCGAGCAATTGCGTGTGGCTCAAAGTCCACGCCGTCCCCTGAGTGATGTTTTGCACTATATTTGAACTGGAACCCCATGACCACCACCATTTATTTCACTGGCCAAAATAATTTCGGCAATCGCGGTTGCGAGGCTCTAGTACGATCAAGTGTGGCTACACTGCGCGCACAGATTCCGGATGCGCACTTTTTGGTACCGTCTCTCGATCCGGAGCGTGACTCTGCACAATGGCCAGATGCGGCTGCTCAAGGTATTGAGTTTGTGCCAAGCCCAGCATTACCCTCTAGCTTCAAGTGGCGGGGGCGCTTGTGCCGCCGGTTGCCTTGGCTGAAAGTGTTGGCGTGGCCCTCCTTGGCAGGCCGCGCGGACCTAGAGCCCTACCTAAAGCGGGCTGATCTAGTGGTGTCGATTGGCGGGGACAATATTTCGCTCGACTATGGATTGGAATCTTTGTTCATGTTTGTCGGCGTGGCTGAGCGTGCGATAGAGCTTGGTAAGCGGGTGGCTCTATGGGGAGCATCTGTAGGTCCATTTAGTAGTGATGCTCGGGTGGAGCGCCAACTTTCAGTTCATTTGCGCAAACTGGATATGGTGTCGATCCGTGAAAGCCACTCGCTTGCTTACTTGAAGTCGATTGGTGTAGAAGCTAACGTGGTTGCCGTGGCTGATTCTGCCTTCGCATTGGATCGCATCGAGGTCGATGTGGCGCCGTTTTGGCCGATCCAGGGATCAGAGGGGGTGTTGGGGCTGAACGTAAGTCCGCTAATTGAAAAAACGTATGCTCGTAGCGGTCGATCTGGTACTGTGGCGCAAGAAACGGTGGCTTTCATTGAGTGGGTCTTGGCCAACACTAGCATGTCAGTATTGCTCGTTCCTCATGTTGTTCCGTTAGATGGTGCTTCGGGAAATAACGATGAAATTTATCTAGACGCGATTCGGCAACAGGTGTTAAATGGTGGGGAAAGGGTGAAAATCGCGCCCGCTGGGTTGAATGCTTGCGAACTAAAGGACATCATTGCCCGTTGCACGCTGTTTATTGGCGCTCGTACGCATGCCACCATCGCTGCTCTCTCGACTTGCGTGCCTACGGTGTCGATTGCCTACAGCGTCAAAGCGCGGGGATTGAATCGTGACCTGTTTGGGCATGAGCGCTATGTTCTGCCAACCCAAAACGTTAGTGCACTGACCTTGCAGCAGAATCTATTAATGTTGCAGAGTGAACAAGGTGTGATTCGTGCCGTGCTTAAGGAAAAAATGCCTGAGTGGAAAGACAAAGCCCGATTAAGTGCACAAGTGTTGGCCAAGGAGCTAGCTCACTCGTAATATTTTTCCGGAGTTCAACTTTTTGTGCTAAAGTGAAATAAAAATTTTTGAGACTAATATTTATTTCTCTAACAAATGATTGTTTTGGCGCCAAGTGGTAACACCGATGAGCGCCCTCCAAGGAGTTGAAATGAAAAATCCACACATTTATGCGGGACTCTTGTTTGGTTCTTTGATATGCGGTCTGGCTGGTGCGCAGACACAGGTTACGCCATCGGCGACTTTGTATTACACAGCCTCGGGCTACGTTCGAGTTGGTACTACGCCGACATATGTCAACGCAGGCACTGCAGCCCGTCTGCACGATTTTGGTACCACTGGTGGCTTTACTAAGGATGGCACTCCCCGTTTGGCAACTATTGTTTCGGCGAATACAAATAACACTCAGACTATTCTGAGCGGTACTATAGGGAATGGCATCCCAGGGCGTGTTGAGTGGACTCCAACCGGCGTCACGATGCAAAATATCGCAGGGGAAGGACAGTCCGGAACCTTATGTCGAGCCCAGGCGTCGTCTTATGCACTATTGCCTGATGTACCGTTGGTATGGAATCTGCGGTTCAAATTGGGTGATGCAACCGTGGCGCGCAAGTGGCAGTTTTTACCGGTTGGTAAAGATCCAGTGTTGTTGTGGCAGATCAAGCCACCTACCACGTCACCATCTATTGCGTTCTATGCTGATACTGATAATTTGAATCCGTCCAAACTTCAATTAGTGTTCGGCGTTACTGATGATTCGGTTAATTCCAATACAACAGTGCGTGCTGGTGAGGTGCACGGGTTGTCTGATGGGACAATGATTGACGTGCATATCGAAGCTCTGCTAGATGATCGTTCTGTGGCCGCAGGCGGGAAGGGGTACTGGAAAGTATGGGTTAATGGCACCCAAGCCGTTAACCGTGTTGGCCCGACTCTTCGAGCAGGCGTGAAGGAGCCTCATCAGTGGTACTTTGGTATTTATCGATACAACACGGTTTGCCCAAGTTCGGTTCCCCGTTACACATTATGGGAAACTTTGCGCTTGGATATGGCTAAATAATTTGAATCAACTAGGTTATACATGCAAGCAAAAGGCGTTCAGCCAAAAGTCACTATCATTATCAAGGCACTGAACGAAGAACGACGTATCGCTGCCTGCTTGCAGGCGGCGGTTAGCGAGGCGCAGAGTGTTCAGGGTGAGGTGTTGCTGGTTGATTCACTATCGACTGATCGGACAGTAGAGATTGCCCAAGGCTTCCCGATTCGAATTGTACAATTCTTGCATGTCGGTGACCGCAATTGTGGTTCTGCTGTTCAGCTTGGTTTTCAATATACGCAAGCGCCATATTTGTACGTATTGGACGCTGATATGATCTTGCAGCCTGGTTTTCTGGCGACGGCTTTGTCGCATCTCTGTGCCGATAGTGGTTTAGCAGGGGTGGCAGGCAAGCTGCTTGATTCCCGCCTGCTAACCGTGTACGACCAGCGGCGCGCCGAGAAGGCGGTGGCGCTCACCGTGCCGATCGAAGTTGGCGAACTAGGTGGTGGTGGTCTTTATCGGCGGGAGGCGATTGATCAGGTTGGTTATTTGGGGAATCGCTGGTTGCGTGCATACGAAGAAGCTGAGTTGGGTATGCGACTTCGTGCGGCAGGATGGCGTCTGCTGCGCTTGCCAACGCCAGCAGTAATGCATGAAGGGCATTTCGAGACGAGCGTGGCTATGCTCGCGCGTTTGTGGCGCAACGGTCGCGCTACTGCCGCTGGTGTATTGGTGCGCGGGGCTCTTGGTAAGCCTTGGTTTGTACGCGCGCTGCGCAGTCAGGCGCATGCTTTGGCTGTTCCCGCGATGCATATTTCATCCGCGCTGATTGGTTGGTTATTGCTGCTTGATAACGGTAGTTGGCTTGCTGGTTATGCTGCTGTGTGGCTGGGGTGGTTCGTACTGCTATGTGCAAGGAAGCGTTCTCTTGGTGGGGGATCGTGGACATTGCTTCTTTGGCACTATAGCGCGATTACGCTATTGCTTGGACTGTTCATTCCCCTGCGTGATCCACTATTACCAATCGCTGCGCGTGAGTTGGTTTATGAGAATTTAGATCATGCGATTCAACAGCGGGACTCTGCTGATGAGCCAACAGAGGATCGCAGTCACACTGTAGGCGAATAAAGTAGTGCACGGGATTGCCATGAAGGTTGGGTAGTCTGTCGCTGCTATCAGATGCTCTATTAGTTCTAGTGCTACCGGGTGCACCAGATAGATGCCCAAGGACAAACTGCTGAGTATGTGCGCACTATTGCGTGGTAGCAATGTCGAGTGTTTTTTAAATAGCAGCATGATACAGAGCGACATTGGCACAACTGTTATGCTGAGGTAATTGTAGAAGTACAATCCGCGCGTTAGGCCTAATGTGATGCTGCATAGGTAACATCCGACCGCGGTTGCTGAAATTGTACAAACTAGTGCTAGGGAAAGTTTCCATGATTTCGGTTGCCAGACCGTGGTTGCGATCAGATGGCCGGCAACGAAATACGGAAGGTAGCTAATAAACCCGTGTAATGGAAAGCCTAGTTCTAGTTGTAGCAATATAGTAACTGCGCTATTGGCTCCGTTTAATAGGAAAAGCGTAGTCATCACCCAAATCAATTTGGTGCGGTCTATTTGTTGTAACACTAAGCGAATTATCGGAGTCAATAGATACAGCCCAGTGATCATATATAGAAACCACAGATGAAAATACGGTTCGCCCTTGAGTATGCTATCGAGCAACTCCCTTGTTGTGGGCGGAGTGTTTCTATACCAGCCCTTTAAGTAACGCCAGCATAAATAGAAGGCCGACCAGAATAGTAGCGGTGCGAGAACGCGTGCGATGCGCTTTTTATAGAAAGTTGAAGTATCCTCGCGTCGATCAGGGTTGAGCAATAATGCGCCGCTGACCATTACTAATACCGGCACACACCAGCGGGTCGCAGCATCGAATAAGTTGCCTTCCCACCATATCCCACTATGCCAATCCGAGATCTTGGTTACGACTCCTGCTGCCGCATGCAGGCAAACTACTGCTAATACTGCCAAGACGCGAGCATTATTGATCCAATTCATTTGAACTCCTCTTTCAATAATGGTCACTCTGTAGCTTGTGCTTATTTTGACTTGCTATCGAGTTAGCTTAATTGCGATCATCGTTCAGCGTAATGGCGCACCGCAAGAGAGTTGTATACAGGTAAGCCTTTGCAACATTTTGATGAACGATTTACAATGTTCGGCGCACTAGCCAAAGATTACTAGGTCAGTTGGTCGGTACGTTCACATTCATAGAAGGGTAGACAATGATTTTGTCCAGTTTGTTTAAGTACTGGCGTGCCCAGCGTCGCGTGCTCAGCCTTAAGTCTTGGCTGGCTGTAATTTTGCGTTCGTCGCGGGTTTTATTGATTCCGAAGCAGACGCAGGAGTTGTTTCAGCTTGATAGCTATCGTAACTATGCATTGCGCTCAATTAAGCCGGAACCGTTTCACCATTTGTGTCGCCGCGATTATTTAATTGCTGGGCAAAGTATGCGACAGCGCAGCCAATGTGTGCTGGCTCATTATCAATTCGAGGATGCTTATTTCAACCCTGAGTATAAGCGTTCAGTCTATCTTGATCCTGTCGGTTTAATTCTGTGGAGTAAGACGGTTGGCGATACCAGTTTCGCTGTGCGCTTAGCGCTTGAGGTCAATGCCCCCTCCGAAGGGGACTTGCGCCTTACTTTTTTAGTTAACGACCAGAACTTGCATCGTATTAGTTTTAGCTGGGTAGATGGCAGTATTGTTGGGCTCCCGCCAGTACCTACAATCTTTATCGGCCGCAATCAGGGTCGTGCACGTGATGGGAGTAATCTGCACGAATTGTTCGAGGCGGCCTTTCCGCAGAACTCCGCCAGCTTCTTTTGCGTATATGCGTTGCAAGGGGTGGCGCAGGCTCTGGATTTAAAAAATGTATTGGGAGTAAAGGCCACCTCGCACATCGTATACGACGAGGCTGCAGCCATTCATTTTAGCAACGCCTATGACGCGTTCTGGACTGGCTTGGGGGGAGTCGAGTTGGAGCGTGGAGCGTACCAGTTGCCATTGCCGTTCTACTCTAAGCCGCTGTCCGAGGTGTCGCCTAAGCACCGTAAACGCTCAGCCAGTCGACGTGAAAACTGGCAGGAAATTAGTAATGCTACCGAGCGGGCGTTACGCGATTACCGGCTTACTGCATCGACAGAGCGTGATTCGTTACTGGAAGTCTGATGTTCGATAGACGATTACTGAAATCTGGCCAAGTAGTTATGGTTGGCACTAGCTTGGATGCCCCGGGGGGCATGACTGCTGTGGTTCGCCTTTACCAAGCTATGGGTCTATTTGAACGATGGCAAGTGCTCTATCTGAGCTCCTATGATACGCCGCGCATGTTGGCGCAGATGCGAGTAATGGGTGGGGCAGTTTTGACCTTCATTGGATTGCTTTTGCGCGGCCGCGTCAGTTTGCTGCATGTACATAGTGCCTCCCGTGGCAGTTTCTGGCGTAAGTCGCTGTTTTGCGCCCTGGCGCGTCTCTTTAGGGTACCGTACATATTCCATTTGCACAGTGGTGAGTTTCCAGTGTTCTATCGCGATGAGTGCGGTCCATTGGGACAGCGCTGGGTAAGTCTAACACTGTGCCGTGCAGCCCGAGTGGTGGCATTGACGAGTTCGTGGCGAGCGGCACTTGAACAGATTGCTCCTAGTGCACAAATCACAGTGCTGGGCAATCCAGTAGCGCTGGTTGGAACGTTGCCACCGGCACCGGCTGAACGTCGCCATGTGTTATTTCTGGGGCGGCTACGTGACAAAAAGGGAGTATACGATCTGGTACGTGCGATGCCAGTAGTCTTGGCGCAGGTTCCGCAGGCGCGATTCACATTAGCTGGCGACGGTGATTTGGCGGGAACTGCCGCTCTGGCTCGTGAGCTGGGCGTGGAAGCGGCGTTGCACTTACCCGGCTGGGTTGATGGGTCGGATAAGGATCAGTTGCTGGCGAGCGCTGACGTCCTCGTGTTGCCTTCATACTTTGAGGGTTTGCCGATTTGTGTATTGGAAGCGATGGCGCTAGGCATACCTGTTGTCTCGACCAATGTGGGAGGTATCCCCGAGGTTTTAGATCAAGGGCGTTGTGGCATTCTGCTTACGCCTGGTGACATACCATCTTTGAGCCAAGCTATTTTGCAATTATTGCAGGAACCTGCAAGAGGTGAACAGTTACGTCTCGCCGCCTTCGAGCGTGTTACTAAATTTTACTCGACTACGGCAGTACTGAAAGCTTTGGACGACTTATATGCGCCCTTTTTGTCATCAAGCGTATCGGGCCAGGAATTCTAAAGGTGCACAGGTAGCTGGGGCTGATGGCAGGTCGGTCAAGTGTTTGTATAATATTCAAGACAAGTAGTCTAACTTTCAGACGAAGAAGACGATTATGGCTACGTTGATTGTCGATTGAGACAGAGGCGATACCTCGCTGTAATCTGTTCAAATATAGGGGTGAGAATGATTGTGCTGCGGATTTATCGTTTGGCGAATTGGTGCTACCGGCACCGCATTCCTCTGTTACCGTTTGTGTTGAAAAGCTTTAACCGTATTATTTTTGCCGTGGTCCTACCGCCGTCCGCCTCTGTTGGGCGCAATGTGTTGTTTAGCTATGAGGGACTTGGGACCGTTATTCACCGCCGCGCGGTGATTGGGGATAATGCGATTATTGGCGCCGGTGTAACTTTGGGGGGGCGTTCAGGAAGTGAAGGCGTACCAGTTATCGGTGCCGGCGCGATTATTGGCAGTGGCGCTAAGGTAATTGGAGCTGTTCGGATTGGCGCCTATGCTTCGATAGGCGCTAACGCTGTCGTGCTATCCGATATACCGGATTTTGCCGTAGCAGTGGGAGTGCCCGCTAAAGTGGTGCGCATTAATCGGCCAGAGGAACTGCCCAATTATCGCGCATTTGAGCGGCAATAATTTAGGCATGCACAGGAGTCTAGGCAGCGTATTCGAAGTCTGAATAGATCATAGTGATTAGAGATTCAAGGTATTAATTATAGGTTGTGTAATGAGCAATTTGGCCGGATTTGCTTGCATATTAGAAGTGGTCAAGTATGCGCTAAATTTTTTGATGTGGTGTCGCAGTTATCTCGCACCTCATCCCTTTTAGGAGAGTGAAATGAGTGTAGTCGCAGTGATTGGCTTAGGCTATGTTGGCCTGCCGCTGGTGGTGGAGTTCGGCAAGCGTGCGCGCACCATCGGCTTCGACATTGCCACCGCCAAGGTTGATGCATGTCTGCGTGGCCAGGACCCATCGCGTGAGCTGACTGATGCCCAGATGGCAGAGGCCAAATTCGCCGAATATAGCAGTAACCCAGCTGTACTGGCGGAAGCCGATATCATCATTGTTGCTGTGCCAACTCCCGTTGATCACGCACATAATCCAGACTTCACACCGCTAATTGGCGCTAGCAATAGTGTTGGTGCTCATATGAAGCGCGGTGCCATCGTTGTCTACGAATCCACCGTGTACCCCGGTGCGACTGAGGAGGTCTGTATCCCAGTTCTGGAGCGTGCATCCGGCCTGCGTTGGAAGCAGGACTTCTATGTTGGTTATTCGCCTGAACGGATCAACCCAGGCGATCGCCAACACATGTTGACTAACGTTATTAAAGTTGTTTCGGGCGATACACCGCAGACGCTAGAAACTGTTGCTAAGTTGTATGAATCGATCGTTGAGCCAGGAGTGCATCGCTGCTCCAGCATCAAGGCAGCTGAAGCTTGTAAAGTTATCGAGAATACTCAACGCGACCTAAACATTGCGCTGATGAATGAGTTGGCCATCATCTTTGACAAAATTGGTATTGACACCTCGGAAGTATTGAAGGCGGCTGGTACTAAGTGGAATTTTTTAAAATTCACCCCAGGCTTGGTGGGCGGGCACTGTATTGGTGTCGATCCATACTACTTGACTCATAAGGCGGAGTCGCTCGGGTATCATCCTCAGGTCATATTGGCAGGGCGTCGTATTAACGATGGCATGGGCAAATTCATTGCAGAGCAGACTATTAAAAACATGATCGCCGCTGGTAGTTACATCAAGGGGGCGCGTGTTAACGTGTTGGGTCTGACTTTTAAGGAAGACTGTGCCGACCTGCGCAATTCAAAGGTGGGTGACGTTATCAACGAGCTAAAGACTTATGGTGTGGAAGTTTTCGTGCACGACCCGTATGCCGATGCTGACGAGGCAATGCACGAGTATGGTGTGCGCCTGTTTGGTTGGGATGAGTTACCCCGAGCTGACGCTATTGTTGCTGCCGTATCGCACCGCGAGCTGTTAGCGTTGCCTGCTGAGGACTTCCAGAAAAAAGCAGTTAAGGGCGGTGTGTTCATTGATGTTAAGGCTGCCTTTAATGCTGAAGAACTGACTAACGCTGGTCTCCGCGTATGGCGCCTGTAAGTGGGAGTTGATGTGAAAAAGAAAGTCTTGGCGGTTGCATCTGGGGGGGGGCATTGGGTGCAATTGTTGCGACTGCGGCCCGCATTTGAGGGGCAGGACGTTGCCTTCGTTACGGTTCAGCCAAGCTACGCCGAACAGGTGCCTGGCTGCCGTTTTTACGCAGTTCAGGATGCAACCCGCTGGAGCCGCTGGGATCTTTTGAAGATGGTTGCACAGGTTAGCTGGATCGTGGTGCGTGAACGACCCGATGTGGTAATAACTACTGGTGCCGCACCTGGCGTAGTAGCGTTGCGTGTCGGTAAGTGGCTAGGGGCGCGTACTGTGTGGCTCGACAGTATCGCTAATGTTGAGCATATGTCGATGTCAGGCGAGCGTGTGCGGCCGTTCGCCGATCTGTGGTTAACTCAGTGGCCTCACCTAGCTGATGGCGCGCCGCCAGCGGTGCCAGAATACCATGGGAGTGTGTTGTGATTTTTGTGACCGTTGGTTCCCAAATGGCGTTTGACCGACTAATACGGGCGGTCGATCGATGGGCTGGCACGACACCTGGTGTGCCGCACGTTCTGGCGCAGATCGGCCCAAGTACGTTGGTGCCTACTCACGTCGAGTCGCGACAGGCGTTGTCGCCAGCCGAATTCAATGCCGCGGTCGCACGCGCTGACGTGATCGTGGCACATGCGGGTATGGGATCGGTGCTGACAGCTATGGAATTGGGTAAGCCACTGGTGCTTATGCCCCGCCGTGGCGACTTGCAGGAAACTCGTAATGACCACCAGGTCGCAACTGCGAAATGGCTATCCAAGCGCGCGGGTATTTATGTCGCAATGGATGAGCACGATCTGCCCACTGCGCTAGCTGATGCATTGGCAAGTGCGCAGGGTACTGCCACGATCGCGCCTTATGCAACGCCCCAACTTCTGGATGCACTGCGCCAATTTATCGGCGCGGCCTAAGCCGTTCCCGGCCAGTTCGGGGGGGGATTGTCCGCGCCATTAAGGGAGAACAATATGAAGGTTTTGGTCACCGGTGGGCTTGGTTATATAGGCTCGCATACCTGTGTTGAATTAATGGCAGCAGGTCATGAGGTGTTAGCTCTGGATAACCTGTCTAATGCTCGGGCCAGTGTGGCAGATCGGGTTGGGCGAATTTCCGGTCGCCCCCTGCCATTTGTGCAAGCAGATGTGCGTGATCGTACCGTACTACGTAGTGTGTTTCGTGACCACGCGATTGATAGCGTAATCCATTTCGCTGGTCTAAAGGCAGTTGGCGAGTCGGTCGAGCAGCCACTACGCTACTATGACCATAATGTTTGCGGCAGTCTGGTACTTTTTGAGACAATGGCTGAGGCTGGAGTGAAATCTTTAGTGTTTAGCTCTTCGGCCACAGTGTACGGTGATCCCGCCTCAGTACCGATCTTCGAGCACTTCCCGTTGTCCGCCACGAACCCGTACGGTCGTAGCAAATTGATGATTGAAGAGCTGCTGCGCGATCTATATCGGTCCGATCCGTCATGGCATATTGCATTGCTGCGATATTTCAATCCTGTGGGTGCCCACGAGAGCGGCTTGATCGGCGAGGAGCCGAATGGCGTGCCCAATAACCTTTTACCTTATGTGGCCCAGGTGGCCCATGGTTTGCGCGAGCAGTTGGCTGTGTACGGGAATGACTACCCAACCCCCGACGGTACCGGTTTGCGTGATTATATCCATGTGGTCGACTTGGCGCTTGGCCATCTGAAGACACTGACCAAGTTGGGCGCTGGTTCGGGACTGCACACATATAACCTAGGCACTGGACGGGGTAACAGTGTGCTAGAGATGGTGCGTGCTTTTGAGGCAGCGAGTGGGCGTCCAGTGCCGTATCGATTTGCTCCGCGGCGACCTGGTGATATCGCTGCCTGTTATGCTGATGCTAGTCTAGCTGAGCGCGAACTCGGCTGGAAGGCTGAGCGCGATTTAGCACAAATGTGTGCTGACGCGTGGCGCTGGCAAACTACTCCGACTGACTAAAGGGCGCTCATGAAAGCGATGATACTGGCCGCTGGTAAAGGTACAAGGGTGCGGCCCTTGACCTACGACCTTCCGAAACCAATGATTCCAATTCTTGGTAAGCCAGTGATGGCTTATTTGATCGAGCATCTGCACAAATATGGTGTGACGGAGATCATGGTCAATGTCAGTTATTTGCACGAGAAAATCGAAGAATATTTTGGTGAAGGGCATCAATTCGATGTTCAAATTGGTTATTCATTCGAGGGCTACACAACTGATGACGGTGAAGTAGTCCCGCAGCCTCTGGGTTCTGCGGGTGGGATGAAGAAAATTCAAGAATTTGGTGGTTTCTTTGATGACACTACTATTGTGTTGTGCGGTGATGCCTTAATTGATTTGGATATTAAGTCCGCACTGTTCGAGCATCGGCGTAAAGGAGCCCTGGCTTCTGTGATCACCAAGGAGGTGCCGTGGGATAAAGTTTCCAGCTACGGCGTAGTGGTGACCGATGGCGACGGTCGTATTACCGAGTTTCAGGAAAAACCTAGCCAGCAAGATGCTAAATCGAATTTCGTCAGCACCGGTATATATATTTTTGAGCCTGAGGTGATTGACCTGATCCCTTCAGGGCAGGTGTTTGATATTGGTTCCGAATTATTCCCCCTGTTGGCTGAAAAAGGCCTGCCGTTCTACGCTCAGACCCGTAACTACAACTGGATTGACATTGGTAGCGTTTCAGATTATTGGGAAACATGTCAGAGCGTGCTGATGGGCGAGGTGGCGAATTTGCACATGCCCGGGATTCAAATTAATGATGGCCTGTGGGTGGGGCTCAATACCAGTATCGACTGGGAGGGCACGCGTATCGAAGGTCCTGTCTATATCGGTTCCGGCACTCGTATCGAAGCTGGCGTGCGTATCGTAGGTCCGACATGGATAGGCCACGGCAGCCACATTTGTGCCGGTGCAGAATTAGTGCGTAGTGTTCTGTTTGAATATACTAGGGTGTTACCGAATGTTTCTTTAAACGAGATGATCGTGTTTAAGGATTATAGTGTCGACCGCTGTGGCGAGATGAAACACGTATCCGAAACTGATCCTGATTCCTGGGCCAATGCGCGCGACCGCCGCAGCAAGAGGCGCACAGCACAAGATACAGTTTTAACCAAGAAGAGAATTAGTGCATGAAAATTTACCCGGTGATCCTTTCCGGTGGTTCCGGTACCCGTTTATGGCCGCTTTCGCGCGCGGTGCTACCTAAACAGTTACTGCCACTGGTTTCTGATCGCACTATGCTGCAGGAGACTGCTTTGCGCTTACATGAGCGTCCACAGATGCAGGCTCCACTAGTGGTATGTGGCAACGATCACCGTTTTCTGGTGGCTGAACAGTTGCGCGAAATTGGTATCGATCCGCTAGGTATTTTGCTAGAGCCTGTCGGGCGCAATACGGCCCCTGCGGTCGCCGCCGCAGCGCATTATCTGCGTGTCATCGACCCGCATGCGGTAATGTTGGTGCTCCCTGCGGACCATGTGATTGAAAATATAGAGGCGTTTTATGACGCCATTCAATTCGCTTCAGCGATGGCGGAACAGGGCGCATTGGCTACGTTCGGTATTGTGCCGACGGGGCCTGAGACTGGGTATGGTTATATCCGTAGCGGCGTTGCAGCAGCGGCGCCGCGTTGTTACGCGGTTGATAGTTTCGTCGAAAAGCCTGACCGCGCTAAGGCGCAGAGCTTCGTGGAGGCAGGCAACTACTACTGGAACAGCGGTATGTTCCTGTTCCGCGCCGATGTTTATCTGACAGAGTTGCAGCAATTTGCACCTGCTATTTTTGATGCTACGGCTGCCGCCGTAAGTAAAGATTACCGCGATCTTGACTTCTGCCGTCTGGACGAGGCCTCATTCACGGCCTGCCCGTCCGATTCGATCGACTACGCCGTGATGGAACATACCAAGCACGCGATCGTGGTCCCGGCCGATATCGGCTGGAGCGATGTAGGGTCATGGTCAGCACTGTGGGAAGTGCAGCAGCAGGATGCGCAAGGTAACGCCACCCGCGGTGATGTTTATCTGGACGCTGTGAGCGGTTCGCTCGTGCGTGCCGAGAGCCGTATTGTGGCGGTGATCGGTGTGAAAGATCTGGTGGTTGTCGAGACAAACGATGCCGTATTGGTAGCGCACAAGGATCAGGTGCAGCGTGTGAAAAACGTGGTGGATCACCTGAAAACTAAGCAGCGTACTGAGCACCTGCATCACACTAAAGTTTATCGCCCGTGGGGCTGTTACGAGGGAATCGATATCGGTGAGCGTTTCCAAGTCAAGCGGATTACAGTTAATCCGGGCGGTAAGTTATCGCTGCAAATGCATCATCACCGCGCCGAGCATTGGATAGTAGTGAGTGGTACGGCAAGTGTTACGTGTGGCGATAAAGTTACGCTGTTGACGGAAAACGAATCGACTTATATCCCTATAGGTATGACGCACCGCCTAGAAAATCCAGGTAAGCTACCGCTACATCTGATTGAAGTGCAGTCCGGTAGTTACTTGGGGGAGGACGATATCGTGCGCTTTGAGGATGTTTATCAGCGTGCCTAAGCTCTTGCGCTATCGCTATAATGAAAACGGGAGCCACGGCTTCCGTTTTTTTATTTGAAAGTTGAATCTCTTGCGCCACTTTACTCTGTTCCTTGCTACGACGTTGCTACTGACATCTGCACGTGCTCAGTTTGTGTCACCACGCGGGCTGATTGCTACGCAAATGGCGGTAGTGATCAATGATGCTGAGCCCAACAGCGTCGAGATCGGTGAATACTATCGCAAGGCACGTGGTATTCCGGCCGCAAACATCGTACACGTGCAGATACCGCATAGCCCCCGTAGGCTGGAAGCGGAAGAGTTTGAGGTGCTTAAAGAGAAGATCGACGCGAAACTTGCGCCGGAAATCCAGGCCGTATTAATGCTCTGGACGGCACCCTATGCAGTCGAATGCAATTCCATCACGGCAGCTTACACGCTAGGGCTGGATGCTGGCCTTTGTGCCAAACCCTGCGGTCCGGCCAAACCCAGTGCCTACTACAATTCGCCTAGTACTCGGCCGTACACCGAGTTGAAAATGCGTCTTTCGATGTTGCTCCCGACTGATAATGTGGAGTCTGCCAAAGCGCTGATAGACCGCGGTGTCGCCAGCGGTTTTTCAGTACCACAGGCCAGCGCCTATTTCCTGCAGACCAGCGACGCCGCGCGCAGTAGTCGCGCCCGTTTCTTCCCCCGTTCCATGGTGCTGCCGCAGCAGAAGCTGACCATCAAGACCCTGCAGGCCGATAGCATCGAACAGGTGAGCGACATCATGCTGTATCACACAGGGCTGAGCAGCGTCCCCAAGCTTAATACGCTCAAATTTTTGCCCGGTGCGCTGGCCGATCATCTCACGTCATATGGCGGTGATCTGCTGGGCGAGCGCCAGATGAGCAGCCTGCGCTGGCTAGAGGCGGGCGCTACGGCCAGCTACGGCACCGTAACGGAACCCTGCAATCACTGGCAGAAATTTCCCAACTCCACGGTATTGCTGAGCCAGTACTTGCGTGGTGCCAGCGCCATCGAAGCCTACTGGAAAAGTGTTGCCTGGCCGGCACAGGGTGTCTTTATCGGTGAGCCCTTAGCGGCCCCGTATCGCCACTAAATCCCTCTGTAGGGAACTTGATTGACGGCGTTTAGTCCGAATGGACTAACGCGCTGTCATCAAGGCGTCAATCGTGCAGATTAATATGCAAAATGTCATGTTTCAGTACATTTTGTTAACTCTGCATTTTCGACACACTCTCTCGGGATCCCACATGAAAAAAACTTCCTATCTGTCGCGCGTCGCTGCGCAGTCACAGCCTATGCGCCTTACGGCCATGGCTGCGGCGCTGCTGGGCGCGCTCTCGGCGCCAGCCTTTGCCGTTACCGTTGCCAATACCGATGTAGGCGGCAAAGTGGTGATCAGCCAGGTGTACGGTGGCGGTGGCAATAACGGCGCCACTTATAAGAATGATTTCATAGAACTGTTCAATCGCAGTGATGTACCAGTCAACATCAGTGGCTGGAGCGTGCAGTACGCTTCGACATCGGGTACCAGCTGGCAGAAGACCGCCATTCCTGCCAATGTGACTCTGCAGCCGGGGCAGTATTATCTGGTGCAGGAAAGTGCTGGCACTGGCGGTTCGGTTGCGCTGCCGTCTCCAGATGCGATAGGCACTCTTGCTATGAATGGTAGTACCGGCAAAGTAGCGCTGGTTAATGATGGCATCCTGCTGACCGGCGGGGCGCCGACTAATGCCAGCATTGTAGATGTGGTCGGTTTTGGCGGTGCCAATTTCTTTGAAGGCAGCGGTGGCACGCCGGCATTGACGAATAGCACTGCAGCGCTGCGTGCTGCTGACGGCTGCACGGACACCAATAGCAACAGCAGCGACTTCACCACCGGGGCACCTGTACCACGCAATACCAGCTCGCCTCTGCATGCTTGCTCCGTACCGGCGGCGCCACCTATCGTTACCACTTGCCCCGCCAGCCTGGCGCTGAGCGTGGGTGTGGGCGGCAGCGCTCTGCTGACCGCTACCGATGTTGATGGCATCGTCAACAATGCCGTGATCACCTCGACTGGCGTGGCTGGCATCAGCCTGAACGATTTCGTCGCTGCTTCGGGCATCGGCGCCAACGCCAGCGTTACCTTGAACGTCAGCTCTGGCGTTGCGGCAAACTCCTATCCTGTGACGATCCGTTTCGATAACGATCAGGCGCAACAGACTAGCTGTACCGTCAACGTTACCGTCGCGGCACCACCTGCCATCACCCATACCATCCCACAGATTCAGAGTTCGGCCAAAGCCAGCCCTTATGTCGGTACGGTGCAGACCACCGAAGGTGTGGTCACTGCCAAAGTAGGTAGCGGCTTCTTCATTCAGGATGCCACCGGTGATGGTGATCCAACCACTTCGGATGGCGTCTTCGTCTACACCACCACAGCCAATACCAACACCGTCAATGTGGGTGATCTGGTACGCCTGACCGGCACGGTGAGCGAATACACCCCGACCGATGCAACCCGCTCGTACACCGAGCTGACCAGCATCACCACGCTGGTACGGATGGGCAAAGACCGTGTGATTACCCCGACCAATATCCAGCTGCCGCACGATGATTTGGGCCAGGTGGAAGGCATGCTGGTCCGCTTTACCAATGCGCTGACTGTGTCGCAACTGGAATTCCTGGGCGATCGTGGCGAAGCCACGCTGTCGTCGGGCCGTCTGGAACTGCCAACCAACCGCTACCGTCCGGGCACGCCGGAGGCGCTGGCCATGGCCGCTGCCAATGCCAAGAACCAGATCATTCTGGATGATGGCATCTTCGTCGCGCCGAGCGTGATTCCGTATCTGGGCGCCGATGGTTCGCTGCGTTCGGGCTTTACCGTCAGCAATCTGACCGGTGTGGTGGACTTCGGAGCCAAGGGCGGTGGTGGTGCCGGCTTCAAACTGCAGCCTACCGTGGCTCCCGTATTCTCGGCCGACAATCCACGTGCTGAAGCACCAGCTCTGGTGGCCGGCAACGTCAAGGTAGCCAGTGCCAACGTGCTCAACTACTTCACCACGTTCACCGATGGTAGCGATGATCTGGGCAATACCGGCCAGGGTTGCACGATTGGCAGCACGACCAACAAGGGTAACTGCCGCGGCGCCGATAATCTGAATGAATTCAAGCGCCAGACTGCCAAGATCGTCGGCGAGCTGAAAGCCATCAATGCGGACGTGTTCGGCCTGATGGAAATCCAGAATAAGGGCGAGTACACGGTCACCAAACTGGTGGATGCGCTGAACGAAGCGATTTCCCCCGGCACCGGTCTGAAGACGTATGCTGTCGTACCTAAGCCAGCCAGCACCGGTACCGACGCTATTCGCGTTGCCATGATCTACAAACCGGCTGCGCTGAAGCTGGTGGGTGGCGCGCTGTCTGATGCCGATAGCGTCAACAACCGCCCACCGATGGCGCAAACTTTCCTGGCGCCGAATGGCGCCAAGTTCTCGGTGGTGGTGAATCACCTGAAATCCAAAGGCTGCGGTAGCATTACCGGCGCTGATAGCGATCAGGGTGATGGTCAGAGCTGCTACAACGCTACCCGTATTAAACAGGCACAGCGCCTGGTGAATACCTTTGTGCCGCAAGTGACGGCTGCCGCTGGCGACAACCGCGTGCTGCTGATTGGTGACTTCAACGCCTACGGCTTCGAAGATCCGATCGCCGCCATCACGGCTTCCGGCTTCGTCAATCAGCTGGAGCGCTTCGTACGTGGCAGCGGCGCCTTGCCTTACTCGTATGTGTACGGCGGCGAGTCCGGCTATCTGGACCATGCACTGGCTAGCCCGGCATTGAATGCGCAAGTGGTCGATGCGGCCGAATGGCATAACAACGCCGACGAACCGCCAGTGGTCGATTACAACACCGATGGCAAACCGCAGGATAAATACACCGACGCACCTTACCGTGCTTCGGACCACGATCCGGTGGTGATCAGCCTGAATCTGGCAGCGCCTTACACCGATGTCAGCAGCAGCGTCCGTGCGGTGGCTTCCGGTCTGGTGCTGAACCGTTCCACCGGTAAATGGAGCGGCAGCCTGACCCTGACCAATACCTCGGCTGTGGCGCTGCAAGGCCCGCTGCAGGTGGAGCTGAGCGGTCTGGTGGCCGGCGCTACGCTGGTCAATGCTAGCGGCAGCCATAACGGTGCACCATACATCACCCTGAACAGCAATCTGGCCCCCGGTGCCAGCGTGGTGGTGCCTACCAGCTTCAGCAAAACTGGTGGCGGCACCGTGAGCTACTCGGCGGTTAAAGTTTATAGCGGTACTTTCTAAGGAATCGGAATATGTTCAATCTCACTACACTGCGTCGCAGCCTGCTGGCTATTGCTCTGGGCGCTTGCACGACGCTGGCTTCGGCCGCCGGCACCTTCCACGTCGAACTGAATACCCAGAATCTGGGCAGCACTGGCTGGATCGATATCCAGCTGGGTTCTGCACCGATGCAGGCATCGACGGCCTGGGCCGATCTGAGCCACTTCAGTGGCTTCATCGACCCTGCCAGTGCCCAACTGAGCGATGTAACGGGCAGTCTGGCCACCGGCTACCGGCTCGATACCACGAACGCTGGCTGGAGCGATCTGTTCCATCAGGTGAACTATGCTGGCGGCAAAATCTCCTTCGATCTGACCATCGATGGCGCGATCGGTAGCAACTACTCGAGCTTTAGCGTTTCGCTCTACGATGCCAACCAGCAGCTACTGTCCGGCACGGCCGGGGCTGATGGCTTTAGCGTGCTGCGTCTGGATTTCGCACCACCGGCCAGTGCGGGCGAGAGTGGCAGTCTGCTGGTCAATGGTTACGATGCCAGTCTGGTGCAGATCACCGCGGTGCCCGAGCCTAGCAGCTGGATGATGCTGGGCGCCGGCGTGGCCTTGCTGGGTCTGGCACGTCGCCGTCAGCTGCAAGCCTGAGCCTAGTCTGAGTCGAAAAAACGACAGCCCGCGTTGCGGTGCTGTCGTTTTTTTGTTTGTAGGAGAGGACTTTTGTTGGTGTCACACTGACTAAAACACTGATAGTTACGGGATATATATCGAAAACATCTAAATTTTGAAAATAAATCATATTAGTAAAGCTATGTTGCATATTGCATAGTGTTTTCTTTACACGGATTTGCCATGCGACCCGCCCATATCCTTGTCATTGAAAACCAGCCCGCCACGCTTGAGCTGATCGCCCTCAATCTTGGCATGGCGGGGCATACGGTGAGCCGAGCGCATGCTGCCGAAACGGCACTGCTGATGCTGGAAGATAGCCTGCCGGATCTGTTATTGCTGGACTGGGATCTGCCGGGGCAGTCCGGCCTGTCGCTGATCCGCCGGTTGCGCGCCAGCGCACGCACGCGGGCGCTCCCCGTCATGATGGTCACCGCCCGCTGCAGCGAACCGGACAAGATCATGGCGCTGGAAAGCGGTGCCGACGATTACATGACCAAGCCTTTCAGCCCGCGCGAGATGGTGGCGCGCGTCCATGCGCTTCTGCGCCGCTGGTCGCTCCTGCAGCCACAGCCGCAGCATGATGGCATCGGGATACGGCTTGATCCGCATACGCTGCGCGTCACGGCAGGCAGCCAGCAACTGGCCATCGGCGGCATGGAACTCAAACTGCTGAACTTCTTCATCAACCATCCGGAACGTGTGCATAGCCGCGCCCAGTTGCTTGATCAGGTCTGGGGCAGCGCTGTCTACGTGGCCGAGCGTACGGTCGATACCCATGTCGGGCGCTTGCGCACGGCACTCCAGCCCAGTGGACGACAGGATTGCATCGAGACCGTGCGCGGCAGCGGATACCGCTATGTCGAACGCGCAGGCGCATTGATGGCTGCTTCCGCATGAGTCGCGACGCGCTGGTCATACTTAGCAAGCTGGAGCAGGAATACCTGCTGCATGCCATCGAGGCGGCGCTGCCCGTACAGGAGCGGCGCCAGTTTTTCCTGTGGTCGCAAGGGCCGCTGCAAGCCTTGCTGCCGCATCAGTTAATGGTCTGCCTGCAGTTCGGTCCGGACGATGTGCTGCAGCATATTGAAACCCTGCATTCGGTGGTGCTCGATAGCGCGTTGCTGCAGCGCGTGTGTGACCCGCAGGATGGTCTGGCGCTCCGGCTGGCGCGCGCCTGCCGCGCGGCGCAACTGTTGCCGGCGTGGCTAGATGCGAGTGGCAGCGCGGGCGCTGGCACTGCTCCGCTGGCTGCCTACTTAGGCGAGTTGCGCGATCTGGGGCTGGATAATTTCATGGTGCATGGCAATGGCCGCACGGGCGGGCAGGATACCGTGTTCCTGCTGTTCAATCTGCCGCAGCGTCCCGGTAACCGGCTGGGCTATTTCTTCAGCCTGCTGCTGCCTACCTTGCATCTGACCCTGCTGCGCCTGAATCAGTGGCAGGCCCGCGCCGGTACGCTGGCCCGTCCGGTCAGCGGGCGCGAACGGGAGATCCTGTACTGGGTACGTGAAGGCAAGAGCAATGAGGAAATCGGCCTGATACTGGGCATCAGTGGCCTGACGGTGAAAAACCATCTGCAGCGCCTGTATCGTCTACTAGGAGTTTCAAACCGCACTCACGCAATTGCACGCGGCATGGCGCTGCAATTATTCGAGCAGCCACCGGTGCCGCTGGCGCGTGTTGCCTGAAGCGTAGCAATCTTGCGCCAGAGCCGTATGTACAGCAATAAAAGATTGTCGACTATACAAAGCCCGTGGTAGCCTCTTGTCTCTTACAAGCAAGTGCGCCGGTTGAAGGAGTTGTTCGGATGGAAGTCGCTAAGAGTCACGGTCAAGCTGGTGCCCACAAGGCAGGCGGTTTTACCTTGCTGGAATTGCTGGTCGTAATCGTGATCATCGGTTTGCTGGCAGCCTATGTGGGCCCGAAGTATTTTTCCCAGTTAGGCAAGTCGGAAGTGACGATCGCCAAAGCCCAGATCGAAGCGTTTGAGAAATCGCTCGATACCTACCGCCTCGATGTGGGGCGCTATCCGAGCACGGAAGAGGGCCTCGCTGCGTTGCTGGTGGCTCCCGCCACGGCTGGCGCCAAATGGAATGGCCCTTACCTGAAAAAAGGTGTGCCGCCGGATCCATGGGGTCACGCCTATCAGTACAAAGCCCCCGGCAGCAAAGGCGAATTCGAGATCACCTCGCTGGGTCGTGATGGCCAGCCCGGTGGTAGCGGCGAGGATGCCGACATCAGTTCCCAGTAAGCGCAGCCTAGTCTAGCCGGAAAGCTGTCTCCCCATGCAGTTCGAAGTCCGTACCCTGTCGGCCGAAATGGTGATCGGCCAGATGCTGGTCGACGCCCGCGATGAAGCCGATGCGCGCCGTCAGGTGGAGGCGCGCGGTCTGTACGTGAGCGCGATTACGCCGCAGCGCAGTCGTGCTGGGGGCAAGCGGGGCGGGCTATCGCTGGTGCTGTTCAGTCAGGAGTTGCTGGCCTTGCTGACGGCCGGTCTGGGCATCGTCGAAGGGCTGGAAGCGCTGCTGGAAAAAGAAGCCAGCCCCGCCACCCGCAACGTGCTGGAACGCCTGCTGGGCGGCCTGCGCGAAGGTCAGCGTTTTTCCGCCGTGCTGGCCGAACAGCCGGAACTGTTTCCCCCGCTGTACGTGGGCATCGTGCGTGCTGCCGAAGGCACTTCCGATCTGCCGCGCGCGCTGGCGCGCTTCATCGATTACCAGCAGCGCATAGATCTGGTACGGGGCAAGCTGGTCTCTGCCGCCATCTATCCCTGCATTCTGCTGCTGGTGGGCGGTGGCGTCAGCCTGTTCCTGATCGCCTATGTGGTGCCGCGCTTTGCCGAAGTCTATCAGGGCGCTGGCCGCAATCTGCCGTGGCTGTCGCAACAGATGCTGAACTGGGGCCAGTTCGCGGCCCAGCATACCAGCCTGCTGCTGGCGGGGCTGGCTGCGCTGCTGGCGGCGGCTGTGCTGGGCGTGCGCCATCTGCTGCGCAGTGGGGGCGTGATGCGCTTGCTGGCGCGCCTGCCCGGTGTGGGGGAGCGTGCCCACATCTACGAGCTGTCGCGCCTGTACCTGACGCTGGGCATGCTGAGCGAAGGCGGCATCACCATCGTGCATGCGATCGAGACGGTGCAGGGCATGGTTTCGCCGGCGCTGCGCCTGCATCTGCAGGCGGCGCGCAGCGCCATCGAAGCGGGCTTGCCGCTATCGACTGCATTCGAGGCCAATCACCTGACTACGCCGATTTCGCTGCGCATGCTGCGGGTCGGTGAGCGCACCGGCGATATGGGGCCTATGCTGACCCAGTCAGCGGCGTTTTACGACGGTGAAATCAGCCGCTGGATAGACCGCTTTACCCGAACTTTCGAACCCCTGCTGATGGCCGCCATCGGTCTGGTGGTGGGGGCCATTGTGGTGTTGCTGTATATGCCGATTTTTGATCTGGCCGGAGATATGTCATGACGCTGGGTCTCGCCACAGCAGGCCAGCCGGCCGCAATCGCAAGCGCAAGCACAATCGCAATCGATATGGCGCTGGTGACGCGCGCGCGCCATGTGTGCCGCGCTTCCGGCCGTGCGCTGGTGGATGAACTGCAGGCGCAGACGGGACTGGAACCACGTCAGGTGGTGCAGGCGCTGGCCCAGCCGTTCGCCATGACAGTGCTGGAAACCGTGGATATGTTGGCCATGACGCCGGCCTTCGAACTGTTGCCGCTGTCGCAGGCGATGGCGCGTCACTGCGTGCTGCTGCGCGCGGCCGATGGCAGCGTGGTGGGCGTGATCGCCGATCCGTTCGATCTGGATCTGCAGACCTGGTTATCGACGCAGGCCCGTGCCACGCCGCAGGCGCCGCTGCCCACGCGGCTGGCGCTGCAGGCCGACATACAGGCATATCTCTCCAAGCAGGAGGAATCGGCGCGCGCCACCGATACGCTGCTGCCCGGCAGCAGTGAAGGGCGGCGCGATGGCAAGACGGCCGCCGTGCTGTCGTTCGCCTCTGTATCGGAGGCGGCCAGCCCTGCCGTGCGGCTGGTGAATTCCACGCTGTACGATGCGCTCAAAGCGGGCGCTTCCGACATTCACCTCGAAAGTACCGCTGGCGGGCTGGCAGTGAAATACCGCGTTGACGGCGTGCTCGATCACGCCACCGCCGTCAATGGTATCGATGTGGCCGAGCAGATCATCTCGCGCCTGAAAGTGCTGGCCGAACTGGATATCGCCGAACGCCGTGTGCCGCAGGATGGCAGCTTCCGTGTCGAAGCCAATGGCCGCGAAATTGATTTACGCGTCTCCATCATGCCGAGTATCCATGGCGAAGATGCGGTCATCCGGATTCTGGACAAGCGCGCCATGATCGAAGCCTATGGTTCGCTGACGCTGGAAGCGTTGGGCTTCGATGCGCCTTCGCTGGCCACGCTGCGCGTGCTGGCACAGGAAGCCTATGGCATGCTGCTGGTGACGGGGCCTACCGGTTCGGGCAAAACCACCACGCTGTACGCGGCGCTGACAGAGATCCATAACGGCCGCGAGAAAATCATTACCATCGAAGATCCGGTGGAGTACCAGTTACCGGGCATATTGCAGATTCCCGTCAACGAGAAAAAAGGCCTGACCTTTGCCAAGGGCTTGCGTTCGATACTGCGCCACGATCCGGACAAGATCATGGTGGGCGAAATCCGTGACCGCGAGACGGCCGAAATCGCCGTGCAGTCAGCGCTGACGGGCCACCTTGTGCTGACTACCGTGCACGCCAATAATGTGTTCGATGTATTTGGCCGGTTTACCCATATGGGCATCGATCCCTATGCCTTTGTGTCGGCACTGAATGGCATCTGGGCGCAGCGCCTGATCCGGATTAACTGCCCGCACTGCGCGGCGCCCTACACGCCGGACGATCATGAACTAGCTAGCGTGGGGCTGACGCGTAGTGAAGCCTATGACTACCGCTTCATGCAAGGCAAGGGTTGCGGTGATTGCCGTGGCACGGGCTATAAAGGCCGTCGCTCGATTGCGGAAATCCTCACGCTGAATGACGAAATCCGCGAACTGATCGTGGACAAACGGCCGATCCGCCAGATCAAGCAGGCCGCCTATGCGAACGGCACGCGCAGTCTGCGGCAGGCCGCGCTGGAACTGGTCAAACGTGGCGGCACCACGCTGACGGAAATTAAACGGGTGACCTTGCATGCGTAGAGCCTGGGGACAATCCTTACGCATAGGCGTAGCCGCGCATGGCGTCAGCCTGCTGCAGGAAAACCGCTGGCGCAACGCTGGTGTGAGCGTGCTTGCCGAGCATATGTGTTCGCCTTCGGCCGAGCATCCCTACGATGCCATTGCACAGGCGCTGCGTGCGCTGCTGGGCGAGCAGCAGCTGGCTGGCTGGCCGGTGCGGTTCGTGCTGGCCGATGAACTGGTCAGGTTATGGCGGGTAGAACCGCCTGCCGGGGCAGCCCGTCTGGCTGACCTGCAGGCCAGCGCGGGCTTGCGCTTCCAGTCGCTGTATGGCGAAGCGCCGTCGGGCTGGCAGATCGGTGCGGACTGGAACGCTACAGCGCCGTTCTTTGCGGCCGCGCTGCCGCGTGACTTGCTCACCGTGCTGCAGTTGCTGGCACAGGAGAGCGGGCTGCACATCGTCAGCATCGAACCGCAATTTATCGCCGCACTCAATTGCTGGCGCCGTGCTTTGCAGCCGGGCGCGTGGTTTGGCCAGATCCATGACGGTGTTCTGAGCATCGCTGCGCTGGAGCCAGACGCTTCGGCCATGCGCGCCATCCGTGTGTTGCCGCTGCCGGCGGGGCAGGGGGCGGATCTGCACTGGCTGGGCCAGACCCTGCAGCGCGAAGCGCTCCTGCTGGATATGGCGCCGCCGCAGTTGCTGCAGGTTTGCGGTGCAACGCCCGCCTTGTGGAGCAAGCCAGCTAGCCAGTCCGGCCAGATTGCCTGCGCAGTGCTTGATCACGCGCAGCAGGCTGGTGGGCCGGCCATGTCGCCACTGGCGCAACTGGCCCGTAGCGGGAGCGCACGATGAAATCGATAAAGATCGATTTTGCGGCAGGCAGTGTGCGGCGCACGCTGTTCCATACCCATCCGCTGGTCATGTTGCTGGCTGCTGCCGGTGTGCTGCTGTGTGCCTCGGCTGCTTACGCTAGCTGGCAAATAACACAGCAGCAGCGGCTGCGTGCCGCCGAACTGGAGCAGTTACGCCAGCGTGCTGCGGCACAGGCACAGGCACAGCGCCCGCGTGAAGTGGCACAGGTGGCGATTGCGCCAGCGCAGGCGCAGTTTGTGAATAGCGCAATCGGGCAGCTGAATCTGCCGTGGCGCGAGCTACAGGATGCCGTGCTGGCCGCTACGCCGCGCCAGATCGCTTTGCTGGCGCTGGAGCCTGAACCACGCAAGCAATTGCTCAAGTTGACGGCAGAGGCTAAGTCCAGTGACGACATGGTGGCGTATGTGGCGGCGCTGAAGCAGCAGGAGCTGTTCACCAGCGTCAGCTTGATGCGGCACGAAATTAACGAGCAGGATGCTAATCGTCCTCTGCGGTTTCAGGTGGAGGCTATATGGCTGGCGCGTTGAAGTCGCCCAAGCCGCTGCAGTCTTTGCAGCAGCTAGAGCTGGCGCCACTGGTGCTGCGGGGCCGGCTAGCGCTGGCACGTGCCGGTGTGCTGCCATGTCTGGCGGCGTTGCTGTTGCTGGCTGGTGTGGCGAGCTGGCTGTGGTTGTTACCGCAGCGTACCGCCGTGCAGCAGCAACTGGCGCAGCCATTGCCGCCCGTGGCGGCGCTGGTGGCGCCACCGCCTGCGCCATCTGCCAATCAGAATCTGGCTGATTTCTATGCTGTACTGGGGCCGCAACGCTACGCCGAGCAGCAGGTGAAAGTGCTATTCGATCTGGCGGCAAAAAACGGGCTGGTGCTGAATCAGGGCGAATACAAGACGGCGCGCGATGCGGCCAGCGGCGTGACCACCTACCAGATTATTTTGCCCGTTAAAGGCGGGTATCAGGCGATCTGGCAGTTTGCCATGCAGGCCCTGCGCGATATGCCATTTGCCGCGCTCGATGAGGTGGCATTCCGGCGGGAGAGCATTGCTGAGCCGGTAGTGGAAGCGCGCCTGCGTCTGACGCTATATCTGAAGGATGGTGGCGCATGAAGCCGTATCAGATTCTGATGGCGCTGGCGCTGGTAGGCGCGGCTGCGCTGCTGGTGTTCGGTGATTCCAGCCCCGATGGCGGGATCGCGGAAGCGGTGCAGCGTCCCCGTGCATTATCCGCTGCGGGCGCCAGTTCGGCGCCGGCGGGCAGTGTGTCGCAAGCTGCTGCGCCACAATCCACCGCAGCGGTGCCCGAGGCGGCGGTGCCCGTGGCTGGCAGTACCGCTGGCAGTGCCGCAGGCGTTGCACGTGCCAGCAAGGCGCAGCCCGGGGCGGCGATTCTGCGCCTGATCCCGCGCGCCGCGCTGGTGGGCGAAGCTGGCGAAGCCACTTTCGCGGCGGGTGAGGGCGTCTTCCACGGGCAGAACTGGAATCCGCCGCCGCCACCGCCGCCGCCCGTATCGAATGCGCCGCCACCGCCACCTATGGCGCCGCCCGTGCCGTTTACCGTGATAGGCAAGGCTCTGGCAGATGGGGTGTGGGAAGTCTATCTGGCCCGTGGCGACAAGACCTATGTGGCCCGTCCGCAAAGCACTATCGACGGCAGTTATCGCGTGGAGAAGATCACGCCGCCGACGATGTCGATGACCTACCTGCCTTTGAATCAGGTACAACAGATGAATATTGGAGCGCTCGACTGATGGCTAGTCACTTGAAAAATCTGGGCCGCCGTGCTGCCCTGCCTGCCATGCTGGCGGCTGCATTGAGCGGTTGCGCCGGTCAGATGGCGTATCGCGATGGCCGTGCACTGATAGCCGAAGACAAGATCGAGGCGGGCTTGCTCAAGTATCAGCAAGCCACGCTGGCCGATCCTAGCAATGCTCAATATCGGGCGGCCTATCTGCGCGAGCGCGAGCGGGCTACCCAGCGCCTGCTGGATCAGGCCGAGCGCCTGCGCGCCGACGGCAAGCCGCAACTGGCCGAGCAGAACTTGCTGCGGGTGCAGGGGCTAGACCCGCAAAACGAGCGTGCCCGCGCGGGACTGCGCCTGCTGGAGCGGGACGAGCGGCTGGCCAAACTGTTTGACGCCGCCAGCCAGCATCTGGGCCGCAACGAGCTGGAACTGGCCAAGCAGAAGCTCAATGCCATCCTCACCGAGCAGCCAGCCAACGAGAAAGCGCGACAGCTGCTGCGCGAATTGAGCGAGCGGCAAGCGCCAGCCAGCAGCGAAGCGGGGCTGGCTAAAGCATACAAGCAGGCGATTACCATCGAGTTCCGTGATGCGCCGCTCAAGCAGGTGTTCGATGTGATCTCGCGTCGCTCCGGATTGAACTTTGTATTCGATAAGGATGTGAAGCTGGATCAGCGCACCACCATCCTGCTGAAGAATAGTACGGTGGAATCGGCCATCTATTTCATGCTGCTGACCAACCAGCTGGAGCAGCAGGTGATGGATGCCAACACTATCCTGATCTTCCCCAATGTGGCAGCCAAGCTGAAGGAATATCAGGAGATGTCGGTCAAGACCTTCTTCATGGCGAATGCCGAAGCCAAGCAGGTGGCCAATACGCTCAAGACCATTCTCAAGACCCGTGACGTGGTGGTAGATGAAAAGCTTAATCTGCTGATCGTGCGCGATACGCCGGAAGCGATCCGTCTCGCCGAACGGCTGGTGGCCTTGCAGGATACGCCCGAACCGGAAGTGATGCTGGAAGTGGAAATTCTGGAAGTGAATCGCGGCAGTACCATGGATCTGGGCGTGGCCTGGCCTACATCAGTAGGGTTGACGCCTTTGTCGACGACGAGTGGCGCGGGGCTCACCATCCGCGACTTGAATAATCTGAATCAGCGCAGTATCGGCGTGAGCGGCGTCTCGGGCAGCCTGAATGCCAACACCAAGGATAACAATACCAATCTGCTGGCCAACCCGCGCATTCGCGTGCGTAACAAGGAAAAGGCTAGCATCGTCATCGGTGACAAGCTGCCGGTTATTACCACGACGGTCTCGTCTGGGGTGGGGGGCTTTGCCAGCGATTCTATCAGTCTGGTGGAAGTGGGCTTGAAGCTGAATGTGGAGCCTATCGTCTACCTGAACAACGAAGTGGCGATCCGCGTGGCGCTGGAAGTCAGCAATTTGACTGGCACCATCACCACCAAGAACGGCGGCACGGCCTATCAGATCGGCACCCGACAGGCTACCACCATGCTGCAGCTGAAGGATGGCGAGAATCAGGTGCTGGCAGGCCTGATCAATAGCGAGGAACGCGGCTCAGGTAACCATGTGCCGGGCTTCGGTGATCTGCCTGTGCTGGGGCGTCTGTTTGGTAACAAGCGCGACGATAATCAGAAGACGGAAATCGTGTTGTCGATTACGCCCCACCTGATACGCAATCTGCAGCGTCCGGAAGCTTCCATGTCCGAGTTCTCGGCAGGGACAGAAGCTAGTTTCCGTCGTCGTCCGGATTTCAGCGCGCGGCCACCTGTGATGCCGGCAGCACCCGTGCCGCAGCCATTGCCGGCGCCTGCACCTGCACCTGCACCTGCACCTCTGCCTGCTGCCGTGCCTGCGCCAGCGACGGCGGCAGCAGCCGATGCAGCCACGCTACCACAGGCTGGAGCGGTCAGCCTGCCAGCAGTGGCCGCGCCATTTGCTCCAGCTGCGACGGTGCCCACGCCCGCTGGACAGGATGAAATCGTTGCCCCTTCGCCGCTGCAACCGCGGCCCTGAGTCATGCCATGAAAGGCTTCACACTGATCGAATTGCTCGTGACGCTGGCGATACTGGGCCTGCTCAGTGCGCTGGCCGTGCCCACCGTGCAGGTGGTGGTGCAGCGTCGTCAGGAGCAGGAACTGCGTGAAGCACTACAACAGATCCGGCAGGGCATAGATGCCTATAAGCTGGCCTACGATCAGGGGCGGATTACCAAGATGCTAGGCGAGACCGGCTATCCTAAAACGCTGGAGTCGCTGGCGGCAGGGGTGACGGATATGCAGAATCCCGCGCATGCCAAGATCTACTTCTTGCGTCGCGTACCGCGCGATCCGTTCAATGCGGATACCAGTCTGAGCGATGCCCAGACCTGGGGCAAACGCAGTTATGCCAGCGAGCCGGACCAGCCGCGTGAAGGTAACGATGTCTATGACGTGTACAGCCTGAGCGAGAGAAGCGGGCTGAATGGCACCCCTTACAGGAAATGGTAACTATGCGTAGCCGAGGATTTACTTTGATCGAATTGCTGGTGGTGCTGGGCATCGTCGCCTTGATGCTCACGCTGGCTGTGCCACGGTTTTTCGGCGGCATCGATAAATCGAAGGAAGTGGTGCTGGCCGATAATCTACGCAATGTGCGGCAGGTGCTGGACCAGTATTACGGCGATACGGGGCGCTATCCCGATTCGCTTGAGCAACTGGTCGAGAAGAAGTATCTGCGCGCGCTGCCGGTAGATCCCGTCGCCGATAGTGACGCCAGCTGGATAATCGTGCCGCCGGAAGACGGAAGCAAGGGCGGGGTCTACAACATCCGTAGCGGTGCGCCGGGAAATGACCGGAATGGCAAGCCTTACGCGGACTGGTAATGTTTCCAAAAAAGCGTTCCAGCCAGTCTGGCTTCACCTACCTGAGCCTGATGATAGTGCTGGCGATCATAGGTCTGGTGACGGCGACGAGCATCAAGCTGGGTTCTGTGTTGCAGCGCAGCAAGGCGGAGCAGGAACTCTTAAATATCGGCATGGCCTTCAGTGATGCCTTGCAGAGTTATGCAGAGGCTACGCCGGCAGGTCAGTCCACTATGCCGGCAACGTTAGCCGATCTGCTGCGCGATCCACGCTTCCCTACACCTAAACGACACTTGCGCAAGATATTCGTCGATCCTGTGACTGGGCGTACAGAATGGGGGATAGTCTATGCAGGTGACAGGACGGGCGTGGTGGCGATCTATAGTTTGTCCAATGCACGTCCAGTGAAGATTAGTAATTTTCCACAGCGGTTTGCGGGTTTTGCAGGTGCTTTAAAGATATCTGACTGGAAATTTTCTGCTTCGTCCATGACAGGCTCAGCAGCGCCTAAACAGGAAATGCAATCAAAACCTGGCGAAAATGTCGCTCCAGCGCTACAAAGTGCAGAAAAATATAACGAGATCACCACTCAGGTGCAGGGTGAGCCTGGCGAGTCCCGCGAAAACGCCGATGTTCCCTCTGAAGAGTCACCGACGCCTCCTGTTTCTGAGAAAGTCTATTTGCCTTTACGTCAAGATTCTCACTAGTTCATTTCGGCTCCCGCACCAAAAAGGTGTGAAAAATGTTGCACTGCAGATCGGCTTTTCATACTGCGAAAATAGTTTCTCAAAAGAAAACTAAAATGGAATATTTACAATTGCTTTGCAACTTGTTATGATATGATCTGTTTCGTAGTACACCGATTAACTAATTTGTGGTCAGCGCAAGCGAAGCCACCATTCGTCTGATTAAGGAAATCACATGAAGTTCAAAACTATCGCTGCTGGCGCACTGCTGGCTGTTGCTTCGTTCGGCGCATATGCTGGCGACCAAACCATCGTAGTTAACACCGATGGCGAATCCTATTCCTGGAGCTCGGTTGTAGGTGATGGCATTCTGTCGGGTGGCAAAGACGTCATCAGCTTCACCTCGAATCTGTCGGGCTTTTTTGATGTAGCAATCAGCGTTACCGGTCAGAATCTGACTTTTGATGCTGCTACGAACCTGAACGGTATCGCCGCTGATCTGTCGCAATCGAGCAGCGGTAAGCTGAAGTTCGTTGGCGTAGAGCTGACCGGCAAGTCCCCATGGAAACTGGAACTGTTCGGTACTCCTACCGCTGGCAAAGTGGCTTCGTATGCTGGTACCTACAGCGTATCCGCTGTTCCAGAACCAACCACCTACGGCATGCTGGTAGGCGGCCTGGCACTGCTGGGCGCAGTTGCTCGTCGCAAAGCAAAAAAAGCAGCTTAATTTTTAGCTGACTTGGAAAAACCCGCTTCGGCGGGTTTTTTTTCGTCTATTGGAAATGACGTGCGAAGCGGGGTTGGGTGGAAGTGAGGAGTGATGTGCGCTGTTGGCGGCGCTGGTTCGTGGGGGTTTTTGGGATATTGGTTCAGGCGGAGGGTGGATGGCCGCAGGCGGCCACCCATCCGGTGGTTTGATTAGCGGGCGCTACGTTTGAAGTCGCGCAGGCGGAAACCCATTGCCAGTAGTGCGGTGAAATACACGCCAGCACAGCCGGCTATGACTAGCAGTAGAGCGCCGATACGCAGCAGGGTGTGGTGTTGCATACCCAGCCAGTTGACTTCGTGTGCGCCATACCATGCGGCCGCACCCATCATCACGCAGGCAATTGCCAGCTTCAGGCAGAACAGCGGCCAGCCCGGTTTCGGCATATAGATGCCACGTTTTCGCAGGCCGGCAAACAGGAAGCCAGCATTGATGCAGGCACCCAAGCCAATCGACAAGGCCAGACCGGCCACCTGCAGGTAGGGTACGAATATCCAGTTCATCAACTGCGTGGCAAGCAGCACACCGGTGGCGATCTTGACGGGCGTACGGATGTCCTGTCGCGCGTAGAACGCCGGTGCTAGCGTCTTCACCAGAATAATTCCCAGCAGGCCAGCGCTATACGCGATCAGTGGTCGCGCCGACTGTGTGGCGGCTTCGGCAGTGAATTTGCCGTAATGGAATAGGGTGGCGATCAGCGGTTCGGCCAGCATGGCCAGCCCTACAGCTGCCGGCAATGCTAGCAGGAAGGTCAGGCGCAGGCCCCAGTCCAGTAAGTCGGAGTATTCTTGCGGGTCGCCGTCCGATTGAGCTTTGGACAGGCTGGGCAACAGAATCGTGCCCAGCGCGACGCCCAGCAGAGCAGTGGGGAATTCCATCAGACGGTCGGCGTATGAGAGCCACGAAATACTGCCCTCGACTAAGCGCGAAGCGATGCTGGTATTGATCATCAGGCTGATCTGGGCAGCCGAAACCGCAAACACGGCGGGTGCCATTTTTTTCAGCACGCGGCGCACGCCGGGATCGCCGAGGCCGGCGGCAGGGTTCCACGACAGCGTCGGCAGCATGCCGATCTTGATCAGAGCGGGAATCTGGATGGCCACCTGCAGTATGCCGCCGATGAAGACGGCAATCGCCATGGCATAGATAGGCTGTTCCAGATGCGATTGCAGGAATAGCGAGGCTGAAATGAATGAGAGATTGAGCAGTACGGGCGTAAAAGCCGGTATCTTGAACTCGCGCCAGGTATTCAGTATGCCGCCAGCCAAGGCTACAAAGGCCATGAAACTAATATAGGGGAACATCAGGCGCGTCATCCAGACGGCGGCGTCGAAAGCGCCCGCTTGCTGGTCGAGGCCCGTGGCGATCAGGTAGACAAAGGCCGGGGCGCCGATGATGCCGATAGCACTGACGAATAGCGTGGCCCACACCAGTGTGTTGGCGACGTGGTCGGCTAGCGTTTTACTGGCTTCCTGCCCGTGTTGGTTCTTGTATTCGGATAGAATAGGCACGAACGCTTGCGAGAATGCACCCTCGGCAAACAGGCGGCGTAGCAGGTTGGGAATGCGAAACGCGACGATGAAGGCATCTGTATAGGCGCCGGCGCCAAAGGCACGGGCAAACAGGGTTTCACGCAACAGGCCGGTAACGCGCGACAGCATGGTCATGCTGGAGATGGCGGCTAGAGTTTTAAGCAAGTTCATGGGGCATGATTATAGTTGCTCCTGACGGAAAATATCGCTATAATCGCAGGCTGTACAAAATTCTGTTATGCAGACACTAATGTTTGGCAAGCAGTAGTTTGATCGGCAGATGCAATGAATTGCACCTGCTTGGCAAACAATAATGTTTGCAAACGCACCTTTACCCTGATTTAGGAAATTCCATGGCAAATACCGCACAAGCGCGCAAACGTGCTCGTCAAGCAGTTAAGCAAAACGCTCACAATTCGGCTCAGCGCTCGACCCTGCGTACCGCGATCAAAGCAGTTCGCAAAGCGATCCAAGCTGGTGACAAGGCTGCTGCTACGACTATCTTCCAATCGTCCGTGTCGACCATCGACAGCATCGCCGACAAGAAGATCATCCACAAAAACAAGGCTGCTCGTCATAAGAGCCGTCTGGCCGCTGCTCTGAAAGCACTGGCCGCTTAATTTCCCTCACGGGAAGTTAGCTGTTTTAAAAACCCGCACTAGCCACTGGCTAGTGCGGGTTTTTGCGCTTGCGCGCTCAGGTGTTCAGGTCCTTGGGTGCAACTTCCATCCATTCGCCCGGCATCAGCGGATGGGTCGCCAGCGAGATACCGCCGATGGCCGTGCGCACCAGTCGCAGCGTGGGCAGACCCACGGCCGCCGTCATGCGCCGTACTTGCCGATTTTTTCCTTCCTGCAGTGTGATTGCCAGCCAGCTGGTGGGCTGCCCGGCCCGTTCGCGGATGGGCGGGTTGCGCGGCCATAGCCACTCCGGCGCTTCGATCTGCACGGCTTTGCATGGTTTGGTCACGAAATCGCCCAGATCAAGCGGCGCCTGCAGTTTTGCCAGACTGGCTGCATCCGGCACGCCTTCCACCTGCACGATATACACCTTGGCTTCCTTGTGGTCGGGGTGGGCGATCATGTGCTGCAGCTTGCCGTCATCCGTGAGCAGCATCAAGCCTTCGCTGTCGGCATCGAGCCGGCCGGCAGGGTAGATGTTGGGGATGGTGAGGTGGTCGGCCAGCGTGGCACGGCCATCCTGTGGTGAGAACTGACACAGTACTTGGAAAGGTTTGTTAAATAGAATGAGAGACATACTTTTCTTGGGGTGTTTTTGGTGTAGGCTTATTGGCCAGTATCTGAAAAACCGTAGCGCCTAGTAAAATACTCGTGCATAATGTGAAACGCCCGTCTTATGTCTTATAGAAGACTTCGGACAAATGTACCAACGTGCAACTAATTCCTGCCTGATAGCAGCTTGCTGCTAGTCTAGCGTCCACTTCGGAGATCACGATGTATCAACATATCAAAGTACCTGCCGACGGCCAGAAAATCACCGTCAATGCCGATTTTTCCCTGAATGTACCAGATAATCCTATCGTTCCGTACATCGAAGGTGACGGTACCGGCGTCGACATCAGCCCAGTCATGATCAAAGTGATCGATGCTGCTGTGGCCAAAGCTTACGCTGGCAAGCGCAAGATCAGCTGGATGGAAATCTACGCTGGCGAAAAATCGACCAATGTGTACGGTCCGGACGTATGGCTGCCAGAAGAAACTCTGACGGTACTGAAAGACTACGTGGTTTCCATTAAAGGCCCTCTGACCACCCCGGTTGGTGGCGGCATCCGTTCGCTGAACGTGGCCCTGCGTCAGCAGCTGGACCTGTACGTCTGCCTGCGCCCAGTGCGTTACTTCACCGGCGTGCCTTCGCCAGTGAAAGAGCCAGAGAAGACCGACATGGTCATCTTCCGTGAAAACTCGGAAGACATCTACGCCGGTATCGAATACCAGCAAGGTTCGGAAGGCGCCAAGAAACTGATGGACTTCCTGATCAAGGAAATGGGCGTTACCAAGATCCGCTTCCCAGAGACCTCGGGTCTGGGCATCAAGCCAGTGTCGAAAGAAGGCACCCAGCGTCTGGTACGCAAAGCGATCCAGTACGCGATCGACAATGACAAGCCATCCGTGACCATCGTTCACAAAGGCAACATCATGAAGTACACCGAAGGTGGCTTCCGTGACTGGGCTTACGAACTGGCACAAACCGAATTCGGTGCAGAACTGATCGACGGCGGCCCATGGTGCAAATTCAAGAATCCTAAGACCGGCAAAGACATCATCGTCAAGGATTCGATCGCTGACGCGTTCCTGCAACAGATCCTGCTGCGTCCAGCAGAGTACAGCGTAATCGCTACCCTGAACCTGAACGGCGACTACATCTCCGACGCACTGGCAGCACAAGTGGGCGGTATCGGTATCGCTCCAGGCGCCAACCTGTCGGATTCCGTAGCAATGTTCGAAGCCACCCACGGCACCGCACCTAAGTACGCAGGCAAGGACTATGTGAACCCAGGTTCGCTGATCCTGTCGGCTGAAATGATGCTGCGTCACATGGGCTGGGTTGAAGCTGCTGACCTGATCATCTCGTCGATGGAAAAATCGATCGACTCGAAGAAAGTCACCTACGACTTCGCCCGCCTGATGGAAGGCGCAACCCAGGTTTCGTGCTCGGGCTTCGGCGACGTGATGATCGCCAACATGTAATTCATGCATTAGCATAGAGGGCCCGCTTCAGCGATGAAGCGGGCTTTTTTATTTCCGTACGGAGAAGGTGGATGGCGCAGCAGGGGCAGCAGGGGTGGCAGGGGCAGCAGGCCGGAGCGCCGCAGTCACGGGCGCAGCAACAAGCTGCGCTGGCGCCTACGTTCTGGCAGGCCGTACGTTACTGGTGGCTGCTGGGCTGCATCAGTTTCGGCGGGCCGGCGGGACAGATCGCGCTCATGCATCAGGAGTTGGTAGAGCGGCGCCGCTGGATCTCGGAGCGGCGCTTTCTGCATGCGCTGAACTACTGCATGACCTTGCCCGGCCCCGAAGCGCAGCAACTGGCCACCTACATCGGCTGGCTGCTGCACCGTACCCGTGGCGGCGTGGTGGCCGGCGTGCTGTTCGTACTGCCTTCGCTATTGCTACTGATAGTGCTGTCGTGGCTGTACGCCGCCTATGGCCATCTGCCGCTGCTGGCGGGCATGCTATACGGAATCAAGCCCGCAGTGACGGCCATCGTGCTGCAGGCTGCCCACCGCATCGGCAAGCGTACGCTGCGCAACGGCTGGCTATGGAGTATTGCGGCAGCCGCGTTTGTGGCCATCTTCGCGCTGCACTTGCCTTTTCCGCTGATTATCGGGCTCGCTGCGCTGGCGGGCTATCTGGGCGGGCGCTGGCGTCCGGCCGCGTTCAGTATGGCGGGCCATGGCAGCGCAGCGGTACGGCACTATGGCGCGGCCGTGATCGATGATGCTACGCCACCGCCGCCGCATGCAGAGTTCCGCTGGTCGCGTCTGCTGAGCGTGCTGGCCTGCGGCCTGCTGCTATGGCTGTTGCCTATGTCCGCGCTGACGCTGCTGCTGGGCTGGCAGCATACACTGACCCAGATGGGCTGGTTCTTCACCAAAGCAGCGCTGCTGACCTTTGGTGGCGCCTATGCCGTCCTGCCGTATGTGTATCAGGGCGCCATCATGCAATACGGCTGGCTGCAGCCGGCGCAGATGATGGACGGGCTGGCGCTGGGCGAAACCACGCCGGGCCCGCTGATCATGGTGGTGACGTTTGTCGGCTTTATAGGCGCCTATGGACAGGCGCTCACGGGGCCTTATCCGGCATGGCTGGCTGGCACGGTTGCAGCGCTGCTGGTGACATGGTTCACCTTCCTGCCGTCGTTTATCTTCATACTGGCCGGCGGGCCGCTGGTGGAGGCGACGCGCGATGATCTGAAGCTGACTGCGCCTTTGACAGGGATCACAGCTGCCGTCGTGGGCGTGATCGCCAATCTGGCACTGTTCTTCGGATACAACGTTTTATGGCCGCAGGGTGGGGCGGGTGCGCTTGATCTGACCGCAGCCGGGATTGCCATTGTGGCGGCAATCGCACTGATACGCTATCAGCAGAAAGTGCATAAAGTAATCATTTTCTGTGCTGTGGCAGGGTTGCTTCGCGGATACTTTTTGTAGGGCTGCTACAACAGTGCTGCACAACTCGGGACGAAAAAAAACCTCGCGCTGCGAGGTTTTTCACATCTGCTGCTTAAGAAATTAAGCCGATTGGATGTTGGAAGCTTGCTTGCCTTTAGGGCCTTGCGTGACTTCGAATTGAACTTTTTGACCTTCTTTGAGGGTCTTAAAACCGTTCATGTTGATTGCGGAGAAGTGAGCGAACAAATCTTCGCCGCCGTCATCAGGAGTGATGAAGCCAAAACCTTTGGAATCATTGAACCACTTAACAGTACCTGTTGCCATAAAAAGAACTTTCAAAATTAAAACGGATCACACGAGCCATAAAAGCAAGAAGCTTCTTGCCCCCTCCTCACGCCTCACTTCTTATCAACATGTACATTTCTGCACGCAGCCGATAACGCATTGTTAGCGTAGCAAATTCTAATGTCAAGCATATTTGTATCCATTTTGCTACTTTGAATTAAATTGGTGAAAATGCAACTCTTGAATTTGGAATAGAGGGAGCCATCTGCGACAAGTCGAGAAAACGCGTAAGATGGAAACTATGGACACAGCACTGTGAAATCACATTGCAACAAGACTGAAAGCATTAGAATATAAGCGTATGGCAACCAAGCATGACACCGAAGCGCTTTTAGAGCGGCAGGCCCTGAAACCGCCGTCGCTATATCAGGTAGCGCTGCTGAACGATGACTACACCCCGATGGAGTTCGTGGTGGCCATCATTCAGGAGTATTTCAATAAAGACCGGGAAACGGCCACGCAAATCATGCTCAGTGTGCATCAGCACGGTAAAGGTGTGTGTGGCGTATATTCCAAAGACGTCGCCAGTACCAAAGTGGAGTTTGTTTTAACGCACGCACGCAAGGCAGGCCATCCCCTGCAATGTGTGATGGAGGAAGTATGATTGCGCAGGAATTAGAAGTAAGTTTGCACATGGCGTTTGTCGAGGCACGGCAGGCACGGCACGAATTCATCACGGTCGAGCACTTGCTGCTGGCTTTGCTGGACAACCCTTCGGCTGCCGAAGTGTTGCGCGCCTGCGCCGTCAATATTGAAGACCTGCGCAAAACGCTTACCAATTTCATCGGTGATAACACCCCGACCGTGCCCGGCACGGGTGAAGTGGATACCCAGCCCACGCTGGGCTTCCAGCGCGTGATCCAGCGCGCCATCATGCATGTGCAGTCGGCTTCCAACGGCAAGAAAGAAGTGACGGGCGCGAACGTGCTGGTGGCCATCTTCGGCGAAAAGGATTCGCACGCCGTGTACTACCTGCACCAGCAGGGCGTGACTCGCCTGGACGTGGTCAATTACATCTCGCACGGTGTGCGCAAGGATCAGCAGGGCGAACCGGCCAAAGCTTCGGAAGGTGGCGAGGAAGGCACGCCTAGCGGCGAAGGCCAGCCTAAGGAAAGCCCGCTCGACCAGTACACTCAGAATCTGAACAAGGCCGCTGCCGAAGGCAAGATCGACCCGCTGATTGGCCGCGAAGAGGAGGTGGATCGCGTGATCCAGATCCTGTGCCGTCGTCGCAAAAACAACCCGCTGCTGGTGGGCGAAGCCGGTGTGGGCAAGACCGCGATTGCCGAAGGTCTGGCCTACCGCATCACCCAGAGCGATGTGCCGGAAATTCTGCAGAATGCCGTGGTGTATTCGCTCGACATGGGCGCGCTGCTGGCCGGTACCAAATACCGTGGCGATTTCGAGCAGCGTCTGAAAGCCGTGCTGAAACAGCTCAAGGATAATCCCAACGGCATCCTGTTCATCGACGAGATCCACACCATTATCGGTGCCGGTTCGGCCTCCGGTGGCACGCTCGATGCGTCCAACCTGCTCAAGCCAGCACTGGCGAATGGCCAGCTGAAATGCGTGGGCGCGACCACCTACACGGAATTCCGTGGCGTGTTCGAGAAAGACCATGCGCTGAGCCGTCGCTTCCAGAAGGTTGATGTGAATGAGCCTACCGTGGAGCAGACCGTGCAGATTCTGCGTGGCCTGAAGTCGCGCTTCGAAGAACACCATGGCGTGAAGTATTCCGCTTCGGCGCTGTCCACCGCGGCCGAACTGGCAGCGCGCTTCATCAATGACCGTCATCTGCCGGATAAGGCCATCGACGTAATCGACGAAGCCGGTGCAGCGCAGCGCATCCTGCCGAAATCGAAGCAGAAGAAAACTATCGGCAAATCCGAGATCGAAGACATCATCTCCAAGATCGCGCGGATACCGCCGCAGACCGTCAATCAGGACGACCGCAGCAAGCTGCAGACCATCGACCGCGACCTGCGCAACGTGGTGTTTGGTCAGGACCCTGCGATCGAAGCGCTGTCGTCGGCTATCAAGATGGCCCGTGCCGGTCTGGGTAAAACGGACAAGCCTATCGGTTCCTTCCTGTTCTCCGGTCCTACCGGCGTGGGTAAAACCGAAGTGGCGAAGCAGCTGGCCTTCATTCTGGGCATCGAACTGATCCGCTTCGACATGTCCGAATACATGGAGCGTCATGCAGTGAGCCGTCTGATCGGCGCGCCACCGGGTTATGTTGGTTTCGACCAAGGCGGTCTGCTGACGGAAGCCATCACCAAGAAACCGCATGCGGTGCTGCTGCTGGACGAGATCGAAAAAGCCCATCCGGACATCTTCAACATCCTGCTGCAAGTGATGGACCATGGCACGCTGACGGACAACAACGGCCGCAAAGCCGACTTCCGCAACGTGATCATCATCATGACCACCAATGCTGGCGCCGAAAGTCTGCAGAAGGCTTCGATCGGCTTCACCACGGCCAAGCAGGCGGGCGACGAGATGGCGGACATCAAGCGCATGTTCACACCGGAGTTCCGCAATCGTATCGACGCCACGATCAGCTTCCGTCCGCTGGATGAGGAAATCATCCTGCGTGTGGTCGACAAGTTCCTGATCCAGCTGGAAGAACAGCTGCACGAGAAGAAAGTAGAAGCCGTATTCACCGAGAACCTGCGCAAGTTCCTCGGCAAGAAAGGCTTCGATCCGCTGATGGGCGCACGCCCGATGGCGCGTCTGATCCAGGACATGATCCGCAAAGCGCTGGCCGACGAACTGCTGTTTGGTCGACTGGTAACGGGCGGCCGCGTCACAGTCGATCTGGACGAGAAAGATCAGGTCAAACTGGAGTTCCCGGAACCGCCGGATGCCGCACCAAGCACACCACCGGAAACGGTCGAAGTGGAATAAGGAAATCGGGGCTATGCCCCGATTTTTTTACCAACAGCCGGCAGCCGGGGTCACAGCCGGGGTCAGGTCGGGCAAAGTGCAGGTGTCAGGTCGGGCATTGGTGCACAGTCTGCTCAAACCGTAGCGGGCTCTGCGCCAATGCCCGACCTGACACCTGCATAATGCCCGACCTGACCCCGGCTTAGTTTTGCCCTTCTGCCCGTAGTTTGCGCCACAGGGTGGTGCGGCTGATGCCGAGATAGTCGGCGGCGGCATCGCGCCGGCCGCCGAAGCGGGCCAGCACGGCGCTGACACTTTCGCGGGCAGCGTGTGGCACTGGCATAGGTGCTAGTGCGGGGGCTGGACCGCTGGCTAGTGCCGGCGTGCCGTGGTGGCTTGCATAGCTCAGTTCCGGTGCGACGCTCACGGCGAAGGCGGGCGTCAGTGCCTGCAACGGTTCGGCGGCGAGGAATAGGGCTAGCCGTTCCGTCAGGTTGCGCAGTTCGCGCACATTGCCCGGCCATTCGTAGGCTTGCAGTAGCGGTGCGCAGGCGCGCATCTCGGCATGCAGGTTGGGATGGGGGCGGGCGCCTAGCGATGCCAGCGCATTCTTCAGTGACCACTCGGCCAGTGGTGCGATATCGTCCGGCCGCTCGCGCAGCGGCGGCAAGGTCAGACGCAGCACGGCCAGCCGGTAGAACAGGTCGGCACGGAAGCGGCCTTCGCGCACGCGCTGTTCGAGGTCGCAGTGGGTGGCGCTGATGATGCGTACGTTGATGGGAATGGGGCGGGTGCCGCCTACCCGTACCACTTCGCGCTCTTCCAGCACACGCAGCAAACGGGTCTGTAGCGTTAGCGGCATCTCGCCGATCTCGTCGAGGAATAGAGTGCCACGGTTGGCCGCTTCGAACAGACCGGCGTGGCCACCCCGTCGCGCGCCTGTGAACGCGCCTTCTTCGTGGCCGAACAGTTCCGATTCCAGCAGCGATTCGGCGATAGCGCCGCAGTTGACCGCCACGAACGGCCGGTTCTGGCCCAGCGTGCGCGGGCTTTCGCGGTGGATGGCCTGTGCTACCAGTTCTTTGCCGCAGCCCGTCTCGCCCTGTATCAGCACGGTGGCGGCCGATTTCGCATACAGCACGACGGACTGGCGTATGCCTTCCATCGCCAGCGATTCGCCGCGCAGGTCATTGATGCCGTGCTTGGCGCGCAGCGTGTCTTTCTCGACCGTGCCACGGCTGCGGTGGCGGTTCGACTCCAGTTGGGTCAGGCGTGCTATTTCCAGCGCATTATCGAAGGCATCGCGGATCGAGGTGGCCGAATACACGAATACGCCCGTCAGTCCCGCTTCTTCTGCCAGATCAGTAATCAGGCCGGCGCCGACGATGGCTTTGATGCCGGCTGCTTTCAGGTCATTGATCTGAGCGCGCGCATCCTCCTCCGTAGCGTAAGTGCGCTGTTCCACATCGACGCCGAAGGTGCTGGCAAATTCGGCCAACTCGGGGAGCTTTTCCTGATAGGTGATGATGCCGATGCGGTTCGATACGCGGCGCGCCCGCGCCAGCGCCTGCATCACATCGAAGCCGCTGAAGCGGGCAATCACCACGGGAACGGACAAACGTCCCTTCAGGTAGGCGGCGTTCGAGCCTGCCGCAATCACGGCATCGCAGCGTTCCGTCGCCATGCGTTCGCGGATATGCCGCGCCGCTTCGTCGAACCCCAGCTTGATCGGCTCGATGGTGGCAAGGTCGTCGTATTCCAGCGTGATGTCCCGGAACAAATCGGACAGGCGCGAAACGGATACCGTCCAGATCACGGGTTTGTCGTTGGCATCGAAGGGCAGGGGAGTGGAGTGGCGCATAGTTTCATTCTAGAACAGGTGATGCAATGTTTCAATGTGAAACGCGTGTGAAACATATTTGAAACCCTCATGAACCTCGGTGAAACGTTGCAGTTTGCTAAGTGTTTGATTTGTATAGGCTGGCTGCATGGCACGCTGCTTGCACTAAGGTCAGCACTTAACGCAACATTGAAAGGTCACAACATGAGTCAATATTCCGCAGGCGCCGCTTTCCGTAAAGCTGTACAGGAAGAATCCCCTCTGCAAGTCGTTGGTGCGATCAACGCCAACCACGCCTTGCTGGCTAAACGTGCCGGCTTCAAAGCCATCTACCTGTCCGGTGGCGGTGTGGCGGCTGGCTCGCTGGGTCTGCCGGATCTGGGCATCTCCAGCCTCGACGACGTGCTGACCGATGTGCGCCGCATTACCGACGTGTGCGACCTGCCGCTGCTGGTCGACGTGGATACCGGCTTCGGCGCTTCCGCCTTCAACGTAGCACGTACCGTCAAATCGATGATTAAAGCTGGCGCCGCCGCTATGCACATCGAAGATCAGGTCGGCGCCAAGCGCTGTGGCCACCGTCCCGGCAAAGAGATCGTGACCAAGCAGGAAATGGTCGACCGCGTGGCCGCCGCCGTGGATGCGCGTACCGATGAAAACTTCGTCATCATGGCCCGTACCGACGCACTGGCTGTCGAAGGTCTGGATGCTGCCATCGAGCGCGCCGTGGCCTGCGTGGAAGCCGGTGCCGACATGATCTTCCCAGAGGCCATGATCGATCTGGCCATGTACAAGAAATTTGCCGCCGCCGTGAAAGTGCCGGTGCTGGCCAACATCACAGAATTCGGCGCGACCCCGCTGTTCACCGTGGATGAACTGCGCGGCGCCGACGTTGGTCTGGTGCTGTACCCGCTGTCGGCCTTCCGCGCCATGAACAAGGCGGCCGAAAACGTCTACACCGCCATCCGTCGCGACGGCACCCAGCAGAACGTGGTCGACACCATGCAGACCCGCGCTGAACTGTACGAACGCATCAACTACCACAGCTTCGAGCAAAAGCTCGATGCCCTGTTCGCCGCCCAGAAAAAGTAAGAGGAGAATCCAACATGACCGAAGCTACCTTCAAACCAAAAAAATCCGTTGCCCTGTCGGGCGTTGCAGCCGGTAACACGGCACTGTGCTCCGTCGGTAAGAGCGGCAATGACCTGCACTACCGCGGCTACGACATTCTGGACGTTGCCAACACCTGCGAATTCGAAGAAATCGCTCACCTGCTGGTACACGGCAAACTGCCGACCGAAGCAGAACTGAAAGCCTACAAAGGCAAACTGAAATCGCTGCGCGGTCTGCCAGCCAATCTGAAAGCTGCGCTGGAAGCACTGCCAGCTTCGGCGCACCCGATGGATGTGATGCGTACGGGCGTGTCCGTACTGGGCTGCACGCTGCCGGAGAAAGATGACCACAACACCCCGGGCGCACGCGATATCGCTGACCGCCTGATGGCATCGTTCGGCTCCATGCTGCTGTACTGGTACCACTACAGCACCAACGGCAAACGCATCGACGTGGAAACCGACGACGATTCGATCGGCGGCCACTTCCTGCACCTGCTGCACGGCGAGAAGCCACAGGCATCGTGGGTACGCGCCATGCACACCTCGCTGATCCTGTACGCAGAACACGAATTCAATGCATCGACCTTCACCAGTCGCGTCATCGCCGGTACGGGTTCCGATATGTACTCGTCGATTACCGGCGCGATCGGCGCGCTGCGCGGCCCTAAACACGGCGGCGCCAACGAAGTCGCGTTTGAAATCCAGAAGCGCTACGAAAATCCGGACGAAGCCGAAGCGGATATCCGCAACCGCGTGGCCAACAAGGAAGTGGTGATCGGTTTCGGTCACCCTGTGTACACCATCTCCGACCCGCGTAACGTGGTGATCAAGGACGTGGCACGCCAGCTGTCGGAAGAAGCTGGTTCGACCAAAATGTACGACATCGCCGAACGTCTGGAAAGCGTGATGTGGGAAGTCAAAAAGATGTTCCCGAATCTGGACTGGTTCTCGGCTGTGTCCTACCACATGATGGGCGTGCCGACTGCCATGTTTACGCCGCTGTTCGTGATCTCGCGTACTTCCGGCTGGGCTGCACACATCATCGAGCAGCGCATCGACAACAAGATCATCCGTCCTAGCGCCAACTACGTTGGCCCTGAAGACCTGCAATTCGTGCCTATCAAGGACCGCAAATAATGAATACCCAATTCCGTAAAAGCCTGCCGGGTACCAAGCTCGATTACTTCGATGCGCGCGCCGCCGTCGATGCCATCGCGCCCGGTGCCTACGACAAGCTGCCGTACACCTCGCGCGTACTGGCAGAAAATCTGGTACGCCGCTGCGATCCTGCCACGCTGAACGCTTCGCTGTCGCAGCTGATCGAACGCAAGCGCGACCTGGACTTCCCATGGTTCCCTGCGCGCGTGGTGTGCCACGACATTCTGGGCCAGACCGCGCTGGTCGATCTGGCTGGTCTGCGTGATGCGATTGCCGAGCAGGGTGGCAATCCTGCGCTGGTCAATCCTGTGGTGCCGACCCAGCTGGTAGTAGACCATTCGCTGGCCGTGGAGTGCGGCGGTTTCGATCCGGATGCTTTCAACAAGAACCGCGCCATCGAAGACCGTCGTAACGAAGACCGCTTCGACTTCATCAACTGGACCAAGAAAGCCTTCCAGAATGTCGACGTGATCCCGCCCGGTAACGGCATCCTGCACCAGATCAATCTGGAACGTATGTCGCCGGTGATTCAGGTGACCGACAACGTGGCTTACCCTGATACGCTGGTCGGTACCGACTCGCACACCCCTATGGTCGATGCGCTGGGCGTGATCGCTATCGGTGTGGGTGGTCTGGAAGCGGAAACCGTGATGCTGGGCCGCGCGTCGTGGATGCGTCTGCCGGACATCATCGGTGTGGAACTGAGCGGCAAGCCGCAAGCAGGCATTACCGCGACCGACATCGTGCTGGCGCTGACCGAATTCCTGCGCAAAGAAAAAGTGGTTTCTGCCTATCTGGAGTTCTTCGGTGCTGGCGCTACGGCGCTGACGCTGGGCGACCGCGCCACCATCGCCAACATGGCACCGGAATTCGGTGCAACCGCCGCGATGTTCTCGATCGACGAACAGACCATCAAGTATCTGAAACTGACGGGCCGCGACGACGAGCTGGTAGCGCTGGTCGAACAGTACGCCAAGCATACCGGCCTGTGGTCGGATGCGCTCAAGAACGCCGAGTACGAGCGCGTACTGAAGTTCGATCTGTCTACCGTGGTGCGTAACATCGCTGGTCCATCGAATCCGCACAAGCGCGTGCCGACCTCGGAACTGGCAGCACGCGGCATTTCCGGTGTGGTGGAAAATGAACCGGGCAAGATGCCGGATGGCGCTGTAATCATCGCGGCGATCACTAGCTGCACCAATACCAACAACCCGCGCAACATGATTGCTGCCGGTCTGCTGGCACGCAATGCCAACAAGGCTGGTCTGCTGCGCAAGCCATGGGTGAAATCCTCGCTGGCGCCCGGCTCCAAAGCCGTGACGCTGTATCTGGAAGAAGCAGGCCTGATGCCTGAACTGGAAAAACTGGGCTTCGGCGTTGTCGCCTATGCCTGCACCTCGTGCAACGGCATGTCCGGTGCGCTCGATCCCGTGATCCAGCAGGAAGTAGTGGAGCGCGATCTGTACGCTACCGCTGTGCTGTCCGGTAACCGTAACTTCGACGGCCGTATTCACCCTTACGCCAAGCAGGCTTTCCTCGCTTCGCCGCCGCTGGTGGTGGCTTACGCGATTGCCGGCACTATCCGCTTCGATATCGAAAAAGATGTACTGGGTACCGACGCAAGCGGCAAGCCGCTGACGCTGAAAGACCTGTGGCCTAGCGACGAAGAAATCGACGCCGTGGTAGCTGCTTCGGTCAAGCCCGAGCAGTTCCGCAAAGTGTATATCCCGATGTTCGACCGCAGCAATGCGGTGGCCGAAAAAGCCGAGCCGCTGTACGACTGGCGTGCACAATCGACCTACATCCGCCGTCCGCCATATTGGGAAGGTGCGCTGGCAGGCGAGCGCACGCTGAAGGGCATGCGTCCGCTGGCTGTGCTGGGCGATAACATCACCACCGACCACCTGTCGCCATCGAACGCCATCATGATGGACAGTGCTGCCGGTGAATACCTGCACAAAATGGGTCTGCCGGAAGAGGACTTCAATTCCTACGCTACCCACCGTGGCGACCACCTGACGGCGCAGCGTGCCACCTTCGCCAATCCGACGCTGAAAAACGAGATGGTGCGCAATGCTGACGGCAGCATCAAGGCCGGTTCGCTGGCCCGCGTGGAGCCGGAAGGTCAGGTTACCCGTATGTGGGAAGCCATCGAAACCTATATGGAGCGCAAGCAGCCGCTGATCGTGGTGGCCGGTGCCGACTATGGTCAGGGTTCCTCGCGTGACTGGGCTGCCAAAGGCGTGCGTCTGGCGGGTGTGGAAGCGATTGTGGCCGAAGGCTTCGAGCGTATCCACCGCACCAATCTGGTCGGCATGGGCGTGCTGCCACTGGAGTTCAAGCCGGGCGTGAACCGTCTGACGCTGGCGCTGGATGGCACCGAGACTTACGACGTAGTGGGCGAGCGTGCACCGCGTGCCACGCTGACGCTGGTGATCCACCGTAAGAACGGCGAAACCCTGCAAGTGCCGGTCACCTGCCGTCTCGATTCGTCGGAAGACGTGTCGATCTACGAAGCGGGTGGCGTGCTGCAGCGCTTTGCGCAGGACTTCCTCGCATCGTCCAAGGCGGCTTGATCATGGCGCATCTTCCACAGATCAAAGTCCCTGCGACCTACATCCGCGGCGGCACCAGCAAAGGCGTATTTTTCCGCCTGCAGGATCTGCCGCCTGCGGCACAGCAGCCGGGCGCCGCACGCGACGCCTTGCTGCTGCGCGTGATCGGTAGCCCCGACCCGTACGGCAAGCAGATCGACGGCATGGGCGGCGCTACTTCCAGCACCAGCAAGACCGTCATCCTCGCCAAAAGCAGCAAGGCCGATCACGACGTCGATTACCTGTTCGGTCAGGTTTCCATCGACAAGGCTTTCGTTGACTGGAGCGGCAACTGCGGCAACCTGTCGGCGGCCGTGGGTGCTTTCGCCATCAGCGGCGGTCTGGTCGATGCCGCCCGCGTGCCGCGCGATGGCGTGGCCGTGGTGCGCATCTGGCAGGCCAACATTAGCAAGACCATCATCGCTCACGTGCCGATGACCAATGGCGAAGTACAGGAAACGGGCGACTTCGAACTCGATGGCGTGACCTTCCCTGCGGCCGAAGTCCAGCTGGAATTCATGGACCCTGCGGCTGAGGAGGAGGGCGCTGGTGGCTCGATGTTCCCGACCGGTCAGCTGGTGGATGATCTGGAAGTGCCCGGGGTGGGCACGTTCAAGGCCACCATGATCAATGCCGGCATTCCCACCATCTTCGTGAACGCCGACGCAATCGGCTACACGGGTACGGAACTGCAGGATGCCATCAATGGCGACGCCAAGGCACTGGCCATGTTCGAAACCATCCGTGCCTACGGCGCTGTGCGCATGGGCCTGATTTCGGATGTAAGCGAAGCGGCCAAACGCCAGCACACGCCCAAGATCGCATTTGTGGCACCACCCAAGGATTACGTATCGTCCAGCGGCAAGGCCGTAGCAGCAAACGACATCGATCTGCTGGTGCGGGCGCTGTCCATGGGCAAACTGCACCACGCCATGATGGGCACGGCCGCTGTTGCTATCGGCACGGCAGCTGCCATTCCCGGCACGCTGGTCAATCTCGCAGCGGGCGGCAAGGCGCTACCTGCCGTGCGCTTTGGCCACCCGTCCGGCACCTTGCGCGTCGGCGCGGAAGCCCAGCTCAAGGATGGTGAATGGAGCGTGACCAAGGCGGTCATGAGCCGCAGCGCCCGCGTACTGATGGAAGGATGGGTGCGCGTACCCGGTGATACGTTCTAAATAGCTGCAATCTGATACGGAGTATGGAGGAGACATGAATTACGCTGATTTCTATCAGCGCTCTATCGCCGCGCCCGAACAATTCTGGCAAGACGAATCTGCGCTGATCCACTGGAACACGCCATGCACGCAAGTGCTCGATCATTCCAACCCGCCGTTTGCCAAGTGGTTCGTGGGCGGCACCACCAATCTGTGCTATAACGCGGTGGACCGCTGGGCCGCCAAGCAGGGCGACAAGGCGGCACTGATCGCCATTTCGACCGAGACGAATACGGAACGCAGCTATTCGTTCACTGAGCTGCAGCGCGAAGTCGAGCGTTGCGCCGCTATCATGCAGTCGCTCGGCGTAGGCCGTGGTGACCGTGTGCTGATCTACATGCCGATGATAGCCGAAGCGGCATTTGCGATGCTGGCCTGCGCCCGCATCGGCGCAATCCACTCGGTGGTGTTCGGCGGCTTTGCGGCCAACTCGCTGGCCAGCCGTATCGACGATGCCAAGCCGGTGCTGATCGTGTCTGCCGATGGTGGTTCGCGCAACGGCAAAGCCATTCCTTACAAACACCTGCTGGACGAAGCCATCAACCTGTCTTCGGCCAAGCCGGCCAAGGTGCTGCTGGTGGACCGCAAGCTGGCACCGATGGAACTGGTAGCTGGCCGTGATGTGGACTACGCTGAACTGCGCGCTGCCCACATGGATGCGCAAGTGCCGGTCACGTGGCTGGAATCGAACGAGCCTTCCTACATCCTGTACACATCGGGCACCACCGGCAAGCCGAAAGGCGTGCAGCGCGACGTGGGCGGCTATGCCGTGGCACTGGCTTCGTCGATGAAGTACAACTTCTGTGGCAACGCGGGTGAAACCTTCTTCGCTACCTCGGACATCGGCTGGGTAGTGGGCCACTCCTACATCGTGTATGGCCCGCTGATCGCCGGCATGGCCACTATCATGTATGAAGGTATGCCGATCGTGCCTGATCCCGGCATCTGGTGGAGCATCGTCGAGAAGTACAAGGTGACCCGTATGTTCTCGGCGCCGACGGCGATCCGCGTGCTGCGCAAGCAGCCGCCCGAATATATGCGCAAGTACAATCTGACGTCGCTGCGCGCACTGTATCTGGCGGGCGAGCCGCTCGATGAAACCACTTCGCAGTGGATTTACGACGAACTGCATGTGCCCATCATCGACAACTACTGGCAGACGGAAACGGGCTGGCCGATTCTGTCCATCGCCAAGGGCATCGAAGATCTGCCGACCCGTCTGGGCAGCCCCGGTGTGCCGATGTACGGCTACAAGGTCAAACTGCTCAATGAGTCGACCGGCGAGGAATGCGGCGCCAACGAAAAAGGCGTGGTGGTCATCGAAGGGCCGCTTCCACCGGGCTGCATGCAGACCGTGTATGGCGACGACCAGCGCTTTGTCGATACCTACTGGTCTACCTTCATCGACAAGCAGGTGTATTCGACTTTCGACTGGGGCTTGCGCGACGCGGACGGCTATTACTTCATTCTGGGCCGTACCGATGACGTGATTAACGTGGCCGGCCACCGTCTGGGTACGCGCGAAATCGAGGAGTCGATTACCAGCCACCCGAATGTGTCGGAAGTGGCCGTGGTCGGCGTCGAGGACAAGCTGAAAGGGCAGGTGGCGGTAGCGTTCGTGATCGCCAAGAACGCGGCCGAAGTGAGCAGCGACGAGCAGCGTGCGGCGCAGGAGAAAGAAATCTTCGCCGTGGTCGATCGTCAGCTGGGTGCGGTGGCACGGCCAGCACGGGTATTCTTCGTGCCGCAGCTGCCGAAAACCCGTTCCGGCAAGCTGCTGCGCCGTTCGATCCAGGCCATTTGCGAGGGGCGCAGCCCGGGCGACCTGACCGCCATCGAAGATCCTGCATCTTTACAACAGATCCAGAACGCAGTGCAAAACGGCCTCAAAAAATAACAGCCGTAAGGGGCTGGTAAGCCAGCCCCTTTAATCTTGCCTCAAGCTCGAATAAAAAAAGAGTACCTGTACCTAAAATAGGAGACATAAAATGCAAGATCATCTCGTTCAGAAAATAAAAAGTGATCCCAACTATCACAAGTTGGTCAAGGCCCGTTCGGGCTACGGCTGGTGGCTGACGCTGGCTATGCTGGTGGTCTACTACGGCTACATCCTGCTGATCGCTTTCAATAAAGAGTTCATGGCGACCAAACTCGGTGCCGGCGTGATGACCTGGGGGATTCCTCTCGGTCTGTTCGTCATCCTGTTTACGGTCCTGATCACCGGCATCTACGTACGTCGCGCTAACAGCGAATTCGACGAACTGACCGAAGCCATCAAAGCAAAGGTGAAAGCATGAACGCACGTAAGTTTCTCTCTCTGATGGCAGCCGTCGGGCTGCTCGGTGCCTCCGGTGCAGCGCTGGCTGCCGGTGGCGATCTGGGTCAGGCCGCCAAACAGGCGACCAACTGGACCGCAATCATCATGTTCGGCGTGTTCGTCGTGTTCACCCTGTTCGTGACCAAATGGGCCGCTGCCAAAACCAAATCGGCCGCTGACTTCTACACCGCAGGTGGCGGTATCACCGGTTTCCAGAACGGTCTGGCCATCGCCGGCGACTATATGTCGGCCGCTTCCTTCCTGGGTATTTCCGCTTCCGTGTTCCTGAACGGTTACGACGGTCTGATCTACGCGATCGGCTTCCTGGTGGGCTGGCCTATCATCACCTTCCTGATGGCAGAGCGTCTGCGTAATCTGGGTCGCTTCACCTTTGCTGACGTCGCGGCTTACCGCTTCAAGCAGACCCCGATTCGCGTGTTCTCCGCTTCCGGTACGCTGGTGGTGGTAGCCTTCTACCTGATCGCCCAGATGGTGGGTGCAGGTCAGCTGATCAAACTGCTGTTCGGTCTGGACTACTGGATCGCTGTGGTGCTGGTTGGTACCCTGATGATGATCTACGTGCTGTTCGGTGGTATGACGGCAACCACCTGGGTGCAGATCATCAAAGCAGTGATGCTGCTGGGTGGCGCGTCCTTCATGGCTTTCGTGGTGATGGCACAATTCGGCTTCAGCCCTGAAGCGCTGTTCTCGAAAGCTGTGGAAGTGCACAGCAAAAAAGAAGCCATCATGGGCCCAGGTACCTTCATCAAGGACCCGATCTCGGCAATCTCGTTCGGTATGGCACTGATGTTCGGTACCGCCGGTCTGCCACACATCCTGATGCGCTTCTTCACCGTACCTAGCGCCAAAGAAGCACGTAAATCCGTGTTCTGGGCCACCACCTGGATCGGTTACTTCTACATCCTGACCTTCATCATCGGCTTCGGCGCAATCGTGCTGGTCAGCACCAACCCTGAATTCAAGGATGGCGCTGGCAAACTGCTGGGCGGTAACAACATGGCCGCTATCCACCTGGCCAAAGCTGTGGGCGGCGACGTGTTCCTCGGCTTCATCTCGGCGGTGGCATTCGCTACCATTCTGGCCGTGGTAGCCGGTCTGACCCTGTCGGGTGCTTCGGCGGTGTCGCACGACCTGTACGCTACCGTGATCAAAAAAGGTAAAGCTTCCGGCGCTAGCGAACTGAAAGTGTCGCGTATCACCACCATCGCACTGGGTATCGTTGCTGTGGCACTGGGTATCGCCTTCGAGAAGCAGAACATCGCCTTCATGGTGTCGCTGGCCTTCGCCATTGCTGCTTCGGCTAACTTCCCTGTGCTGTTCATGTCGGTGCTGTGGAAAGACTGCACCACCCGTGGCGCCACCATCGGCGGCTTCATGGGTCTGATCACTGCAGTGGGCCTGACCATTCTGTCGAAATCGGTGTGGGTGGACGTGCTGGGCAATGCCAAGGAAATCTTCCCGTACGCATCGCCAGCCATCTTCTCGATGACGGTAGGCTTCGTTGGTATCTGGCTGTTCTCGATTACCGACAAGAGCCAGCGCGCTGCAGAAGACCGTGCAGGTTACGAAGCGCAGGAAATGCGTTCGGAAACCGGTATCGGCGCCGACGCTGCCAGCGGTCACTAAGAGACCTTGGCCTGACAGGCCACGCGATGGGCTAGCTTTCAATGCGAAACTTAGCTACATCAAGTGGCCTGATTAGCCGAAAATAAATAGTGCTTGAAACGCAATGCCCGGTTCGCCGGGCATTGTCGTTTTTAGGAGGACTCCTCGGCTGGCGCGTTGGCGTAGTCCTAGTTTGTGGTTTATCATCTGCCAACTATGCTGCCAAGTGGTCACTGGCGAGGTGGCATCGCCGATTAGATGCCACAGGTGTACATGACTCACGCTGCAAGTAATTCCGAATTTATCGCCGAGGCCCTAGCGCTGGTTGGCGTTCCCGCCTGCGCTTACGACGTGGATGGCGTGCTGCTTGCGGCCAATCCCGAACTGGTTGCGCTGCTGGGCATCGATCCGGCCGGACGACAGGCGTCCGACCTGTTTGCGCGCCATGTGCGTGCCACCAGCGTCAGCGCCATGCAGGCATCCGTACAGGGCAATCTGCGCTGGGATAGCTGCCTGACGTGTGCCGACGGGCGCTATCTGTCCGTGCAGGCCAGCAGCAAGCCACTGCCTGCGACCACCGGCGTGCGCGGCGCCACCATCGTCTTCCACGACATTACCGATCTCGAACGCGATCAGCGTGCCTTGCGCAAGACCCTGCTTGAGCAGCAGGCCATCCTTGAGAATGCCGCCGTCGGCATTCTGTTCACCAAGGATGCCACGGTACAGGAGTGCAATATCCGCTGCGCCGAGATGCTGGGCTACAGCCGGCATGAACTGGAAGGTGGCTCGACCAATCAGGTATTTCCGTCCGAAGCGGCGTTTGTCGAACTGGGGCGCGCGGCCGGGCCGCTGCTGTCGCAAGGCTTGTCGTTCAAGCGCGAAGCGCAGTTACGCCGCAAGGATGGCACGCTGTTCTGGGCCCGCCTGTATGGCCGCGCCGTCGATCCTAGCCATACGGACGATGGCACCATCTGGATCGTGGAAGACATCAACGAACACCGGATCGACGAGGAAAAGCTGCGCCGCGCACTGCTGGAAATGCAGGCGATTATGGACAATGCGCCGCTGGCCATCGTGTTCCAGCGCGATCACCGCATTCTGCGCTACAACGACCGCTTCGCCGAGTTCTTCGGCTTCAGTGTCGATAGCGGGGTGGGGCGCCTGACGTCCACCCTGTATCCGTCCAGCGAGACTTTCGATACCGTCATGGCGCAGGCCATGCCGCTGCTGGCTAGTGGCAAGCCCTATCAGGCCGAAATGGAAATGCGCCGGCAGGATGGTTCCACTTTCTGGGCCCACGCTTTCGGTTACGTGATCAATCCGGGTCGCTCGCAGCAGGACACCATCTGGATCTTCGATGACCGCAGTGCCCAGCGTCAGCATGAAGAAGCTACCCGTCAGCTGCTGCTGGAGCAGAAGGCAATTCTGGATAATGCCTCGATCGGCATCCTGTTCAGCAAATCGCACACGGTGGTGAGCTGCAACCCGCGTATGGCGCAGATGTTTGGCTACGACGTTAGCGAGATGATAGGCCAGCCTTCTTCCGCCGTGTTCCCGTCCTACGAGCTGTATCGGGCGTTCCGGCGCGAAGCCGCGCCGTTGCTGGGCAAAGGGCTACCGTTCGAACTGGCCGAATACGAATTCAAGCGCAAGGATGGCAGTCTGTTCTGGTGCCGTGTGCGCGCCAAAGCCGTCGATGCCAGCCACCATGAAGGCGGCACCATCTGGATTCTGGAAGACGTGACGGTATCGCGGCAGATGCAGATGGAAGTCGAAGCCATCATGACCAATGCTTCGATGAGTATCCTGTTCACCAAGAACCGCGTGGTCACGCGTTACAACCGCGGCTTTGCCGAGATGTTCCGTTACGAGGGCGATGCTGCCTTAGGCCTGCCCGGCATGGCGCTGTACCCGTCGCGTGCGGCCTATGAAGCGCTGGGGGCTAAAGCCTATCCCTTCCTGTCGGTGGGCAAACCGTTCCAGACCGAGATCGAGATGCGTCGCGCCGACGACTCGCTGATGTGGGCGCAGCTGATCGGCTATGTGGTCAATCCGGAAGACCCGACTCAGGGCACTATCTGGGTGATCGAAGACCGCACCGAACATAAGCGTGCGGAAGAATCCCTGCGCAATGCGCTGCTGGAAAATCAGGCGATACTCGATAGTGCGGTGATGGGGATCTCCATGATCGAACAGGGCCGCAACCTGCGCTGCAACGCCAAGATGGAAGAACTGTTCGGCTATGCGCCGGGCGAAATGCAGGCGCTCAGCGTGCAGTCGTTCTACCCCGATCTGGCAGCGTGGGAACAGGCCCGTGCCGCCACGGCGCGTGATTTTCAGGCAGGGCGTGTGCATGCGGCCGAATACCGGCTGGTGCGGCGCGACGGCTCGCTGTTCTGGGGCCGCCTATCGGGCCGGCCATTCGATCTGTCGCAGCCACAGGGGCGCTCGGTCTGGCTGGTGGATGATGTGACGGAACGCCACGAGGCGGCCGATGCCGTGCGGCGCGCGCGTGATGAGCTGGAACTGCGGGTGCAGGAGCGTACGGCCGAACTGGCCGGTGCCAACACCCAGTTGCAGGCCGAGATCGTCGAGCGCCGTCAGGCCGAAGCGCGTGTGCACCACATGGCTTACCACGACAGCCTGACGGGCTTGCCGAACCGTGCCCTGCTGGCCGACAGGCTGGACCGTGCCATGCTGGCGGCGCAGCGTTCGGAGCGCCTGCTGGCCGTGATGTTCATCGATCTGGATCGCTTCAAGACCATCAACGATACACTGGGCCACCTGACGGGCGACCAGTTACTCAAGGACGTGGCCAGCCGGCTGTGCCGCGCGGTGCGCGCCAGCGATACGGTGGCCCGTCTGGGCGGCGACGAATTCGTCGTGCTGGTGCCGGGCATACGCTCGTCCGAGGAAGCCAGCAACGTAGCGCAGAAGATTATCGAAGCGCTGTCCGAAGCGTTCCCGCTGGAAGGGCGCAATCTGCATATCACGCCGTCGATCGGGATTTCCGTGTTCCCGGATGATGGCGGCGATGTCGAGACCTTGATGCGCCACGCCGACGCGGCCATGTATCACGCCAAGGCCAGCGGCCGCAACAACTATCAGTACTTCAAAGAGGCGATGAACCAGACGGCGGCGCGCCACTTCGAGCTGGAATCGAGCTTGCGTGGTGCGCTGGCGCTGGATGAATTCGAGCTGCACTACCAGCCCATCATGGACATCGGCACGCGCCGCCTGCACAGCATGGAAGTGCTGCTGCGCTGGCGCCACAAGGGCGAGCTGATACAGCCCGACCACTTCATTCCCATCTTGGAAGAAAACGGCCAGATCGTCACCGTGGGCGAGTGGGTGTTGCGGCAAGCCTGTGTCCAGAGCATGGCATGGCGTGCGGCCGGCATGCTGCCGGTGCCGCTGGCGGTGAATCTGTCGCCGCGCCAGTTCATGCACCGCGGCCTGATGGATACTATCCGCAGCATACTGGCCGATACCGGCATGGACCCGCACATGATCGAATTCGAGATTACGGAAACGGCGCTGATGCAGCACGGCGAACAGACGCTGGATGTGCTGGGGCAGATCGATAAGCTGGGTATCCGCCTGTCGATCGACGACTTCGGCACCGGCTACTCGAGTCTGGCCTACCTCAAGCGCTTCCCCGTGAAGAAGCTGAAGATCGACCGCGCCTTCGTCAAGGATCTGGAAGCCAGCGCGGAAGACCGTGCGATTGTGGAAGCCATCATCGCGCTCTCCGACAGCCTGCAGCTATCGGTGGTGGCGGAAGGGGTGGAAACGGAAGGGCAGTATGCGCTGTTGCAGCGTAGTGGTTGCCAGTATGCGCAGGGCTATCTGTTCTCGCAGCCGGTGCCGCATGCCACGGCCCAGCTGCTGCTACCGCGCGCCTGAGCGCAGCAGTAGCAAGATTGGCCGCAGCGCGTTCAGTCCAGCGTGGCGACCACGGGAGCGTGGTCGGACGGCTGTTCCCATTTGCGCGGCACACGGTCGATGATGCAGGCGCTGCAGCGCTGCACCAGCGCTGGCGAAAGCAGAATGTGGTCAATACGCAGCCCTTTGTTGAGGCGGAAGCCCAGCGCGCGGTAATCCCACCAGCTGAACGATTTGTCGGCCTGCTCGAACAGGCGATAGGCATCGGCCAGACCGATGTCGAGCAGGCGCTGTAGCGCTGCGCGTTCCGGTACCGACACCAGTACCTGACCTTCCCATGCGGCCGGATCGTGCACATCGCGGTCTTCCGGCGCGATGTTGTAATCGCCCACCACTGCCAGTTGCGGGTGCTGCGCCGCTTCAGCCTTGATCCAGTCGTGGAAGGCGGCCAGCCAGCCCAGTTTGTACTGGTATTTGTCGGAATCGATACTCTGGCCGTTCGGCACATAGGCGCATACGACGCGCACGCCATCGATGGTGGCAGCAATGATGCGCTGCTGGGCATCTTCATACAAGGGGTTGTTCTTGACCACATCGGCAATCGGCAATTTCGACAGAATGGCGACGCCGTTATAGGTTTTCTGGCCGCTGAATACCACGTGATAGCCGGCCGCTTCGATGGCAGCCTGTGGAAACTTATCATCCGTCATCTTCGTTTCCTGTATGCACAGGACGTCGATAGGGTTTTCTTCCAGCCATTTCAGGACATGGGGCAGGCGAACGTTAAGAGAGTTGACGTTCCAGGTGGCTAATCGCATCGTGGTGTTCTCGGATGGTTGAATTTGTGCCGCGCATCTTACCGCATCTGCCGCAAGCTGGCTGTTGTTGTAAAGATAATCAGTTTTCTAAAAAAACATCGAAAACCACTTTGTGCGCGGCGAGGGCGAGGCTAAAATGCAGCAATTCGCTAAAAAATGAAAAATAATTTCTGAAAATGTCTCGCCGTTGTCAAAAATGAACGGAAAAGGCGGGCGTAGTAAGTAAAAAAGAAATATACTATTGTAAATTCATAAGAGAACTTAATTTTCTCTGTGGCAATAAAGAAATATCAAGTATCTGATAGATTTCTATGTTGTAAAAGAATAATAAATGGTACTATATGGAAATTACTTGTGGTTTTAATAGTGAATTGCGCGTGGCGCGTTTACAAAGGATGAAAAATGCGAGCTGCATTTGAAGCATGGGCACAGAAAGACGGTCACATCGTCCGACGGCGCGAAGATAAACCTGATGAATACCTGGTCTTTGAAACCCAGCGCCGCTGGGTGATCTGGCAGGCTGCTCTGGCTCACGGCAAAGCGCCCGGTGGCCGTAAGACGGCTGCCCAGAAAGAAGCCGAAGCGCAGGAAAAAGCCAAGCAGGCGGTGCAACGCGCACCAGTCGTTGCACAGGCCGATGCTGCGGTGCGTAATCAGGTGCTTAACGAAGTTCTGGATGCGTTCTCCTCGCTCGGCGGTGCCGGCGGTCTGGACGATATTCTGAAAGTGGTGCAGAGCCTGAAACAGAAGCAGGATGTCGCGACCGAGCAAACGGTCAAAACGGCAGAACGCGTGCATCACAACGCTTGATGGCGCAACGCTACAGGCATTACAAAGGTGGCCTCTACGAACTGGTGTGTGAGGCCACCCAGGAAGCTGATCTCCGTCCAGTCATCGTGTATCGCGCCGCGAACGGCACAGTCTGGACCCGTCCCAAAGATGTATTCTTCGAGCTTGTCGAGGTCGATGGCGTGAAAGTACCACGCTTTACGCCGCTTGATTGAGCCTTTGCTTTTCCCCCTCGCTGCTACACTGGTGTGACCGAAGATAATCCAGGTCTACCATGTTCTCTCGCTTATTCCCTGCTACTGTCGGCATTGTCGCTTTGCTGACACTGAGTGGTTGCGCCACGCTGTCGGAAAATACCGAACAGTCGGTACTGGTGCAGACGGTACTTGATCATCGCCAGATCGCCGGTGTTGGCTGCGTGCTGTCGAACGATGTGGGCAAATGGTTTGTGACGACGCCGGCCCGCATCAGCCTGCGCAAGAGTGCCAGCCCGCTGCGCATCGATTGCAAGCAGGAGGGCACCGGCTGGGCCTACGAGAAAGTCGATTCCAAAGTCAACAGCAGCCTGTGGGGCAATCTGGTGCTGACGGCGGGGGTGGGCTATTTCGTCGACAAGAATACGGGGGCCGGCTACGAATATCCGGCCGTGCTGACGGTGCTGATGCGGCCCGCCGCGCCACGCGATGTCGCGCCCGCGCCGGCGCCCGGTGTGACGCTGTACTGAGACGCAGCACAGCGCAGCAAAAAAAAGGCCCGCGATGCGGGCCTTATGCTTGGTTGATACGGATCAGGTGCGATTGATCAGGAAGTTGGTCAGCAGTGGTACTGGACGGCCGGTAGCACCCTTGGCGCCACCCGATTTCCAGGCCGTACCGGCGATATCCAGATGGGCCCAGGTGTACTTGCGGGTGAAGTTTTCCAGGAAGGCCGCGGCGGTGCAGGAGGCGCCGCCCGGGGTGCCGATGTTGGCCAGATCAGCGAAGTTGGACTTCAGCTGTTCGTTGTACTCTTCACCGATAGGCAGACGCCATGCCGTGTCGCTGGCAGCCTGGCCGGCGGCCAGCAGTTCCTCGGCCAGCTTGTTGTGGGCGGCGTCGTCACGGGTGAACAGGCCGCTCTTATGGTGGCCCAGCGCGATGATGCAGGCGCCCGTCAGGGTGGCGATATCGACCACGGCGGCAGGGTTGAAGCGCTCCGAGTAGGTCAGTGCATCGCACAGTACCAGACGGCCTTCGGCATCGGTGTTCAGGATTTCGATGGTCAGACCGTTCATCGAGGTGACGATGTCGCCCGGCTTGGTGGCGCGGCCCGATGGCATGTTTTCGCACGCGGCGATCACGCCGATCACGTTCAGCTTCAGGTTCATTTCGCCGATGGCGCGGAAGGTGCCCAGTACCGACGCGGCACCGCCCATGTCGAACTTCATCTCGTCCATGCCGGGACCGGCTTTGAGCGAAATACCGCCCGTATCGAAGGTAATGCCTTTGCCGACCAGTACCACTGGTGCGTCTTTGGCCTTGCCGCCCATGTGTTTCAGGATGATGAATTTAGGTGGCTGCTCGCTACCATTGGTCACCGACAGGAAGCTGTTCATTTTCAGGGCTTCCAGCTGTTTGCGGTCCAGTACTTCGACTTCGAACTTGTAGTCTTTGCCCAGTTTTTTGGCAGTGTTGGCCAGATAGGTCGGGGTGCAGACGTTGGCCGACAGGTTGGCCAGTTCCTTGGTCAGGTCCATGCCGTTGGCAATCGCGATCGCCTGTGCCAGGGCCAGCTTGGTGGCAGCGGTATTGGCCACGGCCAGAGCGATTTTCTTCACGCCGGCTGGAGCAGGGTCTTTCTTGCTCTTCTGGCCATCGGTGCGGAACACGCCTTCGTGGGCAGCCTGCACTACGCAGCGGATTGCCCAGTTCACGTCACGCTCTTTCACTTCCGTCATCGGCAGTGCGATAATAGCGTCGCTTGTGCCCAGGGTGGCGAATACCTTGAGTGCTGCGGCAACGCCGCTGGCAAAGCTCTTTTCGCTGATGCTGTCCTCGCTGCCCAGACCGACCAGCAGCACGCGTTCGGCGCTGGCGCCTTTTACGCCGCGCAGCAGCAGGGTGGTGCCGGCTTTGCCGGAGATGTCGCCAGACTTCAGTGCGGCGCTGATTTCGCCCGCAGCATCGAGTGCCTTGGCCGCTTGCGACAGCTTCTTGTTATCGAAGACTGCAACGGCCACAACGCCGGCTTTGGCCGTAGCGATGGTGTTTTTTGTGTCGAATGCTTTTATGCTAAAGTCCATTTGATTCTCCGTGTCGTGTACGAATTGCCAGCCCGTTATGCAGGCTGTTATTTAAACTGTGGCTCTGCTCTGTGATGAGCACTAGCCCTTAACTACCGAATTATAAACTTCGAATGATCTTTCAACGCGCCTTACGTCGTGAAATGGCCAGTGCCGCCGGGGCCACCTTCACGGTGCTGTTCAGTGTCAGCGTCACCTGGACCCTGATCGGCGTCCTTGGTAAGGCTGCCGGCGGCAAGGTCGCATCGAGCGACGTGATCGCGCTGATCGCCTTCGCCGCCTTGAATTATCTGCCAACTATCGTCATCCTCACCAGCTTTATTTCGGTGCTGATGGTGGTCACCCGTACCTACCGCGATTCGGAAATGGTGGTGTGGTTCGCCTCCGGCCTGAGTCTGACGCGCTGGATCAAGCCGGTGCTGAGCTTCGGCCTGCCGCTGGTGCTGCTGACGGCAGGCCTGAGTTTTATCGCTACGCCGTGGGCCCAGCTGAAAAGTTCGGAATACGTCGACCGCTTCGAAAAGCGCGAAGATCTGCAAAAGGTCTCGCCCGGCCAGTTCAAGGAATCGGCTTCCGCCAACCGGATTTTCTTCGTCGAAGGCGTGGCTGGTGAAAAGGCCGTGGTACAGAATGTGTTCGTCAACACGGTCGATGAACATGGTACGGCGGTGGTGGTGGCGCGCGAAGGCGTGATCAATACCGGTCCCAAAGGCGAGCGCTATCTGGTGCTGAAGAACGGCCGGCGCTATCAGGGCACGCCGGGCCAGTCCGACTTCCAGACCATGGAATTCGAGAGCTACAGCATGCGCGTGACGCCGCGCAGTCAGGATCTGGATGCCGAACGCAATATCAATGCGGTACCGACCATGGAGCTGCTGGCGGATAATTCCAACTTCGCACGCGCCGAACTGTTGTGGCGTATCGCCTCGCCTGCAACCTGTCTGATTCTGATCCTGCTGGCCATCCCGCTGGGCTTCGTCAATCCCCGTGCCGGCAGCTCGGCCAATCTGATCATCGCGCTCTTGATCTTCTTCAGCTATAGCAATCTGGTCAAACTGGTCGAGGCCAGTGTTAAGCAGGGCAAGGCCAGCTTTGTCATGTCGTGGTGGCCGCTGCATCTGGTGGCGCTGCTGCTGGTCGTGGCCCTGTTCGCATGGCGACTAAATCTGAATCACCGTTATCACCCGCTGGCGTTGCTGTCGGCTCTGAAGCGCAACCGCGCTGCTGACAGGAAGGCCGAACTCAAATGAAAATCCTGCAACGCTATTTTGCCTACTCTATTCTGCAGGCGGTTGCCTTTGTGCTGGTAGCCTTCCTGGCTCTGCAGGCCTTTATGGATCTGACGGGCGAACTGCCATCCGTCGGCAAGAACGGTTATGCCATCCAGTACGCCTTCCTGTATGTGCTGGTGCAGTTGCCGGGCCATGTGTACGAAGTGATGCCGCTGGCAGCGCTGATCGGCACCATCTATACCATGGCGCAGTTTGCGGCCACATCGGAATTCACCATCATGCGGGCGTCCAGTATGTCGACCGGCATGGTGGCGTGGATGCTGGCAAAAGTGGGGCTGGTTCTGGTGCTGATTACTTTTATTTTCGGTGAAGTGATTACCCCGCGTACAGCGCCTATCGCCGACAAGATCAAACTGTCTGCGCGCGGTGCGGCGATTTCTTCGGAATTCCGGTCCGGCCTGTGGACCAAGGATATCGTCAAGTCGGAAGGCATGAGCGGTACGGTAATCGGTTCGCGCTTTTTCAATGTGAAGAAGGTGCAGCCGGACGGCACGCTGGTGGGCGTGAAGCTGTACGAATTCGATAATGATCTGCGTCTGCGCTCGATTACCCTGGCGGCGACGGCTTCGTTCAAAGGGAATAACCTGTGGCAGATGACGGACGTGACGGAAAACCTGTTCACCAATCCGGGCCTGTTGAAACCGGGCAGTGTGGCGACGCTGGAGAATAACTTCGCGCAGGACACCAGTATGATCAGCACCACCAAGCTGGCCACCAAGGATCTGCTGTCCGAAGTGACGCCGCGTATCCTTGCGGTGGCGGGCTCAGATCCGGACCGCATGTCGGCTTCCGAGCTGGCAGCCTATACGCGCCACCTGCAGGAAAACAAGCAGGAGACGGAGCGCTTCAAGATCGCTTTCTGGAAGAAGCTATTCGATCCGCTGGCCATCTTCGTGCTGATGGCACTGGCGCTGCCGTTCGGTTATCTGCATACCCGTGCCGGCGGCGTGAGTCTGAAGATTTTCATCGGCATCATGATCGGGGTGAGCTTCCTGCTGGTGAACACGCTGTTCTCCCATCTGGGTCTGCTCAGTACGTGGCCGGCCGTGATTACGGCGATTGCGCCTAGCATACTGTTCCTGCTACTGGCGCTGTGGGCGCTGTGGTGGGTGGAACGACATTAAGGATGGAGCTGGGTATGAGCAAGGCACTGATATTGTTTGCGCACGGCGCGCGCTCTGCGGCGTGGGCGGTACCTTTTGAAAAGCTGCGGGATCTGACGCAGGCTCGCCTGCCAGAAGTGCAGGTGCGGCTGGGCTTCCTCGAACTGATGTCGCCCCGGTTGCCGGAAGTGGTGGCGGAACTGGCCGCCAGCGGCGTCACGCAGGTGACTGTGGTGCCCGTGTTTCTGGGGCAGGGCGGGCATGTGATGCGCGACCTGCCGCTGATGGTGGATGAACTGCGCAGCAGCTATCCGCAAGTGGCCATCAATGTGGTGGAGGCCGCGGGCGAGAATGCGGCCGTGCTCAATGCGCTGTCCGATTACTGCGTGGCGTCGCTGCCGCTCTGAGTTGCTGTCGGCTTAGTTGCGGCCTATTTGCGTGGCACCAGTTTGATTTCGTACAGCTTGGGCCACAGCTTACCGGTGACGAACAGGCGTTTTTTCTCCGCATCGTAGGCGATGCCATTCAGGACGTTCTCGCCATTCAGGCCTTTGCCGGCTGCGGGATACAGTTTGGCCAGATCGATCCAGCCGATGATCTTGCCCGTGGCCGGATCGATACGGGCGATGGTGCTGGTGTGCCAGATGTTTGCAAAGATCTCGTCGCCCACCACTTCCAGTTCATTCAGCTGATCGACGGCGATGCCGTCTGCCGTGACTTTCACGCGGCGTACTTCAAGGAAGGTCTTAGGGTCGAGGAAGCGCAGCGTCGCCGTGCCATCGCTCATGATCAGTTCTTTGCCGTTCTGGGTCAGGCCCCAGCCTTCGCCCGGATAGACGAACTGGCTGCGCATTTCGAAAGTCGCCAGATCGAAGACAAAGCCCGTCTGGGTCTGCCACGTCAGGCCGACCAGTGTATTGCCCCATACCGTCAAGCCTTCGCCGAAATACTGTGGCGGGATATCCTTGCTCTGCAGGATGGCGCCAGTTTCCAGATTCACTTTGCGAATCGATGATTTGCCGTTCAGGCCAGTGCTCTCGTACAGAAAACCATCGCGGTACAGCAAGCCTTCGGTGAACGCCTGCGGATCGTGCGGGTAGCTGCGCACGACTTTGAAATCATAAGTGGGAATGGCGGCATCGGCGCCCAGCGGCAGCAGGGCCGTGGCGCACAGGGCAAACGAGTAACGGGCAGTGATGTACGACTTGCGCAGAAAATCCATTGTGACCTCGGTTGGTAGCAATGGATATTCTATTACGGATCAGGCGCGGCGTTGCTGAGGTTTTGCTGCGGTGACCAAGGCGCTGGCGCTGTCGGCGTCATACTGGCGCGCGCGCATCTGCATGGCGTCGCCCAGCATCACCAGCACGGGACCGTGAGCCGCGCCCAGACCCTGTGCCAGCGCGGCGATGGTGAGGCGGCGGATGTGCTGGTCGGGACGGCTGCAATTCTCGATTACGACCACCGGCGTGTCGGGGTGACGGCCTTGTGCCAGCAGGCGTTCTGCCGTGGCGATGGCTTCGCGTCCGCCCATGTACTGCACCAGCGTGTCAGTGTCGGGTATGGCATCGTGCTCGCTATGCTCGGGCGCGGTGGAGGAGGTGAAGAAGGCCACGCTGCGTGCTACACCACGCTTGGTCAGCGGCTGTTTGGTGGCAGCGGCGGCAGCCAGCGCGGTAGTAATGCCGGGCACCACTTCCACTTCGATGCCCGCTTCTTCCAGCGCGCGCAGTTCTTCATCGGCGCGGCCGAACATCATCGGGTCGCCACCTTTGAGACGCACTACCAGCGGGAACTTCCTGGCGTTGTCGATCATCTGCTTGTTGATGAACTGCTGCGCCGTGGAGAGCTGGCCGCAGCGCTTGCCGACCAGGATTTTCTCCGCTTGCGGGCACAGCTCCAGCATTTCGTCTGTCACCAGAGCGTCGTGCAGCACCACGTCCGCTTGCGCCAGCAGGCGCGCGCCGCGTAATGTGATCAGATCCTGCGCGCCGGGACCGGCGCCGATCAGATAGACTTTTCCCAATGCTGACATGCTGTGCTCCTAGTTTGCTACGTTTGCTGCACTTGTAACTTAGTCGGCCAGACGGATCATGCCCGCTGCCACGGTCTGGTGGGTGACTTCATCGATCAGGATGAAGGCGCCGGTAGCACGGATATCGGCGTAGGCGTCGGCTGCCAGCGGCTGCTGCACAGTCAGGCCGATACGGGCGATATCGTTGAGCTTCAGGCCTTCTGCGCTGTGACGCTGCTGGGTGTTGATGTCCAGCAGAGATTCGATGGCGGTGATCTTGGCCGACGTCTGTTTGGTGCCGTGCTTGATCCAGTATTTGCGGCGCAGATCGAGCGCTTCATCCGACATCCAGCATACGTCCGCTTTGAGCTGCTTGAGCAGGGTGGCTGGCTGTTCGGCGCCGGCCAGCATGTCGCCGCGCGAGATGTCGAGGTATTCGTTCAGCAGCAGGGTGATGGACTGACCCACCACTGCCGACTGGTGCGAGCCTTCCAGCGTGAGGATGTCCTTCACTGTCGCGCTCTGGCCCGAAGGCTGTACCACCAGCTTGTCGCCCACCGAGACTTTACCCGCTTCGATACGGCCCATGTAGCCGCGGAAGTCGTTGGCTTCGTGGCCGTTGTGGCGTGCCACCAGCTGCACCGGGAAGCGGAATGGCGCAGCGTGCGATTCGTCGTACACCGACAGCGATTCGAGCAGCTCGATCAGCGTCGGACCCTGATACCAGTCCAGCTTTTCGCTCTTGTCCACCACGTTGTCGCCGGTCAGGGCGGACAGCGGAATCGGCGTGATGTCTTTCAGGCCCAGCGTAGCAGCGAATTCGCCATAGGCTTTGACGATGCGGTCGTAGATGCTCTGGTCGTAGTTCACCAGATCCATCTTGTTGACGGCTACGATCACGTGCTCGATCTGCAGCAGGTGGGCGATGGTCGAGTGGCGTTTGGTCTGGATCAGCAGATCCACACCGCCATCTTCGCGCAGCTTCACTTTCGATACGTCGATCAGAATGATCACGGCATCGGCAGTGGAAGCACCAGTCACCATATTGCGGGTGTACTGCTCGTGGCCCGGCGTATCGGCGATGATGAATTTGCGCTTAGGGGTAGCGAAGTAGCGGTAGGCCACGTCGATGGTAATGCCCTGTTCGCGTTCGGCTTCCAGACCATCCGTCAGCAGCGACAGGTCGACCGTGTCGCCTACCGTGCGCTTGTGCTTGGAGCGCGACATGGCATCCAGCTGGTCGGCGAAAATCCCCTTGCTGTCGAACAGCAGGCGGCCGATCAGGGTGGATTTGCCGTCATCGACGGAACCGGCGGTAATGAAGCGCAGCAGGCCTTTTTCGGTCTGGTCTGCGGCTTGGGTTTCTATGCGTGCGTTCATCAGAAGTATCCTGCTTTTTTACGTTTTTCCATCGAGGCTTCGGAGGTCTGGTCGTCCATACGGGTGGCGCCACGTTCGGTAATCTGGGTCACGGCCGTTTCGGCGATGATCTGCTCCACCGTGGCGGCATCGGACGATACCGGGCAGGTGCAGGAGATGTCGCCCACGGTACGGAAGCGTACCACCTGCGTTTCCACCGTTTCGCCTTCGCGTGGCGGGGTCAGATCGGTCAGCGGCACCAGCAGGCCGTTACGCGGAATCACCTGACGTTCGTGCGCGAAGTAGATCGGTGGCAGTTCCAGTTTTTCGCGGGCGATGTACTGCCACACATCGAGTTCGGTCCAGTTCGAGATCGGGAACACGCGCATGTTCTCGCCCGGATGGACGCGGGTGTTATACAGATCCCACAGTTCCGGACGTTGCGATTTCGGATCCCACTGGCCGAATTCGTCGCGGAACGAGAAGATGCGTTCTTTGGCGCGGGCTTTTTCTTCGTCGCGGCGCGCGCCGCCGATGCAGGCGTCGAAGCCGTGTTCGGCGATGGTTTCCAGCAGCGTCACGGCTTGCGCAGCATTGCGCGAATCCGTTTGCGGATTACGCAGACGTACCGTGCCTTTTTTGATCGAGTCTTCCACCGAACCCACGATCAGGCGTTCGCCCAGTTCGGCCACGCGCTTGTCGCGGAAGGTGATCACTTCAGGGAAGTTGTGGCCGGTATCGACGTGCACCAGCGGGAACGGGAATTTACCGGGGCGGAAAGCCTTTTCCGCCAGACGCAGCAGCACTACCGAGTCTTTACCGCCCGAGAACAGCAGGGCAGGGTTGCTGCATTCGGCCGCGACTTCGCGCAGGATGTGGATCGCTTCCGATTCCAGAGCATCGAGGTGGCGCGAATTGACGTGCGCGGCGTGGTTTTCAACGAGAGCGTTCATGACGATTGCCTATTCTTGTGTGTACTGGGTTTTCTGTGGCGCTTGAGCTTATGCCGCCACGGATTTAATGCGTATCAGTTTGCCGTCGACCATGTGCAGGCCGCACTCTTTCGAGTCGGGGTTCTCCCACCACCAGCGGCCGGCGCGCACATCTTCGCCCGGCTGGACAGCGCGGGTGCAAGGTTCGCAGCCGATCGACGGATAGCCCTGATCGTGCAGTGCGTTATATGGTACGCCATGGTTGCGCAGGTAGTCCCAAACGTCCTGTTCCGACCAGTCGGCCAGCGGATTGAACTTGGTCATGCCGTGTGCCGGATCGTCTTCCTGCACATGCAGTTCGGCGCGGGTAGTGGACTGGGCGCGGCGCTGACCCGTGACCCATGCCTTGTTACCAGCCAGCGCACGACCGAGCGGCTCGACCTTGCGGATGCGGCAGCATTCGCGGCGCATTTCCACGCTGTCGTAGAAAGCGTTCAGGCCATGCTGGGCCACGTAGCCTTCAACGGCTTCTGCCTGCGGACGGTACAGGGCGATTTCGTAGCCGTCGTAGTGCTGCTTGACGCGCTCGAGCATGTCCAGCGTTTCCTTGTGCAGACGGCCCGTTTCGAGCGAGAAGACACCGATGTTCAGCTTGGCCTTCAGGATCAGGTCCGTCAGCACCATGTCTTCGGCGGCCAGACTGGAGGCGAAAACAGCGGGGCTGAAATCGGCTGCAATGCGGGCCAGCGTAGCGCTGGTGTCGGCGATTTTCTGGTTTAGGTCAGTCATGGCGCATCCTTAGATACCGAAGCCGGCGTCGCCCGTATTGACACCCACGTTGCGGGTGTGGCGGCGGAACAGCGGTACTTTCTGGTCGACCGAAGCCTGATAGGTTTCCGAGAAATCGGACAGGCCTTTCAGTGCATCGTGGATGTCGCGGTCGGCGCGTACGGCATAGGCGTCGAAGCCCACGCGCTGCATCGAGAACAGCTGGTCGCGCAGCACATCGCCGATGGCGCGCAGTTCGCCGGTCCAGCCCAGACGGGTGCGCAGGTTGTAGGCGATCGAATAGCCACGGCCATCGGTGAATTTCGGGAAGTCCACTGCCACCACGGCGAACTTGGTCAGATCGTCCTTGAGTGCTTCCGGACGCTCGTCGCTGGCGAACCACACACCGATTTCGCCATTTGCAGCGCGTGCCAGCAGCGCCTCGCGCTGGGCGTTCCATACCGCCACCGGCACGATGACTTTACCGGCAGGGACGGGCAGGGCAGCGATGTCTTCCGCTTCGGCCTTCACGCCTTCCGGCAGTTCCGGGCCGCGCAGTACCAGCCACGAGTCTTCGACAACGCTGCGGCCTTTGATGATCTGGCCGGCAGCATTAGCGTTATGGGTGCTTACATCATGCATATTCATCCTCTCCTACCAGACGACCGGGTTCGACGATCGGCGTGGCGTACACAAATTCCTTGAACGGGGCGATGCCCAGACGCTGGGCGCATTCGGCAAACGGTTCGCCTTCGGCACGCTCGCGTACATACACTTGCAGCAGGCGGCCGATTACTTCCGGCATCTGCAGGGCCGAGAACGATGGGCCGATGATTTTGCCGATGGCGGCGTTGTTGCCTTGCGCGCCGCCGATCGACACCTGATACCACTCGCTGCCGTCTTTATCCACACCGAGTACGCCGATGCCGCCCACGTGGTGGTGGCCGCAGGCGTTGATGCAGCCCGAAATATTCAGTTCGATCTCGCCGATGTCGTGCTGGAAATCGATGCTGTCGAAGCGCTCGGCAATGGCCGCAGCAATCGGGATCGACTTGGCATTGGCCAGCGAGCAGAAGTCGCCGCCCGGGCAGCAGATCATGTCGGTCAGCAGGCCGATATTCGGCGTCGCCAGACCTTTGGCTTTCACCTGTTCCCACAGCGTGTACAGTTGCGACTGTTCGACGTCCGCCAGTACGATGTTCTGTTCGTGCGTCACGCGCAGTTCGCCGAAGCTGTATTTGTCGGCCAGATCGGCCATGAAGTCCATCTGTTCGGCGGTCGCATCGCCCGGCGGCACGCCGGTCTTCTTCAGCGACAGCACCACGGCGGCATAGCCAGCCTGCTTGTGTGCCTTGACGTTGCGCTTGACCCAGTTGGCAAATGCCTTGTTGTCGGCGTGCTGCGCCAGATAGTCGATATTCTCCAGCGCTTTGTAGGCGTGCGGCTGGAAGTAATCGATCACGCGCTGCATTTCTTCCTGCGTCAGGGTTTCCGGACCATCTTTCAGGTCGGCCCACTCGGCTTCCACCTGACGGGTAAATTCTTCCACGCCGATGGCTTTCAGCAGAATCTTGATACGGGCTTTGTACTTGTTGTCGCGGCGGCCGTACTGGTTATACACGCGCATCACGGCTTCCGTGTAGGTCAGCAGATGCTGCCATGGCAGGAATTCGCGGATGACGCTGCCCAGAATCGGGGTACGGCCCATGCCGCCACCGGCCATGAACTTGAAGCCGATTTCGCCTGCTTCGTTGCGTACCACGGTCAGACCGATGTCGTGCACGGCAATCGCGGCGCGGTCTTCTTCAGCGCCATTGATGGCAACCTTGAATTTACGCGGCAGCGCGATGAATTCAGGGTGGAAGGTGGACCACTGGCGCAGCACTTCCGCATACGGACGGGGATCGATGATCTCGTCGGCGGCCACACCAGCGTACGGGTCAGAGGTGGTGTTACGGATGCAGTTGCCCGAAGTCTGGATCGCGTGCATCTCTACCGAAGCCAGTTCGGTCAGGATGTCCGGCGTCTGCTCCAGTTCTACCCAGTTGAACTGGATGTTCTGGCGGGTGGTAAAGTGGCCATAACCGCGGTCATACTTGCGGGCAATATGGGCGAACATGCGCATCTGTTTCGATGCCAGCAGGCCGTAAGGCACGGCGATACGCAGCATGTAGGCGTGCCGCTGCATGTACAGGCCGTTTTGCAGGCGCAGCGGCAGGAATTCGGCTTCGGTCAGCTCATCGGCGAGACGGCGGCGTACCTGATCGCGGTACTGGGCAATGCGTTCACGGACGATGAGATGGTCATATTGGTCGTATTGATACATATTCTTCCTAGATAGTCGCTGGCTAGAATCCCCAAACTAGCGGCAATAGTAATAAACTTCGTCTTTATTCCATACGACTTAGTCTTTATTTGCTTATATACGTATTGGGTATAAGCTAGGACACTTAATAATTAAGCTGGGCCAGAACCTGCAATGAACCTACATCAACTGCGCTTCGTGCGCGAAGCCGTACGCCAGAATTACAACCTGACCGACGCTGCCAAGGCACTATTTACCTCGCAGCCGGGGGTATCCAAGGCCATTATCGAACTCGAAGAAGAGCTGGGCGTGGATATTTTTACCCGTCACGGCAAGCGGATTCGCGGCCTGACCGAGCCGGGACGGCTGGTGCTGGAGTCGGTGGAACTGATTATGCAGGAAATCGACAGCCTGAAACGCATCGGCAAGGAATACGCGGCGCAGGATAGTGGTAGTTTCACCATCGCCACCACCCACACGCAGGCGCGCTATACCTTGCCGAAAGTGGTGCAGGCCTTTATGGTGAAATTCCCCAAGGTGCGCTTGTCTTTATTGCAAGGTAACCCCCAGCAGATTGCCGAGATGGTGCAACGCGATCAGGCCGATCTGGCCATTGCCACCGAATCGATCGCGGAAATTAATGGTTTGATCACATTGCCATGTTATCAATGGGAACACGTGGTGGTGGTGCCGCACGACCATCCTTTGTTGAAATCCAAGCAAGTAACGCTGGAAGAAATTGCTGCTTTCCCCATCATCACGTACGATAGCGCCTTCGCCGGCCGCAGCAAGATTGACCATGCGTTTTCCCTGCGTGGTCTGAAGCTGGACGTGTTGCTGGAAGCCATAGACGCCGATGTCATCAAAACCTATGTGGAACTGGGTATGGGCATCGGTATTATTGCCGGTATGGCGTTTGACCCGGAACGGGACAAGAATCTGCGCGCCATCCCTGTAGGCCATCTGTTCGGCATGAATGTGTCGCGGGTAGCGGTCAAGCAGGGCGCGTATCTGCGCAGCTATATATATACCTTCATCGAACTGCTGGCGCCTACGCTCAACCGTAAGCTGATCGAGCAGGCTATGAACGGTGAAAAAGAGCACTACGAACTATAAAGAGAAAGCATCCCATGATTACCAATCAGTTGGCACAATTCTATGCCGTCAACGCCGACAACTACGATCAGGTCTATGCGCAGGAAGCGCGCTTCGATGATCTGGACGACCTGCAGGAAATGGTCGCCGAACTGTTCCAGGGCCACAAAGTGCTGGAACTGGCTTGCGGCACCGCATACTGGACCGATCTGATCGCCGAAGTGGCGGAATCCGTGCATGCCACCGACCTGTTGCCGGAAATGATAGAACTGGCCGAAACCCGTGGTCTGGACGAAGATGTGGTCACTTTCGGGGTGATGGATGCCTTTAACTTGCCGGATGGGCTGGAAGGTCAATATACCGCCGTGTTCGCGGCCGGTCTGTGGGCCCACGTCAAACGCGAAGATCAGGAGAAATACCTGAAGACCCTGCGCGCCAAACTGGGCAAGGATGTGCTGCTGGTGCTGCTGGACGAATCTTATGTGGATGGCAATTCCATGGTGTTCGCCCGCACGGATGCGGAAGGAAATACCTTCCAGATTCTGACGGCCGACGATGGACAGCGTTACGAAATCATGAAAAATTACCTGACTGATAGTACGCTGCGTAAGCGTTTTGCCACGGCTGCACGCCAGATCCGGGTGGAGCGGCTGGAATATTACTACCTGCTCAGCTGCCGTCTGAAGTAGTAGAAGCAGGGATTTCCTTGAGAATTATCGAAAAAAGCCGCTTTTAGCGGCTTTTTCTTTTATGACGTTGATTTGCAACAAAATCAGTCATGTCACATTCCTGAAGCAATTGGTAGGCATGATTCGCCCCGTAGATGCAAACCTTGCTTTACCTTCTATCAACTCATCAAAGAGATTTTCAAGTGAAAAAACTGACTCTGGCAGCAATGATCATCGGCGGCTTCGCCGCCCAAGCCCAAGCTCAATCGAACGTGACCATCTACGGTCTGGTCGATGCAGGTCTGGTGAGCGAGCGCGGTGGCGCCGCCGGCAGTGTGACCAAATTGACCAGCGGTATCGGCGGTCAGTCCCGTCTGGGCTTCCGCGGTACGGAAGACCTGGGCGGCGGTCTGTCGGCCATCTTCCAACTGGAAACCGGTCTGAAAGTGGACGACGGTGCACTGGATAACACCAATAGCGCACTGTTCAACCGTCAAGCTTTCGTCGGTCTGAAAAGCAAAGAAGCGGGTACCCTGACCATCGGTCGTCAGTACACCATGCTGTACAACGCCATGAGCCAAGTTGCTGACCCATTCGGCGCTGGCTACGCGGGCAGCATCAAAAACCTGTTCCCAACCTCGGGCGCGAACACCCGTGTCAGCAATGCACTGGTGTATGCAACCCCAGTGATGGAAGGCTTCAGCGCAGAAGCGCTGTACGCTCTGGGCGAACAAGCTGGTAGCGCGACGGCTGGCCGTCAATTCGGTCTGGGTCTGAACTACGCCCAAGGCCCGCTGAATGCACGTCTGGTGTACAACAACCGCAACAACGACACCGCTGCTGTGGGCACCACCCCAGCCAAACTGCAAGATACCGGCCGCAACACTCTGTTTGCGATTAACTACGATTTCCAGGTTGCTAAAGCTTACTTCGCTTACGGCAATGACAAAGGTGTCAACAGCGCTGCTCTGCCAGTTGCCAATGCTTACGGCTATGCCGTTGCACCAAAAGCCAGCCTGGACAGCAACGACATGCTGATCGGTGTACAAGTTCCAGTGGCGCCAGCTGGCACCATCCTGGCTTCCTACACCCGTAAGAACGACAAGACCAGCTTCAATCAGGATGCTGATCAGTGGGCTGTGGGTTACCTGTACGCGCTGTCGAAACGTACCAGTACCTACGTCGCTTACGCCAAGCTGAAAAACAAAAACGGCGCTGGCTACACCGTTGGTAACAACAACGAAGCTGGTACTGGTAACAAAGCCTTCAACGTCGGCGTACGTCACTCGTTCTAATCGGACGGGGCGGGAGCCTGAAGCGGCAGCGGCAGACGGATAGAAATCTGTGTGCCGCCATCGCTGAGGACGGTGATCTCGCCATGTAGGGCACGTACACGCTCGCGCATCCCGAGCAGACCGAAAGTCATGGCCTTGTCCATGTCCTGCTCGGCGATGCCGCGACCATCATCCTGAATTTCAATCTGCAGAGTGTGTTGCTGGCGCTGTAGTGATAACAGTACCTTGCTGGCTTCGGCGTGGCGTGAGATATTCGTCAGCGCTTCCTGCGCAATGCGGAAGATCGCCGTACTGTAGGCATCATCGAGTATCAATTCTTCTTCGTTCGCTTGCAGATGGCAGGGAATGCCGTAGCGGTTGACGAAATCCTGACACAGACTCTCCAGCGCGTAGTACAGCCCCCCTTCATCGAGCGCACGGGGACGTAGATTGCTGGCGATCCGGCGTAGCGACGTAATGGCAGACAGCAGCAAAGTATCCATGCCAGTCAGCAGCTTGCGCGCGGCCGGTCCGTATTGCTGGGCGCGCTTTAGCAACGCTAGATCGCCGCGCAGCGTGGCCAGCAACTGACCCAGATCGTCATGCAGTTCGCGTGCGATATGCTTGCGTTCTTCTTCCCGGATAGTCTGTAGCGTAGCGGACAGTTCGCGCAATTGTGCGTAGGACTGTTCTAACTGTTCCTGTACCTGCTTGCGCTCGGTAATGTCGCGCAAAATGATGGTGTAAATATTGTGCTGGCCTTCATTTAACGTCGAGATCGAGCCTTCCAGCGGAAATAACTGACCATGGGTGCGCTGGCCCGTCACCAGATAGTCGCCGGCACGGCGCCCCTTCATGCGCAGGCGTATGCCGGTCTGGCCAAAATAGCGTGCATTGGCGTTATCGCCATGCTGGCGCTGGTCACGTGGCAAGTAGTGCTGCAGTAATGTGCCCTCCATGGCTTGCACGGTGGTGTCGAACATGGCGGCGGCGGCCGGATTGGCGTGCAGTATGCGCTGCTGCTCGTCGGTGGAAATGATGGCGTCGCTGGCATGCTGGATGATGCTGCGGCTGCGCCGGAAGGCGGGACTGGCGCTGGCAGGTGCTTGCAGCATGCGTCTGAACCAGTACGCGGCCAGTGTTATGCCGGCGGTCAGCCACAACAGGGGGCGGGTGCGAGCCATGGGAATCTCCCTCGCGGCGTACGCCGCATGGCTCTACACTAGAACAGGCGAGGCGCGGCAGCTTGCGCTGCCGCAGGTGTCGCTAGCGGGATTACATCTGTTTAAATAAGTGAAGGAAACTGCGGCTTACTTCGAGGCGCTCGCTGCGCCCTTTGATCATTACCAGATGGCGGCCACGGATATCGCGCGTCACGCCTTCGATGGCATTGACGTTGACGAGTGTGGCGCGGTGGATCTGCCAGAACAGGGCAGGGTCCAGTTCTTCGGCCAGATCGCGTACGGGTTTGCGGATCAGCGCTTCGTAGCGCTCGGTCTGGACGCAAGTGTATTTTTCGTCCGAGCGGAAGAACAGGATCTCTTCCACGGGGATCATGCGCAGATCCTGCCCGATGCTGGCCTGTATCCATTGCAGATGGGCGGGCTTAGGCGCGGCAATTTTCTCTGCCAGTTGCGACAGCATGGCTGTTACGCTGGCATTCACATCGGCGGCGGGTTTGGACAGACGGGTTTTCAGGCGATCCACAGTGATCTGCAGGCGCTCTGGCTCAGGCGGTTTCAGCACGTAGTCGACTGCGCCCCGCTCGAACGCTTCTACCGCGTAAGCATCATAAGCAGTGACAAATACGATATGGCTCTTGGTGCCGATCACCGTGGCAGCTTCCATGCCGGTCTTGCCCGGCATGCGGATATCGAGGAAAGTGAAGTCGGGCTTGAGCTGATCGACCAGTTCGATGGCTTCGTCGCCATTTTTGGCTTCGCCGATAATGTCCAGTTCCGGCCACACTTGTTCCAGCCGCATACGCAGCTGGTCGCGCATCAATCTCTCGTCGTCGGCAATAATTGCAGTAGGCATGTGCTCGTGCTCTTTGATGTTTTTTAGTTAAGCGATTATTCAACGAATCGGCGTAATAATCAATTGGGTTTTTTATCGGACGATTGAGCGAGTTGATACGGTACTTCGATGGTGGCGATGACACCGCTAGGGCTGTTGGCCGCGATCAGTAACTGGCCCTGATCGCCATGCAGCAGTTTCAGACGTTCACGAATGGTCATCAGGCCCAGACCCGTGCCATCGCTGGGCACGGCGCCGAAGCCGAGGCCATCATCGGTGACGATGACCCGCAGCTTGTTATGGGCTACGTCGGCGCGGACTTTCAGCGTGCCGCCTTCCGGCTTGGCTTCGAGGCCGTGCTTGATGGCGTTTTCCACCATGGATTGCAGCATCATGGGCGGGAAGGCGGCTGTGCGCAGGCCATCGGGGATATCGAAATCTACCGTCAGGCGTTCTTCCATACGCATCTTCAGCAGGTTCAGATAGGCCAGTACCATATCGGCTTCACGCCCCAGATTGGTAATCAGGGTGTTATCGCGCATTTGCGGCAGCACGGCACGCAGATATTTAATCAGGCTGCGCTGCATGGCTGAGGCGCGTGGCGGGTCGGTTTGTATCAGGTGCTCGACCGATGCCAGCGTATTGAACAGGAAGTGCGGCTCAACCTGCGCTTGCATCATCTGCATCTTGGCTTCGCTCAGCTGGCGCTGCATGGATTCCCGTTCGGCCGCAGCATTGGCGTTCTGGGTTTCCGCCTCAGCGCGTTTTTTGCCGCCCATCAAGGCTTTGGTGCCGAACAGGGCCAGAACCAGCAGGGTCACGAAGCTCTTGAACCAGGTAGAAGCCTGACGGTGGTAGCGGGTAACTTTCTGCTCGGCCGCATCATCAACTGCCTCTTCGATCGCGTTCGAGAGTTCTTCGCCGATTTGCGGTGGTAGATCGATATGCACTTCCTCGCCCGGCAGGGTGGGCAGTGCAGGTACCGAGGCTGATTTGCCGGATTTACTTGCATGTTCAGTGCCGGAAGGGTCTGCTGGTTCGGCTGGCGCAGCAGCAGGTGCTGGCTCGGCTGGTTCAGCTGGAGGTGCTGGCGGAACGGTATTCTCGCCATCTTTATTACGGATTTTTCCACGCGGATTGAAATGGATGCCGCTGTCATCAATCAGAATATTGGTATCGCCGTTCTTCCGTTTTGGCCGCTTTTCATTATGAACCACCACTTCTTCATCGGGACCCGAGGAGAACAATTCATCCTGCAGGATGGAGCCGGCGATCAGCATCAGAATGGCGAATACGAGGAACTTCCACCAAGACAGCTGGGTAACCCAGGTTGCGACCGAATCAAAGAAGCGGTGCAGCCAGATGGCGGCGGCTTTTAGAGTTTCCTGGGTTTTAGGGGTAGGCAACATATCAGCGAAACACTCCTGAGTTCAGTCTTTGTGGCAATTGGTCAGATGTTACAACTGTAACGATGCGCGCCCATAGTTGCCAAGTGAATGCGACAGTCTGCATAAAAACGGGAGTGGACGGTGAAAAGCTGGATAAAAGCCATCCCTTGCGGAAACCCGTAAATCTTTGCTATAGTTCGGTCCCTCGCAAAACAAGGCGTCGCTCAAAACAGCGCCAAGTTAAACGAGATGAAAAGTAGGGGTTGACGAAACGATTTAAATTCTTCATACTCTCGCTTCTCTGCTGCTGACAAACACAACGATTTGTC
>NZ_CAXIQN010000023.1:0-186884 GCF_964031615.1 Duganella fentianensis
CTTCGACAGCAGCTCGCGCACTTCCATTTCAACCAGTTCCAGCAGTTCTGCGTCGTCAACCAGATCGCACTTGTTCAGGAACACGATGATGTATGGAACACCAACCTGACGGGCCAGCAGGATGTGCTCGCGAGTCTGTGGCATTGGGCCGTCAGCTGCGGAGCAAACCAGGATTGCGCCGTCCATCTGTGCAGCACCGGTAATCATGTTTTTGATGTAGTCGGCGTGGCCTGGGCAGTCAACGTGAGCGTAGTGACGACCCGAGGTTTCGTACTCAACGTGAGCGGTGTTAATGGTAATACCACGTGCTTTCTCTTCTGGAGCAGCATCGATCTGGTCGTATGCTTTAGCTTCGCCGCCGAATTTTTTCGACAGAACAGTAGCGATTGCAGCGGTCAGGGTGGTCTTGCCGTGGTCAACGTGGCCGATGGTGCCGACGTTAACGTGCGGCTTGGTCCGCTCGAATTTCTCTTTTGCCATTTTAGACTCCTAACGATTTGGTGTAATTACCTGGGCTGACGCCCGACTGTCTTGATAATACTGGGTAGTTTCTGTGACGCCAGCCTTCGGCGCCTTGATCGCTGCAAGTGCAACGACCGGACCTGCGGGATACTGCGAATTCTGGTGCCCTTGACGTGGATTGAACACGTGGCCTCTCCCTTACCAAGGGAGTGCTCTACCACTGAGCTACAAGGGCTTATGGGATACTGCTGCGATGCCGGAGCATCAGACTGCAAACCAACTGGAGCGGGTGAAGGGAATCGAACCCTCGTCGTAAGCTTGGAAGGCTTCTGCTCTACCATTGAGCTACACCCGCGAGGATTTCAATTCAACTTCTTTACTGCATCACTCAGTTTTTTTGCAAAAACTTGGTGGAGGGGGCTGGATTCGAACCAGCGTACTCGAAAGAACAGATTTACAGTCTGTCGCCTTTAACCACTCGGCCACCCCTCCGCAATGAGCCGCAGAGTATGAAGCAACTACTTTGACTTGTCAACCCCGTTTTGCGTTCGTTTTTACTGCTACGCCGCGCTGTCGTGATCAACTGCCTGCTTCGGGGCGAAATTGTAAACGAGGCTGAGGCAAATGTGCAAGTGTTGTTTTTGCGATGAACAATTTACTATACAATCTTTCATCTACCCGAGCCTCGGAGCCCCGCAGTTGAAGCCGCGTCAACGCCACTGGTATAGCACGATCCTGGCCAATCTGGTCCTGTGGGCCTGCTACTTTATTGTTGGCCGGCTAGGCCTGTTGCTGGCCCTGCCGCCCGGCTATGCGGCGCCGATATTCCTGCCGGCCGGTATCGCGCTGGCCGCCGTGGTCGTAGGCGGTATGCGGCTACTACCGGCTGTGTGGCTGGGTTCGCTTAGCATCAATCTGGTCTATCCGGCCCTGTCGCCGGAGGGCATCAGCGCCAGCGCCTTCCATGGCGCCAGTGCAGCCGCCCTCGGCGCCCTGCTGCAAGCCTGGGCCGGCAGCAGCCTGTTCCGCCGCTATATCGATCCCGCGATTGCTTCCGGCCGCGATGTGGTGCGCTTCATCCTGCTGGCCTGCGGGATTACCCTGATCAGCAGCACGGTGTCGGTGGGCGGCATGGCACTGGTGGGCGTAGTGCAGCCCCATACGGCGCTAGCGGACTGGCTGGCATGGTGGATGGGCGACACCATCGGCATATTGCTAGCAGCGCCACTCAGCTGGATCGTCATCGGCCGGCCACGCCTGCTGTGGTCGCGCCGCCGTATGCTGGTCGGCCTGCCACTGCTGCTGTCCACGGCCGCCTTCATTGCCATCTATCTGCAGGCCGATCGCTGGGAGAATATCCAGCAACTGCAGACCTTCCGCCTGAAAGCCCAGCAGACCGGCGATCTGCTGCAGGAACAGTTCAGCGAACATGAACGCTTCATCTACGCCATCGGCAAAGCCCTCAACGACCCGCAGCACGTTTTGAGCAACGAACATTTCGCCACGCTCGCCCACGGTTATCTGGACCAGCGCCCCGAGTTGCTGTCGATGGCCTGGCTGACGCCGATCAAGGATGGCCAGCGCGCCAGTTTCGAGGCGTGGGCCAAACGCCACATTGCGCCCGATTTCGAAGTGCGCCAGCGCACGGCCGATGGCCGGCTGGTGCGCGCCGATCAGGCCGAGCGCTACGTGGTATCGACCTATATCGAACCGGTCGAGCGGCGCGCCTATCTGGGCTACGACCTGCTGACCGAACCGCTGCGCCGTGCCGCCATGGAGCGCGCCCTGCGCTCCGGCCAGCCCACCGCGACCGCACCGCTGGCAGTACTGCCCGGCAGCACGGCAGCGGGCATGCTGCTGCTGCAGACCGCCTACCCCAACAAACAGCAACATGAAGCAGTGGGTGCACTGCTGATCGCCATGCAGTATCAGGCGCTGCTGGAACAGGCGCTCAAGCGTTCCGAATTCCCCCACTTCCTGCTGCGCTTCGAAGACAGCGATGACGAAGGCCCCAACCACGTCATCCACGATACCCTGCAGCGCCCGGCCCAACACGGCGACTTCCAGCGCCAGCTGCATTTCGGCGGCCGCATCTACCAGCTCACGCTGGCCCCCACACCAGCCTATCTGCTGCAGCAGCGGGGCTGGCAAAGCTGGACGGTGCTGACTTGCGGCCTGCTGCTGTCCGGTCTGCTGGGCACACTGATGCTGCTCATTAGCGGCGAGCGCGCACGCATCCAGGCGCAGGTGGCCGATAGCACGGCACGCCTGCGCGAACGCGAAGCGCGTCTGCAGGCCATCCTCAACAAGGCAGCCGACGCCATCCTCACCATCGATAGCGAAGGCGTGCTGATGTCGGCCAATGCCGCGGCAGGCCGGCTGTTCGGCTACAACGCCAGCCATATGACGGCACTGCCGCTATGCCAGCTGATTCCGATCGGCGTGGGCGAAGCGGCCGGCCTCGATGCGGCCGGCATGCTACGCATGATCGCCTGCGGCGTCACCCACGAATACGAACTGCGCGGCTGGCGCAGCGATGGCAGCGAGTTCCCGCTGGCGATGTCGGTGAGCGAAGTGGAACTGCCGGATGAACACCTGTTCGTCGCCATCCTGCATGACCTGACCGAACAGCAGATGGCGCAGGAGCGCATCCACCATCTAGCCCACCACGATACGCTGACGGGGCTGGCCAACCGGCTGTCGCTGAATCTGCGGCTGGATCAATTACTGGCGCAGACCCGGCGCACCAACGGCCGCTGCGCGCTGCTGTTCATCGACCTCGATCACTTCAAGAAGATCAATGACACCCACGGCCACCAGATGGGCGACCTGCTGCTGGTCGCCGTCGCCCAGCGCCTGAAAGACCTGCTGCGCGATGTCGACACCATCGCCCGTCTGGGCGGCGACGAATTCATCGTGGTGACGGCCGGCGATGTGACGCCGGCGGCAACGTCGAATATCGCCGTGCGCATCGTCGAAGCGCTGAACGCGCCCTACCAGCTGCAGGGCATTTCCGTGCACAGCGGCGCCAGCGTGGGGGTTGCCATGTTCCCTGACGACGGCGGCGATGCCAGCATTCTGCTGCGCCATGCCGATACCGCCATGTACGCGGCCAAGAACCGCGGACGCGGCAACTTCCAGTTCTTCTCGGCCGAAATGAACCGCGCCACGCACGAACGCCTGATGCTGGAGAACCGCCTGTGGCTGGCACTGGAACAGAACGAATTCGAACTCTACCTGCAGCCGCAGGTGCATCTGGCCAGCCAGCGCATCATCGGCGCCGAAGCGCTGCTGCGCTGGCACCATCCGGAACTGGGGCTGGTCAAGCCGGACCGCTTCATTCCCATCGCCGAAGAATCGAATCTGATCGTCAGTCTGGGCGAGTGGGTGCTGCAGCGCGCCTTTGCCCTGCTGGCCGGCTGGCGCGGCACGCCGCTGGCGCATTTGCGGCTGGCAGTGAATCTGTCCGCACGCCAGTGCCACAGCCCTGCCCTGCTGCCCCATCTGGACCGCCTGCTGGCCAGCAGCGGCATCGACCCAACACTGCTGGAACTGGAAATCACCGAATCGGCCGCCATGCAGGACCCCGAACGCAGCCGCGCGCTGCTGGTGGAACTGCGCTCGCGCGGCCTGCGCGTGGCGATCGATGATTTCGGTACGGGCTATTCCTCGCTCAGCTACCTGAAGATGTTCGAGATCGACCGCATCAAGATCGACCGCAGCTTCGTCAAGGATATCGAAACCGATCCGGACGATGCCGTGATCGTCGCCGCCACCATCGGACTGGCCCATGCGCTGGGGCTTGCGGTAGTAGGCGAAGGGGTGGAAACGCCGGCCCAGCGCGATTTCCTGCGCGCCAAGCACTGCGATGAAGGCCAGGGCTATCTATGGTCGCAAGCGCTGCCGCGGACCGAATTCGAAGCCCTGCTGCAGGACAGCTTGAGCGATACCGCCTAATAGCGTCGGTCGTAGGACACTGCCGATACGCTCGTACGAAGCTGCAAAAGAAATAGTAAACCGGCTTATCAGCTTGTTTTTCTTGCTACATTAGCTCAAAATAACTTATTGGCAAAAATTACAAATTACCCAATAGGTCTCATCTCCGGCACTGGCGCTGCCTAGTTGGGACTAGTGCTGTGTCGCGTAAATTGCCCCACCCCGTTTTGCTGCCCTAGGCTGCATTTTGCCGCTGATGAATTGTCACTTTCCGGTCTGGTCGCAGAGCCAGTACAGCCTCCAGCCCGCCCCTAGCAAAGACTGTCGCACCCTACTCGGAGAGCATCCATGATGAGGCTCTGCCTGAACAGCGTATGTTCGCGCCGCCTGTTTAGCCCGGTACCCTACTGCCCTTATTGCGGCAGCTCCCAACAGATCAAAAGCAAGGCGCACACCGACACCGATGCTGTGCCCGTCAGCGGGGAGCGTACGCCCGTTGCCAGTAACGGCGCAGTAGCCAACACAAACACCAGTCCGGCGTCGAGCGCCGTCCAGAGCAGCGCAGGCGAGCTGCCGCCACCATCCGTACCCGCGGCCCAAGCAGAGCGGGATACACCGGTGCGAGTGCTAGCGGCACCATGGCGCTGGCTCGCCGTGGCGCTAGCACTACTGGCAGCAAGCTTCTACCTGCTCCGGCCGCACTGGCCCGAAACTGGCTACGCTGCCGTAGCCTGTGATGCGCCTGCGGCTACCGAACTGACTATTTTGCTAGATCTACCGGCACAGCTGGAGCCCTCCACCAGAGCCGAGGTATTGGTCAGGCTCACGCAGGCGCTTGATGCCGAGCATCGCGGTGTGCGACGCATCAGCGTTTTCAGCACCCGCGCACGGCAAAGCGATGTGGCCATGCCTGTGGTTTCTGCCTGCACAGCGCCAACTATGCTGGGAGCGCTGCTTGGCGCGCGTGGTGTGGCCCCGCAACTCAAGACCCACATCCTGGGCAAGGTCGAAAACCAGCTTGCCCTGCAGGACGGTGCTGCCGCACTGACGCAGGTGGTGTCCGATCTGTCGGTCAGCCAGTATCTGCGCGCACCGCAGAACACTTTGCTGATCTTTTCCGATCTGATCGATAAATCGGCCCGCTTCAATCTGTATAGCTGTGACAACAGCCAGGATGTCATATACAACTACCGCGCCAGCCACGCAGGTGCCGTACAGCGCCCCGTTTTCAGTAACACCACGGTCGATCTGAACGCCCTACCCGATATCAGCATCAGCCCGGCGACAGCACGCTGCCGCAAGGCCTTCTGGCAATGGTATTTCAGCGATTCGGAAGGCGCGGGAGCCCAGCTGACCATGCATTTCCTGCCGGGCCGCCTGAAGAAAAAAAATTAACTGTAAAGGGAAATATGAACCACCAAGACTTCGTAAGAATGCGCAATTTGATGCTGCTGTCAGTAGTCATCCTGAGCATCACTACTTTTTTGCATGTACCAGCCCTGTTGTCGATTCCAGTGGCGATAGCCCCCCTCAGCTACTACCATCTCAAGATTCTGTTACCGCGCGCCCATGAAGGCCTGTCCTCCACCACCATCGACAGCGTCTACTATTTTGGCTTTCTCGTCACGGTCGCCGCGCTGTGCGTAAGTGCAATTCTGGTCGGCACACGCGGTGCCGGCCAGAGTATGAGCACCGTTATCATGAATTTCGGCGCAGGTCTGATTGCCACCGCCTATGCCGTGATCGCCCGCATGCATTTGCAGAGCCGCGCCAGCTATGCTTCCGACCTCAGTATGGAGGCTGCCATGGAAAAATACGTCGCCAAGTCCGGCGAACTGGTCAAGCAGGTACAGATCGCCTCGGATCACCTGAGCGGCTTCTCGCAGGAGATCCTGAGCAAAACCATCGAAGCGGGTGAACTGACACGCAAAGCGGCCAGCGACAAAATGCTCGACCTTGCCGAAGAATTTTCCGACCAGATCGCCGAAGCGCTGGATGATGCCCGCTTGGGCGTGCAGGAATTCCGCGCTGTGCTTAACAGCACGGCTTTTGCCAGCGAGCGTGCGCAATATGTCGATAATCTGAAGGAAACCGTACTGGCATCCAGCGCTCTCAACCAAGTGCTGGCGGATCTACTGGTGCAGCGGCGCGAGGAAGTCAGCCTTGCCCAGCAAAATGTCAGTCACACGGGCGAACTGGCAGAACGGCTTGATGCCCTCTCGGCACATGTCCATGCGCTGGGTGCAGCGGACGGCACCATGGCGCAATCGGCCGCAGCCATGCAGCACACTACGACCATGGTAAGCCGTGCCAGCCAGGAGATTGCCGGCACCATCGAGGCGCTGGCAAAGACGCTTGCTCATGCGGAAGATAGCCAAAGCGCGCTCAAAACCATCGGCACCCTGAGCAAGCGCGCTGCTTATCACATCGAAACGCTGAGCCAGTCGTCCAAACAGGCGGCAGAGGCGGCGCAGCACATGAACGAACTGTCAGAATCGGCCAAGGTGCTGGTGCGGCGCGTGCGCGCGCTCGATGGTCTGGTCGAGAATCTGTCCGACAGCACCGCCACGCTGGCCAACAATTTCGGCCGGGCCGATGCCGCCAGCAGTAGCCTGGACCAGCGCCTGGCTCACTTCCCTGCGCAGGCCGACGCGATCGCCGCCTTCGGCACCCGGGTCGAGCAATCGCTCGAGGCAATCGCCCGTAAATCCGAACAACATCTGCCACCCGCCCAGGCGCCGATTGACGTAGCGTCCCGACCATGAAAAAAAATAATGACGTCTATTTCATCACGCTGATCGATCTGCTGGTGCAAGTGGTGTTTCTCGGCCTGCTGCTTTACGTGGTGGCAGAAGCCGACCAAGAAGGCCCCGCTACGACAGTGGAAGTCGACCGCAACACCGTGGAACGCCTATTGGCTGCCTCCGGCGTCTCCAACCTGACCGAGCTGACCGATGAATTAAGCAAATTGGCGCCGGTCAAAGAACTCAAAGGTATGGCCGACTTTATCCAGAAAGCCGGCGGACCTGATGCGGCCAAACAGATCGTCGAAGTGGTGAAGCAAGCCGGCGGCGCGAAACAACTGGGGCCTTATCTGCAGGATGCAAGAGACGCCAAGGAGATGATAGACAAGGCGGGGGGCAAGGAAAAAGTCGCAGCCATCATCAAAAAAGCGGAAGAAGGCAGCGGCAAACCGCCGTGCCTATTCACCGAGGAAAATGGCAAGAAAATCGTTAAACCGCTGGCCAGCATAGACGCAGACAATGCCGAACTGGTCTTCGAAGCCACAACGCCTGAGCTGGAAAAAGTGCTGACGCAAATGAACACGTCCTATGCAGCGATCCGGAAACTGACGTTTGCGGAGTTCTCATCGGCCTTCGCGCCCCTGACCCGTATCAAGCCTGAATGCCGCTACACGCTGCGCTTTATCGAACGAACCAACTTCGTCCACGCACGTGATGCCGCCAGCAAAGTGTTCTACCTGAACATCGTCAAGTCGAAACCGCAGAGCGCGGCACCGGAGGCCAGCAACTAGCAGCCACAGGCTATGCACACGGTCGCAGTGAGCGGCCGTGCCGCCTAGTCCGGCGTGTGGCCGATATTCGGATCGCGCTCGATCAGGTCGAGCAGCGCCGCCACCACTTCCGGATCGAACTGCTTGCCGGAACGCTCGGTGATGTAGCTCATCACTTCCGTATGGGGCCATGGCTCCTTGTAGGGGCGCTCATGCAGCAGCGAATCGAAGACATCGACCACGGCCACGATACGGGCCGAGACGGGAATTGCATTGCCCTTCAACTGATTCGGGTAGCCATTGCCGTCGAAGTGCTCGTGGTGGCCGCCCGCAATCTCGGCGCCGTAAGTCAGATAGCTGACGCCATCGACCATATTGGCGGCGCGTTCGAGGATGGACTTGCCGACGGCGGCATGGGTCTGCATCTGGCTGCGTTCTTCCGGCGTATGCTGGCCCGGCTTGAGCAGGATGTGATCCGGCGTGGCCACCTTGCCCACATCATGCAGAATACTGGCCAGCCCTATCATGTCCAGCAACTGCGGCGTCAGCTGGTCGGCATACACGCCCCGTTCCGCCATCCGGCGCGCCAGCGCCGACGACAGGTTCTGCACGCGCCGCACATGGCCACCCGTGCCACTATCGCGGAACTCGGCCAGATCGGCCAGCGCCACCACGGTAGCTTCCTGGGCCTTGCGCAGCTGGCCGAACATATACAGATTATCGAAAGCGGCGGCGATCCGCTGGCAGAACACTTCCAGCAGATCGCGCTGGATTTGCGCCAGCGGCCACGGTGGCGTGACGGAAATCGCCACTTCGCGGTTTTCCTGCGTGTGGATGAACAGCACATTGGCCGGATGATCGAACTGGCTCTTCTTTTCCGCAAAAGCTTTGGCGATGGTGGGCCACAGCGGGTGCTGGTGCGGCATCAGTTCGTGCTCGCTGAGCGGGGTGTAATTGCCGGTCGCCGCCACCACGGTGGTACGGCCCAGATCACCCTGCATCAGGCACAGCACGCCATCCGCACCCACATCAAGAATCGCGCTGACCTGATTCAGCACGCCGGAGGCAAATTCGCGCAGCGAATGGATCTGGTACAGATTGGTGGCACCGGCCAGTATCTTGCCCAGCCCGATGCGGCTGCGCTCCAGCATGTTCAGGCTTTCGTAGGCGCGCAGCGCCGAGATCACGGTAGTGAACAGCTTCTGCGTGGTCAGTTCCGTCTTGGCTTTATAGTCGTTGATATCGTATTCGATGATCACGCGCTGCTCCGGTGCCTGACCGGGCTGGCCAGTGCGCAGCACTACCCGCACGATACCGTTATGCAGTTCCTCGCGGATGCGGCGCGCCAGCAGCAGACCGGCATCGTCGGTTTCCATCACCACATCCAGCAATACCAGCGCGATGTCGGGCGTGGTGCGCAGGAATTCGTAGGCTTCCTTGCCGCTATAGGCCGAGAACAGTTCCAGCTCGCGTCCTTTGAACGAGACATTGCGCAGCGCCAGCCGGGTCACGGCATGGACATCGACATCGTCGTCGACGATCAGCACTCGCCACAGCCGCTGTTCTGGCGATTCCTGTCCGGCGGCGGGCGCATCGTCCTCATCCTCCTGAATCAGCCAGTTGTCGTCTGCGTTGGAATCGGTCATACACATCTCCAGAGGTGCGTTGTCGTTCTAGCATAAACAGATTCCCCCCCTATGACAACCTTTTTGCAAGGGCGAGCCGACTCTGTTACCCTGCCGGTATGGATCGCCGCTAACGCGCCGCACAGGCGTTGCCAGTGGCCCCCAAACGTTCAAGGAACCCCATCATGCAAGAGACAGCAAGCGATATCACGGGCCGCGAATTCCTCGCCTTTACCCTGGGTGCGGAAGAATACGGCATCGATATCCTCAAAGTGCAGGAAATCCGTGGCTATGAAACAGTGACGCGTATTGCCAACGCACCAGCCTTCATCAAGGGTGTGATCAACCTGCGCGGCATCATCATCCCCGTGGTGGACATGCGCATCAAGTTCAATCTGGGCGAGCCCGTGTACGACCAGTTCACCGTGGTGATCATCCTGAATATCGGCGGCCGCGTGGTCGGTATGGTGGTGGACTCGGTATCGGATGTGACCACCCTGATGCCGGAACAGCTGAAACCGGCGCCCGACATGGGCAATGCCTTCAGCCATGAATACATGATAGGGCTGGGCACCATCGACGAGCGCATGCTGATTCTGGTCGATATCGACCGCCTGATGGCCAGCGAAGAAATGGGGCTGTCGGACGTCGAAGTGTCCGCCTGAGCCAGCGGCGGACTAGTTACTCACTGGCGGCGTCAGCGCCGCCGGCGTGGCCGCTGCCGTGCGGCTATTAGTACTTTGGGTGGCACAACCGCTGCGGTTGGCACCCTGATCGAGATTCTGGTAGCGCACTTCGTACTTGCCGTTCGCCAGCTTATCCACCACCAGTTTGTCATGCGCCTGCACATAGGCATAGCGCACATTCGAATGGCGCTCGGTATCGTAAATCTTGATGAACACGGCCGAAGCATTGGCGCCGTTATCCAGCAGTAGTTGCATATCGTCGCCCTTGTTGGCGACGGGGAAGCCGGCCATATAACCCGACTGTTCCGGCCACGGTTCGCCATTCGGCGCCACCAGCGTCTGCGGCTCTGCTTCGCACTCGGGCGCCATATTCGGCAACTGCACCTGCGATAGCGCCTGCACCTTGATGGGCGCCGGCTTGCTGTTATTCGCTTCCGGATAATACGGCTGGGCGGTAGCCCAGGCTTCGCGCATTTCCACTTTCGGATCGCGCGCCGGCGGCCGCGCTGCGGCACGGGCCGCCCGCTCCGGACTCTCGGCCTTGCTGCCCCACGCCGCCGCCAGTGCGCTCGACAGCAGGTGCGGCTCGTTAACCATGGTCACGCCGCCCACCCAGCCCAGCACCAGACAGGCAGCCATGCCGCCCCACCAGCGCCAGGCGCTACGGCGGAACGGCCGTGGCGCGTCATCCACCGGCTCCGGACTCCAGGCCCGCTCGGGGCCATCCTGACGTGGCTTGTCGCCGCTACGCTGGTCTTCGTTGCGGGTACTTTCCAGCCACTCGATTTCCCACTCTTCGGCCGCGATCCACTCGTCGTGCTCTTTGCGCCGCTGCGGATCGGACAGGGTGTTGTAGGCGCCGTTCAAGATCGCCATGATGCGCGCAGCCTTCTCGTCACCCGGATTCTTATCAGGGTGGTATTTCTGACTGAGTGCCTTGTAGGCGGCACGTATGACCTCCTGCGGTGCCATCCGGGACACCTTCAGATTGTCATAGTGAGTGTGTATCTTTGCCATCGTTCCAATTATTGTTCGGCCAGCGCGCGTCCTTCATGATAGCCGATCTTGCGTGGTGCAACGCAATGATCTGGCATGGAAAGACCTTGCAATTCTAGCCACTGTGCTTTTCTGTCTACAGGCGGTGGCTGCGATCCTGCGCCAGCAGAGTTTCCGGCAGGCTCACGGCATGACCGATCAGCAGTACTTTGAACAATTCTCCCATTTCTGCCGGTGACAGCAGCTTCTGCAAAGCGCGCGCCTGCGGCAGATAGCGCAGGCTATCGGCCGGATCGGTACGCAACAGTAATTCGCTGGCACCGGCCGCCAGCAGGAAGCCCGCTTGATTCAGATAGCCCAGCACTTCCGCACCGGCATCCTGCGCCGCCAGCGCCATGGCCGTGAAATCCACGTGGGCGGTAATGTCCTGCAGGCCCGGATAGTAAAACGGATCGGGATGGGCATGGTGGCGGTAGTGGCACATCAGCGTGCCGGTGGCGCGCTGGAAGAAATAGTATTCGTGGCCGGGGAAGCCGTAATCGAACAGCAGCGCGGCGCCGCCCCGTCCGGCCGTCAGCATCTGGCTCAGGGTCGCCATGAAGGCGCAGGCCACGCTGTGCACTTCCGTCACATAGCCCACCGGCAGACTGTCATGTTCGGGGATCTGGCGTTCGATCTGGGCCAGCACGGCAGCGCTGGCCGGCACCGGCAGATAGTCGAAGCGGCCATCCTTGACGGTGACTTTCAGCTCCTGCCAGCCTTCCGGATGGCGGATCACCAGTTCCACCGGCATGGCGTCCAGCACTTCATTACCCAGCACCACCCCTTCGAACGATGGCGGCAGCGCATCGAGCCACTCCACCTGCGGGAAGGCGCGCAGCTTGTCCTGCTGGCGGCCGCGCAGCTCGCCGGACAGTTCGACAATGACGTAACGCTCGATGGTAATGCCCAGCACGGCCATCTCGCTCAGCACATCAAAGGCTAGCTGACCCGTGCCGGCGCCAAATTCGAGGATCTGCGGCGCAGTTTGGGCGATAATAGCGGCTGCCGCATGGGCCAGCGCCGCACCGAACAGGGGCGTGAGCTCAGGTGCAGTTGTAAAATCGCCATCTTTACCCAGCTTGGCCGAGCCGCCGCTGTAGTACCCCAGACCGGGGGCGTACAGCGCCAGTTCCATATAGCGGGAGAAGGACATAGCACCATCGTGGGCCGCAATCTCGGCGGCGATCTGCTGCTGCAGGGCGTGGGACGCGGCCAGCGCGTCACTGGTAGGGACAGGTAAGGACATAGGCGGCATTGTAACGAATCGGCAGGCCGCGCCGCCATTTTAAGCATCACAATAGCTATGAATCAGCCACAACACAGCGCGCCAGCGGCTTCGGCCGGCGCAACAGCACCAGTAGCGGCCCCCGTCGCCCTCGTCACGGGCGCGGGCCGCCGCATCGGCCGCGTGATCGCTCTGGCGCTAGCCCGCGCCGGCTGGGATATCGCCGTGCATTACCGCAGTTCGGCCGGCGAAGCGCATCTGCTAGTCGACGAAATTACTGCGCTGGGCCGGCGTGCCGTGGCCCTGCAGGCCGATCTGGCCGACGAAACGGCCGTGCGCACGCTGGTACCGGCCTGCGTGGCAGCGCTGGGTAGCCTGCGCTGCGTGGTGAATAACGCCTCGCTATTCGAATATGACAGCGCGGCCGATTTTTCCATCCGCATGCTGGATGCCCACATGCACGCCAATCTGGCCGCCCCGATATTACTGGCACAGGCCTTGCACGGCGCCACCGGCACCGGCCAGCAGGCCGTGGTCATCAACCTGCTCGACCAGAAACTGTACAATCTCAATCCGGATTTCCTGTCCTACACCCTGTCCAAGGCAGCGCTACACACGGCCACCACCATGCTGGCCCAGCAACTAGCGCCCAAAGTACGGGTGGTGGGGGTGGCGCCCGGCATCACCATGGTATCTGGCGACCAGACCGAAGCAGGTTTTGCCAACGCCCACCAGCAAACCCCGCTGGGCCGTTCCAGCACGCCGGAAGATATTGCCGAGAGCGTCGTCTACGCTGCCTCGGCCCGTGCCCTGACGGGCACTACCCTGCTGGTCGACGGTGGCCAGCATCTGATGCCACTGCCGCGCGACGTGATGTTTCTGGCGCAGTAAGCGCCCGCGCTGACCGAATAATTTAAACGAAAGAAGGTATTCCCCATGCTGTCCGCCCTGTACCACCCGCAATTGAGCGATTGCCGCCGCCTATTCCTGCGCAACTATGAAGTGCTGATCAATATCGGCGTGTACGAATTCGAGAAAAAGGGCGAGCAGCGCTTGATGATCAACGTCGATCTGTACATCCCGCTGGCCGTCTCGACCCCGACCAAGGACCAGCTCGACGAAGTGGTGGACTACGATTTCATCCGCGACACCATCGCCAAGCTGATGGCACGCGGCCATATCCAGCTGCAGGAAAGCCTGTGCGATGACATCGTGCGTGCCATGCTGGCTCACCCCCATGTACGCGCAGCGCGTGTTTCCACCATGAAGCCCGATGTCTATCCCGACTGCGAAGGCGTGGGCGTGGAAGTATTCAGCATCAAGGAGGGCGTATGAGCGTCGTTAGCGAAAACGCGCAGCCAGTCGTCAGCGGTAAGGCGGCAGAAAAGATCGCACTGGAGAACAACAAGCTGCACAAGCGTTTGTGCCGTCTGGTCGGTCAGGCCATCGGTGACTTCAACATGATCGAAGACGGCGACAAGGTGATGGTCTGCCTGTCCGGCGGCAAGGATAGCTACGCCCTGCTGGATATTCTGCTGACCTTGCGCGAGCGCGCACCGATCCACTTCGACGTGGTAGCCGTGAATCTGGACCAGAAGCAGCCGGGCTTCCCGGAAGATGTGCTGCCGACCTATCTGACCAGTCTGGGCATCCCCTTCCACATCGAAAATCAGGATACCTACAGCATCGTCAAACGCCTGATCCCCGAAGGTAAAACCACCTGCTCGCTGTGCTCTCGCCTGCGCCGCGGCATTCTGTACCGCGTAGCCGATGAACTGGGCTGCAACAAGATCGCGCTGGGTCACCACCGCGACGACATCCTCGAAACCTTCTTCCTGAATATGTTCTTCGGCGGGAAGCTGAAAGGCATGCCGGCCAAGCTGGTGTCCGACGATGGCAAGCACATGGTGATCCGTCCCATGGCCTACGTCAAAGAAGAAGATACCGAGCGCTATGCGGAAGTGAAGAACTTCCCCATCATTCCATGCAATCTGTGCGGCTCGCAGGAAAACCTGCAGCGCAAGCACATCAAGGGCATGCTGCGCGAATGGGAGAAAAAGCATCCGGGCCGGGTGGAGAACATCTACTCCTCGCTGTCCACGGTGGTGCCGTCGCACCTGATGGACCGGGATCTGTTCAGTTTCACCGATCTGCAGATCGACGGGGTCGCCAATCCTAACGGCGATGTCGCATTCGATGAAGATCCATGCTCGACGCCAGACACGACGCCCGGCATCATTACACTGCAACGCGAGCTCTAGGCGCTTGCTGCTCCCCCCGGCTAGAAAGGGTAGGCGCCGCAAGCGCGGTGCCGCCATTCACTTACAGGGAGCAGTAGACAAGATGAATCTGAAAATACAGAGCGATGCCTTGCAGGCATCCATGCAGGCGAATTTTCCGGCCAGCCGCAGCAGCGGCAGTGATAATAGCTTTCAAGCCGCACTGGAAAAGGCCAAGAAACCCAGCGCTGCACAGGAACTCGACGACTACATGAAAAAATCGCCGACCGAACGCATGGTCGACGCTATCCTGAAAGGGATGGGGCTCACACGTGAAGAACTCGCCGCCAAGCCACCGAAGGAGCAGGCCGAGATCATGGAAAAGGTCAACCAGATACTCAAAGAGAAACTGGAACACACCGCCGCCAAGCAAAGCAATGGCAGCGGCAGTATTAATACTCTAGCCTAAGTCGGCCTAGAAAGTCTGGGCCGAACGTAACACCGGATACAGGTTGTAGCGCTCATCCCACGAGGCGTGGCGGCGGGCAAAGAACTCCAGCCGCTTGGCCGGGCTCTTGTTGAACTCCGCATCGCTGTCACGCTTCTTCTGGAATTCCTCGCGCAGGGCCGGATCGGTTTCCAGCTGCTCGCGCGCCACCTGCTCGGCCACGTAGTCCTCCATATATTCCTTGCGCTCGAAAGCGTTATTGAACTCGCCCCATGCCAGCAGCGAATCGGCACCACGTGGTTCCAGCATGGTCATCACCAGACGTGCCTTGGGCTGGGCGATCGGCACGAACAGCGAACCTTTGAGCAGGCTGCGACGCTCGCGCGCCCAGTCGCCTTCCACCGTCAGCCCCTGATGGCCCTCGAACGACTGCTTGGCAAAGGTGGCTTTACTGGCGCGGAACACTTCCACTTCGGCCGCCATCTGGTCGGCGCCCAGCACCTTGTACTGGATACCGTGCAGCTTCAGGCGCGGCGCCACACGGGCAGCTTCGGCCAGCGGCACCAGATAGCCGCCTTTGGGTGCCGTCACGCGCAGATCAGGCACCACTTCATCCCGCAACGGCACGCTCCAGATCTGCGGCTTGCTTTCGTCGTACACCGTCATGGTGCCGCCAGAGATCTCGGAATAGCCACGCGTGTATTCATAGCCGGGGAATTCGATGGTCTTGCTGTTGAAAGTGGTGCGGTAGCTGAGCGGGAACTCGGCACCGGCCAGTGTGCTGGCACGCTGGTCAGCCTGCTGCACCTGCTGCTGCCACGTTTTGCCATGCTGCGCCACCTGCGCCAGCAGCGAGACGATGGTGTTGCGGGTAATGCGCACACGGGTCGGATAGTCTTTCCACGAATGGGTCTCGACCAGCACGGCAAAGCGGTTACGCATCGGGAAGTAGCCGGTCGAGAAGCGCGGCGTGGACATCGAATCGACGAAGCCGGACATCGGATCATCTTCCTTGGCGAACGAGATGTAGTAAGGCTTGGGATCGGAGCCCTGCTGCTTCAGATCAGCCATCACGGCAGTCTGCAGCGCCAGACCGGCGCGCTTGAGTTCTTCATCGCCGCCATGCACTGGCTCCACCTGTATCGACACGTCAGGCTGGAACTTGGCACCATCGGTCACGTGCAGATCGATGTAGGCCAGCGGGTCCCACGCGTTCACCAGCGCCAGCATGGCCTGCATCTCCGGCGCGTCGGCTTTGACATAGTCGCGGTTCAGATTGTAGTTCTGCGCCGTGGTGCGCCAGCCCATTTCCACCGGACCGCGCTGGTTAGGACGGTTCCACTTGCCGAAGCGCTCGTGACCGTCGACGTTAAAGACCGGCACGAACAGCAGCACCTGCTTATCCAGCGCACCGGCTGCCGCCTTGTTCTCCAGCGCTTCACGCAGCGCGAGGAAGCCGGCATCCTTGCCATCGATCTCGCCAGCGTGGATACCGCCCTGCACCAGCATCACCGGCAGCCCACGTTGTTTGGCCTGTTGCGGCGTCAGCGCGCCCGTACGCGACACGGCCAGCGCCAGCATGGGGCGGCCTTCCGGCGTACGGCCGAATTCGAAGCAGCGCACCGCCTTGGGATAGGCTTGCTGGAAGCGCGCGCACAGCGCGATCACTTCATCGTAGCGGCCCGTATGCTGGAAGCCGGAGCGCTCGGAAATGGTGCTGAGGGCAGCGCTGGCAGGTGTCGCTGGCGTAGCAGCATTCGCCGCCACGGCAGCACCCAGTGGTGCGCCGGCAAAGGCAATCGAGAGAGACAGTAACAGGTCAGAACGTCGCATCGGCATGACTCCAGTTAGATGCCGGTGCTCACACTGGCACCGGACAGATCAAAAATTATAATCGGCTTTACTGCACGCCGCCGGCAGCTCAGCGCTGCGCTGGCAGGATGCTGATTTCCTTCAGTGGCGAGCGCACCTGCACGCTAGCCGCATCGCTATCGCCCGCGAGCGGCGCGGCTGCCGCGCTGCGCCCGCCCTGGCGCGGTGCCGCACTCGCGCAGGCAGCACCGGCATTTAGTCGCAAGGCCGTAGCCAGCAAGCTTTCCGCCGGATCGCCCAGCGCGTGACTCATATCATCTTCTACCCTGCAGTCAGGAGCAAAACCTTCGTCAAATTCACCCCAGCCTTTATCGTTGGTGCCACGGTACTGCACCATGAAATAAGTGGTGCCGCAATTGGCCATCGGGATAAAAGCATACGGCTTGCCGCAGGTCTGCCCTCCTACCAAGCGCACTTCCACATCGATGCCACGCAAGCCATTAATCAGCGCCTCGCTGGCGGAACAGGTGGAAGGGCCCGTCAGCAGGGTAACCCGCTTCAGATCCAGATGGGGCAGCACGGTACCGAAGGGCACAGGCTTAGGACCAGCAAGACCGGTGGTGCGATCAAAGAAGATGCTGGGACGGCCCGCACCCAGACGGCCGTTGGTGGTGTAGCGCATGAACACCTTGCCGCTAGTAGCTTGCGGGCCAGCGATCATGTAAGCCAGTTCGCTAGCGAGGTTGATCAGACCACCGCCGTTGTAGCGCATGTCCAGCACCAGCTCGCGCACACCCGCTTTGCTGAAAGTGCTCATAGCATCATACAGCTGACGCTCGGCCGGTCCGTTGTGGAAAGTGAAGTGCAGATAGCCGGTCTTGCCGGCTGCACTATCAAGTATCTGCACGGCCTGCACCGGCTCCGCGTTCACGGCACCCGGCAGCATAGTGGTTTCGAATAAGCGACCTTCGCGCCACCAGGTAAAAGTATGCGGCTGATCAGCCTTGGACGGCGTGAGTGCCGCGTTGAAGCGCGCCACCGCCGCGGAATCGCCGCGGTTGATGAAATCCTCGCCATCGATCATGATCAGCTGATCACCACGCCGTACACCGGCATTGGCGGCGGGCGAAACAGCATCCACCATGGAAACGCGCCACTGGCGCGGCACGCGATTAGCCCCCACGCTCCAGTTCAGGCCATAGGAAAATTCCACTCCGCGCGACAGGGCTTCCCACACCTCATTGGGATAGCTGTAATGAAAGCGGTCCTTGGGCCGGCCATTGGCCAGCAGTGCTGGCGTCTTGAGTGCATTGAAATAGGCAACCACGCTCGGATAGTCACTCGCCTTAATGGCGGGAAGTTCGGCACTCCAGAGATAGGTTTCCTCCGTGGCGGAACGGATAAAGCCTTTTTCATCGGCCTGACTTCCGGCCAGCGCGCCAGCAGTTTTCAGCTCGCAGCGGTTCATCAGCTCCACCGCGGAACCAGCGGTCGCATCGGCATACACCGTGGGAACAGGATCGGGGGGTAGCACGGGATCCGGCGGCGGCACAGGAACCACCACCGCAGGTGAAGATGAGCCGCCGCACGCTGTCAGCGTGAGTGCCAGCGCAGCGGAATAAAGCAGGTAGAAAGGAATTTTCATCGACGGGAATTATAGACAGAATGTCTAAGATTCCCGCCGATGTTTATGATTGCTTACAAATTTATAACAATCAGGCAGCGTGCGGTGCCACCTGCTTGTCCGCTTTGGCGAAATCGGCCAGCAATGCGGCCTCCTTGCGCTTGGCGGCAGCAAAATGACGCTCCTTCACGTGGCCATAGCCGCGGATATCTTCCGGTATGCTGGCAATCGCCACCGCCTGCGCCAGATTCTCCGCCGTCAGCTTGGGCAGCAGGCCCGCTACTGTCTGGCGGTAATCCACGATCAGCTGGCGTTCCATGCGACGCTCGGCCGTGTAGCCGAAGATATCCAGAGCGGTACCACGCAGGCCTTTGAAGCGCGCCATCACGGCAAAGGCTTTCATCAGCCACGGACCGTACTCTTTCTTCACCAGATGGCCCTGCGCATCGTGCTTGGCGAACATCGGCGGCGCCAGATGGAACTTCAGCTTGATATCGCCATCGAACATGCCGGCGATCTTCTGCTGGAACGCACCATCGCTGTACAGACGCGCTACTTCATACTCGTCCTTGTAGGCCATCAGCTTGTAGTAGTAACGCGCTACGGCTTCGGTCAGACGGGTAGTCTTGCCCAGCTTGGCTTCCTCGCCACGCACCTGATCAACAAACGATTTATACTGTTTAGCATAATTCGCATCCTGATAGGCCGTCAGCAGCTCCACCCGCTTGCTGATGATGTCGTCCAGCGTCTGGATACGCTTGAACTCGATCACCTTGGCCGGCGTGGTCATGCGGGCAACGGCAGCCAGATCCTGCGCCGCCGTGCGGCCCCAGTTGAAGGCCGCCTTGTTGAAGCCGACCGAAACCCCATTCAGTTCGATGGCTTTGAGCAGCGACGCTTCGCTCAGCGGCACATGGCCTTTCTGGAAGGCGTAGCCCAGCATGAACATATTGGTGGCGATCGAATCGCCCATCAGCGCCGTCGCAATCTGGCCGGCATCGACGAAGTCCACCTGACCAGCGCCGCAGGCACGGCTGATTTCATTGCGCGACGGCTCGTCAGGGAACTGCCAGTTCGGATTCTTCACAAAAGCCGCGGTGGAAGAACCGGTCGAGTTGATCATGGCGTGGGTACGTCCTTCGCCCATGCGCGACAGCGCATCGCGCGAAGCCGTTACGATCAGATCGCAACCGATCACCAGATCAGCGCTACCGGTACCGACGCGGGTCGAATGCAGATCGCTCTGATTATCGGCCAGACGCACGTGCGACATCACCGGGCCACCCTTCTGGGCCAGACCGCTCATGTCCAGCACAATGGCACCCTTGCCTTCCACGTGCGCCGCCACGGCCAGAATCTGCCCCACCGTTACCACACCCGTACCACCGATACCGGTGATCAGAATGCCGTAAGGCTGGGCCGTCGATGGCAGCACCGGTGCCGGCAGCGCCACTTGCGGCGCTTCGCCGGTGGCAGCTTTCTTCGGCTTCTTCAGCGCACCGCCTTCCACCGTCACAAAGCTCGGGCAGAAACCGGTCACGCAGGAGAAGTCCTTGTTGCAGGAGGACTGGTTGATCTGGCGCTTGCGCCCCAGATCCGTTTCCAGCGGCTCCACCGACAGGCAGTTCGACTGCACCGAACAGTCACCGCAGCCTTCGCACACGGCTTCGTTGATCACGGCGCGCTTGGCCGGATCAGGGTATTCGTTGCGCTTGCGGCGGCGGCGCTTCTCCGAAGCGCAGGTCTGATCATAGATCATGGCCGACACACCGGGCTTATCGCGCAGTTCGCGCTGCACATCCATCAGTTCCGAGCGGTGACGCACCGTGACGCCGGGTGCCCAGTTGTAATCGGACGGATATTTTTCCGGCTCGTCGGTCACGACAATAATCGGGCTCACGCCTTCCGCTGCGATCTGGCGCGAAATCATGCCGGGATCAAGCGGGCCATCGAAGTTCTGCCCGCCCGTCATGGCCACGGCATCGTTGAACAGAATCTTGTAGGTGATGTTGACCTTGGCCGCTACCGCAGCGCGGATCGCCAGTATGCCGGAGTGGAAATAGGTACCGTCACCGAGGTTGGTGAACACATGCTTCTCGTTGGTGAACGGCGCCTGTCCCACCCACGTCACGCCTTCTGCACCCATGTGGGTGAAGGTGGAAGTTTCGCGATCCATCCACAGCACCATGTAGTGGCAGCCGATACCGGCCAGCGCACGCGAGCCTTCCGGCACTTTGGTGGACGAATTGTGCGGGCATCCGGAGCAGAAGTATGGCGTACGGTCGGTTTCCGGATTCGATTTCAGCGGCAGCGACTTCAGTGCCAGCTCTTTCGCTTCGAGGAAGGCCACCCGTTCGCGCACGCGCTCGGCCACCGGATGGCCGTCGCAGTAATGCGCAATACGCGAAGCGATGGCACGCGCGATCTGGGCCGGATTGAGTTCGTAAGTAGCCGGCAGCAGCCAGTCGCCGTGACCGGTCTTGCTGTTCTTGCTCCACTCGCCCGTATCGTCGAACTTGCCCACCACGCGCGGACGCTTACCGTCCGGCAGGTTATACAGTTCTTCCTTCAGCGCGTATTCGAGGATCTGGCGCTTTTCTTCCACCACCAGAATCTCGTCCAGACCTTCGGCGAATTCCTGCACGCCTTCCGCTTCCAGCGGCCAGGTCATACCAATCTTGTACAGACGGATACCGATATCGGCTGCGGCCTGCTCGTCGATGCCCAGATCGGCCAGCGCCTGACGGGTATCGAGGTAGGATTTACCGGCCGTGATAATGCCGATCTTCGGCTTCGGGCTATCCCAGATGATCTTGTTGAGCTTATTCGCGCGGCAGTAGGCCAGTGCGGCGTACCACTTGTAGCTGTTCATCCGTACTTCCATATCCAGTACGGTGTCGGGCCAGCGGATATTCAGGCCGCCTTCAGGCAGTTCGAAATCTTCCGGAATCTTGATCTGTACGCGATCCGGATCGAAATCGATCACGGCACCCGATTCGATGATGTCGGTGACGCACTTCATCGACACCCACAGACCCGTATAGCGGCTCATGGCCCATGCGTGCAGGCCATAGTCGATGTACTCCTGCACCGAGGACGGATACAGCACAGGGATGCCGCAGGCATTCAGGATGTGGTCGGACTGGTGCGCCGTCGAGGACGATTTGGCGGCGTGGTCATCGCCAGCCAGCACCAGCACGCCGCCATGTTTGGCCGAACCGGCGTTGTTGGCATGTTTGAACACGTCGCCGCAGCGGTCCACGCCGGGGCCTTTGCCATACCACATGGAGAACACGCCATCGTACTTGGCGTCTTCGAACAGATTGGTCTGCTGCGTACCCCACACGGCGGTGGCAGCCAGATCTTCATTCATGCCGGGATGGAATTTAACGTGGTGCGCGTCCAGATACTTCTTGGCCTTCACGGCCGTCATATCCACACTGGTAACGGGGGAACCACGGTAGCCGGTGATGTAGCCAGCCGTATTCAGGCCCGCTTTGAGGTCGCGTTCGCGCTGCATCATGGGCAGGCGGATCAGCGCCTGCGTACCCGTCATAAAGGCACGGCCGCGCTCTAGCGTCCACTTATCGTCGAGGGAAATTTCGTGGTCCGAGTGCGAGCCCGGCTCCAGTTGCGAGCCCTTGTGAGGTGCGTTCATATTGTCTCCATTATTGTTTTGACCATGCACTGCAGGGCCGTGTTCGGCCCGTTCGTGCGCGCCGTGCAAACTCTTGTGAAGTTCTCCCGGCGGTTATGTATGTGGTTTGGTTTAGGGTACCACAGGCCGCTGCCCCGTTCTGTGCGGGACTCGCGGCTTTTCACCCTTGTTGTTTATGCGGCAGCAGGATCTTTCAGCACGCCACGACGGATCTGATCGAGTTCGATCGATTCGAACAGCGCGCGGAAATTACCCTCGCCGAAACCTTCATCACCTTTACGCTGGATGATCTCGAAGAAGATCGGGCCGATCACGTTCTGGCTGAAGATCTGCAGCAGCAGTTCGCGCGAGTGCTCGCTGCTGCGGCCATCGATCAGAATGCGCAGACGGCGCAGTTCGTCCAGATTCTCGCCATGCTCGGGCAGGCGGCGGTTGACCAGATCGTAGTAAGTCTCGATGGTGTCCTGGAACACGATGCCCGCGTCTTTCAGCGACTGCACGGTCTTGTAGATGTCATCGGTACCGAGCGCGATGTGCTGGATGCCTTCGCCGTGGTATTCGTCGAGGTACTCGGCGATCTGGGATTTGTCATCCGACGATTCGTTGATCGGAATGCGGATTTTGCCGCAAGGCGAAGTCATGGCCTTCGACTTCAGGCCGGTCAGCTTGCCTTCGATATCGAAGTAGCGCACTTCGCGGAAGTTGAACATCTTCTCGTAGAAGTCCGCCCATTCCTTCATGCGGCCACGGTAGACGTTATTGGTCAGGTGGTCGATATAGGTCAGGCCATGGCCGACCGGATTGGCGACCGTGCCCGGGATGGCGACGAAGTCCACATCGTAGATGCTGATATCGCCGATCGCGCCTTCGGCGCCACCGTTCTTGCCGCGCCAGCGGTCGACCAGATACACCAGCGAATCGCCCACGCCTTTGATGGCAGGGATATTCAGCTCCATCGGGCCGGTCTTGTTATCGAAGCCCCAGGCACCCTGCTCCAGCGCGCGCTGATAGGCGAATGCGGCATCCTTGACGCGCAATGCGATCGCGCAGACGGACGGGCCATGAGTGCGGGCGAAACGCTGAGCGAAGGAATCCTGCTCGGCGTTGATGAGGAAATTGATATCGCCCTGACGATACAAGGTGACGTTTTTATGGCGGTGGCGGGCGATGGCGGTGAAGCCCATGCTCTCGAACAGCTTGCCCAGCGCGACAGGATCAGGGGCGGCGTACTCGACGAACTCGAAGCCATCCGTGCCCATCGGGTTATCCCAGGGGGTAAATTGCATGCTAGTCTCCTTGTTTGAATGAGGCACAGTATAGTGGCCTTCCGACGGCATTAAATTGCAAACAATTCCCCAAGTTCGCGCTTATGCGCAATAATATTGCATGTTTTTCCGAATTAAGAGGGTTTTATGACCAAAATTACGCTAGACAAAACCGACCGCAAAATTTTGGGGATTTTGCAGGCCGATGGCCGCCTGTCGAACCAGGATGTAGCTGAACTCGTAGCACTGTCGCCCTCGCCGTGCCTGCGCCGCATCAAGCGGCTGGAAGAAGCGGGCGTGATCCGCCAGTACGTCGCGCTGCTCGACCCCGACAAAATCGGCCTTGGCCTGCTGGCCTATGTCAACGTGCGGCTAGAGAAGCACAGCGAAGCGGGTGCGCACAGCAATGCCCGTGCACTGGGGGCAGCCAATGCACCCGCCTCGCCCCGCGCCGACTTTGCCGTCTCGGTGGAGCAGTGGCCGGAAGTGGTGGCCTGCTACGCCATGACGGGCGAAATGGATTATTTATTGCGTGTGCACGTCGAAGACATGGATCACTTCTCGCGCTTCATGATGGCCACCCTGCTGCGCCATCCGGCCGTGCTGGACGTGAAATCCAGCTTTGCCCTGCAGCGCATCAAAGACACCACCGCCCTACCCCTCGTCTAAAACGCCGGGCCTAACTTCGGGGTCAGATCTGTCATTCGGACATCAGGAGCGCACTTTTGAGATCACTCAAGCTGCGCTCTTTACTTGTTAGTCCTGATTGACCATCAGACTCTGCTGATTAGCAAGCTGCAACTAAATACCCGCACTAATAGGCTAGCCAGGGTATTGCGCTAGCTTAAAGGTACACCCTCGATGTCCGAATGACAGATCTGACCCCGAAGTTATTTGCGGCCTAGCAGGCGGTCCAGCCATTTGAGGGCGAAGCGTTTGTTGGCTTTCAGGGTGTAGTCGAGTGTGGCGAACTGTTCGTCTAGCGCTTCCTGCAGTACGCTGGCCGGATTGGCCGGCGGTAATTTCAGGTAGGCGTCCGCTTCGCCATAGTCTCGGTGGATTTCCATGCCCGCCTTGCGGGCGATGTGCATCATGGTTTTGTTCGACGATAGGCAGTGCATATATAAGGTGTCTACGTCGCTATTGCGGCAATGGATGGCGGCCCGTTCGAACAGTTTGGAGCCCACGCCCTTGCCGCGCGCCGATCGGCTGACCGAGACGCCAAATTCGGCTACCCGCTCTTTTTCTGTCACTTCGCCACGGCTTGCGTCGCGCGGGGCAAACGCCAGATGGCCGACCGCCACCAGCTTGAAGACGCGGTTGTAGACGCCAAACACCATGTCGCGCGTGAAATCGATGCCGTTCGCATAGTTCTCTACTTGTTCGTCCGGCAGCATGCTGCCGAAGCGCAGCAGGCGGTCGCTGGCTTCCAGTCCGAGAAAGTGTTTGACCACGCGGCGGCGGTCCCGCTCATGCAATTCCTTGACCAGCACCGTGGGCCGGCGCTTGCCAGCACGCCAGCGGCGCAAAGGGTTCTGGAACAGATCAGGCGATTCCATCGTCGCCTACCTGACTCGATGGTAGCGCTGCCGCCACCGCATGCACGCGCGCCTGATGTACGCGCTGGGGTATCTGCGCGGGCTGCTCGCTGCAACTGCGCGCAATCGCGCCAGCATCGACCGCGCGGGCTGCTGCCAGTGCTTGCTCCAGATGGGCGCGCTGGGGGAACGGTGTATCACGGAAGCTGGCCTGCGCGCCGATGCGGCCGCGCGAATCGCATTCCGTGGCGGCCAGCATCTGGATAAAGCGGGCCGGTTTGCGGAACGCGTCGCAGCGCTCCAGCAGCTTCACCATGGTGTTGGCGCGCAGTTGCAGCGCCCGTCCCACATTGCCATGTTCGCGCGTGGTCATCACGGCCAGATCGCGGCATTCGGTCGGTACGCGCAGGCGCTGGCATACGGCTTCTACCAGCGCCACGCCCAGCTCTTCATGACCATGGTGGGCCGGCCAGTTGGCGGACGGCGTCACGCCCTTGCCCAGATCGTGTAGCAAACAGGCCACTCGCACCGGCAGTTCCATGCCCAGTTCGGCCGCACAGTCGATCACCTGCAGCACATGGAGGCCCGTATCGATTTCGGGATGCCATTTCTCCGGCTGCGGCACGCCCCACAGGGCATTAAGCTCCGGCACGATGCGCGCCAGTGCGCCACAGGCGCGTAGCACTTCCAGCATGCGCGATGGCTTAGCTTCCATCAGCCCGCGCGAGAGTTCCTGCCATACCCGTTCCGGCACCAGTGCATCGACTTCGCCCTTGGCCACCATCTGCTGCATCAGCTCCATGGTTTCCGGCGCTATGGTGAAATCAGCAAAGCGGGCAGCAAAGCGCGCCAGCCGCAGTATGCGCACGGGATCTTCCTCGAACGCGGGCGAGACATGGCGGAAGATGCGCTGCTCCAGATCGCGCACGCCGCCATATGGGTCGGTCAGCGTGCCATCTTCCGCGCGGGCGATGGCGTTGATGGTGAGGTCGCGCCGGATCAGGTCTTCTTCCAGCGTGACGTCGGGCGAAGTGTGGAACACAAAGCCTTTGTAGCCGGGCGCGGTCTTGCGCTCGGTACGGGCCAGGGCATATTCTTCCTGGGTTTTTGGATGCAGGAACACGGGGAAGTCCTTGCCGACGGGACGGAAGCCCTGCGCCAGCATGTCCTCGGGTGTGGCACCAACCACCACGTGATCGTGATCCTGCACGTCCAGCCCCAGCAGGCGATCGCGCACGGCGCCACCGACAACATAGATCTGCATGGCTTAATCCGGCATATCGGCGTCGTGCTTGGCGGCGCGCTCGGTTTCGGCCAGCGCTTCGCTGATCCAGCGCGCCACGGCCGGATGGGCGATCACGCGCTGGCAGTAGGCTTCCAGCGCCGGCGCCAGTGCCACGCCATAGGTACGGAAGCGCATCACCACGGGTGCGTAGAAGGCATCGGCCAGCGAGAATTCGCCGAACAGGAACTGGTGGTGGCCGAAGCGCGCCAGGCATTCTTCCCAGATTTCGCAGATGCGGCCGATATCGGCCTGCGAGCCGTTGGTGCGGCCTTTGCCCGGATAGCTGGCGCGGATATTCATCGACATGGCGTTACGCAGATCGCTGAACCCTGCGTGCATCTCTGCGCAGATGGAACGCGCCATGGCGCGCGCAGCTACATCCTGCGGCCACAAATGCAGTTCGGGGAACTGCTCGGCCAGATATTCGCAGATGGCCAGACTGTCCCAGATGGTCATCTCGCCCGCCAGCAGCACGGGCACGCGGCCACTGGCCGTGTATTCGCAGATGCGGTTGGCCGTGTCGGGCTGGTCCAGCAGCACGCGCACTTCCTGGAACGGTATGCCGAACGCCGTCATGGCCACCCACGGCCGCATCGACCACGACGAGTAGTTTTTGTTACCGATGACCAGCGTCAGGCCGGGAGCGCGCGCGGCGGCCAGAGTCTGGGTCAGGCTAGGATCGAGTTTGGTAGTGTGCATGGCGGTTCCGTATGAGTGGTGCTTCAGCGTGCGCCGAAGCTGCTTTCCTGCTGTTCCTGTTCGCTATAGCCTTTGGGCGCGACATTCCCCAGCCGCAGCTTGAGCGACTGTGGCCGGCCCTCGAACAGAGCGGCGTAATAGGCGGTATTCGACATCACGTTTTTCACATACACGCGGGTCTCGAAGAACGGGATCGATTCGATGAACACGGCGCCTTCCATCGGCTTGTTCAAGGTGCTGCGCCAGCTGCGCAGACGGCCCGGCCCCGCGTTATACGCGGCCGTGGCCAGCACCTGCGAGCCGTCCATATTCCCCAGCACCATATTCATGTAATTGGCGCCGAGCAGAATATTGGTACGCACATCGCTCAGCATTTCCTGGGCAAAGTCGGTCAGGCCGATTTTCTTGGCCACCCAGCGTCCCGTCGACGGCATCACCTGCATCAGACCGGACGCCCCCACATGCGACTGCGCATCCATGATGAAGCGCGATTCCTGCCGGATCAAACCATACACCCATGCCTTGTCCAGCCCCAGCGTCTGGGTGGTGGGGTGCATGATGTCATGGTGGGGCGAAGGGAAGCGCTGGGTGTAGTCCACCTGCAATCGGGTGCGGTCCGAGGTGTTGACCATGCGGTCGAGGATGTTGTTCTGGCGGGCGAATTCGGCCGCCGCCAGATGTTCGCGTTCGCTCAGGCCGCGCAAGCCCCAGTTCCATTCGCGTGTACCTTCAAAGCGCAGGCGCATGGAGAAGAACTTGAGCGCGCGCTGGAAATTCGGATTGCTGGCAAACGGCGCTACCTCGGCCTGACTGATGGGCGGGCCAGCCTGCGGAATGGTGACCAGTCTGCCCAGTTCTTCACCGGCCAGCTGGCCATAGAAATTCGGCTGCTCGGCGATGCTGCGCAGCAGCTGGGCCGCTTCGCCACTCGGCTGGCTACTGCCTGCATCGGCCATCTGAGCGCGCGCCAGCCAGTACACCCAGACCGGTTCGCTGCGCAGCGAGGCGGGCATGGCACGGATAGTCTGGCGCACGGTTTTCCAGTCGCCGTTACGCAGGGCGATGCGGGTTTTCCATTGCAACTGGTCGATGGACAGAGCTGCGCCCTGCGATTTATGCCAGTAGTCGCTAGTCTCCGGCGCCAGTGTGTAGGACGATTGCAGCGCAATCGCCGCCCATGCCTCCTGCTGTTCCAGCGCACTCAGTTTGGGTGTCGCGCGCTGCAGCGCCAGCTTGGCCAGCTTGACGCTGGTCTTGGCCATGCGCCCCAGCGCGACGATGAAGATTTCATGTTCGGTGCGGCCGCTGCCCACGCCCTTGGTCAGGGCAACTGCCGGCAGATCCACCGCCTGCACGGCGCGCTTCTCGTTACCGTTTAACAGCGCAACGATGCGGCGTGCCTGCCCCGTGGCGTTGTACTCGCCGGACAGGCGCAACTGCGCATACAGGTCGTCGGTATTGAACTGGCCGGCCGCATACAGGGTGGCGATCAGGCCCGCGCACGGTTCGCCGTAACCATTCGGCGCCGTCAGCACTTCGCGCGCATCGCTGGCGACTTTCTGGCCCTTCAGCGCACGCGATTGCAGCGCATAGCATTTCACCTGCACGTCGTCGTTCAACACAAACAACGGCAGTTGTTCGTCAAAGGTGGTCCAGTCGCGCTTGCGGCCCAGTTCCAGCAGCCAGTCGTTACGCAGACGGTCAACGATAGCCTGACCTTCGTAGCGCTTGAAAAAATCGCGGATTTCGCCATTGCTGGCATCCTTCAGACGCGGTTTCAGCCGATAATAATCAACGTAGGAAGGAATCGAATAACTGGCCAGACGGTTGGCATAGAAATCGGCCTTGGCTGCATCATCCTGCCGCACCGCGTCGCGCAGCAGCAGGAAGGCGTCGTCGGCGCGACGGCCGTCATCGCCGATATCTTCGGCGTGGGCCGTCAGGGTCAGCGCCAGCAAGGCTGCGCTGGCGATCCATTTCAATGCATAACTCAATCTACAACTCTCTAAAGTCTGAAAAACCGAAGCGATGACCAGCGACCCTAGAATACCATGCGCCACGACGGAACCACCAGCCCTGCCGGCCGAGCAGAAGGCGTTATGGCGCAAGCAGTTGCGCCTGCGCCGCCGCGCCATCGATAGCGCCAGCAAGGCGGCGTGGGATCAGGCCATAGGCCAGCGCCTGCTAACATGGTGGCAGCAGGCGCAGCCAGCCTCGCTGGCCGTGTACTGGCCCCTCAAGGATGAGCCCGATCTGCATGTGGCCTATGCGGAACTGGCCGCACGCGGTGCCCGTCTGCTACTGCCGGTGGTACTGGAAAAAGATGCGCCGCTGGCCTTTGCGGAATGGCGTATCGGTGAAGCCATGCTGCAAGATGCAATGGGAGTGGCGGTGCCGCAGGACTTGCGTCTGCAGGCCGAGTATCCGGCTGCCATGCTGGTGCCCTGTCTGGGCTTTAATGAAGGGAATTACCGTATGGGCTACGGTGGCGGGTATTACGATCGCACGCTGGCCGCGACACCGCGGCCGCAGACACTGGGCATTGCCTACCAGTGCCTGCGCGCTGATTTTGCTGCAGACCGCCATGATGTGGCGCTCGACCACATCATCACGGAATAGAACGCCAACAAGCGTTCAAGCACGCTATTACTTGACCAGCCGCTGCCACAGCGCCGTGGTGGCCGCTGCCTGATTCATGCTGTAGAAGTGCAGCCCCGGTGCGCCACCGGCCAGCAGGCGTTCGCACAGTGCGCTCACTACATCCAGACCGAAAGCCTTGATGGACGCGCTATCGTCGCCGAAGCTGGCCAGTTTCAGGCGTACCCAGCGTGGGATCTCGGCACCGCACATATCCGAGAAACGCATCAGCTGGGTGTAGTTGGTGATCGGCATGATGCCGGCCACCACCGGTACATCGATACCCAGCTTCCGGGTCTGCTCGACGAACTGGAAGTAAGCGTCGGCATTGTAGAAATACTGGGTAATGGCGGAATTGGCACCGGCTTTTACCTTGCGCTCGAAGGCCAACAGGTCATCCTGCGGCGAACGGGCCTGCGGGTGGACTTCCGGATAGGCCGCCACTTCGATGTGGAACCAGTCGCCCGTTTCGGCACGGATGAATTCCACCAGCTCATTGGCGTAACGGAATTCGCCGGCCGCCCCATAACCGCTGGGCAGGTCGCCGCGTAGCGCCACCAGACGGCGGATATTGTGCGACTTGTATTCGTTGAGAATCTGGCGGATCGATGCACGCGTGCCACCCACGCAGGACAGGTGGGGCGCAGCATCTTCACCGGCTGCCAGAATTTCCACCACGGTATCGAGCGTACCGCGCTGGGTGGTGCCGCCAGCACCAAAGGTTACCGAGAAATACTTGGGATGCAGCTCGGACAGCTTGGCGCGCGTGACGCGCAGCTTTTCCGCCCCTTCCGCCGTCTTGGGCGGAAAGAATTCAATACTGAAATTATGATTAGCCATCGGAGTTCTTCAAGAAAAGAGTCGTGAGGGCCCAGGAAATCACGCTGTACAGCAATGCGCCACCGATGGCCGACAGGAAGCTGTCGACATGGAAACCGTCCACCCACTGGGCGACCAGCCAGAACATGAAGCCATTGATGATGAAGATGAACAGACCCAGCGACACCAGAGTCACGGGCAAGGTCAGCAGCAGCAATACGGGGCGGATCAGCGTATTTACCAGACCCAGAACCAAAGCCGCGACGAGGGCTGCACCGAGGCTTGTGACCTCGACGGAATGCATCAGGTAGGGAATCGCCAGCAAGGCAATTGCATTGATTAACCAGGTAAGGACCAAACGCATAATAGAGACTCGCTGCAAGTAGGGAAGCTGTGCCGCTGCCTGCCATTGCTGGCAGCGACACAACGCCGGCCTAGGCCGGATTACAGTTAATAGCGCAGATTAATAGCGGTAGTGCTCAGGCTTGTACGGACCTTCCTGCGACACGCCGATGTAGGCAGCCTGTTCAGCGGTCAGCACGGTCAGCTGGGCATTCAGCTTCTTCAGCTGCAGACGGGCGACTTTCTCGTCCAGATGCTTAGGCAGCACGTACACGCCAACCGGATATTTGTCGGTGTTAGCGTACAGCTCGATCTGGGCGATGGTCTGGTTGGCGAACGAGGACGACATCACGTACGAAGGGTGACCCGTACCGCAACCCAGATTCACCAGACGGCCTTCGGCCAGCAGAATGATGCGCTTGCCCGATGGGAAGATCACGTGATCGACCTGTGGCTTGATGTTTTCCCAGGTGTACTTCTTCAGCGCAGCAACATCGATCTCGTTGTCGAAGTGGCCGATGTTGCAGACGATGGCCTGATCCTTCATCTTCAGCATGTGCTCTTCGGTCAGGATATGGTAGTTGCCGGTGCAGGTGACGAAGATGTCGCCGTGTTCGGCAGCGTAGTCCATGGTGACAACGCGGTAGCCTTCCATCGCCGCCTGCAGTGCGCAGATCGGATCGATTTCGGTCACCCATACTTGGGCCGACAGCGCGCGCATAGCCTGAGCCGAACCTTTGCCCACGTCACCGTAACCGGCGATCACGGCGATCTTACCGGCCACCATCACGTCGGTAGCGCGCTTGATACCGTCGACCAGCGATTCGCGGCAGCCGTACAGGTTGTCGAACTTCGATTTGGTGACGGAGTCGTTAACGTTGATTGCTGGGAAGTGCAGCTTGCCTTCCTTGTGCATCTGGTACAGGCGGTGCACGCCGGTAGTGGTTTCTTCGGTCACGCCCAGAATGTGCGGCAGACGCTTGGAGTACCACTGCGGATCTTTCGCCAGATGGGCTTTGATGGCGTTGAACAGGCAGATTTCTTCTTCCGAACCGGGGTTGGCCAGCACCGAGATATCGGTTTCGGCACGGGCGCCCAGATGCAGCAGCAGGGTTGCGTCGCCGCCATCGTCCAGAATCATGTTGGAGTACACGGCATTGCCGGCCGCATCGGCTGGCCACTCGAAGATGCGGTGGGTGTAGTCCCAGTATTCATCCAGCGTTTCGCCTTTGATGGCGAACACAGGGGTGCCGTTGGCGGCGATGGCAGCAGCGGCGTGATCCTGCGTCGAGTAGATGTTGCACGAAGCCCAGCGTACCTGTGCACCCAGCGCTTCCAGCGTCTGGATCAGTACGGCGGTCTGGATGGTCATGTGCAGCGAACCGGTGATGCGTGCGCCTTTCAGCGGCTGGCTAGCGGCGTATTCCTCGCGGATCGCCATCAGGCCCGGCATTTCGGTTTCTGCAATCTTGATTTCTTTGTTACCCCAGCCTGCCAGCGAAATGTCGGCAACCAGATAGTCTTGGGAAGATTTGAGTACGGCGTTCATCACGCCCTCCTTTCATGTGGTGAAAAAAGTAACGTGAGCGCGGTTTGGGACTCCGAGCCTGGCGCATCAAAGTTTTGATGCGTCGCAACGCTCCTCGGAAGCAGGATTTTACCATCAAATGCAGCAAAAATCAGCAAGACGGTGCTGCGACGGGAGCGAAAACCATGGTAACCGATCCACGTGATGCAATCTGGGCGGAAGCCTACCAACTGCACTATCAGGTGCACTACGCCTTGCAAATCGAACATCAACTACTTTCTCGCTGGGTGAAGCTGGATAGCACGACACGTATCATGCTGGCCATTGCATCGGCAGGCTCTGCGCTTGCCGGACTGATATTCTGGAATAACGCGAGCTACACTGTCCTGTGGCCGTTGCTAACATCGGCCAGTACGCTGCTCGCCATCATTTCGAAGCAACTTAATGTCATCGAACGAGTCAAACAGCACACTGCTTCGGCATCTGGTATGAAGACACTAAAGATCGACGTAGAAACACTCATGGTACGAATGCGCATCAATACACGCTTTCCCATCGTGCTGTTTGAGCGTCGCTTACTGGCACTGCGCGAACGCTTTCGCGCCGAATTGCAAAGTACGGATTTCGACCTGTTGCTGACTCGCGGCATACGGCAAGCCGCCCAGAGCGCTGTCGATGCAGAAATCAAAAACCGGAGTACGTTATGAATCGCGATGAATATCTGCGGCGCTATCTGCCGCTTAAACCACCGCCACCACCACCACCACGTCCCAAATGAAACGCCCCGCTGACGCAGGGCGAGCGGGGCGTTTGATGACAGGCGGCGTGGGCCGCGCTGGGCGGGATTACTTCAGACCGGCAGCGTCGCGCAGGATGGCAGCCTTGTCGGTGCGCTCCCAGGTGAACTCCGGCTCTTCACGGCCGAAGTGACCGTAAGCTGCCGTTTTGGCGTAGATAGGACGCAGCAGATCGAGCATCTGCACGATGCCTTTCGGACGCAGGTCGAAGTGCGCCATCACCAGTTCGGCGATTTTCTCGTCCGGAATCACGCCCGTACCTTCGGTGTACACGGTGATATTGATCGGACGGGCCACACCGATCGCGTAGCTGACCTGCACCTGGCACTGGCGCGCCAGACCGGCCGCTACCACGTTCTTCGCCACGTAACGGGCCGCGTAGGCTGCCGAGCGGTCGACTTTCGATGGGTCTTTACCGGAGAACGCACCGCCGCCGTGCGGGCTGGCGCCACCATAGGTATCGACGATGATCTTGCGGCCCGTCAGACCGCAGTCACCCTGCGGGCCACCGATCACGAAACGGCCGGTCGGGTTGACCAGATAGCGGGTGTTGGTCAGCCATTCGCGTGGCAGCACCGGCTTGATGATCTCTTCGATCACCGCTTCTTCGATCTGCTTGTGCTCCATTTCCGGCGCATGCTGGGTCGACAGCACAACCGTATCCACCGCCACCGGACGGCCGTTGACGTAGCGCAGAGTCACCTGCGATTTGGCATCCGGACGCAGCCATGGCAGACGGCCATCTTTACGCAGTTGCGACTGGCGCTCGACCAGACGGTGCGAATAGTGAATGGCAGCTGGCATCAGTTCCGCCGTTTCATCGCAGGCGTAGCCGAACATCAGGCCCTGATCGCCCGCGCCTTGATCGAGATCAATGCCTGCGCCTTCATCCACGCCTTGCGCGATGTCGGGCGACTGCTTGTCGTAGGCCACCAGCACAGCGCAGCCTTTGTAATCGATACCGTATTCGGTGTTGTCGTAACCGATACGTTTGATGGTTTCGCGCGCAACTTGAATATAATCAACATTGGCGTGGGTGGTGATTTCACCGGCCAGTACAACCAGACCGGTATTGCACAGGGTTTCTGCGGCAACACGGGCTTTCGGGTCCTGGGTCAGAATCGCGTCCAGAATCGCATCGGAAATCTGGTCGGCAACTTTGTCGGGGTGGCCTTCCGAAACGGATTCGGAAGTGAAAAGATAATCATTAGACATCGCAAGCTCCTGAAGATTGGTGAAGAATAACGGTCGCTTACCAATACGGCTTGCGACGCTTTAGCGACATTTATATTCCGCTTCGCAAGTTGTCTGTTAACTCAGCGGTTACTGCTAACGTGGTATTTTACGCTTCTTTGAAAATTTTGGCACAGCAACACCTGCCCGCAGCACCGTAACCTAGATGAATTTCTCATGTTAGTTCCCATATTTCGCGCTTTTTCCATCTTACCTTTGCCAATTTTGCATGCTTTAGGCAGCGTGCTGGGCTGGCTGGTATATCTGAGCTCGGCCTCGTATCGCCGCCGCATGCGCGACAATCTGCGTCAGGCCGGCTATGGCCAGCACCTGTCCGCCGCCATTGCCGAAGCGGGCAAATCCATCGTCGAACTGCCCTTCATCTGGTGCGCCAAGCCGGAACGGGTTTCGCGCCATGCCAGCGATGAAGGCTGGTCGCTAGTCCAGACGGAACTTGATGCAGGTCGCGGGATTGTGTTTCTGACCCCCCATCTGGGCTGCTTCGAAATCGTTGCACAGGAAATCGCTCTGCGCACGGAACTGATGGTGATGTACCGCCCACCGAAAAAAGCCGCGCTCAAGCCGCTGATCGAAGGCGCCCGTGCGCGCGACAACCTGCTGCTGGCGCCGGCCAATATGTCGGGCGTGCGCATGCTGGCCAAGACCCTGAAAAAGGGCAAGCCTATCGGCCTGCTGCCCGATCAGGTGCCGCAGGAAGGCGAAGGCGTCTGGGCCACTTTCTTCGGCCGACAGGCCTACACCATGACGCTGCCGGCCAAACTGGCGCAAATGGGCGACGCCACCATCATCGTCACCTACGCCGAACGTCTGCCGGGCGGACGCGGCTATGTGATCCGCTTCGTACCGTTTGAAGGGTCGCTGGAAGGCAGTGCGGCCGAACAGGCCCAGACCATCAACCACGCAATGGAATGCCTGATTGCCCGTTGCCCGTCGCAATATTTCTGGAGCTATAACCGCTACAAAGTACCAGCCGGCATCAGCGCACCGGACGCAGGAGCGCAGTCATGAAGTTATTACTCGGTTTTATGTGGCTGCTGCACTGGCTGCCCCTGCCCCTGCTGGGCCGCTTCGGTAATCTGATCGGCAGCCTGTTGTTCATCCTGCTGCCGGCACGCCGCCATATCACCCTGACCAACTTGCGCCTGTGCATGCCGGAACTGACGGAAGCTGAACGCGTCGTACTGGCACGCCAGCACTTTCAGGCCTACTCGCGCAGCGTGTGGGAGCGGGGCGTGCTGTGGTGGGCATCGGAAGCCCGTCTGCGCCGCCTGATCCAGCTCGATCCGGCCAGCGTTCCTGTCGAGCAGATGACGGCCCAGCCCACCATTCTGCTGTGCCCCCACTTCGTCTGCCTCGATGTGGCCGGTGCCGCGGTGGCGATGGAAACCAGTGCGTCCTCGATGTATGTGCAGCAAAAGAATCTGGCTTTCGACCGCGTGCTGCGCGCCGGCCGTTCGCGCTTCAAGCCCGTCAAGCTGTTCACCCGTCAGGATGGCATCAAGCCCATCATGCGGGCGCTGCGCGACAAGCTGCCCTACTTCATGTTGCCGGATATGGACTTCGGCGAGAAAGATGCCGAGTTCGTGCCCTTCTTCGGCATCGACGCTGCCACGCTGACGGCCACGGCACGGATTGCCGCCACCACGGGTGCGCAGGTAATGCCGGTGATCGCCACCTTCCTGCCGAATTTCCAGGGCTGGCGTGTGAAATTCTATCCGGTGTGGGACAATTACCCCGGCACCGACATGGTGGCCGCCACCCGCCGCATGAATGCCTTTATCGAGGAACGCGTGCGCGAAGCGCCGGCAGAGTACTTCTGGACCCACAAACGCTTCAAAACCCGTCCGAATGGCGAACCGTCGCTGTACCAGCGCGCGCCCAAACCGTAAGCACAGAATACTGCAATGAAACTCAAATTCACCAAAATGCATGGCGCCGGCAATGACTTCGTGGTCATCGACGGGATTAATCAGGATATCCGCTTCACGCCGCAACAATGGCAGCTGCTGGGCGACCGCCGCTTCGGCGTGGGCGCCGACCAGATACTGCTGGTGGAAAAACCAACCGAAGCGGGCTGTGATTTCCGCTACCGGATTTTCAACGCCGATGGCGGTGAGGTGGAACAGTGCGGCAATGGTTCCCGTGCCTTCGTGAAATTCGTCGCGGAAAAAGGCCTGACCAATCAGCGCAGCATCACGGTGCAGACCAAGGCCGGCATCATTGCCCCACGGCTGGAAGACGATGGCAGCATTACCGTGGACATGGGGGCACCCGTGCTGGAACCGGCCCGCGTGCCGTTCGATGCGGAAAATCTGCAAGGCCAGCCGCAAGGTACTGACCTGCTGTGGCCGCTGATGCTGGAACTGGGAGGTGCGCGCGAAGAAGTGCTGGTCTCGGTAGTATCGATGGGCAACCCGCACGCGGTACAGGTAGTGGACGATGTGGATACGGCACCAGTAGAGCTGAGCGGCCCGCTGATCGAACGCCATGCGCGCTTCCCTAACCGCGTCAACGCGGGTTTCATGCAGATCGTCGACCGCCATCACATCCGTCTGCGCGTGTTCGAACGGGGCGTGGGCGAAACGCTGGCCTGCGGTACGGGCGCTTGCGCGGCTGCCGTGGCCGGTATCCGCCGTGGCCTGCTCGATAGTCCCGTGCGGGTCGATGCCCGTGGTGGTCAGCTGTCCATCAGCTGGGCCGGCGCGGGTCAGCCGGTCTTCCTCACCGGCCCTGCCGTCACCGTGTTCGAAGGCGAAATCGAGATCTGATCAGCGTCTCAGGCAGCCAGCAGGTCGTCCACGTGGGCGGCCACAGGCGCCCACGTTTTCAGCCGGTACAGGCGCTGACGGTAATTGCCTTCGATGCCGTCGGCACTGTTATCGAACGGTTCAAACAGCCGTACCAGCCGGTCCAGTGCCTGCCGTTCGCGCGCCGTGCGCAGCAGCACCAGCCGGCGCTTGCTGCGGCCATAGCTGGCACGGATATCGATCACCAGACAATGGCCCTGATCGGCTGCGGGTATATCCAGCAGCAATGCTTCCGGCCGGCTCAGGCCAAACAGACAGGCCAGTTCCAGCCGTGCCGTCAGCAAAGGCTGGCATTCCAGCGATTCGCGGCTCAGACTATTGAGTATGGTTTCCGCCCACAGGGCAGGCTTGGGCGGCGCGGCCACCCGCGCCAGCGCCACTTCGGCTTCGCGACAGCCTTGTGCCACGGCTTTCTGCAGCCAGTAAGCGGCGCGCACATCGCTCTGTTCATCGGTACGACGGTTACGCCAGGCATACATGCCGCATTCCAGCTGGGCAGCGCTATGCCCCATCTCCGCGGCGCGCTCCAGGTAGCGCTGGGCTTCGGCCACGCAGCGCTGGGAAAATTCCGGTTTCAGATAGATGCGCGACAGGGCAAACCACGCTTCCGCCAGCCCCTGCTCGCCCGCCAGCGTCAGCCAGCGGATGGCGCGCTTGAAGTTGGCCGCAGCAATGCCGTGCGTCTGCCGTCGCCCTTCGCCATCCATGCGGGCAAACCACAACCCTAGCGCCAGCTGGGCCTGCCGGTCGCCGCCATAGGCCGCCAGTTCGCGATATTGCAGCAACTCGGCCTGGGCCTGATCGCTGTCGTCGGCGCGCGCTTCCAGCAGTTCGGCACAGCGCGACAGCATAGTCAGTTGCACCGGCAGCACAGCCCACTCTACATTGCGCGCCGCTTCGGCATCGATGGGGGCACTGGCCAGCAACTGGCGCGACAGCGGCAGCGCGCGCTCCAGATAGGCGGTGGGATCACTATTCCATGCCTGTTCCAGCACGGCATACTGGGCTGCGGCCAGACCGTTGTCGGCCGCCCGTGCCAGCCACTGCTGGCCGCTGGCCGGCACCAGTGCCGGCTCGGCACACTCGCCTGCGCTGTCGGTAACGCAAGCCGCCACACGCGCAACCGGCTGCTGGGCCAGCAACCACTGGGCTTCGGCACAGCCACTACGGGCCGACGCTTCGAGTAATTGCAGGGCCTTGCCCTGCAGCGCCTGCACGGCCGGCGCGCTGCCGCCATGGAGTACCAGCTGGGCCAGCGCCAGACCGGCCTGTTCGATCCCGGCCCCATAGGCGCGTTCGTACCATGCCAGCACTTCAGGCATTTTGTGCTGTGCCTGTTCGTAAGGAATGTAACTACCAATCAACATCCACGCTTCATCCTGCTGCTGGCTAGCCGCTCTATCCAGCCAGTGCAACGCGGTTGGCAGACTACGCGGCAGGCTGGCGCCGCCAAACAGATAAAGCTTGCCAAGTGCCAACTGGCACGCTGCATCCCCTGCGCGCGCGCCACGTATGATCCCCAGTTCTTCTCGATTCGCCATGGTCTCTCTATTACTCCGATTCATAGAAGCGGATGGTGCTCTCTGCCTGTAAGCTCAGGTCTATGGCAACCATTGGTAACGGAGAGTGTAGCGTGCCATTGGCGCCACACAGCAAAGAATATGGTGAACATTTTGATATCGCTCAAAGGCCGCCTGCCACGGAACAGAGTACGCTAGAGCTAAATTGATGCCTGTGTGAAAGGAATTGATGGTTGAGACAGGACAGGCAGGGAGCCGCTAGCGCGTTTCATTAATACAACAGGAACGCCATTTTGACGGGCTTTCGACCAAAATTAAGCGTCCTAATCGACCATTTCAACGATTTTGCCGCAGCAGCAGATTAAGGTTTCAGCATCCGCGGGGCTCAAACCACGCCCTTCAGCTTCAGAAGTATTGATGTTCACTCTTAAAGGAATAGCTAAAATGAAAAAATCTTTAGTGGCTCTGGCGCTCATGGGCGCATTTACGGGCGCAGCCTATGCCCAATCGTCCGTGACCATCTATGGCACTGTAGATGCAGGTATTTCCAAACTGACGGGCGGCACCACCTCCGTTGGCAAGCGCGATAACAACAAGCTGGGCTTCAAAGGCGTGGAAGATCTGGGCAGCGGCCTGAGCGCTCTGTTCCAGCTGGAAATCCGCTACGAGCCAGACACCGGCACCATCGAAAACACTTCGGGCGCGAATAGCCGTCCGCTGTTCCAGGGTCAGAGCCGCGTCGGTCTGCAAGGCGACTTCGGTACCGTTCGTCTGGGCCGCGGTCTCACCGCCTTCCAGGAAACCAGCACCCTGTTCGAACCATGGAGCGGCCTGCCAGCCGTGGCCGGTTACCAGACCGACCTGCAAGTAGCCGGCTACACCAGCGATCCGATGAGCACCACCGGCAACTCGCGCAACCGTTTCTCCAACTCGGTGTTCTACAACAGCCCTGTCGTTGGCGGCATGTTCCAGCTGAACGTCACGGTACAGGCCAAAGAAGCCAACCAGAATCCTGTCATCATCGGCAAAGGTACGGCGGCCAACCCGCAATTCCCGGCTAACTCGGCACCAACCACCACCCCTTACTCGCTCAGCGCTACGGCCATGAATGGCCCGTTCGGCGCCTACGCTGCCTACGAAAAGAATGCCATCGCTACCAAGATCTGGTCGCTGGGCGCTTCGTACAAACCGATGCCTGAGCTGAAGCTGATGGGTTCCTACCAGTCGCAAGACCAGACGGAAAACGTCACCGTCAATCCTAAGACCAAAGCCTGGCTGGTGGGCGCCAACTACACCGTGGGTGCCGGTCTGGTACGCTTCGGTTATGGCCAGAAAGATCCGGACAATGTCCTGCATAGCGCCGCCATCGCCAAAACCAAACAGGTATCGATCGGCTACGACTACAACCTGTCGCCACGCACCTATCTGTACATCGATGCCTCGAACAAGAAGGCAACGACCACGGCTAACTTCTACAGCCTGGGTATCCACCACAACTTCTAATCAACACCGGCCCGTCAGGGCCGGTAGCGGACGGAAGCCAACACGGACATGGGTGACCATGTCCGTTTTTTTCGTTTAGAATGAAGCTCGATCTTTCACCAAGTTAATAAAGCACCACCATGACTGTCCCACTGGATTCCACCCTCGTCGCCCAGTACCTGAGCGACAACCCGAAATTTTTCGAAGAACACGCTGACCTGCTGGCGGAAATCAAGCTGTCCAGCCCGGTAACTGGCCGCGCTGTCTCGCTGCAGGAACGCCAGATGGAAGTCATGCGCGACAAATACAAGACGCTGGAGTTGCGCATGGGCAATCTCATGCGTCTGGCCTCGGAAAACGAAGCCATCGCCAACAAGTTCCACCGCTGGACTCGCACCCTGCTGGAATCGGAAGATGTGGGTTCCATACCACACGCTGTGACCAGCGGCCTGAAGACCGCTTTTGATGTGCCGCAAGTAACTTTGCGTATCTGGGGCGCCGAAGCCGACTATCAGGACGAGTGGTTTGTGCGCGGCGTTACAGACGATGCCCGCATCTTCGCCAACAGCCTGCAATCCCCTTACTGCGGTACCAACAAGGATTTCGAAGCCGTGCGCTGGCTGGATGATCCGACCGGCATCACCTCGACCGTGATCATTCCCCTGCGCAAGCTGGGCAACAAGGATGCCTTCGGCCTGCTGATCCTCGGCTCGGAAGATCCGGCCCGCTTCACCTCGCTGATGGCGACCGACTTCCTGGTACATATCGGCGAAACCAGCAGCACGGCACTGGCCTGGCTGCTGGCCTGATCGGTCCCCCATGAACGCCTATCCAGACCCCAGACTGGGCTGGATAGACGGCTATCTGGCGCAGCTACGCACGCAGCGCCAGCTGTCCCCCCATACCGTCAGCGCCTACGGGCGCGACCTGCAGCAACTGGCCAGCCTTACCCAGGGGCAAGACTGGCCGGCCATCCAGAGCAACCAGATCCGCCGCCTTGCGGCCAGCTTGCACGCACAGGGCTTAGATCCCCGCTCCATTGCCCGCAAGCTATCGAGCTGGCGCGGCTTTTTCGACTGGCTGGGCGAACAGCAACTGGTCAGTAGCAATCCTGTGCAGAGCGTACGCGCGCCGAAACGGGCCAAAAGCCTGCCGCGCGCACTGGCGATCGACGATGCCGTGGCTCTCGTCAGCGGCAGTGCAGTGCATGCCGGTAGCAGCCCCGAACCTGCCCAGCTGTGCAATCGCGCCATGTTCGAACTACTGTATTCCAGCGGCTTGCGGGTATCCGAACTGACGGCGCTCGATCTACAGGCCGGCCCCGCTGCCAAAGGCTGGCTATTGCCCGACAGCGCAGAAGTCATCGTCACCGGCAAAGGCAACAAGCAGCGCGTGGTGCCCGTCGGGCAAGCTGCGCTGGAGGCAGTGCGAGCCTGGCTGGCCGTACGCCCCGCCCCTAGCGATGGCAGCAATGCCCTGTTTCTCAGCACACGGGGCAGCCGGATCAGCCCGCGCGTGCTACAGCAGCGTCTGCAAGCGCAGGGACTAGCGCAAGGCCTGCCCGTGCATGTGCATCCGCACATGCTACGCCACTCGTTTGCTTCCCATTTGCTGCAATCTTCCGGCGATCTGCGCGCCGTGCAGGAAATGCTGGGCCATACCAGCATCAGTTCGACGCAAGTCTATACCGCGCTGGACTTCCAGCATCTGGCCGCCGTGTACGATCAGACCCACCCGCGCGCCAAAGTAAAATAAACGCCCCCTGCGCTGGCTCAATCGTGCGGTTTGCGCGCTGGCGCGGAATTCCGGCATAATCAGGCGCTTGCATTTCCGCACTTCACCCCCATCTAGGTTGCCCCTAGATCAGACTGGTAAGCACCATGGCATTGATACCCACCACCATCCTCACCGGCTTTCTCGGCGCCGGCAAAACCACCCTGCTCAACCGCATCCTGCAGGAACAGCATGGCATGCGCATTGCCGTGATCGAAAACGAGTTTGGTCAGGAAAATATCGACAATGAAATCCTGGTGCAGGATAGCGGCGAACAGATCATCGAAATGAATAACGGCTGCATCTGCTGCACCGTGCGCGGCGATCTGATCGTGGCCCTCAGCAAGCTGGCACAGCAGCGCGAAGCGGGCACACTGAATTTCGACCGCGTAGTGATCGAAACCACAGGGCTGGCCAATCCCGGTCCGGTGGCGCAGACCTTCTTCGTCGACGAAGAAGTGGGCACTTACTACATGCTCGATGCCGTGGTCACGGTGGTGGATGCCCGTCACGCCATGGACCAGCTGGATCAGCATGAAGAAGCCCAGCGTCAGGTCGGGTTTGCCGACAAGCTGCTGCTGTCCAAGACTGATCTGGTCACGCCGGAACAGCTGGCCGCGCTGACGGAACGCCTGAAACGCATCAACCCCCGTGCGCCTATCAGCACCAGCGATTTCGGCCGTGCCCCACTGACCGAAGTGCTGGATCTGAAAGGTTTCATGCTCAACGATAAGCTGGAACTGGACCCGGACTTCCTGCGTACCGAGCAGACCCATGAAGAAGGCCATGTGCACGACGAGCACTGCGGCCATCATCATCACGAACATGAGCATTGCGATCACCATGAACACCATGGCCATGGCCATGGCCATAACCACCACCATGCCCACCACAGCGACGATATCGCCGCCTTCGTGTTCAAGAGCAACCGCCCGTTCGATCCCGCCAAACTCGACGATTTCCTCGGCGGGCTGGTAAATGCCTACGGTCCCCGCATGCTGCGCTACAAGGGCGTGCTGTGGATGCGCGAAGCCGACCGCAAGGTGGTGTTCCAGGGCGTGCATCAAATCATGGGCAGCGACCTCGGTGCCAAATGGGGAGAAAACGACGTTCGTGGCAGCAAAATGGTATTTATCGGCAAAAATCTGCCGAAAGACATCTTTATTAGCGGTTTAGAACAATGTCTGGTATAAACTATCGGGGTTTTGTGGGGATGGCTAAAAAGCCACAAAATTCGGGCTGATTAAATGTAAACTCTGTCGTATCGAAGGTAAGCGAAGTTATGACCAAAACTAATAAATCGACCCCCGCCGCCGAAGCCGAACGCATCCTGACTGAAGAAGAAATTCTGAAGATGGATGAGAAGGATTATATGAATCCGGCACAAATGGCCTTTTTCAAAGCCAAGCTGCAAGCGCTGGAAAAAGAGCTGCTGAAGAACGCTGGCGAAACCACCGAACACCTGCGCGAAACCGTGCTGGTGCCGGATCCGGCCGACCGCGCAACCATCGAAGAAGAGCATGCGCTGGAACTGCGTACCCGCGACCGCGAACGCAAACTGCTGAAAAAAGTCCAGCAATCCATCGTAGCCATTGATGGTGGCGACTATGGCTGGTGCGAAGAAACCGGCGAACCAATCGGCATTCCGCGCCTGATCGCCCGTCCGACGGCTACGCTGTCGCTGGAAGCCCAGCAGCGCCGCGAGCTGAAACAGAAGTTGTACGGCGACTAACATCGCACTAAACTAAAAAAGCACGCAAACGCGTGCTTTTTTTTACTCTGCTTCACGAGGATGACCGTGGGTCTGTTTTCCCGCCTAGGCAAGAGCGGCACTGCTGCAGCGACGCCAGCATCGGCCGAGCAGCAGTTGCAGCAACAACAACGCCAGCGCGAACTGGCGCGCGAGGCTGCGCGCAAAATCGACGAAATCGAAGCGGCCATGGCGGCCGATATCTTCCCGTCTGCCAGCGCCAGCACTGCTGCCACGCCCGCCGTCGCTCCAGCGCCAGCGGCTGTGGCGAGCACTGCGCCTGCCGACGATGAACTGCCGCATGCGGCGGCAACCCCGGAAAGCGCTGCGCTGGCCGATGAAATCACCATCCTGTATGCCCATGGCCAGTTCGACGTCGCGGCCGAACTGCTGGCCAGCCGGCTGGCAGAATGCGAGCAACCCGAGCTATGGTGGCTGCTGTTCGACCTGTACCAGCTACTCGAACGGCGCGACGCCTTCGATACCCTGTCGCTGGCCTATGCCCAGCGCTTCGAAACCTCGCCGCCAGACTGGCACGCCCGCGCGCCCGCCAGCACGCCGGCAGCCCGCCTAACGCTAGCCACGCAGCAATTCGACAGCCACACCGCGCAGGCCGATCTGCTAAGCACACTACAGGCCAGCCCGCCCGAACTACGCCTGACGGGTGCCGAAGCGCTAGTCGATGCCCTGCGCGCCACGCTGGTGACGGGCGAGCGCGACAGCACTGCCATTCCATGGCTATTGCTGCTGGAATTGCTGCAGCGGCTGAACCGGGAAGCGGAGTTCGAACAGATTGCGCTCGATTACTGCGCCACGTTCGAAGTGTCGCCCCCCTCTTTCCGCGCGCAACCTGATGCCATCGGCACTGGCCAGCCGGCCAGCCGCGCTGCCGCACTGGCCAACGTCGACGCCTTCGAGTTGCCAGCGGCCATGCATGCGCCGCTGGCTTCACTGCAAACCCGCATCATCGCGTATGCGGCACAGCACCCGCGCCTGATATTCGACGGCAGCCGCCTGCGCCAGCTCGACTACATCTGCGCCCAGCAATTACTGGCCTGCCTGAGCAGCCTGCCCGTCAGCTATATCGAGTTCCGCAACGTCAATCATCTGGTGGCGTCTCTATTGAGGCTGCAAGGCTATGCCACGCTGGCCCAGATCGTGCCACGCCCATACTGAAGCTTGCAATTCACGCCCGCTGCCCCATATGGGAGCTTACGGCAGTATGCAATTACTCTGAGGTCACTATGGAACAATTTCACGGCACCACCATCCTGTGCGTGCGACGCGGCGATCAGGTCGCACTGGGCGGCGATGGTCAGGTAACACTGGGCAACATCGTCATGAAGGGCACGGCCCGCAAAGTCCGCAAAGTCTACGGCGGCAAAGTACTGGTCGGCTTCGCCGGCGGCACGGCCGACGCCTTTACTTTGCTCGACCGCTTCGAGGGCAAACTGGAAAAGCATCAGGGTAATCTGCTACGCGCCTCGGTGGAACTGGCCAAGGACTGGCGTACCGACCGCGTGCTGCGCCGTCTCGAAGCCATGCTGCTGGTGGCCGATGCCAGCTCGACGCTGGTGATTACCGGCAATGGCGACGTGCTGGAACCGGAAGGTGGCGTGGGCGCCATCGGCTCGGGCGGTACGTATGCCCAGTCGGCCGCCAAGGCGCTGGTGGAAAACACTGAACTGGCACCAGCCGAAATCGTCAAGAAATCGCTCACCATCGCGGGCGAACTGTGCATCTACACCAATCTGAACCACATTATCGAAACACTGGATCCAGCATGAACATGACTCCACAAGAAATCGTCGGCGAACTCGACAAGCATGTGGTCGGTCAGGCCAAGGCCAAGAAGGCAGTCGCCATCGCCCTGCGTAACCGCTGGCGCCGCCAGCAGGTGGCCGAGCCCCTGCGCCACGAAATCACGCCGAAAAACATCCTGATGATCGGCCCTACCGGCGTGGGTAAAACGGAAATCGCCCGCCGTCTGGCCAAGTTGGCCGACGCTCCCTTTATCAAGGTGGAAGCCACCAAGTTCACTGAAGTGGGCTATGTGGGGCGCGACGTGGACACCATCATCCGCGACCTGATCGATATCGGCATCAAGCAGACCCGCTCGGCGGAAATGGCCAAGGTGCGCGCGCGCGCCGAAGATGCGGCGGAAGACCGCATCCTCGACATTCTGCTGCCACCGGCACGCGACTTCGGCTTCAATGCCGGTAGCGAAGCGCCGAAAGAAGGCGACAGCACGCGCCAGACTTTCCGCAAGCGTCTGCGTCAGGGCGAACTCGATGACAAGGAAATCGAGATCGAACTGGCCGATGCGGGGCCGCAGATGGAAATCATGGCGCCACCGGGCATGGAAGAAATGACGGAGCAGATCAAGAGCATGTTCTCCGGCATGGGCAACGCGCGCAAGAAGGCGCGCAAGGTCAAGATCCGCGACGCCATGAAAGTGCTGGTGGACGAAGAAGCGGCCAAGCTGGTCAACGAAGAGGAAATGAAACAGAAGGCGATCCAGAACGTCGAGCAGAACGGCATCGTGTTCCTCGACGAAATCGACAAGATCGCTTCGCGCTCGGAAGTGGGCGGCGCCGATGTGTCGCGCGCTGGCGTGCAGCGCGACCTGCTGCCGCTGGTGGAAGGCACCACCGTCAACACCAAGTACGGCATGATCCGCACCGACCATATCCTGTTCATCGCCTCCGGCGCCTTCCATCTGGCCAAGCCGTCCGACCTGATTCCGGAACTGCAGGGTCGCTTCCCCATCCGGGTGGAGCTGGAATCGCTGTCGATCGCCGACTTCGAGCGCATCCTGACCAGCACCGACGCCTGCCTGACGCGCCAGTATGCAGCGCTGCTGGCCACCGAAGAGGTGCAAGTGGAATTCGCACCGGAAGGGATTACCCGTCTGGCTGAAATTGCCCACTCGGTCAACGAGCGCACGGAAAACATCGGCGCACGCCGGCTCTACACGGTGATGGAAAAGCTGCTGGAAGAACTGTCGTTCAGCGCCAGTGAAACTAGCGGCAGCACCATCACCATCGATGCGGCGTATGTGAATGCGCGGCTCGATGCGCTGGCCGTCAACGAAGACCTGTCGCGCTACGTGCTGTAAGCGCGCTCACTGGCAGAGGGCAAAGGGGGCAAAGATGGCCAACAAGGCACTGGCAACACGGCAGAAAATGCGCATCCGGGTAGAGCCGTCGCAGCAGCCACCGCGCAATCCCGTGGCGGTGGCGGCCAAAGCCCGCGCCGGCGGTGCCGGCCCTCACGCCAAACCTCACGCTAACGAACGTCAGGCCGCCAAGCGTCTGCTGGCGCGCCTGACCCAGAAGCTCGATCCCGATCCGGACGCGTGATACGATACCTTTTGTTCTTTGCACAAGGGTCGTCATGAGTTCACCGGAAATCATCCTGCAAGTGCTGCGCAGCCATCTGCGCGCAGCCGATGTCACCTACAAGATGCTGGCCGAGCGTATCGACATGAGCGAATCGAGCGTCAAGCGCATGTTCGGTCAGGCCGATATGCCGCTGTCGCGGCTGGCGCAGATCTGCAAGGCGGCCGGTGTGGCGATGGAAGATGTGCTGCGCGCCGCGGCCGACGCCACGCCGCAGGCCGATACCCTCACGCTGACGCAGGAAAACTCGCTACTGGCCCAGCCCAAGCTGCTGCTCATGGCGATCTGCTGTCTGGGCCACTGGACCCTGGAACAGGTACTGGAAACCTATAGCCTGACCGAGCCTGAATGCATATTGCTGCTGGCGGAACTGGATCGCCTCGGCCTGATCGAACTGAAACCCCTGAACCGCTACCGCCTGCGCGTCTCCAACGCCTTCCGCTGGCTGCCGGACGGCCCCGTGCAGCAGTTCTTCCGCGCCCACGTGGTTGATGATTATTTTGCCGGCAGCTTTAACGGTGCGGGCGAAACCCTGCTATGTCTGCCCGCCCGCCTGTCGCAGCCCAGCGCGCAGGAACTGGTGGGACGGATCCAGCAACTGGCCGGCGAACTGGCGCGGCTGCACCAGAGCGACCGCCGGCTGGCAGCGCAGGAGCGCGACGGCTTCACCCTGCTGATCGGCTTCCGCTCGTGGGAATTCTCCGCCTTCACGGCACTGCGCCGCAACCCTGCTGCGCCTAGCGCTACCAGATAGGGCCGAGGAACAGATAGCCGCTGCTGTTGCCGCCCTTGGTGGTACCGGCGCCGAAATACAGCGGACCGAAACGGGTATCCACTGCCACGAATGCGCTCGCCGCCTGATGCAGCGCGCCCCAGCGCAGCGGGCTGTCGGGGCTGTAAGCGCCGCCCGCTTCCAGCGAGAAGCCCAGCCGCACATCACCGCCCAGCGCAGCCGGCATGGCGCCCACACTGCGCGCCATCACCATCCGTCCCAGTATGGTGCGGCTACCCACCACCGATCCCGGCGTCGATCCCGACAGACGCAGGAAACCGCCCAGGGTATTGGCATTGACGTTACCTAGACTGCGCGACCATTCGGCATATAGGTGACCGGCCCAGCGATCCAGATGAAAGGCCTGCAGGCCCTGCACCGACTGGCGTGCCATCACCGGCCCTTCATCCTTGGAGTGCATCAGGCGCGTCCAGTCCAGCGTGAACAGGGTGCCGCGGGTAGGGAAAGCCACCGTGTCGAGCGTATCGATATTGAACGACAGTTCCTGCACGGAGCGCACTTCGCTCTGTTCCGTATGATCTTCCGGCACCGTCAGGTGCAGCACCTGTTTGACCCGTCCCACCGAGTACCGCAAATCGCCCCAGCGTCCCAGTTGTCGCCCCAGCGCCAGATTGGCCCGCCCAGTCTTGACGCCGTAACGGGCCTGACGGAAGCCGCTGTTATCGAACAAATCGCCGCCCGTGGAGCTGTAACTGAGCTCAGGCGCGAAATACCACGGCGCACCGATGCCCAGCGGCTGCCAGAACTGGGTGCCCAGCGCACGCTCGGTGCCCACCCGCGCGACGGTGCGCAATTCACCGCCCCAGTCGTTCAGGGAGGTCAGCACGTGCATGCCTTTCAGCTCGAAGGCATTGTTGTCGGCGAAATCGCTGGTCAGTTCCAGCCCCACGCGCAAGCGGCTATGCGTCCAGTCAGCCTCGGTGGGTTTAATCAGCACCGAACGGCCATCGCGGTCATCGCGGATTTCCGTTTCCACTCGCGCCAGATCACCGCGTCCGAACAAATGGTTGGCAGCCTGCTGCGCCTGTTCGCTAGTGACTTCCGTGCCCACTTTCAGGCCCGACTGCACCAGCAATTCCTGCGGATTAATGCGGCCACTGGGCGCTACTTCCACCTTGGTCAGCATGACCGGATGATCGATACCCACGGGCGCTGACAGGCGCTTGAGTTCATAGGCGGCATACTGGGCTTCCGGCAGTGCCAGTTGCAGCAGGCGCGCACTCATGGCGCGCACCGCCGCTTCGCCGGACTTCATGGCGCGCTCATGGCGGGCAAAGTCGAGGAAGCCGATGCCGCCCAGATCGGGCTGCAGCAGTACATCGCCGGCGCGCAGTTCCTTGAGCGAGCGCTGCACGTTCTGCTCCGTCAGGATCTGCAGCATCTGCTGCGCCACGCTGACGGCGCTGATCAGTTCCTTTTCCTGCGCCAGCGGGGTACCCACGTTCACCGCGATGATGATCTCGGCCCCCATCTCGCGCGCCACATCCACCGGCAGGTTGCGCACCAGACCACCATCGACCAGCAGGCGCTGATTTACCCGCACGGGGGCAAATACGCCCGGCACAGCCAGTGATGCACGCATGGCCAGAAACAGCGGCGTGTCGCTCAGTTCCACCAGTTCGCCCGTTACCAGATCGGACGCCACGGAACGGAACGGCAGTTGCAGCAGGTTTACCGGCTTGTCGCGCGCACCATGGGGCAGCACGCGGGTCAGCGCCAGTTCCAGCGCTTCATTGCCGGCCGCAGCAGGCGGCAGCGACACCCCGTCCATGCGTGCGCCGAATTCGATGCGCGAAGGTAGCAGCAGATCTTCTTCACGGCGGCGATACACCAGTTCATCACGGGGCGGCCGGTCGGCCACTACGGCATTCCAGTCGGTGCGCCGTACCAGCCGCTCCATCTGGTCCACCGAACTACCGGCCGCATAGGCACCACCCACCACGCTGCCCATACTGGTGCCGACCACGATATCCACCGGCACGCGCAATTCCTGCAAAGCGCGCAGCACGCCGATGTGGGCAAAGCCGCGCGCCCCGCCGCCGGACAGCACCAGCGCTACTTTCGGCCGTGGCTTGAGTGCTGCATCGGGCGCCGGTGCGGGCGCCACCGAACTAGCGGCAGGGCCGCTGTCCTGCGCCTGCGCAGAGTTGAACAGACTGGAAAGCAAAAGGCCGCAGCAGACAGCGGCGGCCAGAGTACGGGAGATCAGCATAGAGGTCCTATTGCAGTCGGTCGAAGCCGGGCACGGGAGCAATCTGGGTGGGGGTACTGGCAGCACGCGCCGCCGATGTCGGTGGGGCGGGCGCCGGAGCGGGCGGCTGCGGCTGCGGCTGCGCTTGCGGCGTTACTGCTGCACCGGCCGGTAACAGCGACGGCGCCGGCGTGCTGCTCACGCCAGCATCGCTGGCCAGTTCGATGCGCTTGAGCGCACCGCCTTCCGACAGCACCACATATTTAGCCTGCACTTCCTTGATGGTGACACCGGGCGCAATCTCGCGGCCCTGCCCGTAGGCCATGGCCGGCTGGCCATCCACCGAAATGATGGCGGCACTATCGCTGCCCTGTGCCGCTACCACGCCTTTCAGCTGGTAGTTGCTGGCTGCCGCCACCGTGATCTGGCCACCAAACAGACCTTTGGCCGCATCGAGATTAAGCGGCATGGCCAGTTGCTGCGGTGGCGCGGCCAGCGCACGCTGGGCCGGTTTGAAAAACTGCAGCGCCCAGTAGGCCAGCGATGCCGACAACAGCACCACGGCACAGACAGTAAGAATCAAAGGCAAACGCTTCATGGTCTAGAATTTTTCCGGTTTAGCGAACCAGCTGGTTAATTTCGATAATCGGCATCAGCACAGCCAGCACGATCAGTAGCACTACCACGCCCATGGCCAGTATCAAGGCCGGTTCCAGCAGGCCGGCTATGGTCAAGGTGCGGCGTTCCAGATCGGCTTCCTGCGCAGCGGCAGCGCGGTTCAGCATGGCCGGCAGCTCGCCCGTGATTTCACCGGCCCGTATCATGTGGATCAGCATGGGCGGGAAGTGCTTCTGCGCCGACAACGCCCGCGCCAGACTAACACCTTCGCGCACGGCATCGCTGGCCTGCTCCACCAGTTCGCGCATGGCGACGTTGGACAAGGTATCGCGGCTGGTTTCCAGCGCGCGCAAAATCGGTACGCCGGAGCCGGTGGTGATTGCCAGCGTGCTGGCAAAGCGCGAAGTATTCAGACTGCGCTCGAACTTGCCGTACAAAGGTGCCGTCAGCAGCCAGGTATGCCAGCGCCGCTTGAGGTCTGGGTTCTGCAGTGCGCGGCGCCAGCCCACCCATGCCCCCACCAGTGCGATGGCCACCACGATGCCGTAATGGCGCACGAAATCGGACACCGCCAGCATGATGATGGTCAGCAGCGGCAGCTTCTGTTTGGTATTGGCGAACACGGAGACAATCTGCGGCACCACATAGGTCAGCAGGAAGATCACGATGGCAAATGCCACCACCGTGACGATGGCCGGATAGGTAAATGCCAGCCGTACTTTCTGGATCAGCGCATTACGCCGCTCGATGTAGTCGGCCAGCCGCGACAGCACGCGTGACAGCTGGCCAATCTGCTCTCCGGAAGCTACCAGCGCACGATAAATTTCAGCGAAGTCGCGCGGGTGGCGCGACAGGGCATCGGACAACGACGCACCGCCTATCACTTCCGAGCGGATCGAGGCGATCAGGTCACGCACATAACTGCGCTCGGCCTGCTCCAGCAGCGCGGTGAAAGCCTGCTCCAGCGGCAGACCCGCTTCCAGCAAGCTGGCGAGTTGGCGCGTGAACAGCGCCAGCTCATTGGCCGACAGGCTTTCGCCGAAACCACGGCTGCGCGCCGCACCACTGCCATCCACTTGCGCAGCGATCACTTCAACCTTCAGCGGCACCAGTCCCTGCGCGCGCAGTTCGGCGCGGGCCGAACGGGCGCTATCGGCATTCAGGACACCCTTCTTGCTGGCGCCACCGGCATCGGCGGCTTCATAACGGAATGCTGGCATGGTCGCTCGTCTAGTCCTTGGTCACACGCAGCAGTTCGGCGCGGGTGGTCACGCCCTGCTCCAGCCAGCGCTCGCCATCCTCGCGCATGGTCTGCATGCCACCTGCCAGCGCACTGGTGCGCACTTCCGCTTCCGACGCGCGGTTGTGAATCTGGGCGCGGATCTGTTCTGTCGTCTGCAGCAGTTCGTAAATACCCACGCGGCCCTGATAGCCCGTGTGGCCGCAATGCTCGCAACCAACCGCATGCCACTCGCCATTGTCATGACGCTTGCAGCTACCGCACAGTTTGCGCACCAGCCGCTGCGCCAGCACGCCCAGCAGCGAAGACGACAGCAGGAACGGTTCTATGCCCATGTCCAGCAGACGGGTGACAGCAGCGGCAGCATCGTTGGTGTGCAGCGTGGCCAGCACCAGGTGGCCGGTCAGCGAGGCCTGCACGGCGATCTGCGCGGTTTCCAGATCACGAATCTCGCCGATCATGATCACGTCCGGGTCCTGCCGCAGGATCGCCCGCAGCGCCTTGGCAAACGTCATGTCGATACGCGGGTTGACCTGCGTCTGGCCAACGCCGTTCAGGTCATACTCGATCGGGTCTTCCACCGTCATGATGTTGGTACTGGTGGCGTTCAGCATCGACAGCGCGGCATACAGCGTGGTGGTTTTACCGGAGCCGGTCGGCCCCGTCACCAGCACGATGCCGTGCGGCTGCTTGATCAGCGCATCGAACTCGCCCAGCATGGCTGCGCCCATGCCCAGATGCTGCAGATCGAGCCGGCCCGCTTCCTTGTCCAGCAAACGCAGCACGGCACGTTCGCCGTGGCCGGTCGGCAGGGTAGATACCCGCACATCCACCGGTTTACCGCCGATGCGCAAGGTGATGCGGCCATCCTGCGGCAGACGCTTCTCGGCGATATCCAGTTGCGCCATGATCTTGATACGCGAAATCAGCGAGCCGTGGATGGCTTTGCGCGGCCGCACAATATCGCGCAGCGCACCGTCGATGCGGAAGCGCACCACGGAAGTCTGCTCGAACGGTTCGATGTGGATGTCCGAGGCGCTGTCGCGCAATGCCTGCGTCAGCAGCGCATTGATCATGCGGATCACGGGCGCATCGTCGGATGATTCCAGCAGATCCTCAATCGCCGGTACGTCCTGCAGCAAACGGGTCAGATCGAGATCGGCATCGAATTCTTCCGCCACCACCGACGCATTGCCGCCCGAACTGGCGTAGGCGGCGGCAATCGCTGCATCCAGATCGGCACGCGCCAGCATAGTCAGCTGGATGCGGCCGAAGCGGCGCGAGACTTCGGCAATGGCTGCCGGCGCTGTAGCGGCGCAAACGCGCACCTCCACCGTGCCTTCGGCCGTATCGCTGGGCTGAGCCAGCAGCAGAAAATCGCGCGCAAACGCGTAAGGTAACAGGTTGCTCATGTTATTGCTGCTTGCCGCTTTCGCCTGCGCCCGGCGCACGGCTAGGGAACGGTGCTGGCGGCACCGGACGCGCTACCGCACCGCTGCCGACTGGCACGCCATTCTGCAGTTGCGGCAGCAGCGGCTGGCCCAGATCCTTGACCAGTATGCTGTCAGCCGGCTTCACGGCTTCCTGCGCTGCACGCATATAGTCGTAGCGGTCGGTGGCCAGCGAAGTGCTCTGCTCCTTGTTACGGATTACCACCGGACGCAGGAACACCATCAGATTGGTTTTCTTGCGCGTGCGGGTCTGGTACTTGAACAGATTGCCCAGCACGGGAATGTCACCCAGACCACGCACCTTGTCAGTGCCATCACCTTCGGTATCTTCGATCAGACCACCAAGCACAATGATCTGTCCATCGTCGGCGATCACGTTATTCTCGATCACGCGCTTGTTCAGGGTGATGCCGGCCGATGCCGTCAAAGTGGACTTATCCACGCTGGAAGTCTCGTGGTAGATCGCCATCTTGATGGTGCCGCCTTCGGAAATCTGCGGCCGTACTTTCAGCGTCAGACCCACTTCGCGCCGGTCGATGGTCTGGAACGGATTGCTGGCCGTGCCGGAAGTGGTGGTGAACTGGCCGCTCAGAATCGGCACGTTCTGCCCCACCTGTATCGAAGCCAGTTCGTTATCCAGCGTGATCATGTTAGGCGTCGACAGAATGTTGGCATTGCCATCCGATTCCAGCGAGTGCGCCAGTGCGCCCAGACCCAGCCCGCCCGCCACCTGCTTGAACACGCCGATCGATAGACCGTTGCCGGGCATGGTACTGCTGCTGGAAGTACTGGTAGTGGTCGTCTTGCCGAGCAGGGAGTTGGCCAGCGTGGCGATATTATTGTTGGTGCCGCCCGTCGAATACGACTGCAGGCCACCGACGCGATAGGTACTGTTTTCATTGCCGGTAGCACCGACCCACTGCACGCCAAACTCGGAGGCCTTGTCGGACGAGACTTCCACGATCAGCGATTCAATATACACCTGCGCACGGCGCACATCGAGCTGGTCGATCACGGCGCGCAGATTGCGGTACACCGATTCCGGTGCCGTGATGATCAGGGTATTGGTGGTGGAATCAGCCTGTATGTAGCCGGCCGTGCCGCCACCAGCCTGTTGCTGCTGCGAGCTGCTGGTCAGCAGCGGATTGGTGGGGCCGCCCGACGAGCTACCGCTGCTGCCGCTGTTGCTGCTCTGGTTATTCATGCTGCTCTGGTTCTGGCCCGACTGCCCGCTGCTAGGCATACCGGTGGCCGTGGCGGCCGACGTATCGCCCGACATCACAGAACGCAGCGTCTGCGCCAGCTTGGCTGCTTCGGCATTCTTCAGGTAGACCACATGCACATTACCCAGTTCTGCCGTCGGCTGATCCAGCTTGGCGATCAGCGATTTGGCCAGATTGGCGCGTGCCGCCGATGGTGCGCGCAGCACCAGCGAGTTGGTACGCGGGTCGGCCAGCACCGTGGTCTTGCCTGCATCGCCAGCACTGGCGCCGCCTTCCAGCAGCTTGTTGATCATGGTCGCCAGATCGCTGGCGATCGCGTAGCGCACCGGGATCACATCCAGATCGGCGACCGCGGGCACGTCGAGTGCGGCCACAATCTTGGCCAGCCGCTTGACGTTATCAGCGTAATCGGTCACCACCACGCTGTTGTTGCCGGGGTTGGCGTTGATGGTATTGTTCGGCGAAATCAGCGGACGCAGCACCGTCACCACGTTGGCGGCCGATTCGTAATTGAGCTGGAAGATCTGACTGACCACCTGATCGCCCTTGGCCGCGGCCTGTCCGGCACCCACCTGCGTCGGGCCGGCCTGCAACTTGGCATCGGCTTCCGGCACCACCTTGGCATAACCGTCACCACTGACCACGGCAAAGCCCTGCAGGCGCAATGCGGAGGTGAGCAGATTGAAGGCCTGCGCCTTGCTGATGGATTTCTCCGACACCAGCGTCAGCGTGCCTTTCACGCGCGGATCGATCACGAAGGTGATGTTGGTGTAGTGGCCCACCGCCTTGATGACGGACTCGATATCGGCGCCGACAAAGTTCAGAGCCGCTTCTTCCGCCGCCTGCGCGCTGAATGGCAGCAGCATCAGGGCAGTAGGCAGGGTGCCGAGCGCGCAGCACAGCATCGCACCGGCGCTCAGGCGACGCAGCGCAGGAAGGTGGGTTCGTTGCAGGGACGGTGTTTTCATTGTCTGAACTTTTTCTGAACTTAGTGGAACTCTAAAGCGATGATATTGCGCTCACTATTCGGCTTGCGCTGGCCCAGCAGATTAAGCAGGTTGGCCAGTGCTTCTTCACTTCCTCGTGCTGCTTCGGCCTGACCGGAAAACTGCAGCCGGCCATGATCGAGACTGCCTTTGCCGCTTAACAGCAAAGGCCCGCTAGTCGATGCCAGCGTCAGCGCCGCCGACTGGCCCTGCCAGTCCAGCGCCAGCTGGTAACTCCCCAGCGGCCGTACCGACGACAGGCGCGACGCCATTTCTGTCATCTCCAGCGTAGTACGCCCCTGTACCTTCAACTGGCGCTGTTCCAGCGCCAGTTCCAGCGTACTCCACGACAGCCGCATGACGCCGCTAGGCGCAATAGTATTCAGCGGCGCGCCCAGTCCGGACAAACCATTGGCCGGCAACAGCAGCGCCGATGGACTGAGCTGCCAGTGGGTCCAGCCTCCCTTGACGGTTAGCGGCTGCGCCAGCGATTCGCTATTCGCCAGCTGCATCTCCACCATGCCCAGCAAGGCTAGCGGCGAAATCGTCCAGCTAAAACGCCCCGGCAGCAGCGGCGTTACAGCACTGTTATTGCCCGGTGCACCACCGATAAACGCCGAACCGCGCCACAGCGTACCCTGCGCATCTCCCAGCGTCAAACGCCCGCCACTCTGCTGCTCCACCAGCACACCCAGCCAGCTGGCCGGCAGAAACACGGCCAGCGTCAGCAGCACGCTCAGTAACACCGTCAACAACCATAACACGCTACGCTTCATCGTCACGCTTTCCGCCTAGCGACCGGTGCCGCTCTGGCGCAGCGTCAGCGTGGCATTCACCATCCCGGCGCTGTCCTGCGCGCTGATGCTGGCTTCCTGCACCTGTATCTTGCTCTCGACCCGCAACGCATCGAGCCATACCACCAGCGCAGCAAACGGCACGCCGTTCAGCTGCACTCTGGCGTATTCGCCCGTCACCGACAGCGACTGGGCGCTCAGCCCTCGCGCCGTCAGGCTGGTCGCCAGCGTATCGCGCGACATAGGCGACGGTGCAATGCTGTTCTGGCTACGCAGCGCAGCGGCCTGCGCCGCTAAGGCCTGTAACTCGGCCGCCTGCTGACGCAGTTCCGGCAGCGCCTTGCGCAGCTTGTCGCGTCCCTCCAGCGCTGGTCCTAGCAGCACGGAATAGAACAGCGCGGCGCCCAGCACCACACCACCGACGCGCAGGAAAGTACGTTCCTGCTCCGTACGCACACTCCAGAAAGCTGCTGCGCGGGCCCGGTAATCATTCATCATCTGGTTTATCGCGCTCATGGTTTTCCTCCTGCTGCGCCACGCAGTACACGCACTTGCCAGTTACCGGCCGAGCTTTCGGCCAGATCCAGCTGGCGTGCCGCCAGCGCTGCGCGCAACTGCGCCTGTGCGGCGCTGTCCACCATATTCGGTTTCACTTTCAGGAACAGCGCGCGGTCGCGGTATTCCAGCGTGGCGATGATGTCCTTGCGCGGCAACACGGCCAGCGCCTCGCCCAGTGCTGCACTGAGGGCGGTAAATTCGTCGGCGGCTGCTTCGCCACCATCGGCCTTGGCCAGCGCGACATTCTTGCGCATCTGTTCAAGCGGATAGATGGCCGGTTCGTTCGGGTAGGCCGCCTTGAAAGTCTGCTGCATGGACTGGCGCACACTATCGGCCGCGCGCCGCAAACCCAGCCACTCGAGATTCAGACCCGCCACATTCACCAGCAGCGCCGCTACGGCGATACGCAGCGGCCAGCGCCAGCGCTGCCACTGGCGGCCAGCATTGCCGGTAGTACCCAGCGCCGGCGCCAGATCCAGCGCGCCCGCTCCGGCGCCGGCGCGAATAGCCGCAACCCAGTGCACCCACTGGTCTTCCAGCACGGTGATGCCGTGCACTGCCTCGCTGCCGGCCTGCAGGGCGGCAAACTGGGACAGCAGACCAGCCGGCAGATACAGCGTGACGGGATCGCTGCCGGCCAGCGCGCGCAAGGTCTGCAAAGCCGCCAGCGCATCTGCCGACAGCGTGAGACCAAAACCGGCCGACTGCGCCGCACGCACGGCCAGCTCGTAGCCGGCATCGCTGACACCCAGCGCGGCTGTGACCGTGCCCGGCTGATACGGCAGGCACAGTTGTGCCGGCAATAGGGCGATGCTATGCGCGCCTTGTGCCAGCAAAGCCTGCGCCAGCCGTTCCAGCCAGGCGCGCTGCGCCACCGCGACCGTACGCACACCTTGCGCATCGGCCGGGCCGGCAGCCAGCACGCAATCAGCCGGATCGCCCAGCACCTGTTCTTCCACCAGTCCGGGCAAGGCGGCTTTCAGACGGGCCGGGGACAGCGGTGGCGCCGTCACCTGCAACAGCGTGACATCGGCCGCAGCCAGCAGCAGCACTACTCGGCGCGCCGACGCGACCAGATCAGCCAGACTGCCCAGCGCCGCAGCGCCCTGCTGCTGCAGATGGCCGGCATCGCCCACCAGCGCATACGCACAGCTCTGCGCCGCACCATTTTCGATGCTGGCCTTGGCCGGATAGCGGATAAAAAGTGTACTCAATGGATCTCGCTTTCGTTCTTGCCTGTTCTAGTTTTCCCGTATCCACTCGACGCTGGTGGCGCCGTTGCTAGCGCGCTTGAGCAGCGACACCGTGTCGAGCGTCGCGCGATCAAGCTTTACCTTGCTCAGCGCCAGAAAATAATTACTCTTTACTGCAACGGGGATACTCGCCTTCAGCGCACCGTTCTGCGACAACTGCGCGTGTTCCTCGAAATTTGCCGGGCTCTGGAAAGGCGTACGGCGTCGTACATTCACTAACGCCGCCGCATCCGCCAGCGACAGCCGATCCACCGCCGCTGCCAGCAGTTCCGCCGGCGCCGTATTCACATTCAGATCGGTACGCTCGGGCAGCACGATCACCAGCTCGCGCAGACGCTCGATGGCAGCCGGCGTGAAGCCGCTGATGGTCAGCAGATCTTCCACCCGCAACAATCCCAGTGCCTGCGGCGCGCTACTTTGCTGGCCGCTCTGCGCCGAATTTGCCGAATTTGCTGACACTAGCGGCGGCGTCACCGAAGCTTCCGCGGCAGCGGCGGCAGCAGCGCTGGCACTGGTCTGCAGCGTCTGCGCATTCGCTACCGTGGTCGCCACTGCCTGTGCCAGCCCTGCGTCCAGCTGCACATTCAGCAGCAGGCGCTGGAAGGCCGCCACCTGCTGCGGATCGGGCGCGCGCTGCCCCGCCTTCACCAGATTAGTCAGATTGTAGCGCGACTGTGCATCCAGCATACGGCCAGACAGAGTGGCATTGAAATTTTCTGCCTGCGCTCTTTCCCGTTCGATGTAGTCATCCAGCCGGGTTTCTTCCAGTGGCGTGGCCCACACCCCGTTAAGGCGGGTGGTATTGGGCGAATCCAGAAAATCCTGATACAGCACTAACCGGCTCAGATCCAGCGCACCGCGCACGATCCAGCGCGTCTGCAATTGCAAACGCTGATTTTCCATCGAGCGCACCTGCACCTGCTGCTGCCAGAACAGACTGGCCACGATGGTCACGGCCAACGTGGTCAGCAGCAGCGCCGTCACCACCGCCACCCCGCGTTGATGCCGGCGCTTCATAGTGCCCCCAGCAGGAAGGATTTGACCAGTGGCTGTCCGCTGTCCTGCAAGGTCAGCGCCACTTCCATGCCGGTGGGCTGATTGGCCGTCGTAGTGCTGGCCGCCGTGGAAATCCCCGCTGCCGGCACCCAGCCCGTGCCGACCCAGTAACGCACGCTCAGGCCCTGCACACCGCTCTGCAGCGTGACACTGCCCTGCTGATCCTGATCGCTATTGCTGATCGCGGCCTGCCACAGCGCGTCCAGCTGCTGCAGCTCGCGCGTGGCCGGCGATTCGCGCCGCAGCAGTTCGCCATTGCGCAAACGGTAGGACACTACCTGCAGGCGGGTTGGCTGCATATCGCTCAATACCAGCCGCACCAGCGTCAGGCCCTGATTTTCCGCCTGCAGATAGGCGCGGCCCTGCAGCAGCGTAGCCGGGGCCAGACGCGCCGCATCGCTCTGCATCTGGGCAAAGGCCAGCTGCATGCCGCGCGTCTGGCCCATCTGGTCAGTCAGCACACTACGCGAACGGATAATGCCATCTAGGCCGCGCCAGCCCAGCACGGCGACGATGGCCAGTATGGAGATCGCCACCAGCAGCTCGATCAGGGTAAAGCCGCGGTGGCGGTTCGGCAAAGTCGGCATCATTGGTTCAGCACCAGTTGCACCAGCTTGACGATGCGCCGTTCCGGCTGCGCCTGATCGTACACGCTCACTTCCACGCGGCGGAAGCGGGGATTCGGGCTGGCGATAACTTCTTCCTCGCACATCAGCTTCAGATCACCCTGCGGACATTCATAGACCTGCTTGCCCACGGCCGGGAACTGCTTACTGAGGCGCATCTGCACCATGCGGTTCTCGGCCGACCACGTGGCCATCATGGAACTGCGCAAGCCATCGCTATTGGCCGTCAGGCTGCCCACGGCGCGCAGCGATGCGCCTAGCGCCGTGCCGACGATGACCAGCGCCACCAGCACCTCCAGCAGGGTAAAGCCTTGTTGTACGGTCGATTTGCGCATGCTAGTCCACCGTGAAATGACCGACACCATCGGCATGAATAGCCACACTGGTTTCGCCGCTGCGCAGCGTCAGCACAAAAGGCTTATCCACCGGCTCGCGGCCGAATACGATACGCAGGCCGGGATTGATATCGCTGGGTGGCGGGTCCAGCACCAGCGTCAGCGGCGTATGCTTGAAAGCGCGCTCGCGCAGCATGTCGTCCTGCTGCGGCAGTTCCCACTGTTTTTCATTGCGGATCATGAAGCGGTAGCCATCTGCCCCCGCCTCGAAAGCGATCTGGCGGTTGCGCACGATGGCTTCATCACGCGCCACCTGCAGCAGCAGCGCAATGCGCTGGGCATCTTCGCGCATGCCCTGTTCCTTGCCGGGCAAGGCGTTCAGACTCACCAGCCCCAGAGTGATGCCCAGTATGACCATCACCACCAGCAGCTCGATGAGCGTGAAACCGCGTGCCGCAGCGGTGCGCATGATGCGCTATCCCTGCCGCCTAGTTATCCCACGAACCGATGTCGGCATCATCGCCAGTACCACCGGGCGCGCCATCCGCACCGTAGGAGAACACGTCCACTTCGCCATGGATGCCGGGCGACAGGAACTGATACGGGTTACCCCATGGGTCTTTCGGCATCTTTTCCAGATACCCGCCCGCTTTCCAGCCATTGGCCGCAGGGCCATTGGTGGGTTTGGTCAGCAGCGCCTGCAAGCCCTGTTCGGTAGTGGGATAACGCTGGTTATCCAGCTTGTACAGCTTGAGCGACTGCATCACGGTGGCGATATCCACCTTGGCTGCGGCAATCTTGGATTCACCCGTACGGCTCAGCAGCTTGGGCACCACCAGCGCCGCCAGTACGCCCATGATGACTACCACCACCATGATTTCGATCAGCGTAAAACCACGTGCGGCGCGACGCGGGGAGGAGAATTTTTTCATATTCGGTGTACCGACAAAGTAAGTGCAAAATAAGTGCAAAAAGTGCGTGCGAAAGTATAAGGGTGAATCATGACAGGCTGACTAAATGGCGCTAATTTTTGCGTTGCCTGCCTTAGCTGCCACTTAAACGGGCAGCTCTGCCGCCCGTTCTTTACCCCGTTTTACCTTTTAATCGTGTTTGCGGGTGCTGGTTTCGATGCGCTGCAAAGCGCCTTCATTACCAGCGCCTGCCGCTGCGGCCACCGGCGTCGTCACCAGCTTGGGCGTGGCGGCGACGAACGGTGCAATGCCCAGCGCGGCATCGATATCACGTGGCGACACCAGATAGCCACGGGTGATGACAGCCGCCACCTTGCGCAGATCGGCAATATCCTTGGTCGGATCGCCATCCACCAGCACCAGATCGGCCAGTTTGCCCGGCGTGATGCTGCCGCGCTCATGACTGGTGCGGGTGTAGCGTGCACCGTTGCGGGTGGCTACCTGCAGCGCCTGCGCCGGCGTCAGGCCGGCCTTGACCAGCAGCGCCAGCTCGGAGTGCAGCGTGAAGCCCGGCACATCGTCCGTACCCGCCACGATAGGCACACCGGCACGGTACATGATGCCGACGAACTCGATCATCTTGGCGTAGGACTTCTGATAACGCTGCCAGACTTTATCGTTTTCGATCTTCATGCCGCCCACCGCAAAGCCGCGCGCCACATCGGGCGGCATATTGGCCGCAAAACCTTTGTATGGCTCGTTCAGATCACCATCGCGCTGCTGCAGGAAGGCGAAGGCCGACAGGGTAGGATCGATGGAAATCTGCTTCTTCACCAGCCCGGCCACAAAATCCTTGTAAGGCTTGCTGTTAAAGTCCATGTCCGCCACTTTTTCGGCCGGCAGCACGAAACGGTTCAAGTTACGGGTTTCCGTATCCGGCTTGACGAGGAAGTTCAGCAGCACCTGATTAATGTGCTGGATTTCGTCGTATCCGGCATCCAGCGCTTCCTGCGCGCGCAGGCCAGCCGGAATGTGGCCGGAGACGCGCATGCCGCGGCTGTGCGCATACGCCACCGTATCTTTCAGGATGGCTTTAGGGAAGGAGTTATAGATTTTCAGCTGCGGGTAGCCATGCTGGGCATACCAGTCGATGGCTTTCTTGGCTTCCGCCAGATCCTTGATCACATAGCCATTGTTGGCGCTGAACGGGCTCTCGCCTTCGAGGAAGCCGGCCGGCACCACTTGCGGCGCCAGCAGCTTGCCGGCCGCCGTTTCATCCAGCATGGCCTGCAGCTGGGTGTTATCGTTGCCCATGTCACGCACGCTGGTCACGCCGGTAGACATATTCAGTGCACCGGACCAGCGGTCCACGTGGCCATGCATGTCGAACAGGCCGGGCAGCACGATGCGGCCCTCTGCATCGATGGTGTTGACCACGCCCTGCGACGGCGAACCGGCTGGCAGCACGGCCGTAATCCGGCCACGCAGCAGATAGATATCGGACGGCGCACCGACCACGGCTTTTTCGCTGTCAAACACGCGCGCATTGCGCACCACGGTCAGGCCATTGAGTGGCTGCTGCAGCTTGACGGCCAGACTCTCCAGCATCTTGCTCTCGGCCTGCTTCTGGCGTGCCGCCATTTGCGGCGCAGCGCCCTGCCAGCCTTCTTCCAGTATGTTGGCAAAGCCGGGAATGATCACGCCGAACAGGCGCGGCTTGCTATCCGTGGTCGCCCAGTAGAACGCAGGCGACAGGCCCACGCCCGTCTGCGCCACCAGCTGCACGGTCTGTTTCGCGCCGCTCGCGCTGCTTACTTCCAGCGTATCGAGCACGGTCTGGCTCAGCGTACCGGACGGCAGCAGCGCCATCTTGTGATCAGGCGCAGCAGCCAGCACGCCGATATATGCCGACACCACTTCGAACGAACTATTCAGCGGCAAATAACCCGCTGCACCGTTGACAGTCTTCTGGCCCTGCTCGGAAGTGGACTTCCATTCGGCCTGATCGCCCTTGCGCTCGAAACGCTCATTGACCACGGCGCCAAACGTGGAATTACCCTGCACGCTGTAGCTGGTCATGCTGCCATCGGCCGTCATGCGGAACTGTTCGGTCAGATCGGGGCCGCGGCCATTGTTCTTGAATTCGAAGCGCACCTTGGTAGTACCGTCATCCAGACGCTCGGTGATCTGGGCGCCGATCTGCTTGGCGTTTTCGGAGATGATCAGATACTTGGTGGTGCTGGCAGCGTGTGCGCTAAAGGCAGCAGCCAGTGCCAGCGGCATGATGGCGAGTCGTTTGAGCAGCAAGATAGTCCCCTTTTGCTTGAGTGCTTGATTGCTTGAATATTAGGCAGCGCAGCCGCCGCAAACGGGACAATCGCCGTTGCGTGCCACACCGATACTGGTCCACTCCATATACAGCCCGTCGAGCATCAGCAGCCGGCCGGCCAGTGAGGTCCCGACGTCCATCAACAGCTTGAGCGCTTCGGCTGCCTGCATGGCACCCACCACGCCCACCAGAGGCGCAAACACGCCCATGGTCGAACAGGCTACATCTTCGAATTTCTGATCCTGCGGGAACAGACAGGAATAGCAGGGCTGGGTGCCGCTGCGCGGATCGAACACGCTGATCTGGCCGTCGAAACGGATCACGGCACCCGACACCAGCGGCTTGCCCAGCGCTACGCAAGCGCGATTGACGGCATGGCGCGTGGCGAAGTTGTCGGTACAGTCCAGCACCACGTCGGCTTCGGCCACCAGCGCATGCAGGCGCGCTTCATCGGCGCGCTCGTTGAGCGCGATCACGCTGATTTCAGGATTGATCTGGCCCAGCGTCTGACGCGCCGATTCGGCCTTGGGCTGGCCTACCCGCTCGGTAGTGTGGGCGATCTGGCGCTGCAGATTGGTCAGGTCCACCGTGTCGTTATCCACCAGCGTGATCTGGCCCACGCCAGCGGAAGCCAGATACATCGCGGCCGGCGAACCGAGGCCGCCTGCACCGATCACCAGTGCACGCGCCGCCAGCAGCTTCTGCTGGCCTTCGATACCGATCTGGTCGAGCAGAATATGGCGCGAGTAGCGCAGCAACTGCTGGTCGTTCATGGCCGTGGCGCTGGTGCAGACTTGGCGCTGGCCGCAGCCGAAGCTGCGGCAGTAGCAGACGCCGATGCCGAAGCTGCCGAGGCAGCAGCCGCGCTAGCCGCCGCGGCTGGTGCGTCCGACTTGGATAGCTGCACGGGCTGGCCTTTGAAGTGGCGCAGCGCCTGCTGCAGCTGGAAATCATCCTTGGAGCCGAATTCCACCGGCTTGGATTTCTTCGCCAGCGCAACCGCACGCAGTTCTTCTTCCAGCTCGTCGCGCTGCGGCCCTTGCGACTGGGCGGCTGCCGGATCACTGTCGTTATTCAGATGCTTCTGCAGATCGGCTTCACGTACGCGCAAGCCTTTCATGGCATCGCCTTCCGCGCTCTCATCCACCAGCAGATCCGGCACGATACCGCGCGCCTGTATCGAACGGTTGAGCGGCGTGTAGTAGCGCGCCGTGGTCAACTTGACGGCCGTATCAGCCGTCAGCTGGCGCAGCGTCTGCACCGAGCCTTTGCCAAAAGTCTGCGAACCCATGATGATGGCGCGCTTGTAGTCCTGCAGCGCACCGGCCACGATTTCCGAAGCCGAAGCAGAACCGGCATTCACCAGCACCACCATCGGCACATCCTTGATTGCAGCAGGCAGCTTGGCCAGCGGATCGTTCTTGCCGCGCACGATGTAATACTCTGGGCGGGCATAGAAAGTCTGTTTGGAATCGGCCAGCTGGCCATTGGTGGACACCACCACGGCATCTTTCGGCAGGAAAGCCGCCGAAACGCCAATCGCACCCGGTACTACGCCGCCGGGGTCATTGCGCAGATCAAGCACCAGCCCTTTCAGATGGGGGTCCTGCGCATACAGCGCGGCGAGCTTCTTGGCCATGTCTTCCACGGTCGGCTCCTGGAACTGCGAAATGCGCAGCCATGCATAACCGGGTTCCACCATCTTGGCCTTGACGCTCTGCACGCGGATTTCTTCGCGCGTGATGGTCAGCACCAGCGGCTTGTCTTCATCCTTGCGGCTGATCGTCACCACCACCTTGGTGCGTGGCTCGCCGCGCATTTTCTTCACGCTTTCATCCAGCGACAAGCCTTTGATGGGCGTGCTGTCGATGCGCGTGATCAGGTCACCAGCCTTGATACCAGCCTTGAACGCTGGCGTATCTTCGATCGGCGAGACCACCTTCAGGTAGCCATCCTCCATGCCCACTTCGATGCCGATGCCGACGAATTTGCCTTCGACGGTTTCGCGCATTTCCGCAAAAGCCTTCTTATCGAGGTAGACGGAATGGGGATCGAGCGAGGCCACCATGCCGGAAATAGCTTCCGTCAGCAGCTTCTTGTCATCCACTGGCTCGACGTAGTCACTTTTGATCAGGCCGAAAACATCGGATAGCTGGCGCAGTTCTTCCAGCGGCAGCGGCGAACCGCTGGCTTTCTGCGCTATCGCGGGATACTGCAGGGAGATGGCCACACCAGCCACCATTCCCAGTCCCACCAGGACCATGCTTTTGACTTTGTTGCCCATTTTTCCCGCAAACCTTAAAACTTGATCCAGCCAGCCGGATCGAATGCTGCGCCCTGATGGCGTAACTCGAAGTATAGACCCGATTCTTCCTGCCCGCCGCTGTTACCGGCCGTGGCAATCTGATCGCCGGGTTTGACAATTTCGCCTATGCGCTTGAGCAGCGTCTCGTTATTCCCGTAAATACTCATGTACTGGCCACCGTGATCGACGATGATCAGGTTGCCGAAACCGCGCAGCCAGTCGGCAAATACCACCCGCCCTGCGGCAATAGCCTGTATGCCCGTGCCTTCGCTGGCGCGGATGAACACACCCTTCCAGCTCGGCCCATCGCCCCGTTTGCTGCCGAAGCGGGCCGCCAGTTTGCCACTCACGGGCGGGCGCAACTGCCCTTTCAGACTGGCGAAAGCACCGGCCGGCGCCGCTGGCGCCAGTGCGATATCGGCCGGCCTGGCTGCTTCTTCCTCGCGTGGCTGCGGCTTCGGTGCTTCCACCGGCTTCTGCACCGCCACTTTCGGTTCGTCGGCCGGCTTCACGCTGCCGGCCTTGCCGCCATTCGCGCGGGCCAGCCGCTGGCGCTCGGCCTCGGCGGCCGCCGCCTTGGCCTGCGCACGCGCTTCCGCTTCGGCTTTGGCCTTGGCTTCGGCCCGTGCCGCAGCTAATTGTTCCTGACGTTTTTTCTCGGCCGCCGCCGCAATGGCCTGTTCCTGTATCAGCTTGTTGAGCTTATCCACCAGCCCGCCCAGACGCTGTTCATCGCGTTCCAGATTGCCCGCTTCCTTGCGCTGGGCCACCAGTTTTTTCGACAGATTGGCCAGCAGCGTCGCGCGCCGGCTCTTTTCCTGCTCCAGTTTCTGCTTCTGCTGCTTCTGCTCTTCGGCGATTTCCTGCAGCTCTTCCTTGGCGTTTTCCGCGTCGGCCTGATTGGTTTCTACCGCTTTCAGGTTGGCGCGCAGCGATTCCAGCAGCCGTGCCTGGGCCTGCGAGACATAGGCCATCATCTGCAGATCGCGGTTGATACGGTTGGGGTTATCGCCCGATAGCAGCAGCTTGATACGGTCTTCGTTACCGGCCACATACTGCTCGCGCAGCAGCCTGGCCAGCTGCTGCTTCTGCTGTCCCACCACCTGTGCCAGCCGTTCGTGTTCGACAGCCAGCTGCTGCAGCCGCACGTTGGTGGCGTCCTGCTCCTGCGCCAGCTCGCGCAGCGAACGGTTAGCGTCGGAAATCGCCTGCTCCGATTCAGCCAGCGTATCGGCCGCATCATCCTTGGCGCTTTCCGTCTTGCTGATGTCCTTCTTGAGCGCGCTGAGCTTTTGCTGCAGGCCGGCGCGCTCGGCTTCCGCCGCCGCTTTCTGCTTGCTGCGTTCCGTGGCTTTACCGAAGGTGGCTGCCTGCGCGCCCTGCAACGGCAGCGACAGCAGCAAGGATACTAAGGTCGGCACAGCGGCGCGCTGCAGGGCAGCGCGCCAGCGTGGGAGAGCAATAGGAGACAAATTACTTGGCCTTACCCTGGTTAGCTACGGCAGCCTGCGCTGCCGCAATGGCTTCGGCGTCGCCCAGATAGTAGTGACGGATCGGCTTCAGATTTTCGTCCAGTTCGTACACCAGCGGCTGGCCGTTAGGGATGTTCAGGCCGACGATGTCGTTATCGCTGATACCGTCCAGCATCTTGATCAGGGCGCGCAGGCTGTTGCCGTGGGCCGAGATGATGATTTTCTTGCCAGCACGGATAGCCGGGGCGATTTCTTCTTCCCACACGGGCATCACGCGCGCCACGGTGTCTTTCAGGCATTCGGTCAGCGGAATCTGATCTTTGCTCAGACCGGCGTAGCGCGGGTCGTTGAACGAAGTACGGTCATCGCCCACTTCCAGCGCTGGCGGCGGGGTGTCGTAGCTGCGGCGCCATACCAGCACCTGATCGTCGCCGTACTTGGCGGCGGTTTCGCCCTTGTCCAGACCTTGCAGGGCGCCATAGTGACGCTCGTTCAGGCGCCAGTCGTTTTTCACTGGCAGATACATCATATCCATCTCGTCCATGGCCAGCCAGAGCGTGCGGATGGCGCGTTTCAGTACCGAGGTGTAGGCCAGATCGAAGCTGTAACCGGCATCTTTCAGTACTTTACCGGCGGCTTTGGCTTCGCTCACGCCTTTCTCGGTCAGATCAACATCGGTCCAGCCGGTGAAACGGTTCGAGAGGTTCCAGGTGGACTCGCCATGGCGCATGAAAACGATTTTATACATGTGAACTATCTTCAAAAAAGTGTGAACGGGACGGAAAACCGGTACTGCAAGAACTCTTCCAGCTTCTATTTTATAATGCGCGGATTAAGTTAAACCATTGGATCCCTGTGAAATTCTTCATTGATAATATTTTCGTCATCGGCATCGTGGCTCTTTCGGGCGGTGCTCTGCTGTGGCCGGTACTCACCCAGCGCGGCAAACGCGCCACGCCGCACGAAGTCACGGTCTTGATAAATGGCGGCAAAGCCACCATTGTTGATGTACGCGACGCAACGGAATTTGCCACTGGTCACTTAGCTGGCGCCAAGAACATTCCGCTGGCCGATCTGGACAGCCGCATCGGCGAACTGGAAAAAGCCAAGAGCAAATGCGTGATTCTGGTCTGCCACAGCGGTGCGCGCTCCGGTGCAGCCGCCGGCAAACTGCTGAAAGCGGGCTTCACCGACGTCGTCAATCTGGATGGCGGTGTTGCTGCGTGGCAAAAAGCCAACCTGCCGCTGGTGAAATAAAGGAAGGAAATCTCATGACTGCCCGAGTAATCATGTACACCACTGCCGTATGCCCTTACTGCGTACGCGCCGAACGCCTGCTGGAATCCAAGGGCGTGACCACGCTGGAAAAGATCCGGGTTGATCTGGATCCGGAACAGCGCATGGCCATGATGGAAAAGACCGGCCGCCGTACCGTACCGCAGATTTATATCGGCGACACCCACGTGGGCGGTTTCGACGATCTGTATGCGCTCGATCAAGCCGGTGGCCTTACCCCCTTGTTAAATGGCTAAGCGCCACTAAATACAACGTCAGCATGGTTGAAAAGCTTTGAAATCATAATGATTTTGATACAATTGCCCTCGCGTTTGGATGGCAGTACAACCAAGCAAACATTCTCGGAGCGGCGCAAGCCGCTCGATTTCACTACAACGAAAGCGTTCCATGTCTGACGAAACTCAACAACCAGTTTTCCAAATCCAACGCGTCTACCTGAAGGACCTGTCGCTGGAACAACCAAATTCCCCAGCGATCTTCCTGGAACAAGAAGCTCCTAGCATCGAAGTCGCTCTGGACGTTGGCGCTACGCCACTGGCCGAAGGCATCTTCGAGTCGACCGTCACCATCACCGTGACCGCTAAAGTCAAAGACAAGGTCGCTTTCCTGGTAGAAGGCAAACAAGCCGGTATCTTCGAAGCACGCAACATTCCAGCCGAACAGCTGGATCCGCTGCTGGGCATCGGTTGCCCTAACATCGTTTACCCTTACCTGCGTGCCAACATCGCTGACGTGATCACCCGTGCCGGTTTCCCTCCAGTACATCTGGCAGAAATCAACTTCGAAGTGTTCTACCAGCAACGTCTGCAAGCAATGGCTGAAGCCGCTGCTGCTGCACCAGCTGCCGCCGCTGACGGCGCCACCACCCACTAAGCACGTCTTAGCTGGCTGGTTCCTGCTGCCGGACGCCCGTCCGGCAGCTGCAACACCCCCGATACCGATAGGTAGCGCCCGCGCTGCCATCTGCTGCTAGACTAGTCCATGACCTTTCCCCGCTTTCTGATCAGTCTGTCCCTGATGCTGGCCGCGACCAGCAGCCATGCGTTCGACTTCAAAACCGTGGGTGCCGCCCCTGTAATCCTGTATGACGCCCCTTCCACCAAAGGCGGCAAGCTGTATGTCGTGCCCCGTGGCGCACCGCTGGAAGTGGTGCTGGCCTATGGCGACTGGCTCAAAGTACGCGATGTGGGCGGCGAACTGGCGTGGACCGAAGCCAAAGGCCTCAGCGCCAAACACAACGTCATCGTGCGTGTGGCCAACGCCAAAGTGCGCGCCACCGCCGAAGACAATGCCAGCCCCGCCTTCACTGCTGACAAAGGCGTACTGCTCGAAGTACTGGAACCGGCCGCCAACGGCTGGATCAAGGTGCGTCATCGCGACGGCCTGAGCGGTTACGTCAAGAGTACCGAAGTCTGGGGCATATAATGTTGCCACGGCGCGAGTGCGCCGTCTGGCCAACGAGGTAGTATGCAAGATTCAACTAAACAAACGACGGCTGTCCGTCAGGTCACCGTGCTGGGCGCTGGCGCCTGGGGCACGGCAGTTGCCATGGCGCTGGCCCAGCGTCACGATGTGCTGCTATGGGGCCGCAACAGCGCCGCTATGGAAGCCATGGCCGCAGCGCGCGTCAATCAGGATTACCTGCCCGATCAGCCCTTCCCTGCCGGCCTCAAGGTCAGCGGCGATTTCGCTGCCGCACTGGCCCATGTGGCCAGCCCCGACAGCCTGCTGATTGCAGCCTGCCCTGTGGCCGGTCTGCGCCCGCTGCTGGCGCAACTCAAGGCTTACCCTATCCCCAATGTGGTGTGGCTGTGCAAAGGCTTTGAATACGAGACTGGCTTGCTGCCGCACCAGATCGTGCGCGAAGTGCTGGGCGACAGTGTGGCCGGCGGCGCTCTGTCCGGCCCGTCGTTCGCGCAGGAAGTGGCACGCGGCCTACCGTGTGCCCTGACCATTGCATCGAGCGACGCAACGCTGCGCGAACGCGTGGTCGCCACCGTGCATGGCGGCAATCTGCGGGTGTATTCCAGTACCGATCTGGCTGGCGTGGAAGTGGGTGGCGCCGTCAAGAATGTGCTGGCCATCGCCACCGGCGTGGCCGATGGGCTGGGACTGGGTCTGAATGCACGCGCCGCGCTGATTACGCGCGGGCTGGCTGAAATTACCCGTCTCGGCACTACGCTGGGCGGGCAGACAGAAACCTTTATGGGTCTGACCGGCATGGGCGATCTGATCCTCACCTGCACGGGGGATCTGTCGCGTAACCGCCGCGTGGGTCTGGGGCTGGCGCAAGGCAAGGCGCTCGATCAGATCGTGCAGGAACTGGGCCATGTAGCCGAAGGTGTGCCCTGCGCCAAGGCCGTACGCGAGCTGGCGGCCAAGCTGGGCGTAGATATGCCGATCACGAATGCCGTGGCCGGCGTGCTGTTCGATGGCGATCAGCCGCCAGTGATGGTAGCGCGCCTGCTGGCGCGCGATCCACGCGACGAAGCCGTACAGCGCTAAACACGACTAGCGACAGTGGCCGCTGGCCACTGTCAGTCCTCATTCTTCGCTGATTTCCTCTTTGGCCGTACGCATCCACTGCACCAGCGGATAGGCATCTTTCAGGCCGCTGACCAGCGTCGGCACCAGCAATTCCGGCTGGTTCAGCGGCAGATCGATCTCAGTCCAGACAAAGAAGCTTTTCAGCTTGATGTACTCGATATGCTCGTGCTCGGGATCAAAGCCCTTGGGCGGGCGCTGCAGCTTGCCTTCGTTCTGGATATCGCCGAAGGTCGCACGCAACTTCTTGTTTTTCAACACTTTAGTAAAACCGGCGGCATCGTCCACCATCAGCTGGCGCAGCGCTTTCAGGCGCGGTGGTGGCGGCATGTACTCGCCCGCACCGAACAGCATGCGGCCTGCCGCATCGATCTGCATGTAATAGGTGGGACCACCGGCCTTGCTGGGGCGGCGCATATCGTTGGGCGCTACCGCCGCCGAGAAACGCGTCTTGTACGGGCTTTTGTCATGGGCAAAGCGGACGTCGCGATTGATGCGGAACATGGCTTTCTTGGGATCGCAGAACTTCACGGCCGGATCGAACTTGCCCAGTTCGGCAATCATTTCCGTCACCACCTGCAGGAATTCCGCGCGCAGAATATCGTAGCGGGGCTTGTTCATGATGAACCATGGACGGTTGTTGTTCTCCGTCAGTTCGGACAGAAAATGCTTGAGATCGCGTAAATGCATGTTGTTCCTTATCGCTTGCTGCTGGGGCGCTTGCCCACTTTGACACTGAGCGTGCTTTCCTGATTCTTGCGTAATACTTTGAGGCTGGCTTGCTCGCCCGGCACCAGCTGGGCAATCACGTTCAGCATCTGGTTGGTATCGGTAATCGCCTGCTCGTTGACAGTCAGCAGGATATCGCCCGGTTTCACCCCGCCATGATCGGCCGGTCCGTTCTTCACCACGCCGGCAATGATGGCGCCGCTCTGGCGCTTAAGGCCGAAGCTGCTGGCCAGTTCCGGCGTAATTTCCTGCGTTTCCACGCCCAGCCAGCCCCGTACCACCTGCCCGTTCCTGATGATGGCTTCCATCACCGATTTAGCAGTGGAAACGGGTATGGCAAAGCCTATGCCGATCGAGCCGCCCGTCTGCGAATAGATGGCGGAATTAATGCCCAGCAGGTTGCCATTGGTATCGATCAGCGCGCCACCGGAATTGCCGAAATTGATGGCCGCGTCCGTCTGTATGAAATTCTCGAAATGGTTGATGTGCAGATTGTTGCGGCCCAGCGCAGAGATGATGCCCATGGTGACCGTCTGGCCCACGCCGAAGGGATTGCCGATAGCCAGCACCACATCGCCCACCTGCACCTGATCGACCTGCCCCAGCACCATCACGGGCAGCTTTTCCAGACTGATCTTGATCACTGCCAGATCCGTCTCGGGATCGGTGCCCACCACCTTGGCGGCCGCCTTGCGGCCATCGGCCAGCACCACTTCGATTTCGTCGGCCGCTTCCAACACATGGTTGTTGGTGAGGATATAGCCTTCGGCCGAAACGATCACGCCCGAACCCAGACTGGATTCTTCTTCGTCGGCTTCGCCATCGTGGTCGCGTTCGCCGAAGAATTTTTTAAAGAAGGGATCGCGCAGCAGCGGGTGCTTGCCCCGCTTGGGCTTCTTGCTGGTGAGGATGTTGACCACGGCCGGCATGGCACGCGCTGCCGCTGCACGATAGGAACCGGCTGCCGCGACCGGTGCTTTCGACGGACGCGCTTCCAGCATCACAGCCGGATGCTCGGCATCGCCCATCTGCTGCGGACGCGCAGCCTGACGCCGCTCCGGTCCTACGGCGCTGTACACCATATACAGTGCCAGTAACACGGTCACCGTTTGAGCAAACAATAACCAGAGTCGTCGCATTGCCGTAGGCCTCGCCGTCACGCAGACGGCAGCAGTTTATTTTTCAGGGAGTCGCGGATTTCGCGCAGCAGAGCGATGTCTTCCGGTACCGGTGCTGGCGCCGCTTCAGCCGCTTCCTCAGCCTGCTTGTGGCTCAGATTGCGCGCCTTGTTCATCAGACGCACCATCTGGAAAATCACGAAAGCCAGAATAATGAAATTGAGCAGGATGGTGGCGAAGTTACCGTAAGCGAACACGGCGCCCAGCTTCTTGGCTTCCACCAGACTCAGATTGGACGCCTGGCCATTCAGGCCGATGTAGTAGTTGGCAAAGTCCAGACCGCCAAACAACTTGCCGATGGGTGGCATGATGATATCGGCGACCAGCGAGTCGACGATCTTGCCGAAGGCGCCGCCGATGATCACACCGACTGCCAGATCGACCACATTGCCCTTCATTGCGAATTCTTTGAATTCCTGCATCATTGCCATATTTTTTATCCCCGCTGTGTGGTCAATTGTGAACAAAACCGCGCTTGGATCATACTATTTTTTCAATCAGATTCAAAACACCGCTATCAGATGCGCATTTTGGTGCGGTTTTAGGCTATAAATTTGTCTTGCATCAATATCTACCGTTTGCGCGCCCCCAAGTAGGGCATCACCCTGCAGAATTCAAGCGCGCAACGGCGCATTCTGCAGCAACATGCGGGGCCCGAGGAGGATTTTTTCTTTAGTTCGAAAACTGCTTACCCTATAATTTAAGGTTGCAAGAAGCTCCGTTTATGGGGTTTTCGCTTCCGATTTTGGTGTTTGCGGTTTCGGATTTTGTTCGCACTTTGACTGATTGGGGTTTGTATGAGTAACGAAAAGCAGGTCGATTCCGGCCGACGCGGATTGCTCGTCGCTACTGGCGCGGCGGGTGGTGTAGTGGGGCTGGCAACCGCTGGCGCGTTGGTAAGTACGTTCCAGCCGTCCGAGCGCGCCAAGGCCGCCGGCGCACCGGTAGAAGTGGATATTGGCAGCCTCAATCCGGGCGAAATGAAAACCGTGGAATGGCGCGGTAAGCCCGTCTGGATCATCAAGCGTACGCCTGAGATGATCGCCTCGCTGAAAAACACCGACGGCAAAGTGGCCGACGCTGAATCGAAACGTAATCCGGACGAATTCACCCCGGAATATGCCCGCAACGAACACCGCTCGCGCAAACCGGAAATTCTGGTGGCCGTGGGTATCTGCACCCACCTCGGTTGCTCCCCATCGTCGAAATTCACCCCTGGTCCGCAGCCATCGCTGCCGGACGACTGGGAAGGCGGCTTCCTGTGCCCATGCCACGGCTCGACCTTCGACATGGCTGGCCGCGTGTTCAAGAACAAACCGGCACCGGACAATCTGCAAGTTCCGCGTCACATGTTCCTGAGCGACACCAAGCTGGTGATCGGTAAAGACGAGAAAGGCGAGGCATAAATCATGGCGGCTTTCAAAGAGACCAAATTCCCGGCCGACGCGCCGGCTGCACAAAAAGCCCTGGGCTGGGTCGATGACCGCTTCCCGCTGAGCAAACTGTGGAACGACCAGTGGGGCAAATACTACGCTCCTAAGAACTTCAACTTCTGGTACATCTTCGGCTCGCTGGCCATGCTGGTACTGGTGCTGCAGATCGTTACCGGTATTTTCCTGACCATGCACTACAAACCGGACGCGCTGCTGGCCTTCGCTTCGGTGGAATACATCATGCGCGAAGTACCGTGGGGCTGGCTGGTGCGCTATATGCACTCGACCGGCGCTTCGTCGTTCTTCATCATCGTCTACCTGCACATGACGCGCGGTCTGCTGTACGGTTCGTACCGCAAGCCACGTGAGCTGATCTGGCTGTTCGGTTTCGCCATCTTCCTGTGCCTGATGGCCGAAGCGTTCTTCGGCTACCTGCTGCCATGGGGCCAGATGTCGTACTGGGGCGCCCAGGTGATCGTCAACCTGTTCGGTGCGATTCCGCTGATCGGCCCTGACCTGTCGCTGTGGATCCGTGGTGACTACGTTGTTTCCGACGCTACCCTGAACCGCTTCTTCGCCTTCCACGTGATCGCGATTCCGCTGGTTCTGCTGGGTCTGGTTGCAGCTCACCTGATCGCACTGCACGAAGTGGGTTCGAGCAACCCTGACGGTATCGAAGTGAAAGAAAACCTGGGCGCCGATGGCCATCCAGTGGATTCGATCCCTTCCCACCCTTACTACACCGTACACGATCTGTTCGGCGTATCGATCTTCCTGACCATCTTCAGCGCCGTCGTATTCTTCGCGCCGGAAATGGGCGGTTATTTCCTGGAATACAACAACTTCCTGCCGGGCGATTCGCTGAAAACCCCGCTGCACATTGCACCAACCTGGTACTTCACAGCGTTCTACTCGGTGCTGCGTGCTACCACCGCAGACTTCATGTGGGTACTGATGTTCTTCGTTGCTGGCTACGTCAGCTTCGTGTGGCTGAAGTCGAATCTGGCCCGTACCACCAAGACCGCCATCGCCGCGATCGCTCTGGTGGCCGTGGTCGGCATGCTGCCACAGGTACTCGATGCGAAGTTCTGGGGTGTGGTGTTCTTCGGTGGTTCGGTAGTGATTCTGGCCTTCCTGCCTTGGCTGGATAAATCGCCAGTGAAATCGATCCGCTACCGTCCTGACTGGCACAAATATGTGTACGCCGTGTTCTTCCTGAGCTTCCTGACGCTGGGCTACTTGGGTACCCTGCCACCAACGGAAGGCCGTACGATTATTTCGCAAGTCTGCACGCTGCTCTACTTTAGCTTCTTCCTGTTCATGCCTTGGTGGAGCGCCATGGGCACGTTCAAGAAAGTGCCGGACCGCGTTGTGTACCACGCGCACTGATCGACTTGGCTAAAGTATAAAAAGGACATTACATGAATTTCCCTAAAAAACTGCTCGCCATGCTGGCTCTGGTGCCGGCACTGGCACTGGCCAACGAAGGCGGCGTCGCTCTCGACAAGGCCCCGGACCGTTCCAACAACATGGCTGCCCTGCAGAATGGCGCGAAACTGTTCGTCAATTACTGCCTGAACTGCCATAATGCGTCCTCGATGCGTTACAACCGCCTCAAGGACCTCGGTCTGACGGAAGACCAGATCAAGGCTAACCTGTTGTTTACTGGTGAAAAAGTGGGCGAAATGATGACCACCACCATGCAGCCGAAGGATGCCAAAGCATGGTTCGGCGTGGTACCACCAGATCTGTCGGTGATCGCCCGTGCCAAGGCATCGAACGCCGGCAGCGGCGCCGACTACCTGTACACCTACCTGCGTACGTTCTACAAGGATGACACCCGCCCAACCGGCTGGAACAACCTGGTTCTGAACAATGCAGCGATGCCGCATGTACTGTGGGAGCTGCAAGGTGAACAAAAGGTTAAAATGAAGGAAGTGCCGGATCCGCACGAAGCCGGTAAAATGACGCACCAGTTCGATGGCTTCGAACAAGTTACTCCAGGGAAACTGAGCAAGATCGAGTTCGACAATGCTGTCGGCGATCTGGTCGGTTACATGGAGTGGATGGCCGAACCGGCTGCTGCTACCCGTAAGAAACTCGGTGTAGTCGTGGTCATGTTCATGGCCTTGTTCGCCTTCCTGGCATGGCGTTTGAACGCGTCCTTCTGGAAAGAAGTGAAGTAAAACCAAATCGAGAGCGCCGGTTCGCCGGCGCTTGTTTTTGCGATGCCCGCACTGGCGGGCTAGCGATTCAGGATGAGCCGTTCGCGGCCTCATCCTTTTTGTTTCTAAGGAACTATAAAAAATGATGGTTCTCTACTCGGGTACGACCTGCCCATTTTCGCAACGCTGCCGTCTGGTCCTGTTTGAAAAAGGCATGGACTTCGAAGTGCGCGACGTTGACCTGTTCAACAAACCGGAAGACATTTCGACCATGAATCCTTATGGTCAGGTGCCGATTCTGGTGGAACGCGAACTGATTCTGTACGAATCGAACATCATCAACGAGTACATCGACGAGCGTTTCCCGCACCCGCAACTGATGCCAGCCGACCCGCTGATGCGCGCGCGTGCCCGTCTGATGCTGTTCAACTTCGAAAAAGAACTGTTCGTGCACGTGCACACGCTGGAAAGCGAGCGCGCCAAGGGCAACGACAAGAGCCACGACAAGGCCCGCGCTGAAATCCGCGACCGCCTGACCACGCTGGCTCCGCTGTTCCTCAAGAACAAGTACATGCTGGGCGACGAGTTCTCCATGCTGGACGTAGCCGTGGCTCCGCTGCTGTGGCGCCTCGACCACTACGGCATCGAACTGTCGAAAACCGCGGCACCGCTGATGAAATACGCCGAGCGCATCTTCTCGCGCCCAGCCTATATCGAAGCGCTGACCCCGTCGGAAAAGGTAATGCGCCGCTAAGCGCAGCACCGCTGTTCTTGAAGTCTATCGGCGCGTTTGCTGGCTCAGTCTGGCGGCGCGCCGGGTTTTATCGCAGTCTGGAAGCCCATGTCTGAAATTTCTACCAAGCCCTATATGCTGCGCGCCATTTACGAATGGTGCACCGATAGCGGCTACACGCCGTATCTGGCCGTCAAAGTCGACCGTGCTACCACGGTGCCAATGGAATACGTGAAAAACGGCGAAATCGTGCTCAACATCAGCTTCGGCGCCACTTCCGGCCTGAAGATGGACAACGATGCGATCCGCTTCCACGCCCGTTTCGGCGGCGTGTCGCGCGAGATCTTCGTGCCGGTCAACAATGTGATCGCCATCTACGCCAGCGAAAACGGTCAGGGCATGGCCTTCGAGCCGACGCTGGGCATGGGTGAGGACGAGCTGGAAGACGAGGAAGAAGATAGCGCACCGACGCTGTCGCTGGCCCCTGCTGCCAGTCCCGCCGCCAGCCCTGCGGCCACGGAAAGCGCACCGTCCGGTACGCCGGACGATGATGGTACGCCACCCAAAAAGGGCGGCCGCCCCACCCTCACGCGTATCAAATAGCGTATAATTCGCCCCGTACAAGTTTCGCCGACTTAGCTCATTTGGTAGAGCAGTTGATTTGTAATCATCAGGTGGCCAGTTCGAAACCGGCAGTCGGCACCAAAATTCAGCAGGAAAAACAAAGGGTTACAGGCTTCGGCGTGTAACCCTTTTTTCTTGCTTGCGATCTGCGGCGAGGTTTGTACCCCACTTGTACCCCACTTTACTCAACACTTTCCCCGCCGCATGCGACAACTCCGGCAAAGCATGGAGGTCGGCTCCACGGCAGCCCGAGATATGATAAGTTTCCAATATTCTAAAATTGGAGGGATAGATGAAACTTGATCGAGAGTTGCAGCGCGAGATGTTGGAATTCTTGTCAGACCACTACGCTGGCTTGCCGCAGCAGGTCTTCCCGTCCCGTGAAATGACGGAAGCAGAGGACGACAAGTACACGGCCAATTTGCTCTACCTCGAAGCTCACGGATTGGTCGAAGCTGGGCTTCAGCAAGGTCTTGATGGCCATTGGATGAGCAGCGGAGCAAGAATCACTGCACGCGGGTTAGATTTTCTCGCAGATGACGGCGGGCTTACCGCCATACTGGGAACCGTTACGGTAAAACTGCACGACGACACAATTAAGGATCTGATCGGCGAACGGATCGAACAATCCGATCTTCCAGAAGATGAAAAACTTAGCTTGCTGAACCAGCTCAAAGAATTACGCGGCGAGAGCTTGAAGCACCTCACCATGAAGGTCTTGGACGCCGGGCTGGAAAATGCACCCAAGCTGTTGCCCTTGCTACAGCAATTCTTTACCAATTGATGGCATGCACACCGTGTGGCGCGTCAACATCCCGCGCTACAGCCCTGCATCCACGGTCAATTCCGCCAGCTTGACGCCGAGCGCGTCAGCTATGCGGGCCAAATGGAGTAGACCCGCGTTCTGCTCACCACGCTCGATTGCTCCAAGATAGGAGCGGTCAATTCCGCTCAAATGAGCAAGTTCCTCCTGAGAGATGCCTACTGCGGCACGCGCAGCACGAACCGCATTGCCAAAGGCAACAAGCACGGGTTCTTTTGCATTCGGAGAGGCAGTTGGCATTCATTCATCTTCGCGGTATCATCCGCGTCACGCCACGGGTAATCTTCCCCATTCCGGCACGCCCATAACAGAGAGTAGACGCTTGAAAAAAATAAAATTGGCGAGCCTAATGCTCGTCGCCGGCTGCGCCAGCAACTCCGGCATCATCCCAATCGGCAAGGATACCTACATGGTCAGCCGCCAAGCTGCCACCGGGTTTAGTGGCTCCGGTACGCTCAAGGCCGAAGCCTTCCAAGAGGCCAGCGCCCACTGCGCCAAACAAGGGAAGTCGTTACAGGTCGTCAGCACGCAGGAAGCGCAGCCGCCGTTCTTGTTGGGCAACTACCCCAAGGCAGAGGTTCAATTCATGTGCCTGACCGATGGTGATGCTGAGCTGGCGCGGCCGAAGTTGAAGCCAAAGGCAGAGGTGTCCGTCGAGGTAAAAAATGCATATTGATGTAATTGCGCGCGACAGCAGCATGGAGGTATTGCCGCCTGAGGAAACAGAGCAACAGCGAGAGCAAATAAGGCAACAGGCGCTCGCAGACAGCGCGCGCGGCCTGTCCATAGACGAACGTTACATATTGCGCCGTTTAGTCAGCGTTGTCAGTCAGAACGCGGTCGGCACCCACCCCCATTGGGGGGCATTGATCTCGATCCCTGTGAAGGAGTTTGCCGCGCGTACCGGCATCACCCCAAAGATAGCCCGTCGGCGACTTGACGTTGCGGTGCATGCGCTCTTCGGGCGCGTAGTCAAAATGGAATTCTATGACTGGGGTACCGATTTCTGCTGGGTAACCAAGATCAGCTCTGGGGAAGAGTTCGTTGACTTGGAATTTTCGAACTTTTTCCTTGAGTATCTTAAGCAGGTTGTCGGCGGCGTCAATGTAGACACCAGCAAAGGGCTGCTCTCGTTCGCCGATGCCCTCAACGAGCCTGTCGCTGCGGCGCGAGGTACCAAAATTCCAGCTGACCTGTCGGTGGTGCTCATAAGCCGCCTGCAAGCACGCGGCAAGCGCCCCAAGTCCCTGAAATGGCACCAACTCAGTTGCCGAGTACGTAAACGACTAAGAAAGCACCTGACGCCCGATGAAATCGAGGAGGTGATGCAGGTAGCGGAAAACAATAGTCCACAAGCGAGGTTGCGCAGGCGACACTATAACTATTCACATCGGGATATCGACGGTCTGTTTGACTGGATCATGGGGCACAAGGACAAGCCAGACTTCACTGAAGACTAAAAACCACCCGCGATTGGCGGCTGCCAATTGAACTTACCTCTATGGCAACTTTTTCGTTCGCTTATAACATCGCCAGCGACGGCGGAACTTGGGATGCTCCAGACGGAGGCTACTTCATCGATATTCGTGGCGATGCGGGCCAAGCTACCCGTTTCGAGATAAATTGAAGTACCAGCGGCTCTTTTAGCCCTGACGCAAGGCAAGGCGGCTCCAGAGAAGAATTTTCTAGTAAGGGATGACTGCTCAGACCCGGAATGCCTGCGCTCAACCCACTATACCATCGCTATTTCACGAAGCGATGAACTGCCAATGCAGCAACATGAACTGCAATTTGCCCTATTGTTGCACACGCAACATCGCCTAAATGAACCCGTACTAGCGATCCCGCGCTCTGTACTGCGCACCCTATTTGACGCCGACCGATCGTTGAGCCAAGCACTGGAGGATGCCATATATGACTCTGCCCCATTTCAACGCGATGTTTATATCAGTGATAAAAACACTGCTGTGAGACTGGTTGATCTTGGCATCATTGCCCCCGCCGCATTGCCGAACCAGTATGTCCTGCTGGATATTGAGGTACGCTAGGGCAGCAGTTGCCCCTCATCGCGTGCCGCTGCTTCGCCACGTTCGCTTAACATGGCATTGGCCAATTTATTGAGATAGGCGCTTAGCCACCAGATAATCGCCATGCCAATTATCAAAGTCAGGGTCAGCAAAGCGACGGCTTGAAGTACAAAGGCGCGCACTGGCGCAGCGGCTTCTTCCAGCGGTATGCCGATGACGACGCTCCACTTACTTACCGAAGATCGACTAAATGCTGTCATAACAGGTATGCCGTCCAGCGTCACATCATCGTAGGCACCTTCGTTGTCGGTGTTTAATTTTTCGAGAAGTTTTGCAAGCACGGGGCGCCCTGTAAACCGAGCAGCTTCATGCGTGCGTGTGACGATTTTCCCCTGAGTATCAATGATGGCTGCACGCCAGCTCTTCGATAGCTTCTGCTCTGCAAGGATGTTGTCCAATGCATCGGGAGTATAGGTCGCGTTCAGGGAGTATGTCACTTCGCCATTCTGGCGCAGCGGCACAGATAGAGTGAAGATGTATTGGCGATCCACCGGATTCACAAACAAACTGGAAATGCCCGGCAATCCGGTACTGATGGTCTGTGCCAATAGCGGGGCTGAGCGCAGGGTGGGAAGTGCTGTACCAAATGGGCGCTTGGTAGACAGAATCATCTGACCACCCGGTTCGAGTAAGAGGATGCTACTAGCGCCAAGGTCCCTTGCGGACTGCTGTGCTTCGGCATGGAACTCAGCAAAACGCCGCTCTTGCCAAAGTCCGTTATTACCCAACGTTTTAAGTACACTATGGGTACGTAAGAATTCGCGGTCCAGTACGGACATCACTGTACGTGCGCGCGCTATCGCCATCGTTCTAGCGTGTTCATCTTGCTGACGGAAGATGTGAAATAGCAACACCGCCATACCTATAACCAGTGGTAGTAGCGAAGCAAACATCAGTCCGACGAATAGCTTCCTTATTCTGGTAAGTCGGTCAGGTAAAGAGTTCAACTTAATCACCACTGAAAGCACTTAATAGGATGAGTCGGGCTTGCTTTTTACAAACTAGTGTAACAGAGTAGTTATATCGGATAAAAATAAATTATCAAAATGGAAATTTCATTTTTTAGTCGATCCAGCTTTCGCACTCAGCTCGCCCTCGCCTTCGGCATCCTCACCTTTGTAGTGCTAGTTTCATCCAGTCTCCTTTGGGGTGTCTGGTTCAGCGATTTGCTGCAAAAATCTATTCAGAACGAGTTACAAGCGCGGGTACATGCGGCATCGGAATTGATCGTGGCAGGATTAAGTGATCGCAGCGCGGAGATTATCGAACTATCCCGTACCCCTGATCTAATGCAGTCCACCGAAAGCGTCGCTTTATTGCAGAAACGCATAGACAGTAAGCGGAGCTTACGCGCCGAATATGCATGGATAGGAGTTGCCACTCCAGAAGGGGCCGTGATCGCTGCTGCGGGAAAAATGCTGCTTGGAAAGGACGTCACCCAACGTGAGTGGTTCAAAGTCGGGCGCTCAGCTCCTTGGATGGGAGATGTGCATGAAGCTGTCCTGCTTAGCCGCCTTTTGCCACGCGAAAATGCCAACGAACCCTTACGCTTTATAGATATTGCAGCGCCAGTACAAAATATGAAAGGCGAACTGCTAGGTGTTCTTGGTGCGCATCTCCACTGGAGTTGGGTCACTCGTCTGGCCGAAACGTTGTTGCCTGATGATGCCGAATCACGCCAAATGCAGTTCTACATCCTAAATCGTGAAGGAGTAACGTTGTATCCGTTTGCCGATACCGGCAAGACGTCGTTTAAACAAAGTAACGAACTCAGAGTCAATGCGAGTGAAATAATCTGGGCTGACCAACATACCTATGTGACGGCCCAAGCAAGCCTACCCCAAACACCAGACCAACATCTGGGGTGGCGGATTGTACTCCGTCAGCCAGTTGACGTGGCCTATGGCCCGTTGCGCCGACTGGCGCTGCAAATGGTAGTCGTGACCTTGTTGATAGCATTGGGCGCAGCTTGGCTTGCCTACCGGGTCGCCGGCTTTATAAATGCGCCCATTACGTTGCTTGAACTGGCAGTGAAGCGCTTGGGGAAAGACGCGGATCAAGTCGAGGTACCCAAGCGCCTGCCGCAAGAACTACGTACGCTGGCGAAGGCTATCCAGACAGCGTCCAGCGATCTAGCTGCGAGCCGTCAGGAGCTGGTCGAGGCCAACGAACTGCTAGAGCAACGGGTCAAGGATCGCACTAGGGCGCTAGGACTCGCCAACGATGCACTCGCGCAGCAGGCATTGACAGATGGGCTAACCAGTGTGGCGAACCGCCGTGCCTTTGACTTGAAATTGGCCGAACTACACGCACTCTCTGCTCGTACCCAACAAGCCTATGGCGTGCTGCTAATTGACGCCGATCACTTCAAACACGTAAATGACACTTATGGCCACGATGTCGGCGATCAAGTGCTGACAGGGATTGCTGGCCAGATCACAAGTTCGGTACGTGCCACAGATTTTGTCGCCCGCTACGGCGGCGAAGAATTTGTCGTGATGATGTATCCGGTGACGAGTCCATCTGAACTTGCAGGTGTTGCAGAGAAGCTGCGCCACAACATTGAACAGCACACTTTCCCATCGGTGGGACGGGTTACTATTAGCCTTGGAGGATGCATTGTTCAGGGCTGCTCTGTTGAACGTGACAGTGTTCTGAAGGCTGCGGACAACGCGCTGTATCGTTCCAAGACTGAGGGGCGCAACCGCTATACGCTAGGGTTAGAGTCCACTGCTCTCTGACCGTATCAGCCAACCATTACACCAAACGAATGTAGCGACTTCTTCATGTCCGCAAGTTCACCTGCAAGCTCTTGGAGGCGGCGATGGGACTGAGCCACAGAACGCGCCATCTGCACGCTCGCCAAGATGAACAGGACGGTTACTACCCATTGAAATGCCAAAGTGAAGTCTTGCATGTGAATGGTGTGGAGGTTGAGGAACAACCAGTATGTCGTTACAAAAGTAATTCGACCACTTCGTCCACGCGCGTGCGCGAAAAATTTTGACGGGCTGACTGATCTCACGATTCGACAAGGGGCATGCCTTGTCCCTCCCCCCCCCCCCCCTTGGGTTCGAGAGCAAATGGTCGGAACAAGCCATTGCAGGCGATTTGCCACTCCCATCGAGTTGCGCCTGCGTATGTTAGAGCTTCCATGCCTACGGCGGATAGCGGCAACAGAGGGCGTTAAGCCCGATCAGGTACAAAAATGTTTTTCTAAGTTTTTGGCAAACCAGTCTCAGAATTCAATCTTCATCATCTACGAAGGAATTCAAAATGAAAAATGACATTACCTTAGACCTCCTTGCCACCATAGTGACCGGCTTGCCAGCCGCACTTGACGCAGCGGGGCGCAATTTAAGCGTAGTAACAATAATCTGCGAAGCCGTAATCGTCTACGGTATCCTTGCTGTTCTGCGCATCTGGAGTGCGCCGCGATGGTGGTCGTCAACGCGATGCAAACAAGTTGGTGATATGCACGGTGCCTTAGTTCCGTCTTGATTAACGAGTCGATGGCACCGCCCGCAATTACTCAGATCATTCGCTGCACAGGGACTGGTGCATATTCTGCACCGCGAGCTACGCCGTGGTCGCCTGCGATACGCTCCAACGCTACAAGACGATCAAGGCGTTTGTTCGTGCGCGTGCAACAGCCATTCCGCGATGTTGGCCATGGAGCGCACTGCATTCTTGGCTTGTACATCCGTCACGGTCGGCAACCAAGGGCGTCCGTGCCCAGTGCCTTGCTTATTTCGCATCCCATTTATGCCGAGCGCCAAAGTGAACTGTCCACGCTCGATCTTGCACTTCCATGGTTCACTGGGCTGAACTGGATGTGCGGCCGTGACCATGCCGACCGCAACAAATGCCATCCCGAGCAGCGCTTCAAAGTTAGCACCTGTCGGGTACAACCCGGTGCGCTCAACAAGCACATGGGCAGCAGTAGCCTCTAGAAGATCTTTTGCCGTACCAGTTATAAGAGCGGCATCTTCATTACCGTGCTGTGCCCGTCGGATGTATCGCTTGAGGGCCTCGGTCATCTGTACGCCAGTGAGATTATCCAATACCAGCGGATGCAGCTCGCCGTCCGAAGATAGTATGAACCCCTCTGCACGGAAGGCATTGACCGCGTTCTTGATCGGCTCAGTACCAACGTAGTTGCTGGAATCCGGCCGGAAACCGCCAGCGGCCCGAAGAAAGCTGATAAGGCTTTCCACCAGTGCTTCGCCTTGCGGGCGATTATTGGCCAATGCCCAACTCAACACTGCGCGTATTCGCTTGGCTTTACCGACCGTCTGGCCATGCGCTTTCGGGTCTCCGGCGGTCAAGCTCGCTCGACCTACAATGAAGTCAATCTGTGAGTGTGTAGGGTCGCGCCGATCCTCACTCTGAGCATCATCAACGAGGCTCGCAACTGCAAAAAGGATGGCATCGGAAAGGGGAGCAGGCATAACGCTGAAAGTGACTATTGACGACGAATCATTATGGCCCAGTGAGATCAGGCCGTGGGCAAAAAAAGTGACGGGCTGACCGAGCCTCAGCAGATAAGGAGGGGCACCTTTGCCCCCATAGGTCTAGGAATTAGTATCCACGCGCCGCGATAATCTCAGAAATCTGTTCGATAGTTAGCGGGGAGCGAGGTTCGCCCAGCTCTTTCCACTTACCGATCATTTTTCGGTATGTTGATTCCATTTCAGAATGTGAGTTAACCCCGTGCTCGCCTAGTTGTTCCACATAGCGGCGATCCGCAGCCAAGGCAGAGGTAAAGCCATACAGCGCGCCTTCGTTGTTGCCGTCAAAACCCGGCCATTGAACATCGGACTCTTTAATCTCCGCAGGGCTGCCAAGACGTAGCCAGCTACTGTGCAGAGTCTGATACAGGCTGAGTGCATCGAGAACAAATCGGGTTGTGGCTTTGTCCATTTCAGGCGAAATCCAACTCAATACCTCCCGATACAGGAACTCATGGCCGTCGCGGAGATTTTTAGCCAAGCGGCCGTAACTTTCGTCACCCTCAAGGCGCTCTAAAATTTGATATTGATTTGCAAGGATCAGACGCTCAGCATCCGTTAATTTGATATCCATTTATTAACCCTTTGTTCGTTTTGAAAAAACCAACATTGGCATTGGCATCACGATTACAAGAGGCAAAGGAATAATTTCTTTATATCATTTTTCTCGCTCATCGACATGAGATTCCTAAGTTAGGAATCCCACATTGAGCATCCAAGCGGGTTTGCAGGTGAAATGTGTAAAAAAATGTGCGAAATTACCGCTCTTTTTGCCGCTGACGGCACCATGGGCGTCATCTAGACTAGAGTCCTACCTTGGTTCATGGCACAATAAATTGCATATTAATCATCAACCATTAGGAATAGTATGGGCGAAAAAAAAACGTTGTCTCCATCGCTGGAACTGGCTCGGAAAGATGAGGCTCCCGCTTTGCCGGAAGAGTGTTTTGTCATCATGCCAATTTCTGACCGGCCGGGGTATGACTCTGGTCACTTCACAAAAGTCTATGAGGATGTCTTTAAACCTGCTTGCACCTCTGCTGGCTACAACGCAACACGGGCAGACGACGTCAAAGAGAGTAATCTCATCCATTTGGACATACTTAAGCGCGTGGTGCATTCCCCGATGGCAATCTGCGACCTCAGCAGTCGTAACCCGAACGTGTTGTTTGAGCTTGGGCTGCGGCAGGCTTTCGATAAGCCAACTATTTTGGTCAAGGACAAAGAAACCCCGGAAATCTTCGATATTGCTCCCATTAGGTACACCCCCTATCGCCAGTCATTGCGATACCGTGAGGTTATCGAGGACCAACAAGCCATTGCTCAAGCATTGCTGGCCACCAAAGGCGCGTTAGGACAGGAGCACAATGTGAACTCTCTAATTAAGTTATTAGAACTGGCAGGGCCAGCCGCTATTAACGAAAATCGCAAGTCCGATCCGCAAGACTATTTTCAAATTTTGATGGCAGAGATATCTCAATTGAAACATGAAGTGAGATTCGGCCGTGTGGTGGGTTCAAAACGCCTTGCTCCAATCCGCGTGCCAACCGCCCCTCCCGATATGGTGGTAAAGCAACTGCGAGACAGAATTAAGAACGTAGAGAATTTGATAAAGAATAATGCCCCGGAAAATATTTATCGTCTGCATCTTGGCGAGGCTCTCGCATACGGTGAAGACGCTCTTCGCGACTACAGTGCCAGAGCTGATCCAGAGGCCAGCGTGCAGATGCAGTTAATTATGCAATATCTTGACTCCCTTCGTGCTATTCAAGAAATGGTTTGATGCGAGTGAAGGTTTACGCTCGCTGATCACTGGGGGAGCTTGCCAACTATTCGCCTAACTATGCCGTTAGGGGAGCGTTAAAATGTAATCAAACGTCAACGCAGTTATCGTGCGCGTACAACAACGACATTGGGCCGGCTCCGTCGACATGCAAGGCAGTAAGACCTATTCTCATTATCAAAAGACGGTGAATTTTTCTAAACCTTCTCCAATCCTTGTAGAAGGCAAAAATAGATGTAAGTAACTGATATATAAAGAGAATATATATAATAATATATAACCTTCTCTCCTTCTCCACCCCACTCACTCTCGTCGGAAACTCCCATTACTTGCCTGCCGAGCAAGCCACACATCCATGCATCTGAAAAAAGGTGGATGTTCGCTCCTTAACTCGGAAAAAGCCAGCAAAAATGCGGGTTTCACGCCAACAGCCTACGAAAATTAAAGTGGATGTTCAGTGGATGTTAGTAGATGTGCTGTCCTGCCGCGTTGACCAACGCCTCGCCAGCCCAGTATAGTGCTGCGCCACTTATCATCGTTGACAGCCTATTATGAGCTTTAAACTAATGCCTTCGCTGCCTGACGCACTACAAATTCTGTCTGCTTCCACTGGGATTACTTGGACGCGAACTAGTTTTTTTCAGGCTATCATCGACAACGTGTTGCCCTTGCGCGCGACCACTCCAAACAACCTTCTTGTGGTTGACAACATGGGGAAAGCCGACTTCGACGCAGGGTTCCAAGAACTTGAATTCCGCAGGCTCGCACTGCTGGACAGCTACACCATCAAGGATCTGGCCTTGAACGGAGATGCCTATACGAGGGCTGTTGCACTTGATCCCGGCGATCCGGGCTTCCTGACGTGGCCTGAGATTAAAGCAAGCCGGAGCCGCAGTCGGGAGCACTTCATGGGTGAATCTACGTTCATGTTTTCGCAGTTCGTGCATGTGACGGATGACACCTGCCGTGTGCCACCTGAAACCATTGCGGAATTGGAGGCGCTCATGCCGGGACGCGCGCCATCTTCCGTTAAAGTTGGTACAACCAACACCACGTATCTTATGAAGCGGAATTCACTGGATGGCCCCATTGAACAAGCCATTAAGCGCGCTGGTTCGACCTCCAGCGGCATTGTCTGGATTCACTTGCGTGACCTCGCGCTGGAAGGCGTATCGCCATTTACCGGGCGGGTGGAAAAGGACGTACTTGAGTACACCAACGACAAAAATCAGCTTAAAACTTTGAGTAAGGATGCGGTTAAAAAACGCCTGCTGAAGTATCGCCGTTCTAGCCGGACGGAATAACGACCTATTGTGGGTGGTGCCGGGAGAAGGTTGGGGAGGTTTAGGGGAGGCTTGGGGTCGTTCATGGTGGTGAATTCGCACAACGCTGGAATTCTAGTGGCTCCTTTCACTACAGCGTTTCATTCAATATGCACCCTTTGCCCTACCAATACGCCCAACATCCGTTGGTCGCACCGAATGCCGCACTGGCATACGGAAAACACCTTTACAACACCACGACCGCCAGCGGCCAGATCATCCTCAGCAGCAACAATGGCAAGCCCGCCCGTAAGCGCGTTGGCTTCGCCTTCCCCAATCTGCACGATGAAAAGCGCACCCACGTAGGCACGGCCTGCGCCGCCCACTGGCTCGGTCGCCAGCAGCAAACCCTGCGCGGCTGGGCCTGCTTCGAGGATGGTCCACTCCGCCCCATCCGTGTCAATGGCCGTCTGGCATGGCCGGTCGCTGAAATTCGCCGCTTGATGGGCGTGGAGCGTGTGCAATGATCGCCGACAGCATTACCCCTGATGTATTAGTACACAATACCAATCTGATGCGTGCAATTGCATTGGCCTACGCGAAGCGCGGCTGGTCGATCCTACCAATCAACGGCATCACCAACGGCGCGTGCGATTGCGGCCATGAACACCCTGCAAGCCATAATGGTGCGCACCCGTGCAGCTACTTCACCCACATGACCGCGTCGTGTGATCCGGCCATCATTATCGGCTGGTTCGACAAGTGGCCCAACATGAACTTCGCGGTCGCGCCGGGCTACGTACACGATGGTGTAGAGCGCATCATGGTCATTGTCGAAGTACCCGCAAATCATGACCGAGGCGAACAGGTGATGGTGCAGTTCGCTGAGATGGTCAAGGGCCAACTCAACGTATGCGGGAAGGTAGTGACGCCCGATGGGAAGTACCACTTCTACGTCGAGGTAGATGCCAAGCATGACCTCAACTTCGGCAAAATCGATGGCGCGAAAATCTATGCCAAAGACTGCCACGTCATGGCCGCCGGCTCGCTGCACCACTCCGGTATCGCGTACCTGTGGGATGGCGACCCATTGCCGACCATTCCTGTGATCGCGGGCAGCGCCAGCATCAACGCCAAGTCCGACCTGTCCGCAAGCACCGGCCCGGCTTCGACATCGCCAGCTTTCAACGGCGCGGAAACGCAGCAGCCCATCGAAAGCGATATCGCCGTAACAATCGAGGAAGACGCCGTGCAATCCGAATTTGCGGTTATTGCGCAGGCAACTACTATGCGCATTGAGGTGAACCGCGCCCTCGCAGCCCAATACATGGATGCAGGCTTCAAACTGTGCCGCATCGCCACGGGCAGCAAAGGCCCGAAATGCAAGGACTGGCCGAACAAGCCAATTAGCCTCAATCAGGTCAACCACGAAGGGCTAGGCTTGATCCATGCACTGTCCGGCACCTGCGCAATTGACTTGGACAACTTCGACAGCGCTGTTGCATGGTTCGAGACTCGCGGCATCGATCTGCATGCACTGTTCGCCGCCGATGATGCAGTTCAGATCAAGTCCGGCCGGCCGAACCGTGGCAAGCTGCTGTATCGCCTCCCTCAAGCCATCGGACTGCTGCCGACCTTCCAGATAAAGAATCACAACGCCTCAATGCTTGTCGAGTTCCGCTGCGCGCCCGCTGACGTCAATGGCACCGGCATTCAAGACGTTCTGCCGCCGACCATCCACCCTGACACGGACAAGGCATACGAATGGGGCGGCGCTGGTGACTTTAAGAATCTGCCAGAGCTGCCTGCCGACGTGTGCGCGCTGTGGCAGAGTCTGCTAACCACCAAGACCGCAATGAAGCCATTGCATGCGCCAGCGGCTGCGAAAGCCGGCTACAGCATTGTAGAAGGTGGCCGCAACAATGCGCTGTTCAAATTGGGAGGTAATGCGGCACGCATCGGCATGTCGCAGGAGCACATCCGTGCGGTGCTGCTGATCGAGAACCAGAAGCGCTGCCAGCCGCCGCTGCCCGACCATGAGGTCGAAAGCATCGCCAAGAGCGCCGCTACGAATAGCTACGGGGCCAAGGAAGCAGCGCGCTCCATGCATACTGGTGAGCCGAGCGTGGAGGCATTGGAACTGGCCAATAAAGCCGTGAAAGAAGAGACCGAACAGACCAGTAACGCCGAAAACGTGGCAGTATCGGAACTGCCCGCAGTCATGCGCGACATCGCTGACTGGAACGCCCGCACATCGCGCACCATCCAGCCAGCTTTCGCCCTTTGCACGGCACTTGCGGCATGTGCCAGCGTACTCGCCCGCGATTTCGTGGGCGCTGGCGGCTCGTACACCAACCTGTACATTACCGCAGTCGGCCCTACGGCATCCGGTAAAGAAAATGCCCTAGATACCGTGAGCAATATCATCGACGTGTACGACTGGACGCGCCGCGCAGGGAAGCCGGCCAGTAACAGTGGCGTACTGACGGTCATGATCCGCAACCCAGCAAGCACGTTCCTGATCGACGAGCTGGGCGAGGTGTTGCAAGGCGTGTTTGATCCGAATGCAGCAAGCCATCAAGCACAAATCGGCACGGTCCTGATGGAGCTGTACACGAAAGGCGGCAAAAACTACCGTGGCACCGAATACGCCCAGCAAGAGGCCAAGAGCGGTGGCCGGCCACGCGGTGATGTATTCAGTCCATGCCCTTCGATCTTCGGAGCTACGACCGCGACCACGCTTTATAAGGGCCTGAACTACGAGGCCATCCACAGCGGCTTCCTGCCGCGTATTCTGGTATTCCGCGCTCCCGACCAGATCCCCATGCCAAACATCCGTTGCGAACAGATGGCCATGCCAGAGTCGGTGGTGAACTGGATGAACGCAATCAAGGACCGCGTGGAGGCTCACGCAAAAGAAATGCAGAAGCATAGCGACTTGACCGGCAAGGCCGCCAATCAATACATGCCTATCGGCGTGCCTTTCTCGCCAGCCGCCCAAGCGCTCTATCAGCAGGCAATGATTGACATGGTAATCCGCCGCAATGCCAGCAACGACGAGCTGGAGAGCAATATGCTGTCCCGTTTGGTAGAAAACTCCTGCCGTGTAGCGCTGACGCTCGCCCTAGCCACCGATCCGTTGGCTACCGAAGTGGACGCCGAGCACTGGAAGCTGGCGCTGACGATCGTTACTCAGGCGACGGATGCATTTATGGCCGACCTCCGCGCCAACCTCTTTGACAGCAAGCACGCCAAGGTTGAAGCGTTGGCCTACAAGCAGATTGTCCGGTTCTTCAAGGATCAAGGTCGCCCGATCTCGGAGCGTGGCCTCGTTGACCGCTGCAAGCCCTACGGTGCCGCTGCGCCGAAGGAGCGCGAGCAAGCCATCAAAGCCCTCGAAGCCCAAGGTAAAATCACCAAGCAACCAGGACGCAACACCAACACTGTGCTCTACCTGCCGCGCGGTTAATCAACCACGCGCCATCATGCCGCTGCAGCCAGCTCTGGCGCGGCGGCGAGCGCAGCAGCAGGCATCAACCCAGCCTGCTCCAGTACCCATTCTTCAATCTTGATATGCCACATCCGCAACAGGTCCAAGGGGCGCCGGATATAGTTCTGCTCCCGCACACCTTGGGGCGCGTGGCCTTGGATCTGTGCTGCGATCCCCGCCGGCATCTCTACCCACTCCGACAAAGTAGCAAACGAGCGACGCAGGCCGTGAAGCGTCAAGTGCGGCAGCCCAGCATCTTTCACTGCCTTATTGTGCGCGTACCTCGGCTCAGCCAGCCTACCCGACTCAGATGCCAAGCTACTGAACACCCACTCGTTACGACGGGGAAGTGCGTGAATCAGCGCGGCGACATGCGGCGTCAACGGCACTACTCGCTCATCTTGGGTTTTGTCACCAATTCGGAGACTGCGCCATGCAAAATCAACATCCACCCAGCGTAGATGGGTTAGCTCCTCGCGGCGGCACCCCAACAACAATAAGGTCTGCAAATAGGCAGCGATGACTGGATTGCCCACTCCCCGAACAGCTTCAAACCACACTTTTAATTGCTCTTTTTGCAAAACATCCTTTTTGACCTTAGGCTTGCCGACTGCCTTGGTGACTTTCTTGCTGCTGGCAGAATTGGCGCTGACCAGCGGTGCGTAGGCTTTGCTTTCCATGCACCAGTTCAGGAAGGCTTTTAACAGCCGCACAGCCAAGCGCGCACTGGCTGGGCGGGTTGCAGCCTCTTCTTTAGCCCAAGCCTCGACGCGATCATTGTCCAAACTGGCCAATGAATGCGGCATCAAGGACGCCAGCGGCCCCGCCGTCGTCTTCTCTTTTCCACGCTTTCGATCAAGGCCGGCTTGCTGGGCGACGTTGCGATGAGCACGACGGTGATGCGCGGACCAACCACTCTCTTTATCGAGCACGTAGTCACTCCACGCCATGGCAAGCGTGACTTGCTCCCTGCGCTGTTGCGCGGCCGCAGCTTCCCTCTCGGCTTCAGCGGCTTGCTCCCGCTCCTCGCGCGCTGCCTGCTCTGCCAACAACGCATCCTGACGCACTACACGCGGGTCTTGGCCATTGTCGATCTCAGCGCGGAACTTGTTGGCGATGCGCTGCGCCTCCTTGATGCTATAGGTCGCCACGTCACCGATGGCGATGCGGATCACGTCCCGCTTCAACTTGCCTTGGAAAATATAAGTTCGCGTCGGCTCGGTTCTGCCCTTGCGGATCGGCGTGACCCTCACTGCCAAGCCGGGCGCTTCCTCGCACCAGAGGAAGTCTTGCCGCTTATCAGGCGCGCAGGTGAACGCAGCAATACGCGACGCTGTTAAACGAATCTTGGCCAACTTAGCTCCATCTCTTGTACCCCACTTGTACCCCAAAATGCTTATGGACTTCAGTATATCCATTAACAAAAATCAACACAAGAAAAGAAAGTATTCGCATAACTATATGATTACAAAAGGAACATATCAACACTGCAAAACTATATAAGCCAAGTTCAACAGTATGTTTTGGCGATTTGTAATCATCAGGTGGCCAGTTCGAAACCGGCAGTCGGCACCATATAAAACAAGGGCTTACAGCGATGTAAGCCCTTGTTGCTTTGTGTGGTGTCAACTAAGTGTCAACCGCGTACTAAAGGTTTTTTACTTGGCGATAAGCAACCCTTGAAATCTGGCAACTTCACCTCATCTGATGTCCGTAAACATAATGGAGATTGCTATGACGTATGCGTATAAGGTTGGTGATTCTGTAAAGTTGAAAGCTGGCGGCCCAGTGATGTCCGTTCAGGCCTTACCACAGCCGGGCTATCGTCAGTATTATGTTTGCCAATGGTTCGCGGGCAAGAAGTTGGAATCTGGAAATTTTGCCGAGGAATCTTTGGTAGCAGTAACTGAACCGGCAGCCTAATGGACGCTCAGGAAGTTGCTAAGTGGATGCTGGCTGAGCTGGAGAAAGACGGATGCATTTATCAAGATGATGTTGTAGATTTCTTGGTGAAATCCAAAGCCGATGATCTTCTTCGTGAAAACAGTGACGGTAATCTGGTAGTTGCAACCGTGGTGCTAAACGCCTTTAAGAAACTCACTGAAACAACAGTAGTTTGGGTAAAGCCAGATCGATACTGGCGCTTCCGTGTTCCTGAAGATGAGCCAGGTCGTGAAGCCAGAGGTTGAAGCGAAGGCAGCTATTTCGCTGCCTTTTGTTTCCTAGGCATTGCTCAGGCCATTGCTGTCCATAGCGGGTAATGCTAATCGGGATAGCGGATTTAGTAACTTGGCTTCTTGCAAGTGGTCAGGGCTAAGGTGCGCATAGATCATGGTCGTTTGCAGGCTTGATTGGCCGAGCACCTTTTACAGCGCCAGGATGTTCCCACCGTTCATCATGAAATGGCTAGCGAAGGTATGGCGCGGTACGTGCGTGAGCTGACCATGCATCAGCTCGATACCTGCCTCCTTCACGGTCATACGGAACGCACCGACCGAACTTTTGAATATCCTGCCGGACGCATCTCTATTCCCTGCCTGGTAGAAGTCCCGTATCTCGTCAGCTAAAGTATCGTCATTCGGGATCGACCTGTTTTTGTCAGTCTTCGTTTGGGTGAAATGCACCATGCCGCTGTGGAGCTGCGAAAATCGCAGCGATTCTCCCTCATTCCACCTAGCGGCTGACGCCAAGCAAAGCTTTGTGATCAACAACGCGTCCTGATCCCTTCTCCGCGCCAATGCCTCCAGCAGGGCGCCAATCTGGTCGTCGCTCAGATAGGACAGCTCGCGCTCCGCGAATTTGAATTGTCGCAGGCGGGCCAATGGATTGCTCTCGGTCGAAAACCCGGCCGAATCAGCTCATTGAACACAGCACGCAAATAAGCATGCTCGCGATTGATGGTATTTGGCGTAACGCCTTCAGCTAGGCGAGCAGAACGGTATGCCGCAAAGTGTTCGGACTTCAGTTGTTCGGCAACTGGATCGCCCAACCCTTCGCATACAAGTCGAAGCGTGCTGTCCGTCTTGGTGTGCCGCAGCTGGATACCATGATGAGACTGCCAAAGCTCAATGAGTTCGGACAGCTTGGTGAGATTCTTCTTAGGCTTCACCCAGCCATCATTCTGAACGACGTGAGTTTTGGCCCACGCTTCGAACTGAAGCGCCTCAGATTTTGTAGGTAGTGTTTTGCGAATGCGCTTCTGACCGCGTCCACCTGGTTGGATATCGACCAGCCAGCCATTCTCTGTTTTTTTGATTCTCATTCCAATGCCTATGTACTTCAGCGCACAACCGTCGCCGACAAAATCAGCACTAGGTCGGTATTAGACCTTGACCTGCTATGAGCAGCCCATGCTTTAGGGAGAAACGAAAAACCGCTGCTGCTGTCAGCGGCCTTATCGCTGTTTAAGCCGCCGATTACCAGCAGTTCACCATCGTCCACCGTCACTGTGGTTTGCACCTGGCGCTTTGTGCGCGTCGAGGAACCGGATACCCCCGTGGTGGTAGGGCTGAAGCTGGACACCGACAGCCGTATAGGCCTGGCCGAAATCCTGAACAATGGCACTACGCTGGATAGGAGAGCCACTGGGGTTCTGATCCATAGCGATGACGTGGGCGACGGGACCAGTCCCATACGATGTAACCTCGTAAGGCGCACCAAACGAAAAACCACCAGACGTATTTGCGAGTATCAAGCAATTAAAAATCTGCTCAGCATCAATCGAGTATCCGTTGCGCTGCTTGGTGTAGAGCCGATTCAACACGAAGCCGGTTACTCAATTTGACTAATATTCTTGTCAGATACATCCGCTTCGAGACAAGCGCCAGCTGAAAGCATCCATTGAAGCCACGAGTAACCGCACCAGACTAAAAAGGGGCTTACAACGATGTAAGCCCCTTTTTGTTGCCCGAGACAGCTGCGATTCTTGGACTAGATGCGATCCGGGTTAAACCGAATTATTTTGAAAAGGAAGTTGGAGACACGATAGAACGCTACTGCAGAAAACGTCCCGAGGAAAATCCAAATGACCCCATAGACCTTTGTAAGCACCTGTTTGTTGGTTTCCAGGAGGAAGAAGCCAGCAAGGCAATAGATGCTAAAGATGAAGCAAGAGTAAAGCGCTTGGGCCAAGTACAGAATCAAGTCGTCAATGTATCCGGAAGCACGCAAGCGCCCCATAATGGAATCACTTGGGAGCGCTACTAAAATTGCTTTTGCGGTTGTGATAAAGCCAGTCAAAATCGCGCCAATGCTCAGGCCGGCCGCAAGGAATTCCTTCTCGTCAGGCGGGAACACTGGCTTGAAGTTCCACCACAAGATTGCCGCAAGAACTGCAAGCAAAAATGGGTAGGCGATTTCGATTCTGCGCGTCATGGGTTCTGTATTTTGCCGTTCCACCCGTTGCGGGCACGCTGAAGCCCTGTCCAGCGGGAAGCCTGCGTATAGCGTCGATCTGCACCACTCTGCAGGCCATCAATCGTCACTTCTTCTTTAGCTAACAACATATTGATTTCGTCGGTATCACCCTGTACACCGGCTTTGCCGGATACTTTAAACGTCTTCAGCGCCGAGTCGTCTGCTCCGTGACCTACCGGAATCAGGTTACGAAGCGTCCCAATTAGACCCTGTACTACGTTCGCGGTCAGATTTCCTCGGCCGGCCGATACGGTTACCTCAATGGTTTCACCATCCAAGTTATCGGCCAAGTCAAGCACCCGTCCTAACGGCACATTTCCGTTTCGCTGCGCATCGGTAATTCTGGGCGCAGCAACCTTGAACTGGATTTTTTTGATGATGTCCTTCTGAGCCAGGCGGACATTTGCCGTATCGTCCAGAACAGGAAGGAGCGAATACTTCCCGACCACGGCGTTATCGTAAAAGCAAAGATATTCTTCAATGGTACCGGATCGCGGGCCATTGTGGTTGTACTGGATCAAAGCATGACCAGTCGTTGGATCAAACAGTACAGCCGACTCCTCGCCGAATCCTTCGTCGTCATTCAGTTCAAAGCCTTCGATTGGCTCATCGCGGCTGACTTTTCCTGGGCCGTGATCAAAGCGAAGCTTGGTAAAATCAAGGAACCAGTATGGGGTGTTGTTGCCATCTTGCCCAGGTGCGCGGATGCTCTCGATCCTGATTTCCTGTTTCTGGATGCCAATTGTACGCAGACGATCCTCAATGGAGTCAGCCTGAATGCGGCCAAGCAAGTCCTGTAGCGGCTCAGCATCTTGCGCTGTTCGCACCCTAAAAAGGTGCACTTTCATTTGGTTCGCCATTATTACTTCCTGTTGCCACTTGTCAAAGTTAGCAATCATATACTTCCCATGCTGGGAGTCAACAGACTGTCAACGGCGTTGTTAAACTAAGTTTATCCAATGTTAGCTTGGGCCTCCTAACTCATTGATATTGTTCAATACTGTGATGTAGTGTCACAGCCAGGTGGGAATTTGTAATCATCAGGTGACCAGTTCGAAACCGGCAGTCGCACCAGCATGTCAAAAAAGCCCAGCCCTAACCAGCTAGGTTTTTTTTTCCGCTAGTACGAACGCCCCTTGCCACCCAACGTAGCAACCCGCGCTACCACCGGTAGCAATTCAAGCTACTCCGGCAATAAACTCTTGGTAGATGACAATGTGCGCATTTTCTGCGCCCACGATCTGATATGGTTGCCCTCCAGATCAATACGGGAGAAGCGAGATGCAATTATTCAGGGCAGCACTACTCACCCTGCTATTCAGCATATTATCGGGCTGCGCCTTCTGGGGCTCCGGCCATCGGGTGCAGCAGAACGGCAGCGTGGTCAATTATCTCTACCCTAACGCCAAGCAGCCGACCGCCATGCTACCTGCCGTGACCCAGCTACGGCCGCCGGTACGGGTAGGTATTGCCTTCGTGCCCGGTGGTGGCTGGGGCAGTGGCCCTTCCGAGCAGCAGAAAATGAAACTGCTCGAACGCGTCAAAGCGTCGTTCTCCAAGCATGCCTATATCGGCAGCATCGAGATTATCCCGTCGGCGTACATGCAGGAGCGCGGCGGCTTCGATAATCTAGATCAGGTGGCACGCATGTTCAACGTGGAAGTGGTCACGCTGCTGTCCTACGATCAGGTGCAGTTCAACGATAGCAACCGCCTGTCGCTGCTCTACTGGACCATCATCGGTGCCTACGTTATCAACGGTAACCAGTACGATATCCAGACCATGCTCGATGCCTCCGTGTTCGACGTCAAGAGCCGCAAGCTGCTATTCCGCGCACCCGGTACCAGCCGGGTCGGCGGCAACGCCACCATGGCCGGCTTCAGTGAAAAATCGCGCGCCGCCCAGACTGAAGGCTACAACCAGGCGGTCGATCAACTGATTCCCAATCTGCAGACGGAACTCGACAGCTTCCGCGAGCGCCTGAAATCCGACAGTTCGATTAAGGTGACCAATAAAGAGGGCTACCACGGCGGCGGTGCCGCTGACTGGAGCCTGCTGGCACTGGCTGCAGTACTGGCGGTTGTATTCTATGGCCAGCGTCGCCGCGCCAGCTAAGTGGCCTGGCGCCAGCACCGTGCTGGCACTGGTGGCCGTGGCACTGATCTACGCGCCCGCCACACTGATCGAAGTGCTGGCGTACGATAGACTGGCCATTCTATCCGGCCAATGGTGGCGCCTGTGGAGCGGCCACCTTGTGCACTATTCGATATCGCATGCGCTGATCGATAGCCTCATGCTGCTGTTGTGCGGCTATGTGCTGGAAGCGCTGATCGGCACGCGCCACCTGTGCCTTGCACTGTGCTGGGCTGCGCCCCTGATCGCACTGCTGTTGCTGCTAGTAGTGCCGGACATGACGCACTACCGCGGCCTATCTGCGCTCGATGTGATGGCGGCGACCATGGCGCTAGGCGCGCTCTGGCGCGGCCACCACTTGCCGCGCCCATGGCTTGCGCTACTGGCAGCTGTGCTAATCGTAAAAACCGCCGGCGAAGCGCTCGGCATCCCCTCTGCCACTAGCTCGCTGCCTGATGGCATTCGTGTCATGTGGCAGGCGCACGCGCTGGGAATCGCCTGCGGCCTGCTGGAACCTGTGTTTAGATCAAATACATTCTTATTAGCACGCTAACCATTGGGTCCGAACAACTCTTGGTACCCCCATTTTCAGGAAGAAGGACGCCAAATGGCGTCAAATTCACCCATTCAAAAATGCCAGCGATAGGCTACACGGTAGTTTCCAACCACTAGCCCAGCGGCATACTCAAATGCTTAGATTTTTCCAAGTTTTTGTGATGAAGATGAAAGATGGCTTTCGTCGTATCGCCAGAGCGACACGCAATGAAGTCACCGAAGGGGACCTGCAAAGTGATGCCTGGATCATGGCGCGCAATATCGGCGAGCGGCGCGGCCACCCCATCGATTTCTCCGATCCCATCGATCAGGATCTGGTGATGCGCGCTCTTTATGTTGAAAAGGTAAAGCGCGCCGATTGGCATATGCGCAAAGCGGTTAGCATCGATGCTGAAAACAATTCCGACGACCAGCCAAATAGATGGGCGGAAAACATTCCGGCAGCAAAAGCTTCAGATCCCCTTATTTTCCTGCTCCGACGTGAAGCAGCAGAACAAAACGACGCGAAGCTCAAAGCCAGCTATACCGAGGTTGCTGCCTATCTAAAAATCTTTGCGCACTTCAAGAACGACAAAAAAGCCGTCAGCACCTACCTGTGCATTACCGATGCAACGTTAAACAGACGCATAGCAAGCGCTACAGCAACTTTCGAAATTCAACTCTCCCTGTTCGATGGCAAGCAGCGTATCCCCACCAGATTCCTACCTCCGCCTGGACGTAGCTTCGTACACAAACCTACGCGACACCTAGGCGGCGTGCAATGGGCTTGGTGTTTTGATCAATAGCAATGACACGCGCGAATTACAGCCCACAATGAGGTGGAACCAGCACATTCCATCGAATACGAGGCCGACACCTTGCTCGCTGTCGCAGCACGCGATGCCTGTCCTTGAAAACGTAGCGCTACACACTACAATCATGATCAGGACATTTCAGCACAAGGGACTGAAATTGTTTTTTGAAACCGGTAACGTGGCGGGAATTCAGCCTAGCCATGCACACAGACTAGCCGCAATATTAAGCCGTCTAAACGAGGCAAGCTCGGAGCAATCGATGAATCTGCCTGGTTGGCATTTGCATGCACTCAAAGGAAAAGAACTTAAAGGACACTTTTCCGTGCGCGTCAGCGAGAACTGGCGCGTAACGTTTCGGTTCGAAGGAGCCGACGCAATTCTGGTTGATTACCGCGACTACCACTAGCGACATACGCATCATGAATCGCATGTTTAATCCCCCGCATCCCGGCCTGACCCTGCGCGACGTGGTATTGCCCGCGCTCGGAATCAACGTCACCGAAGCCGCGCAACAGCTCGATGTCAATCGCGTCACGCTCTCACGCATACTTCATGGCAAAGCCGCGATATCGCCGGAAATGGCCTTACGGCTGGAATCATGGCTAGGCGTCGAGCGCGGCGGGGAAGCCCGCTTATGGCTGGCACAACAAAGTGCCTACGATAACTGGCAGGCCGCGCAGCGCTTAATCGATACGCCTACAACAGCTTGCTAGTGATGCTGGCACCAGCATCACTTTGGCAAGCTGAGACGCTTAATCGGCGCCAGCTTTCAGGAAGCCGATTTCGACAAAACGACGCGGTGGTCGCTCATGACGCAGTTGGCGCGCAAGCCGCAACGGTAGCGATAGGCCGCGCGTCACCGACCAGTCCGTCAACTCAGTCAGCTGGTCGCTAATCTGTGTTTCCAATTGCCGCGTCGAAGCAGCAGCTTGCTGCTCAATCCAGTGGCATAGCGCTGGTTCATAGCCCTGCTGAGCCGCAATGCCAGCCAACACACTTAGGAAGGCGGCGATGATCTGGCGCTCGTCTGCACCATCGAGCAGCAAGTCCATCAGCATGCGATTCAGCGACTCCGACAGGCTCTCTGACCACTCTGCGAGTGTGGCCGGAATCAAGCTATCGGCCTGCCCTGCTTTCCAGTAGCGCGCCAGTTTATCGATGAATTTTTGTACAGCGTCACGTTCTACCTGGCGCTCTTGCGCAATGTCACGTACCCCATTGCGGCCTTTGCGCAGGAACGCAGGTATATCATACTGCTCCATTCCATTCTCGCGACATGCCACCACACTTGCAGCGATGCCACGACGGTATACCGCCGGCGCAGGCCGCGCCACTCTGGCCGTACCACCCCAGCCAGCCGCCAGCATCTGCGGCACCTGATGCAAGGCCGCTGGCGTGCTGGCCTGCTCACCTTCGGCACGCTCGTGCACCAGTACCAGCCGTGTGCCATCTGTCAGCAGCCGGTACGCAAGCGCCATTGCCAGCTGCTGTTCCGTATCGAAGCCGGACAGTCGCATGGACGCGGCCACCCGTGCCAGCGTATCACCCGTCAGCTGCGGCATCTGGCTGCCCAGTGCCAGCGTCAGTTCTCCCGGCTGGCCGGCACGCTGCCATGCCAGCCGCGCCACTTCCGGCAACTGGCCGGCAAAGCTGGCCAGTGCATGGGTAGTCTCCTGCGCGAATAGCACTTTGCGCGGCGCCAGTTGCCAGCTACTGTCTGCCTGCCAGTCCAGCGCCAGTTGCTGCACGGGGGGCTGGCGCATGCGGTGGAAGGTACGCACAATGGCGGCGCGCACGTCATCACGCAGGCTGACAAATTCGCAGGCGCCGCCAGTTTCCTCGGCCAGCCGCTGCAGCAGATTGCCGGCCGGTGCGACGCCGATCGCCACCACGAAAATCCGGTGCCGGCCCACGCGGGCCTGCTCGATCAGCGCTTCCACATCAGCGATCTGGCCATCCGTCAATAGCAGCACATCGGCCTCGCCAACAATGCGATAGGTCGAACTCAGTGCCTGTTTCAGTTCCGTGCCACCCAGATCGGCCGCCAGCGCTTTGACCCAGCTGCGCGCCGATGCCAGCACTCCCTCGCTGACCGCGTGTATGCCTGCATTGTGATGCTCGACTGTGCTGCCGAAGCGGCTCAGGCTCAGGCTATCGTGCGGCTGCAGCTGGGCCAGTATGTCCAGCAGCGCGCGCTGGGTGCTGTGCATGCTGTCGCCCGCCATGGAACCGGAGCAGTCCACCAGCACTTTCATGGCCAGCGGCTGCTCGTCCACCGTACCGGCAGCATCGGTGCACAGGCTGGCCAGCACCACCTGCTCGCCGCTCACCTCATCCTTGCCGCACACGGCCAGCGATTGCCCCTGCAGACCATCGATCAGCACCACCAGATCACGATCCATTCTGGCGCTCTTATCAAGGCTTAGCTGCAGGCTGCCATCGGCCATGCGCACGGACAGCGCATGGCTGGGCGAACTCACAGCACCCGACTGCAAGGCGCCCTGCAACTGCAGTTGCAGCGTGCATGGATAGTCGGCCAGCACATCGTGCCCCGGATACTGGTGTGGCAGCAGGCCGGCACTAGCGGGATTGCCATAGCGTGGCGCAATCACGGTGGGGATGGCGATGCGTATCTGGTCCTGCACATATGACAGTAGCTGGGCATAGCGATAGCGCACCACGCAGCTTTCACCGGCCTGCAGATTGCCGATATTTAGCGTGCTATGGCCTGCACCTGCGGTCTGCACCATCACCGGCGTATCGCCCTGCTCCAGCGCATCCTCGTAGCGCTGTTCGCCCTGCGCCGCCGCCAGCACTTCGCCGGACAGCACCCGTTCGCCCAGCGTGCAGGCCATTTCCAGCAGCACGGCGCCATACGGCAGCGGGAAGGTGTACACCACTTCCACGTTCTGCTGCGAGGCGTTGTGGAAGTGCTGCTCCACGTTCAGTTCCAGTAGCAACCCTGCCACCGTGCCACGCACGTCCACCCGCTGCAGCACCGGCGCCATGCCCGACCGCACCTGCATGCCCACCACGCTTCTCTGCTCGACCACCATGCTCATCCCCTTTACTGTTGATCCTGCACTGCCCGCACACTGGCGTAGGCGTCCATCACAGCGGCGTAGAATTGCCGCAGCTGTTCCGGCGACAGGCCGGCGCGCCCCGCTTCCACCTGCAATTCCACGCCATCGGCCAGCAGCAGATGGCTCCAGACTTCCACGCTACCGGATGCGCGCTGACGTTGCGGCACCACGTTCTCGGCACCAGCCAGCAGTTCGCGGATACGTTCAAGCGACACCCCCTCCTGCACCCAGCGACGGATCTGCAGCAGCTGCTCCAGCTGGCGCGCACCATAGCGCGCCGCGCGGGTTTCGCCCTGCGGCCGGTCCACCAGCCCTAGCTGCACGTAATAGCGCACGGTGCGCTTGTTCAGGTCGGTGAGTGCGCACAACTCATCCAGGGTAAATTCTTTGCTCGCTTCCATCGCTGCTTTCCTCGCCATCTGTCGCGTGTTTTTATACAGTAAATTAAGACACTATAACTGTCAATATTAAAATACCGTAGTGATTGAAAAGGCAATATGTCAATTTGGATATTTCACTCAGCGCAATTTCAATGCACAATCAGAGTTTCCCCAAAGAAATAGTTACTTCGGAATTGAAAGCTTGAGCCCGACTGCTACTGCCCCGCGCACGTCCCTGCCGCTGTATCGCCGCTGCTTGAGCTATCTCGCTGCCAGCCTGATCGCGCTGCCTTGCGCCCCCAGCCGGGCCGAGGACAGCCCTATGCTGGTACGTATGGAGCGGGCCAGTGAAACGGATAATCCCGTCATTACCTACCGCAAGGAGTTGCTGGAAAAAGCCTTGCAGGCAGCCGGTAAGCCTTACACCATCAAGAGTTGCGACTTTCCTGCCAGCATAAGTAGCGATGCACGCGTGCGCTACGGCACGAACATGCAGCCCTATTGCGATGTGATTGCCACCTCGGCCGGCGGCAGAGCCAGCCGGGAGTTAGCGCTGGTGCCTATGCCGCTCTATCTTGGCGGCAACGGTTACCGCGTCTTCATGGCCAGTCAGCAAGGGCTGGCCAAGATGGCCAAAGTACGCAACCTTCAGCAACTAGGCCAGCTCACCATCGGCAGCGGCAATGACTGGCCCGACAGCGACATCATGGCCGACGCCGCGTTGCAGGTGGTGAGGGACGATACCGCCCTACTCTTCGAATTGCTGGCGCAAAAGCGCTTCGATCTGCTCACGCGCGCCATCTACGAAGTGGGCAGCGAATTCCGCCAGATCGGTCTGGAAGATGGCATCCTGCTCGAGCCTAAGCTGATGCTGCACTATCCCAACGATCTGTTCTTCTATGTCGCGCCCCAGCGCAAGGATTTGCAACAGGCGCTCAGCACCGGCATGAGGATTCTCTACTGCAACGGTGAGCTCGATCGTCATCTGCGCGAACATGCCTCCACCCGCAATATGCGCACTATCATCCGGCCAGAGCAGCGCAAATTATTCACGCTGCCTAACCACCATCTGAATCAGCAAGAAGCACGTGCATTGCAGATCTACACGCCCGCCACGCCCGTGCAGGGCAACACCAGTTCCTCCGCGCGCCAGCCAGCGCCACATGCCTGCAACGGCATCCACCACTAGTCTCCTGCGGCCATTTCGCGCCGTTATTCCGCATTCTGCTCCCTGTTTTTTGCAGTTCGTCACATGCTGATGGAAGCGCGTCAGGCGCTTGTCTATAGTTCACTCATCGCAAGACAAAACGTAGTTCAACCAACCACCAAGGAGCTGAAAATGAACATCGCAAAAAACATGGAAGCCATCTTCCTCGCCGCCCTCGTGATCGCAGGTGCTACTTCGTACGCAACGGCCGCCGTGCCTGAACGTGCAGTCGCTATCAAAGCTGACACCGCTGCCGTGCAAGTAGTACACGTCACCGCCAAACGCCTGAGCGCTGCTGAAAAAGCTGCACTGTAATCGCACCAGTCTAACCATCACCACGACGGAGCATACGATGAAAAAAATTCTGCAGGCCGCCATGCTGGCCACTCTGATCGGCAGCGGCGCACAGCTGGCGCAAGCGGCCGACGTCAGCAGCGAGAACCGCAGCGTCGATGCACGGACCGTCAACGTTGATCTCGATGGCGTGATCAACCTGAAACTCAAACAAGGACCAGTCGCGTCGCTGACTCTATACGGAGAGGCTGACGCGCTGAAAAAAGTGACGGTGGAGCAAAGCGGTGACACGCTGCGCATCGGCACAGTAAAACAGCGCAGCATCAGTTTCGGTAACCACCGCGAGCTGCGCGCCGAGCTGACGCTGCCGAATCTGCGCCAGCTCACTTCTGGTGGCGTCGGTGCCACCGAAGTAAAAGGCTTTAGCGGCGACAATCTGCGACTGGCATTAGAAGGTGCTGGCGCCGTCAACGTCAGTTCGCAGTACCGCAACGTCAACGTGCGGCTCGGTGGCGTCGGCAGCATGACGGTGAACGCAGGCAGCAGCGATAACGTCGATCTGGATCTGCATGGCGCAGGACATATCGAAATGAGCGGCCAGACCAAGCAGCTGCACGTGAATCTGGGCGGCGTGGGCGGGCTCGATGCGCAGAAACTGCGCGCCGATGCAGTCGACGTCAATCTGACGGGACTGGGCAGCGCCTCTGTGTACGCCAAGAATAGCGCCGCGATGAAATTAACCGGTCTGGGTTCGGCCACCGTGTACGGCAACCCGGCCACGCGCAGTGCCAGCACCAAAGGCATGGGCAGCATCAGCTGGCAATAGGCCGCTGAGAGTAAGGAATGCGGTAGTCCGCAGCAGTAAACACATGGGTGTGTTTTTCACCGTCCGCCTGGTTTCCCCCTAGCGGACGGTTTTTTTATTTACTCAGTATGGCAGGCAGCATGTGATACACCTGTATGCCCGCAGGACCGATCAGCACCAGCATCAGTGTAGGGAAGATGCAGAAGATCAGCGGGAACAGCAGCTTGAGTGCGATCTTGGCGGCAGCTTCCTCGGCTATCACGCTACGCTTGGCGCGCAGATTCTCCGAATGCACGCGCAGCGATTCGCCCATACTGGTGCCGAAACGCTCGGACTGTATCAGCATGGCCACCAGCGTATCCACATCCTCAACCCCGCTGCGCAGCGCCAGATTGCGCAAGGCTTTCTCCTTGCTGAAGCCGGCCCGCATTTCCATCAGCACCAGTTGCAGTTCCTGCGCCAGTGCCGCACTGCGCAGATGGATTTCCCCCGCCACTTTGCCCAGTGCCCGTTCCAGACTCAGGCCCGCTTCCACGCAGACGGTCAGCAGATCCAGCGCATCGGGAAAATTTTCGAAGATCTCGCGGCAGCGATTAGCCGCACGGCGCGCCAGCACGACGTTCGGCAGATAGTAACCCAGCCCTGCACCGGCCAGCAGCAGGGGAAACAGGCCGCGCGTCAACGTCAGCTGCCAGTACAGTGCTGCCACCAGCGCCAGCAGCGCGGGCAAAGCCAGTGCCAGCACGGTCTTGGTGGCGAAGTACAGCGATGGTGCCGAAGCCCCGCGCCAGCCCGCGTTCATAAAACGGGTACGCAGCGGCGAACGTTCCCAGCCATCTTCCGGCAGCGACAGGCGGGACAGCGGTTGCGCCACCTGTGCTACCCGCTCTACCCAGCCCGTATCGCTCTGCGCCGGCATGGCCGGTGCGGCCAGCAGGCCCAGTCGGGCCCGCAGTGCCGCCGACGAAAACAGCAGCAAGGCCAGCAAGGCTAGCCCCGCCACCACCAGAAACACGATCAGTAAAAATACCAGCTGGCCCGCCTGCATATCGCCTCCTAGATCCGGATGCGGATCAGCTTGCGCATCCACAGCACGCCCACCACCGCCATGCCCAGCGCATACCACATCAGACGTATGCCGACCGGATCGGTCCACAATACCTTCACGTAGACGGGATTGGTCAGCACCATCAGTAGCAGCACGCCTAGCGGCAGCAGCCCCAGTATCCATGCCGACATGCGTCCTTCGGCCGACATCACCCGCACCTGTGCCAGCAGACGCAGACGGGCGCGGATCAGGCGGCTGATATTGCCCAGCACTTCGGCCAGATTGCCGCCCGATTCGCGCTGTATCAGCACGGCGATCACCAGATAGCGCAGATCCGTCAGCGGCACGCGCAGCGCCAGATTGTGCAGGGCTTCGTTCATGGGCACACCGTAATTGATTTCTTCGTAGGCGAACTTGAATTCGCCGGCGATGGGTTCTGGCATTTCCTCCCCCACCATCTGCATCACGTTGGCAAACGAATGGCCGGCGCACAGAGCGCGGGCGAAGAAGTCGGCTGCTTCCGGCAACTGTTCTTCCAGCTTGACGAGGCGGGCCTGTCGGCGGCGCCAGATCAGCAGCAATGGCAGACAAGGTAGTGCCAGCAGCACGCCTAGCCGCAGCAGCGCAGGCAGCTGCAGCGGAATCACTATGGCCACTATCAGCAGCGCCAGCATGCTGCCCAGTATTTGCAGCACCGACCACGACACGCCGGACTGCAGCAACAGGCGGTCCAGCAGGGCCAGCACACGGAAGCGGCGTAGCTGGCGATCCAGCAGCACGTGGCGGCTATAGCTACGCTGCTTGAGTATGTCGATGCGCTCGCCATGGCGCTCGCTCTGTGCAGCCATCAGGCGCAGGCGTTTGCTGATGCGGCGGGCGGCGCTGCCGTGCGCGCCCGACCACCAGAGCCACAGCCCTTCCAGCAGCAGAATCGCGGCGGCAAACAGCAGAATCAGACAGGCGGCCAGCAGTGCACTCATGGCACTACTCGAAGATACGGTCTGGATCGAACACGCTATCGGCGACGGCAGCGCCGAACATACGCAAGCGCTCGGCAAAGCGCGGCCGCACGCCCGTGGCGAAAAAGTGACCCTGCACCGTGCCGTCAGGCGCAACGCCACGCTGCTCGTAGCGGAAGATTTCGTGCATGGCGATCACCTCGCCTTCCATGCCCGTCAGCTCCTGCAGGCTGACCAGCTTGCGCGTGCCATCGGTCAGGCGCGACACCTGCATCACCACCGTCACGGCCGAGCAGATCTGCTGGCGTATCGCGCGCGGAGTCAGGTTCAGGCCCGTCATGCCCACCATGTTCTCCAGTCGTGCCAGCGCATCGCGCGGGGTGTTGGAGTGAATAGTAGCGAGCGAACCTTCGTGCCCCGTATTCATGGCCTGCAGCATATCCAGTGCTTCCGGCCCCCTTACCTCGCCCAGAATGATGCGATCGGGCCGCATTCGCAGGGCATTGCGCACCAGCGAGCGCTGATTGACTTCGCCCTTGCCTTCGATGTTAGGTGGGCGGGTTTCCAGCCGCACCACGTGCGGCTGGCGCATCTGCAGTTCCGCCGCATCTTCGATGGTGACGATGCGCTCGGCGGCCGGAATGAAACCGGACAGCACATTCAGCATGGTGGTCTTGCCGCTGCCGGTGCCGCCCGAAATCAGGATATTCACTTTGGCCTGTCCCAGAGCCTGCAACACTTCCATCATGGGCGGCGTCAGGCTGCGGTAATCAAGCAGATTCTGCACCGTCAGCGGCTGCACCGCGAAGCGCCGGATCGACAGTATCGGCCCGTCTATCGCCAGCGGCGGGATGATGGCATTCACGCGCGAACCATCGGGCAGGCGGGCATCCACCATGGGGCTCGATTCATCCACCCGCCGCCCAACGCGCGAGACGATCTTCTCGATGATCTTCATCAGGTGGGCGTTATCATTGAAGCTCACCTCGGTCAGCTCCAGCCGGCCGGCGCGCTCCACATACACCTTGCTGCAGGTGTTGACCAATATATCGGACACGCCGGGATCGGCCAGCAGCGGTTCGAGCGGGCCGAAGCCCAGCATCTCGTGCTGGATATCCAGTACCAGACTATGCCGCTCGTGCTGGTTCAGCACGATGTGCTCGTCCTCGATGATGCGCTGGACCAGCAGCGCCAGCTCGTGCTTGAACTGCTCGGGGGTGAGGCGCTTCAGGCGTTCCAGATCGATGCGGTCGAGTATGGTCTGATGCATACTCTTCTTCAGTTCCTGATAGGCCGCCGCAGCCAGCGCCGGCGCATCGGCAGCCGGCTGGCGCACCTCCTCCGTCACACTCAGACGTTCGCGCAAGCTCATACTTCCTCCCTGTCAGTAATGATGCTAGGCTTATTCCGTCTCGTGACGGCCAAACAGACGGTCGAACAGTCCTTTGCTTTCCGGCGCACGGCGTGCCGTCACCAGCTCCACCAGTTCACCCAGACTGCGCGCCACCGCACTGCTGCGCGAAAGCTGCAGCACGGGTATGCCCTGATTGACCGAATCCGTCGCCGACAGATAATCATTCGGCACGGTGTGCATCACATCGGCGCCCAGTGCCTGCTCCAGATCGGCCAGCCGCAGCTTGCCGCCTTTTTCATAGCGGTTGACGATCAGGCGTATGCGCTCGGATGCGTAGCCGAGCGAGCGAAAGATATCGAGCAGGCGGCGGCCATCGCGGATATCGGGCAGCGCCAACTGCAGCACGGGATGGATGGCATCGGCCTGATCGAGCGCGCGCAGTGATATGGCATCGATCTGGCGCCCTACATCGAGCACGATGTAGTCATAATGCTGGCGCGCCACGCGCAATATGCTGTCCATATGTTCCGGTTTCATATCCACCGTATGCTGGGGATCGTCGGCGGCAGCCAGTACGCCGAAGTTGGATGCCACATGCACCAGACAGGATTCCAGAAACGCACCATCCATGCGGCTGATCTGAGCGCAGATATCAGATAGGGTCATGGCCGGTTTCTGGTCCGAGACATACAGCGTGGCATCACCGAACTGGCCATGCAGATCGATCAGCAGGACTTTTTTATCGGCCAGCGCCGCCAGTGCATAGGCAAAATTGGTGGATAAGAAGGTGGCGCCGCTACCGCCCTTACAGGAAATGAATGCCAGCACGCGGCCGCTGCGCAGCGCGCTGCGGCCCGCCGCCAGTTCGATGCGCCCCAGCGCTTCATGCAGCGCCGTATGCACCAGCGGCAGCTGCAGCACTTCGCGGATTCCCGCGCGCATGGCGCGGATCAGCAATTCCGGCGGCGGCTCGCGCGTCAGCAGCAGCACAGTGGTGGCAGGATAGAGCTGGCATAGGCGCTCTACCAGTTCCGCTTCGGAGCTACTCACTTCGCTGGCATCGACAATGGCCAGTTCCGGCAGTTCGTCCAGCGGCCGTTCCAGCGCTTCGCGCAGCCCTGTGCGGGTTGCCACCAGCTGCAAGCCGGGCATGCGCGCGGCGCCCTGCGCTGCCACTTCCGCATGCAGCAGACTGTCCGGGCTAACCATCAATGCTTTCATCGTCATTCCTCAGTGGTTGTTGCCGACCAGACTAGTGCCGGATTGAGCAGGCTCGCTCGCCGATTTCTGGTAGCGCTGGTACGCCGCCCCCGCCTTGCGCCCATCCATACCGGCTGCCGTATCGCTGACGGGTGCTTGCGGATGCGCCACCTGCAGCGCCAGCGCCGCCCGTGCGCGCATGCCGAACTGGTGATCCCATTCCGGCGTGCTAGATGGCGACAGGCTGGCGCAGCCAGAGCAGACCGCCAGCAAGCAAACCAATAGAGGAAAGCGATAGGTGGCCATGACGAATACCCTTTCAACGCGGTGGCACAACAGGAACAAGCGCCGGTGCAGGTGTTGGCGCAGCTTCCAGCTTGCCCTGAAGTTCGAGACGCGCCCTATCCGGTGGCTGCAAACCATCCGTCGGCAAGGGATAGCCGGCAGGCAGCGGCTTGACCAGATGCGGCGTGACGACAAACAGCAATTCCGTGCGATCCTGCTGGAAGTCTGTGCTGCGGAACAGCGCGCCAAGTACGGGAACCTCGCCCAGCACCGGCAGGGCACGCAAGCCGCTACTCTGGCTATCGCGTATCAGGCCGCCGATGGCGAAACTCTGTCCGTCGTATAGTTCCACTGTGGTGGCGGCGCGGCGCGTGGTAATGAGCGGCAGCAAAGCACCACCGTTAATACCACTGGCAGAAATGCCTATGCCCTCGCGCGATAGCTCCGAGACTTCCGGTGCCACGCGCAGATTGATGCGGCCACCAGCGAGCACGGTAGGCGTGAAGCGCAGCCCCACGCCGAACTCCTTCTCTTCCAGCGTTATCTTGTTGTTGTCCTGCGCGACGGGGATGAAGATCTTGCCCCCCGCAAGGAAGCTGCCTTCCTGCCCGCTCAGCGCCATCACGGTAGGCTCGGCCAATATGCGTACCAGACCATCCTGCTTCTCGCCCGTCAGTGCTACATGCCGGCCAGCGGCACTACCGATGCGCAGCAGTCCGCGTAACGTTCCGCTGACAAAGTTCGCCGACAGTGTAGAGCTCCAGCTACCGCCACCGAACGGCAGCGCACTGCCAGCTTCCAGTTTGTCGAGCAGCGACTTGGAGACTTCGGCGATCTTCACCTCCAGCATCACTTGCTGTGGCGCGCGCACCGCCAGGAGATTGATGATGGCAGCGCCGCCAGAAGGGACGGCCGTATTGCGCCCTGCAGCGCCGGAGGCGACACCCGCTCCACCTACGTCTGCCTTGCCACCATCCGGCACTGGCGGCGGGCGCCGCGTGAAGGCCGCTGCCACCTCCATGACCCTTTGCACGGCAGGCGCATCATCCACGGTACCGCTGATCACCAGCGTATCGCCAGCAGCACTCACACGCACATCCTTCTCGTCCGGCAGCAGCGTAGCCAGTGCACTCTGCACCGCGCCTGCATCTAGCCCTACCACGACTTCGATCAGGGTGCACAGGCCGCTACGTCCCTGCACCATCATATTGCTGCTGCCGATCTCCCTGCCCAGCACATACAGCGCATCGGGCGCTACCAGCGTGGCGTGCAGCACGGCCGGATTACCAACGCTGCGCGCCTGTACGGCTTCCGGCATCTGCATCAGCTTGGCCTTGCCCAGTGCCAGATTCAGACTCACTGGCGCCGCCACCTGCCCATCACAGCGCAGTCGCGCCTCCGTCTTGCTCGCTGCATGGGCAGATGCTGGCGTCGCCTGCGCGGGCAGCATGGCTAGTGCCAGTATTTGCAGCAGCAACCGCATCGCAGTATTTGCCCGCTTTTTCATGGCAGCCTCACAGACATTCCTCAATCCGCTGGGTACCCGCGATCACATTGATACAGTGACGCTGGCGCGTTGCCATTACCGCACTGGGCGCTGGAGCGGACGACCGGACCGGCGCTTCACGCGCCACCGCGACGGGCGGCGCTTCGATATGCAGCAGGGTATTACGGGTCGCTCCCGTGGTCACGCCGGGCTGCGGGTCAATCTGGTTGCGCAGCACTAGCGACAGCGTGCCCACACTGCGCGCCAGATCGATACTCTCGGCCTGTGCTGGCGTCACCTCCAGCGTCACCGCATTGACCACCTTGGGGCGCGTCTCGTCACGCCCTACTTCCTGCGCCACCGCCAGCACCAATATGCGTTCCAGCACGATGCGCGAGATGGCCTGTTCGCTGCCGCTGGCAGAGGCTTGCATGTTCACCAGTATGTCGACGAAATTTCCGGGCAGGGCAAAGCCGGCCACGCCCACGACATCGTTCACCCTGACCGTGATGGCGCGCTTGCCTTCCGCGATCAGCGCCGACAGACCGCCCAGCGTACCTGCCGGCGCCAGCTTGGCCTCGCTCAGCGGCTCATCACGCAGCACGCTGCTGCGCAGCACGCGCCCGACCAGCCGCGCACTATCCTGCACGGCACCGCGCGGCATGCTCTCGGCCGGCCAGTCCAGTGCCTTCAACAGTTCCGGTGTGAGGCGCTGGCCTAGACTGATATCGCTGGCCGCCACGATGATGCGTCTGCCCGTGGATGGTGCCGGATGCAGCAGCCAGCGTGCGGCCAGCGCCACCGCAGCCAGCCCGAGTAGCAGCGCCAGTGCCAGCATGATCAGGGCGCGCCGCTGGTTCATGACACACGCGACGCTGCCGGTTGCAGCGGCAAAGCATGTGCGGGCAGCGCCGGATGATCGGCGAACATGCTAGTCCATGCCTGATCGAGCGTGGCCACCGTGACCCGCGCCGGCTCGCCTAAAAAACCGGCGAAGTCACGAATACGGCCAACAATCTCGGCGGGGTAGCAGGCTAGTAGCGGTAAGCCGCTGCCACCATGCAGCTGCTCGATCAGATAGCGCAGCGCCGCATCATCGAACACCACGCCACTATTCACGCAGCGGTGACGGAACAGCGTACGATAGCTAGCTGCATCAAGCGCATCGATGCCGATCTTGTAGCTGATGCGGCGCAGCGCTGCCGCGTCGAGCAGGCTGGCCGGCTGCATGCTGGTGACGAACACCAGTTGCAAGCGACAGGCCACGCTAATCGCGCTGGCGGCACCCACTGTCACACTGCTGCGCCCCAGTTCCTGCGCCAGCGTCAGACGGTTCAGCAGATCGGTGGCTGGCATGCGCTGGCGCCCCAGATCGTCAACGATCAGCAGACCATTGTTAGCCTGTATCTGCGGCGGTGCGCGGTAGCAGCCCACCTGCACATCGGCCTGCAGCTCCAGCTGTGCGCTCGTCAGCTCTGCATCCAGCGCCACCACGGGGCGCTGGCACAGCACCCAGCGCGCATCGCAATTGCGCCGCTCGCCTAGCTGGCGTAACTGATACGGCTGCGGTGCGCGATGCAGCAGCGCGTCATACACCTGCACGATGTCGCTGCCGATCAGCAGCGCATGTGGTACGGCCACGATACCTTGCAGCAGGCTGCCGAGCCGGCGCGCCAGCGTGGATTTACCGCTGCCGGAAGGCCCATGCAGCAGCACCGTACGCCCCGCATACAGAGCGGCACCCAGCATGCGCTGCTGGGCTGTGGCCAGCAGTATGTCTCCCAGTTCATGGGCCAGATCTTCCGCACTGAGCGACAGCATCTGACCAGCCTGCCGTTCTACCAGTGCCGCGTACGCCAGCAGCGGTACGGGTGCGGGCCCCGTGTAGGCGCAACGTTCCAGCCACGCCGTGGCACGCTGCCGCCCCGCGGCCGTGAGCTGATACTGCACATCAAGATCAGAATCGCCACGCCATGCCACTTCCAGCACATGTTCGGCCACCAGCAGATCCAGCACTTCGCGCAGCACATTCAGCGACAGATGCAGACGATTAGTCAGTACCGATAGCGGCGTTTTGCCAGACAGCAGAATCAGCTTAGCGATCAGCTCGGCAATCAGGGAGGCCGGCAAGCCCGTTTCACGCACGCTGCGCGGCACCGGCGGCCATAATTCAGCTTGCGCCTGCGCCGTGGCAGGCGCGCTTTCAGTGGTAGCAAGCGCAGTCATGGTGCACTCCCCTTGTGATCAGGAAACTATCAGGAAACCAAGTCTAGCGAGCCCTGCTTTACGGACATTGACGCGAAGCAAAGCCGGGCTATCCTGACCAGATCTGCAACAGTGCTAGCGCGGCACCAGCAACACGCTACTGGCCGTGGCCAGTGCAATCGCCACGCCATACGGTATGCCACCCACGCTGCTGATGGCAGGCAGCGGCACGGACTGCATGGGCAGGCCCAGACAGCGCCACCACAGGGGCGCGCACAGGACAAGGATGTTATTCCACGCCTGCCGTGCGCGGCCCGAACGCAGCAGCATCAGCAGCGCCAGCAGACCGCCGAACAAGGTAGCCAATGCAGCTACTTTGAGCACCGCCAGCGGCCCCAGAAACGCCCCCACCATGGCCAGCAGCTTTACATCGCCGGCCGCCATGGCGCGCAGCAGATACAGGGGCAGAAAAACAAAAAGGCCGGTGACAGCACCGGCCAGCCATTGCTGGGTCACTGCGCCATGGGTTCCGGCCAGACTATGCAGGAGCAGCGCCAGCAGCAGGCCGCTCAGTATCAGAACATTCGGAATTTTGCGCAGCGTCAAGTCTGTCAGCGCGGCCTGCGCCACCAGACAGACCAGTATCATTTCTATGGCAGTGAGCATGATCAATTCTCCCGTATGGCTCTCCGGCACAAGTGCGGCCGGAGAGCGCACAGACATCTGAAGTGGCGGCCAGTTTCAGGTGTGGATATGGCTGGCGATCTCGGTAAAGGCTGCGTTCAGTGCCGGCGTCAGCAGGCCGAAGATGGACACCACCGCGCCCACCATCACGGCGGCGATCAGACCATATTCGATGGCGGTAATGCCGTCATCATCGTGGGCAAAAGCTTTTACTGCAGTAATCAGTGCGTGCATGATGTGCTCCCTTTGAGTGTGTGAGAAAACCCCTGTTGCAGCGGGCGGCGTTGCCGTTTTTTCCGTTTGCTGCAGCATTGGATTCACTATACAAAAGCTGCCGCAAAGCAAGTTGACGTGACGCAAGTTTTCCGCATGGAATCATTTGCCGCGATTGATGAAATTTATTCACGAGTACCCCCGAACAGTGCTGGCTTATGTCAAACTGCACCCTTATCTGTGTGGGTATGCTGCTATGCAGATGAGTTGTCGGAAAAAAGTTGCATTCGTTTGTAAGAGATGTTTTATTTCACACACATGAATTGCTTTGATTACAAAAAGCTATTATCCTGCCTAGCTGTTCTTTGGAAAGGCTCCCCGTTGCTGCTTCACTGTGCGCCTGACTATCAAAGATATAGACTTGATAGGCGCGAAGCTGGCCTGGTTCAACACAATGTGGTGTGACTACTCTCCAAAGAGGACAATGAATTCCCTACTGAAACACATGGTGGACATGACTGGCCACCGCGATCACACGATGCTGGATATATCGGTGATCTCGGCGGTGCAGGAACTGGCTAACGCTAGCCAGACCCGCGTGCTGTCGCTAGTCACCATCCGTGGCAAAACCTTTGTGCGTCCCCGTGCCCGCATCCGCGCTGGCGAAGTTGCGCACATGCTGGAGAATCTGGATCCGCACCATGCCGGCGAGCCGCTGGTGAATATCACCGCGCTGGCCCACTGCATCAGCCACCACGAGTCGAGTGCCGACGTCGTCAACGAACTTGGCGGCCATACTCTTTGGCTGCCGATCTGGATGGGCGACAAGTGCGATACCTGTCTGGAAATCATCAACCCGACGCCCTACACCCCCGATACCATCCACGTTATTGGTGGCATCGTCAGCGTCTACCGCAATTTCCAGAATCTGCTCGATTACAGCGAACGCGATTCGCTCACGGGTCTGCTCAACCGCAAGACGTTCGACGACCAACTGGCCAAGATGCTCGCGGCCAGCACGGAAAGCCATTCCGTCACCCTGCCCGGCGAGCCGGAACGGCGCAGCCCGCGCGATCAGGAAAAACAGTGGCTGGCCGTGGTCGATGTCGATCACTTCAAGCTGGTCAACGACCGCTTCGGCCACCTGTATGGTGACGAAGTACTGATTCTGATCGCCAACCTGCTGACTTCCTCGTTCCGCAGTCAGGATCGTGTGTTCCGTTTCGGCGGCGAAGAATTCGTCGTGCTGCTGCGCTCCACTACACTGGAAAATGCCAAGAAAATCATCGAGCGTTTCCGCATGAGTGTAGCGGCGCACGATTTCCCGCAGGTCGGCAAAGTTACCGTCAGTGTCGGCTTTGTCAGCATCAGCGCGCTCGACGCGCCCGTGATGATCCTCGGCCACGCCGATCAGGCGCTGTATTACGCCAAAAGCCATGGCCGCAACATGGCCTGCCATTACGACGAACTGGTGCAGGACGGCCTGCTGCAGACCGTCACCTCCAACGATACGGCGGAATTCTTCTAAAAAAAACAGCCTCGCAAGAGGCTGTTTTTACATGGGGCGCTGGCGTTTTAGGTCAGGCTCAGGAAGCGCATCGGATCGACATTCCACTTGCTGGGCGATTCGTGGCCGACGATCTTGTCGCCGCCGCCAAAGCCTAGTCCGCGCGACAGATCCACGGTTTCCGGTTTGATGTACAGATTCTGCTTGGTATTGAAGAAAACGTTGACCTTGGGCGCCAGCAGATTGGTTTCATGCGGCTCCACCACCACCCCCAGACGGCCCGATTCCAGCATGACCATGGTACCGACGGGGTAGATGCCCACGCAGCGCATGAATTCCTGCGCATACTGGGGATTGAAGTGGAATTTACTCCACTCGTAGATCTTGCGCAGCGCCGCCGCGGCCGACATGCCCTTGTGATAGCAGCGGTCGGCCGTAATGGCATCGTAGACGTCGACGATAGCCGCCATCTGCGCCAGTTCGCTGATGCCGTCGCCACCGAGTTTTTCCGGATAACCGCTACCATCGCGGCGTTCGTGGTGGTGCAGGGTGATATCGAGCGGGATCGGGCCGATTTCCGGCGACTTCAGCAGAATATCGTAACCGTCTTTCGGATGGCGTTTGATGATGGCAAATTCTTCGTCCGTCAGCGGGCCCGGCTTGTTGAGGATCTTGTCCGGCACCAGCGCCTTGCCGGTGTCGTGCAGCAAACCGCCCAGACCTGCCTGATGGGTGCGCTCCGCTTCGAAGTTGCGCGAACGGCAGAACGCCACCAGCAGCGTACACACGCTGACGGAATGCAGGAAGGTGTAATCGTCCTTGGTCTTAATCCGCAGCAAGCCCACCAGTGCGCCGGGATTGCGCAGAATCGATTCAGTGATATTCTCCACCACCGGCGATACCTGATCGAGTTCCACCGCCTTGCCCAGACGGGCATCCTGCATCACCGTGCGTACCAGCGTGGATGCCTGATGACGGATCTGCACGGCACGCTGCATTTCCTCGCCCAGCGAAACACGCGTGACGATGGGCGATTTGGCGGCTATTTCGACAATTTCGCGCTCGGTGGCGGCCTGTGCTTCGGCCAACGTGGGCGCATCCTGCACGTCCAGTCCCTTTTCGTTGTCGATGACAACGTCGTGGATACCGGCATTGATAATCTTGCGGATTTCATCTTCGCTCGACAGCAGGAAACGGTTACGCACAAACGGATGAGTCATCCAGTCGCAACTCAGGTCATGTATGTACATGCCCACTTTAAGCTGGGAGGAGTCGACTTTCTTTAACATGCGGAACCTACTGAGAGTGGGGCTTGGACTGCCGGGAGGGACGATTCGAGTATATCAAATAGTTGCCCGTCGGGACTAAATTTCCGGATGCTATCATCTGTTTGTACCCTCGGAGACACTATTATTATGGAACTTCGTCAGCTTCGTTATTTTGTTGCCATTGTTGACCACGGCTCTTTGTCCAAGGCAGCCGTGGTCTTGCATATTGCGCAACCCGCGCTGACCCAGCAGTTGCGCCAGCTGGAAGACGAACTGGAAGTACAATTGCTGCACCGCAGTGCGCAAGGCGTGCTGAGCACGGATGCGGGCAAGGTGTTCTATCAGCATGCACAAGCCATCCTCAAGCAGGTGGCCGATGCCCGTTCGGCCGTCACCCAGTGCAGCGAACGTCCGAGCGGGGTCGTCACGCTGGGCCTGCCGCACAGTATTTCCGGCGCCCTCGCCCTGCCCCTGCTGACGGCGGCACGCGCCCAGTACCCTGAAATTACCCTGCAACTCACGGAAGAAATTACCGGCAATCTGAGCGAACAGCTCAGAGCCGGCCGCATCAATCTGGCCGTACTATTCGATGATGGCCAGCTGGGCGGCTTTGCCGGCACTGCGCTGGTGGAAGAAGAATTGCGCTTTATTTGCGCCACAACGGCACAGGATAATGGGGATAGCAACGACAGTGAGCAGTCACTAACGTTGGCCGAAGCGGTACAGCACACCCTGATCCTGCCCAGCCCTCTGCAGGGAGTGCGTCCCCGTATCGACAGCGTGGCACATCAGGCGGGCCTGAGCCTGCAGCACGTCATCGAGATCAATTCCATCGCCATCCTCAAGTCGGCCATCCTGGCCCATCTGGGTGCCACCATCCTGCCCGCCGCCCCCGTGCTCGATGAACTGCAGCGCGGCAGCATGCGCTCGCGCCGCATCGAACAGCCGACCATTTCGCGCACCGTGGTGCTGTGCGCCTCGCGCAATATCCCCCTCACCAATGCAGCGGAAGCCATCCGCAAACTGGTGCAGCAAGTGAGCCAGCAACTGTGCACCGAACAGTTGTGGCCGGGCGCGCGCATGCTGCCATAAGTTTTACTTATACCACCATAGCCGAACGGTATTTCCGTATACGTCAACTAGCGCCCATACTCCGCGTCAAAGTGGATAGTCGCGTCGTGCTGCATGTCTGCAGTTCTGACCTAAACTGATCCCAGCGCCGCTAACCATGCGGCTCATGGCCTGTTCCCGGCGTGCCTACCCGGCACCACCTAGAACAGGCGCGATTCTGATACCAAACCGGAGACACGCCATGCCCGATACCACGGCAAACGGCCCAGCGACGTCGCACGACGGCGCCGCCAGCACCCCTACCCCTTCCACGCCTTCGCGCCTCACCACGGTCAGCCTCGACGACAAATATACGGCCACCAGTGGCGATATCTTCCTGTCCGGCATACAGGCGCTGGTGCGCCTGCCGATGATGCAGCGTGTGCGCGATCAGGCCGCTGGCCTGAACACGGCCGGCTTCATTTCCGGCTACCGCGGTTCGCCGCTCGGTGGTCTGGATGAAAATCTGTGGAAGGCCAAAGGCCATCTGGAAGCCCACCACGTGCAGTTCGTACCGGGCGTAAACGAGGATCTGGCCGCCACCGCCGTATGGGGTTCGCAGCAGGTCGATCTGATTGGCGAAGCCAAATACGACGGCGTGTTCGCCATGTGGTACGGCAAAGGCCCCGGCGTAGACCGCTGCGGCGACGTGTTCAAGCACATGAACCATGCCGGTACCTCGGCCAAGGGCGGTGTGCTGCTGGTAGCCGGTGACGACCACGGCGCCTATTCGTCTACCCTGCCGCACCAGTCGGACCACCTGTTCTCGGCCTCCATGATCCCGGTGCTGTACCCGTGCAATGTGCAGGAATATCTGGATCTGGGTATCCACGGCTGGGCCATGTCGCGCTTCTCCGGCTGTACCGTGGCTTTCAAGGCGCTGGCCGATACGGTGGAATCGTCCGCTTCGGTCGATGCCAACCCGTTCCGCGTCGAGGTGAAAATCCCGCAGGACTTCGTCATGCCCGAGGGTGGCCTGAACGCCCGCCTGTCCAGCATTCCGCTGGGGCAGCAGGCGCGCAATCAGGAAGCCCTGATGCAGGACTACAAAATCTACGCAGCGCTGGCCTATGCGCGCGAGAACAAGCTCAATCACACCACCATCACCAGCCCGAACGCCAAGCTGGGCATTATCGCCTCCGGCAAATCGTATCTGGACGTGCTGGAAGCGCTGGAAGAACTGGGCATCGATGAAAAACTGGCAGCCGAACTGGGGCTGCGCCTGTTCAAGGTCGCCATGCCATGGCCGCTGGAACCGGACAGCGTGCGCGAGTTCGCGCAGGGTCTGGACGAAATTCTGGTGGTGGAAGAAAAACGCCAGATCGTCGAATACCAGCTCAAGGAGCAGTTGTACAACTGGCGCGACGACGTGCGTCCGCGCGTGATCGGCAAGTTCGATGAAAAAGGCGAATGGGTGGCGCCGCGCGGCGAATGGCTGCTCACCTCCAAGGCCGACTTCTCCGTATCGCAAGTGGCGCGCGTGATTGCCAGCCGCGTGTCGCGCCTGATCAGTGATCCCGTCACCTGCGACCACATCAAAGCCCGTCTGAGCTTCCTCGATGCCAAGGATGCGGTATTGAAGAAGGCCATCAACACTCCATTCCGTCCTGCTTTCTATTGCTCCGGCTGCCCGCACAATACCTCGACCAAAGTACCGGAAGGCAGTCTGGCGCTGGCCGGTATCGGCTGCCACGTGATGGCCACCTCGATCTACCCCGAGTTCAACAAGCTGACCACCCACATGGGCGGCGAAGGCGCACCGTGGATCGGTCAGGCTGCGTTCTCCAAGATCCCGCACGTGTTCCAGAATCTGGGCGATGGCACCTACTTCCACTCCGGTTATCTGGCGATCCGCGCCGCCGTCGCGGCCAAGGTCAACATCACCTACAAGATACTGTACAACGACGCCGTCGCCATGACGGGCGGCCAGCCGGTCGATGGCACCACTTCGGTGCCGATGATCGCCCAGCAAATGGCAGCCGAAGGCGTGAAGCGCATCGCACTGGTGACGGAAGACCTGAGCCGCTATACCGACCGCAGCGCCCTGCCGAGCATCGTCAGCCTGCACGACCGCAAAGACATGGACGCGGTGCAACGCGAGCTGCGCGAAATCGGCGGCACTTCGGTGCTGATCTACGACCAGACCTGCGCGGCCGAAAAACGCCGTCGTCGCAAAAAAGGCGAATTCCCTGACCCGGCCAAACGCATGGTCATCAACGAAGCCGTATGCGAAGGCTGCGGCGATTGCGGCATCCAGTCCAACTGCGTTTCCATCCTGCCGAAAGAAACGGAATTCGGCCGCAAGCGCACCATCGACCAGTCGTCCTGCAACAAGGACTACTCGTGCGTGAAAGGCTTCTGCCCGAGCTTCGTCACGGTGGAAGGCGGCAGCCTGAAAAAATCCAAGGCCGGCGTCAGCAAGGACAATAGCGATGACGGCTTTGGCGCGCTGCCAGAACCGGCCCTGCCGAACTGCGACCAGCCTTACAACATCCTGATCAACGGTATCGGTGGTACGGGCGTTATCACGGTCGGGGCGCTGATGGGCATGGCCGCCCACCTCGAAGGCAAAGGCGCTTCCGTGCTGGATATGACGGGTATGTCGCAGAAAAACGGCTCGGTGACTTCGCACGTGAAAATCGCCCGTAGCCCGGCCCACCTGCGCGCCCAGCGTATCGCGACCGGCGAAGCCGACGTGATCCTCGGCTGCGACATGCTGACCGCCGGTGCTGCCGACGCAGTCTCGAAAATGCGTCCGGGCCGCACGCTGGCCGTGGTCAATCTGCACCAGCAGCCACCGGGCACCTTCGCCCAGAAGCCGGACTGGCAATATCCGGTGGAAGAAGTGCGCGCGCTGATCGAAGAATCGGTCGGTGCCGGTGCTGCCGACTTCATCGACGCCACCAAACTGGCCACCGCGCTGATGGGCGATTCGATTGCCGCCAACCTGTTCATGCTCGGTTACGCATGGCAGAAAGGCCGCATCCCGCTGGCCGAAGCCTCGCTGCTGCGCGCCATCGAACTCAATGGCGTGGGCATCGCTTCCAACAAGAAGAGCTTCCTGTGGGGCCGCCGTGCCGCCGTCGATCTGGCCAAGGTACAGCGCGTGGCCGCACCAGCACAAGCAGTGCTGATGCAGATGCCGCAAAGTCTGGACACCATCATCGCCAAGCGCGTGGACTTCCTCACCGCCTACCAGAACGCAGCCTACGCTGCCAGCTACCAGCAACTGGTGGAACAGGTGCGCGCACGCGAAAGCACTCTGGGTCTGGGCAACAAGCTGTCTACCGCTGTCGCCAAGTACGCCTTCAAGCTGATGGCCTACAAGGATGAATACGAAGTAGCGCGCCTGTACACGGATGGCCGCTTTGTCGAACAGTTGCAGCAACAGTTCGAGGGCAGCTTCTCGCTCAAGTTCAATCTGGCGCCGCCGCTGTTTGCCAAGAAGGACGCCAAAGGCCACTTGGTCAAGGCGGAATTCGGCTCGTGGATGTGGCAGGCCATGAAGCTGATGGCCAAACTCAAAGGCTTGCGCGGCGGTGCCTTCGACCTGTTCGGCCACACGGCGGAACGCAAGATGGAACGTGCGCTGATCGTGGAATACCGCGAACTGGTGCAGCACCTACTGGGTGCGCTGTCGCCGGAAAACCACGCGCAAGCGGTGGAACTGGCCAGCCTGCCCGAAAAAGTACGCGGTTTCGGCCACGTCAAAGAGCAGGCTGTGGCCACCTTCCGTAGCGAAAAAGCCCGCTTACTGAGCCAACTGGGCCTGCAACGCGCCGCCTAATGCCGCTAAAGCCCCAAAAAGCCCACTAAACACCACTCCAGGGCCGGATCTCACCATCCGGCCCGGTGCTTTGCGCTGGCCGACCATCACAATTGACGTTTACGTAAAGGGAAACGTAAACGTCATATAATGGCCGAACGACGCAGATCGCCACCAGCATTCAAGGGACATCATGACTGACCTCTCCACACCGAATATGGCTGCCGTACCAGAACAGCCACGCCTGAATAACAAAATCCGCTTCGTCACGGCAGCCTCGCTGTTCGATGGCCACGACGCTTCCATCAACATCATGCGCCGCATCCTGCAATCGAACGGCGTGGAAGTGGTGCATCTGGGTCACAACCGTTCGGTCGACGAAGTGGTCACCGCCGCGCTGGCCGAAGACGTGCAGGGTATCGCCATCTCCAGCTATCAGGGTGGCCACGTCGAATACTTCAAATACATGATCGACCTGCTGCGCCAGCGCGGCGGCGCCCATATCAAAGTGTTCGGCGGTGGCGGCGGCGTGATCGTGCCCGATGAAATCGCCGACCTGCATGCCTATGGCGTAAGCAAAATCTTCAGCCCCGAAGATGGCCAGCGTATGGGTCTGGTGGGCATGATCCAGTGGATGGTGCAGCAATGCGACATCGACCTGTCCGACTATTCACCGACCACGCTGGAGCCACTGCGCGCAGGCAGCATCGAAAGCCGCCACCGTCCGCTGGCACAGCTGATTACGGCACTGGAAAACGACAAGGCCGCACCGGCCCTGCGCGCCGAACTGCTGGCTGCCGCCGAAAACCTGCCGGTGCCTACGCTGGGTATTACGGGCACGGGCGGTGCCGGTAAATCCTCACTGACGGATGAACTGATACGCCGTATCCGCCTCGATCAGGGCGACGCGCTGAATATCGCCGTGATCTCGATCGACCCGTCGCGCCGCAAATCGGGCGGCGCGCTGCTGGGCGACCGTATCCGTATGAACGCCATCAACCCGTGGGGCGGTCAGGCGCGCGTGTTCATGCGCTCGCTGGCTACCCGTGAAGCGGGTTCGGAAATCTCGCAGGCGCTGCCGGACGTGATCGCCGCCTGCAAAGTGGCCGGTTTCGATCTGGTGATCGTGGAAACCTCCGGCATCGGTCAGGGCGATGCGGCCATCGTGCAGCACGTCGATGTGTCGATGTACGTGATGACGCCGGAATTCGGCGCTGCCTCGCAGCTGGAAAAAATCGACATGCTCGATTTCGCCGACTTCATCGCCATCAACAAGTTCGACCGCAAAGGCGCGCAGGATGCGCTGCGTGACGTGGCCAAGCAGTACCAGCGCAACCGCGAACTGTGGAGCAAGCGTCCGGAAGAAATGCCCGTGTTCGGCACCCAGGCTTCGCGCTTCAACGACGATGGCGTGACGGCGCTGTATCAGGGTCTGCTGCCCAAGCTGGCCGAATTCGGCCTGCAGGCCAAGGCCGGCAAACTGGCACCCGTCGAAGTGCGTTACTCGAGCGGCAAAAACGTCATCGTGCCGCCAGCCCGTGCGCGCTATCTGGCCGAAATCGCCGACACCGTGCGCGGCTACCACCGCAACACCCGCAAGCAGGTCACGCTGGCACGCGAGCGCCAGCAACTGAGCGAAGCCAAGCGCATGCTGGCCGCCGCCCATAAAAACGCCGACTTCGACGAGCTGATCGCCGAGCGTGACAGCAGCATGGATGCCGGCGCCAAAAAGCTGCTGGCACAGTGGCCCGATCTGCAGGCCGCCTACGCGGGTGACGACTATGTGGTGAAAATCCGCGACAAGGAAATCCGTACCCGCCTGATCCACCACACCCTATCCGGCAACAAGATCCGCAAAGTGGCGCTGCCACGCTATGAAGACCACGGCGAAATCCTGCGCTTCCTGATGGCGGAAAACGTACCGGGCTCGTTCCCGTTCACGGCCGGTGTGTTTGCCTTCAAACGCGAAGGCGAAGACCCGACCCGTATGTTCGCCGGTGAAGGTGATGCCTTCCGTACCAACCGCCGCTTCAAACTGGTTTCGACTGGCATGGACGCCAAACGCCTGTCCACGGCGTTTGACTCGGTCACGCTGTACGGCGCCGATCCGGCCCTGCGTCCCGACATCTACGGCAAAGTGGGTAACTCGGGCGTGTCGATCGCCACGCTGGACGACATGAAAGTGCTGTACGACGGCTTCAATCTGTGCAGCCCCAGCACCTCGGTGTCGATGACCATCAATGGTCCGGCCCCGACCATCCTCGCGATGTTCATGAACACGGCCATCGACCAGCAGGTAGAAAAATTCAAGGCCGAAAACCAGCGCGATCCTAGCGCAGACGAAGCGGCCAAGATCAAGGCATGGGTGCTGCAGAACGTGCGCGGCACGGTGCAGGCCGACATCCTCAAGGAAGATCAGGGCCAGAACACCTGCATCTTCTCCACCGAGTTCTCGCTCAAAGTCATGGGCGATATACAGGAATACTTCGTGCACCATCAGGTGCGCAATTTCTACTCGGTGTCGATCTCGGGCTACCACATCGCCGAAGCGGGTGCGAATCCGATTTCGCAGCTGGCCTTCACGCTGTCCAACGGCTTCACGTTTGTGGAAGCCTATCTGGCGCGCGGCATGCACATCGACGACTTCGCACCGAATCTGTCGTTCTTCTTCTCCAACGGCATGGACCCCGAGTACACGGTGCTGGGCCGCGTGGCACGCCGCCTGTGGGCGGTGGCCATGCGCGACAAATACGGCGCCAACGACCGTTCGCAGAAGCTCAAGTACCACATCCAGACGTCGGGCCGTTCGCTGCACGCGCAGGAGATCGACTTCAACGATATCCGTACCACGCTGCAGGCACTGATCGCCATCTACGACAACTGCAACTCGCTGCACACCAACGCCTACGATGAAGCCATCACCACGCCGACCGACGAATCGGTACGCCGTGCGCTGGCGATCCAGCTGATCATCAACCGCGAATGGGGTCTGGCCAAGAACGAGAACCCGAATCAGGGCTCGTTCATTCTGGAAGAACTGACCGATCTGGTGGAAGAAGCCGTGCTGCAGGAATTCGAGCGCATCGCCGAACGTGGCGGCGTGCTGGGTGCGATGGAGACGGGCTACCAGCGCGGCAAGATACAGGAAGAGTCCATGCTGTACGAGCACCAGAAGCATGACGGCACGCTGCCTATCATCGGCGTCAACACCTTCCGCAATCCGAAAGCCGGTAGCGAAGCGCCACAGACCATCGAGCTGGCCCGTTCCACCGACGACGAGAAGCAATCGCAGCTGACCCGTCTGGAGGACTTCCACGCCCGCAACGCCGCCGCTGCGCCGCAGGCACTGGCCGCACTGCAGCAGGCCGCCATCGATAACGCCAATGTGTTCGACAAGCTGATGGACGCCGTGCGCGTCTGCTCGCTGGGCCAGATCACCACGGCGCTGTTCGAAGTAGGTGGCCAGTACCGCCGCAATATGTAAGTCCCCGCCGCCCCCGCCAGCGTCCCTCACGGCGCTGGCGGCGGCGCGCATCAGCCTTCTGGCAGGCGCCACTTCTTGCCTTTTCCGACGTTCTGTCCTACTCTTCAATTGATCGTATAGCACGCGATTCTGCGTCTTTACGCCTAGAAATATTGCCTAGAGGTTAATCGTGCCCTCCGTCACTTCCGTCAACGCGCTGCAAGCTTCGATTGCACAAGCCGAAAGGCAGGTGCAACAGGATCAGGTGCGCGTGAATCAGGATGCTAGCCGGCTCGAACAGAGCCGTCAGCAGCTGGCGGACGACCAGCAGACGCTGGATGACACCAAACGCCAGAGCACCCAGGCCAGCAGTGCGGCACCCGTGCAGCCTCCCGCGACGCCGAATCTGACCCAGGCCATCGAAAAGCCCAGCCGTGCCGAGCAGGTACTGCCGGCCGAACTGAGCGCCCAGCCGCGTGTGCAGATCAATGCGCAAGGCCAGACCATCGGCAAACTGATCAACGTCACCGCCTGAGCGCAGGCCGCACCTCGCCGGCCGCACCTCCCCTACACGGGGCTGGCGCGTGTTTCGCTGGCTAAGGTGGCGGCCGGTACGCTACTGCCCTGCCCTTCCTGCTGTTTAACGGCCTCCCACCATGCCTCGCCCCGTGCAGGCTGAGCTATATCAAGCTGCTGACCTATGGCCGGTGTCGCCAGCGCCACACCGCGCTCGGCTGCCAGTGCCGTGATGCGGTCAAACGGGTCATGCCATGCGTGCAAGGCCAGATCGAAGGTGCCGTTATGGATGGGCAACATCACCTTGCCGCGCAAATCCAGATGGGCCTGCAGCGATTCGGCCGGCTGCATGTGCACATCGGGCCACTGGGGATCGTAGGCGCCCGTTTCCACCATGGTCAGATCGAACGGGCCGTATTTCTGGCCGATTTCCTTGAAGCCGGAAAAATAGCCGCTATCGCCGCTGAAGAAAATCCGCAGTTCGCGCTGCTCGATCACGAACGAGGCCCACAGCGTGCGGTTGCGGTCATTCAGGCCGCGACCGGAGAAATGCTGGGCCGGCGTGGCCACCAGTTTCACACCATCCACATGGGTGGCTTCCCACCAGCCTAGCTGGCGCACTTTGGCCGACTCGATACCCCATGCAATCAGACGATCACCCACGCCCAGCGGGGTGATGAAATGCTCGACCTTGGGCGCCAGTTGCAGCACGGCCGCATGGTCCAGATGGTCGTAATGGTCGTGCGACAGAATCACACCCTTGATGGGCGGCAGCTCGGCGATGCTCAGCGGCGGCGCATGGAAGCGCTGCGGCCCCATCCATTGGAACGGCGAGGCCCGCTCCGAAAACACAGGATCGGTCAGCCAGAAGCTGCCGTCGAGCTTGAGCAGCATGGTGGAGTGGCCGAGCCGGAACAGGCTGCGATCCGGAGCAGCCAGTAATTGCTGCTGCGTGATCGCGTGAACTGGGATGGGCTGGCGCGGCACCGTGTTGCGCGGCTTATCGAACAGAAAGCGCAACATCAGGCCCAGCGTCTTTTTCAGCCCCATCTTGTGCATGGCAACGGGATTGCGGTAGCGCCCCTGATGGCGGCGCGGCTGGCTGGCAGCAGCCCAGCTATCGAAACTGTTGGCAGTGTCTGCGGCAATAACGGATGGATGATTCATATTCGGCAACCCCGTGGCTAGGCCACAAAGCTGTGGCTACCCTGTGTAGACGGGGCAGCCCGTGCCATATTGCATAACGCTGCAAAAAAATTTTACGCCGTGGCGCTAGCCGAAGCTGACCGCGTACACGGGCGGCAAGTGGGCGGCGATAGTCTGCCACTGACCGCCGCCATCTTCGGATAGCCAGACTCCGCCCGTGGTCGAGCCCATCAACAGCACGCGCCCATCCTCGCTGACATCCAGGCCATGGCGATACACCAGATCGTAACAATGTTGCTGCGGCAGGCCGCCGCGCCATGCGGTAAAACTCTGGCCGCCATCGGTGGTGCGGGTCACGGCCAGCGCGGCCTGCGGCGGGATGCGCTGACTATCGGCACTGGCCGGTACAAACCACGCCGTTTCGCCATCCTGCGGGTGCACTGCCGTCACAAAGCCGAAGTTTGATACCTGCTGCGGCCGCACTTCCTGCCAGTGCGCACCATTGTCGACCGAGCGCCAGATGCCGTTATGGTGCTGGCACCACAGCTTGTCCGGCTCGGCCGCACAGCGCACGATGCAGTGCGGATCCTGCACCGCCTGCACACCGGCCAGTTCGGGCGGCATATAGGTGGCGCGCATGCCTTCGGCACGCAGCTGCCAGCTGGCGCCACCATCCGTGGTCAGCCACGCGCCACCGCAGGAGATGCCCACCAGCACTGCATTGCTGTCGCGCGGATCAACGCAGATGCTGTGGATGCCGGGTACATCGTAGCCGCCGCCCATCCACTGCGCCCGTTCCGGCACCTGCCACAGCGCTTCCACCAGTTGCCAGCTGCTGCCGTAATCGTCCGAGCGGAACAGCCCGCCGGGCAAGGTGCCAGCCCACAGCACGCCGGGCTGCTCCGGCCCGCCGGCCGCCAGCGACCAGATCTGCAGCACCTTCCATTCGACAGGATCTTCCGACTCGGCCGGCTTGGGCGGAAACGCCGGCACAGCCACTTCGGTCCATTCACTGCAGCCGGCCATGCGGCGGTGCAGCTTGGGGCCGAAATGGCCCAGATGCAGGGCCGCATAGAGCGTGCCGTCGCGCCGGTCGGCCAGCAGCATAGATACGGGGTCACCAAGGAAATGGTGCGCACCCAGCTGCCATGTTCCAGCCGTGCGTTGCAGTTCGAATAGACCTTTGCGGGTCGCCAGATAGGCGCAATCGGACATATCAGCCTCCTGATAGGGCTTGCAGAATGTACACCTGAGAATCGGGCTGCAGCGCATCGTCGAGCCGCTCGCGCTCGCGGGTGCGCTGGCCGTCAATGAAGATCACCACATTCGCGCGCAGATGGCCCTGCTCGTCCAGCACATAGCTGCGCAGGCGCGGCTGGCCGGCAAACGCCTGCTCCAGCGCCGTACGCAGGTCGCCCGCTGTGCTGGCTACCTGCGGCACCGGCAGAAAACGCGCCAGTTGCTGGGTAAAGATCAGTTGCGCCATGAATACCTTATGCCTGCTGCGATCACCGATAGGGGATTCTATGCCGATTCCACTACAATGAAAACGCCACATTCAAGGGAGCGCGCCATGTCGATTACCCCGCAGGAACTACAGCAGCTGATGGTGGAAGTAGAACGCGAAGATCCTATCGATTTTGCCGATCTGCCATTCGAGGAAGACGAGTTGCGCGGGCTGATCGCCAGCCATCTGTGCGATATGGCCGATGCGATGGAAGGCTTCAGCGAAGCCGACCGGCAGCTCACACTGCTGGCCGTCGCCGCCAAACTGGTGCTGGAAAATATGGTGCTCAACATTCAGTTGCTGCGCCGTCATGGCCTGCCAATGACGGAGTCGGCCGAAGCCCTGCTGAGCCGCCTGCGCAGCAAACCGGGGCCGGACGACTGAAACAAAAAATTACGTTTATTACATGCAAGATTTGCAATAATATGCATACCTTTCATCTTGCGGAGTTCCGTAGCATGGCCAACATCAATATCAATCTGGGCACCAGTATTATTGCCTCCAATTTCAGCAGTGCCAGCAGTGACGATGCCTTGCAGCTAGCCCCCATGGTCGATACCTTCTTTCAGGCCAGCTATGGTTTCGATAGCGCACATTACTACTACAGCAGCCGCAGCACTTCCGGCAGTACCATGCGCATCAATTACGCCGATGGCGCCTATAGCCAGTTCAGCGGCATCACGCTGGCCAACCCGAATGCCAGCGTAGGCGATGCCAGCGCGATGGTGCTGGAGCGTGTCCTGCCCGGCTATTTCAGTCTGAATATCGGCGGCAACCTGAACTACCACTACGATGCCAATCAGGGCTCGTTCTACGGCACCACCAGCACCGTCACGGATACCACCATACGTACTATGCTGCCGACCAACAACCCGGAATATGATCCAACCACCGGCAACGTCACCATCGGCATGCATGGCCGCGTCAATGTCGCGCAATCGGACGATTTCAGCGGCACGCTCAGCAGCATAACCCTGAGCGCGGAAAAGACGCTGGCTCTGGCCACCATCAGCGGTGATTTTGCCGTGCAGGGCAATGGCATGCTGATCGGTCATGAACTGAGCTCTACCCAGCTTACTGGCCGTCTGGATGGCATCGTCATCAACTACCGTGATGGCAGTTCCTTCAGCGCCACCGGACTGGGGCTGGCGATCAACGGCCAGACGCAACTGGGCGACACCATGCTGGCCAATCCGGCCAACTTCAGTGGCGACGACGTGGTGAATGTGACGCTAGCCAGCAAGCTTGGGGAGAAGCTGCAACTGGCCACGGGTGCCGGCAAAGACACTATCGTGCTCAAGGGTGGGGCCGAATCGCTGACTGTCGATGCGGGCAGCGGCAACGATACCATCACCTTGATCGACCACTACCATAGCGTCGATGGTGGTAGCGGCAGCGATACGGTGGTGCTGGCTGGCCCGCGCAGCAGCTACCAGATCACCCAGAACGGCAACAACCTGACGGTGCAGTCGAAAAGCTTTGTCGGTGGTACCGATGCGCTGACGAATGTGGAACGGCTACTGTTCGATGATGGCGCCGTGGCCTACGATATTTCGGGTAATGGCGGGCAGGTCTACCGGCTGTATCAGGCCGCGTTCAACCGCGCGCCCGACGCGGGCGGTCTGGGCTTCTGGATGCACCAGATGGATACCGGCATGTCGCTCGACGCGATTGCCAGCTACTTCACCACCAGCGCGGAATTCAAAACCATGTATGGCAGCAATCTGAGCAATGCTGCACTGGTCGACAAGCTGTATCAGAACGTGCTGCACCGCGCCGGTGACGACGGCGGCATCAAGTTCTGGAATAACTATCTGGATAATCAGGGCGGCACGCAGGCCAAAACGCTGGCCTACTTCGGCGAAAGCGCCGAAAACCAGTCCGCGCTGATCAGCGTCATCGGCAACGGCTTCAGCTACACGCCTTACGGCTGAAGCTTGGCCGCGGGCACCACCAGCGTCAGATCGGTTTCCGCCTCGGCCACGCAAGGCAGGATATAGCCCTCGCGCTTTTCTTCCTTGCTCAGGCCGGGCCACTCGACGTGGTAGCGCACCTTGCCGCGCGTACTCAGGCACATGCAGGTGCGACACGCGCCCGTGCGGCAGGAGCTGGGCAGTATCACGCCCGACCATTCCGCCGCTTCCAGGATGGTCTCGCCCGACCGCGCTTCAAACACCCAGTTCTGCCCCGACAGGGTGACCTGTACCGACTTGCTCATGCTGCTACTCCGCTGTGACGTTGTAGCGGCATGATAGCGCGTCTGCCTGCATGGCGGTCAGACCAGCAGTTTGACTTTCTTGTTTTCCACTGCAGTTTTCTGAGCGCGGTGCTCGTCGGCTGCCGTCTGGGTCGCCATCGCCACCGAGGTGCGCGCACCATGGCCCGCTTGCAGCTTGAACACGGCAATTGCCTGCGACACGCAACGCGTCTGCAGCGCCAGATTGCCCGCTGCGGCCGCCGCTTCTTCCACCAGTGCGGCATTGCGCTGGGTAATATCGTCGATCTGGATCACCGCTAAATTGACCTGACCGATGCCATCGCTCTGCTCCTGCGTCGCATTGGAAATTTCGTCCATCACCTGCGTGACGCGGCTGACGGCAGCGATCACTTCGTTCATGGTCACGCCGGCGCTATTGGTCAGCACGGCACCGCTTTGCACTTTCTCGATCGAAGCATTGATCAGTTCCTTGATCTCCTTGGCCGCTGCAGCCGAGCGCTGCGCCAGTGCGCGTACTTCGCTGGCCACCACGGCAAAGCCGCGCCCTTCCTCACCGGCACGGGCCGCTTCCACTGCCGCATTGAGCGCCAGAATATTGGTCTGGAAGGCGATGCCATCAATCATGCCGATGATGTCGAGAATCTTGCTCGACGACGCGTTGATGGCATCCATAGTCGCGACCACCTGCGCCACGATGTCACCGCCCTGCGCCGCCACTTCGGCCGCCCGCTCGGCCAGCTGGTTGGCACTGGCCACATTGCTGGCACTCTGCTGCACCGTCGAGGTCAGCTGCTCCATGCTGGCCGCCGTCTGCTGCAGGCTGGAGGCCTGCGATTCGGTACGGCCGGACAGATCCATATTGCCGTCGGCAATCTCGTCAGTGGCCATGGAAATCTGGTCGAAATTGGCGCGCACGTCACCGATGATGCTGCGTAGATTCACATTGGTCTGGCGCAGCGCGGCCAGCAACTGCGCCATTTCATCTTCGCCCTGCACCTTGATATTCGAAGTCAGATCACCACCGGCCATCATACGGGCGGCATGAGTAGCCCGCTTGAGCGGCATGGCTACCTTGAAGTACAGGCTGCGTCCCAGATTCAGCATGCCCAGCCCTGCCACCAGCGCAATCATACCCAGCCAGTTCTGCATACTCGCCAGACGGTTGCCATCCACCACAAACAGCAGGCCTGCCAGCAGCAGCATGGCAACAGCCAGCACCGTGGTAGCACTCACCACCTGTTTATCAAGTGGCATGCGCACGGCTTCGCGCGCACGGGTCCACCAGAAGCTGCGCAGAGCCCGGCCATGCACGATGCGCAAACGGCGCGGATTGCCTTCACGGATTTCGCGGTAAAGTTTTTCCGCAGCGGCCACCTGCTCGCGTTCCGGCTTGGTACGCACGGACAGATAGCCGACCGGCTTGCCGTTTTCAATGACGGGCGTGACATTCGCCAGCACCCAGTAGAAGTCGCCGTTCTTGCGGCGGTTTTTGACCAGCCCCGTCCACGGCGTGCCGCTCTGTATGGTCTGCCACATGTCGGCAAACGCTTCCGGCGGCATATCGGGATGACGCAGGATATTCTGAGGCGCCCCCATCAATTCCTGTTCGGTGTAGCCACTCACCTGAATGAAGTACTGATTGGCGTAGTTGATATTACCTCGCAAGTCAGTGCTAGAGACAATGGTTTTGCCATCCTCCATCACATACTCATGCTGGGTTACAGGATGATTGATCCGCATCGCCACTTCCTTTCCAGAGAAAATAGAAGACACACGGCTATCAGGTTACCTGTACTACTGGTAATCAAATATCTCCAATTGTTTCAGTCTAGGCTACTCCCCCTGACTTTTTCCCCGTCGTTGTCCTAAACAACAATGTTTCTGTGCTTCCAGCGCAACAAAATCAGTCCGGTTTGAAGTTTTGCCCCAACGAAACAGGCTTGTTGAGCAAAATCGTCTGCGGATTACGGCAGATAATCATCAGCACGATGATGGTGGCCAGATACGGCAGCATGGACAGGAACTCGGCCGGAATTGCCAGTCCCATGCCCTGCCCGTGGAACTGCAGCACCGTCACGCCGCCGAACAGATAGGCCCCCACCACCACGCCGCGCGGCTTCCAGGTGGCAAACACCACCTGCGCTAAAGCGATCCAGCCCCGTCCCGCCGTCATGCCTTCCACCCACATCGGCGTCAGTGCCAGCGACAGATAGGCGCCGCCCAGCCCTGCCAGCGCACCGCCAAACAGCACCGTGCCATAGCGCAGGCCGATCACGGGATAGCCGATCGCATGGGCCGCCTGCGGCGATTCACCGACCGCGCGGATCAACAGCCCCAGACGGGTGCGCGCCAGCAGATACGCGACTGCCAGCGCCAGCGCCAGCGAGAAATACACCATGGCGTCGAAGCGGAACAGCAGCGGCCCCACAAACGGCAGTTGCGACAGCAACGGGAACTCCAGATGCGGCATGGGTGCCACCGTCTGGCCCACCAGTCCGCGTCCCATGAAGGCCGACAGGCCGATGCCGAACAGCGTCAGCGCCAGCCCCGTCGCCACCTGATTGGTCTGCAGCGTCAACACCAGAAAACCGAAAATCAGCGCCATCGCCATCCCCGCCAGCATGGCAGCCAGCAAACCGAGACTCATCTGCCCCGTCGTCAGCGTAACGCCGAAACCCACCACCGCGCCCACCAGCATCATGCCTTCCATGCCCAGATTCAGCACGCCGGAGCGCTCGGTCACCAGTTCGCCCATCGAGGCCACCACCAGCGGCGTGGCAGCACCGGCCGTGCTGGCGAGGAAAGCGATTAACAGTTCGGTACTCATCAGGCTTGCTCTCCGGAGGTAACAGGCAGGCGGCGCACGCGCGGCTTGAAGCGGTAATGGATAAACAGATCGGCCGCCAGCAGGTAGAACAGCAGCAGGCCCTGGAACATGCCGGTGATGGCGGACGGCACCTGCAGTTCGATCTGCGCCGTTTCGCCACCGATGTAGAGCAGCGACATCAGCAGCGCCGACAGCACCACACCGAGCGGGTGCAAGCGCCCCACATAGGCCACGATGATGGCGGCAAAGCCGTAGCCGGCCGAGACAGACGGCTGCATCTGCCCCAGCGGCCCCGCCACTTCACCCACGCCGGCAACGCCAGCCAGCGCGCCACTGACCATGAAGGCCAGCCAGACATTGCGCGGCTCGCTAAAGCCCGCGTACAGGGCGGCAGCGGGCGCCATGCCGCTCACCTGCATGCGGTAGCCGGCAAAGCTATGCTTGCAGAAGAACCACGCACCCAGCGCCGCCAGCAGCGACAGGATGAACGCGGCATTCACGCGCAAGCCTTCCACCAGCAGCGGCAAGGTGGCCGCGTCGCTGAACATTTTCGACTGGGGGAAATTGAAACCGGCTGGATCGCGCATGGGGCCATGCACCAGATAGCTGAGCAGGTGGTAGGACACATACACCAGCATCAGGCTGACCAGTATCTCGTTGGTGTTGAAGCGGGTGCGCAGCAGCGCGGGGATGGCGGCCCACAGCATACCGCCCAGCGCACCGGCCAGCAGCATCAGCGGCAGCACCCACCACGCCTGCACTTCATCGAAATACAGCGCCACCGCGCCGGCCGCAATCGCGCCTACCGTCAGCTGGCCATCGGCACCGATGTTGTTGACGTTGGCGCGGAAGCCCAGCGCCAGCCCCACGCCGCACAGTATCAGCGGCGTGGCCTTGAGCAGCAGTTCACCTACGCCGTACAGCGTGGTCCACGGTTTGATAAAGTACACATAGAAGGCCGCCAGCGGCTCCTGCCCCATCAGGAAGAACAGCACGGAGCCGCTCAGCAGCATGGCCACGGCGGCCAGCAGCGGTGAGGCCAGCATCATGCGGCGCGAAGGTTCGGGACGGCGTTCAAGCCTGGACATGGTCTGCTACTCCTTGCTGGGAACTGAAATCGCCGCTCATCCACACGCCGATCTGGTCAATACTGGTGGTGGCGGCGGGCACGGCTTCGGACAAACGGCCATCGGCCAGCACGGCGATGCGGTCGCTCAGCATGAACAGTTCGTCCAGCTCCTCCGACAGCACCAGCACGGCCACGCCCTGATCGCGCATATCGATAATGGCCTGCCGGATCAGCATGGCTGCACCGATGTCCACGCCCCACGTGGGCTGGGCAAACACCATGACTTTCGGCGCCAGCGCGATTTCGCGGCCGACGATGAACTTCTGTAGATTGCCGCCGGACAGGCTGGTGGCGGCCGATAGCTCGTCGCCGCACTTGACGTTAAAGCGCTCGATCACCTTGCGGGCAAACGCGCGCACCACGCCGCGCCGGATCACGCCATGGCGCACCATGCCCGTCTGCGCTGCGGGCAGATAGCCGGTCAGCAGGGCGTTATCGGCTAGCGACATATCAGGCGCGGCACCGCGTCCCAGCCGTTCTTCCGGCACGAATCCCAGCCCCAGCTGACGCCGCTGGGCCGCATCGAGCGCGCCCACATCGGTGCCGCTAAAGCGTATCGTGCCTTCATCGACTGCCAGCAGACGTTCGCCCGAAATCACCTTGAGCAGCTCCTGCTGGCCATTGCCCGAGATACCGGCGATGCCGACGATCTCGCCGCTACGCAGCTTCAGGCTGATGTCCTTCAGGTGGGTGCCGAACGGATCGCTGCTACGCACGTTCAGATATTCCAGCGTCAGCAGATCGGCACCCGGCGTGCGCGGCTGATGCACGCAGACGGGCAGTTCGCGTCCTATCATCAGCTCGGCCAGCGATTTGGCGCTTTCCTGTTTCGGATTGGCCGTGCCGGACACGCGCCCCGCACGCAGCACGGTAGCTTTGTCGCACAGCGACTGGATTTCATCGAGCTTGTGACTGATGTACAGAATGCTCACACCTTGCGCGGCCAGCTGGCGCAGCGATTCGAACAGACTCAGTACCGCATCGGGCGTGAGCACGGAAGTCGGTTCATCCATGATCAGCAAGCGTGGCGACTGCAGCAGACAGCGCACGATCTCCACCCGCTGGCGCTCGCCCACCGACATGCTGTGTACCAGCCGCGCCGGATCGAGCGGCAAGCCATACTGTTCGGCCACGGCGCGGATACGTGGCGCCAGTTCGGCCGGCGTCACCTTGTCGTCCAGCGCCAGCGCGATATTCTCGGCCACCGTCAAGGTTTCAAATAAGGCAAAGTGCTGGAACACCATGCCGATGCCCAGCTTGCGCGCAGCCTGCGGCGAGCCGATTTCCACCTGCCGGCCTTCCCACATGATCTGGCCATCGTCAGGCCGCGTCACGCCGTAAATGATTTTCATCAGGGTGCTCTTGCCGGCGCCGTTCTCGCCCAGCACGGCGTGTATCTCGCCCGGCATAACCGTCAGGTTGACGCCATCATTGGCCACCACCGACGGGTAGATCTTGGAGATGCCCAGCAATTGCAGGCGCGGCTCGCTCATCGGCACTTCCTCTTTCGTATACAAAATGGATATCCTTTCAGAGGCAAGTAATGTGCCACAGCTAGCACAGCCTTGCGGCCCTAAATCGACGCCAGTGTGCACCAAATCTGACACTCCACCTCACCAACAGCGTGCAGCACGTCCGAAATGAGGACAAAACAAAGTCGTTTCGTACACAATAGCAGCTACCCTAACACGACAGCGTGTACACAATCTGCCTAGCATGGTTCCTGCTTTATCCAGCGTGAGCACACTCTCACGGAGAATCCACCAATGCCATCCACTGGTTCTGCAGACCGCGCAAAACGCGGCACCACGGCGGTCGACATGCGCATCTATCGTGCCGTGATCAACGCTGTCATGAGCCACCGCCTGCCACCCGGCACCCATCTGGGCGAAGCCGACTTCTGTGAACTGTATCAGGTCAGCCGCACCACGGTGCGCAAGGCGCTGCTGCGGCTCGCGCATGAACACATCATCGAACTGCGCCCCAACCGCGGCGCCGTCGTAGCCTCGCCCACGCCGGAACAGGCCCGCGATATTTTCGCCGCGCGCCGTGCCATCGAGCGCGAAATCATCCCGCTGGTGATCCGCAATGCCACCGCCAGCTCGATCGGCCAGATTCGCGCCGCACTGGCAGCGGAAGATCAGGCACGCCGCAGCGGCGACCGCGCCGCGTGGATACGGCTGGGCGGCGAATTCCACCTGCTGCTGGCACAGCTAGCCGGCAATCAGGTGCTGCAGCGCTATATGGCTGAACTGGTGTCGCGCTGCTCGCTGATCATCGCACTGTACGAGCCGCCGGGTGCCAGCATGTGCGAGAACGACGAACACCAAGATCTGGCCAGCCTGATCGAACAGGGCAAAGTACAGCAGGCTACCCAGTTAATCGAGCACCACCTGCTGGAAATCGAAGCGCGCCTGCGGCTGGGTGCACAGGAAAAGAAAATCCGCCTGGCCGATGCGCTGGCAGGCTGCTAGAACGTACGCCAGTTCGGCATGGCGCACAAATTGCTAATGAATCACTTGGAAGTGTTAGGCAATACCGTATAAATAATATGATTTTTACTTGAATGGAGCCCACTGATGTCCCAATTTGCCCGCCGTACCGCCCTCGCCCTGCTGGTCTGCAGCAGCTTCGCCGCCCAGGCCGCCGACTGGAGCGATACTTCGCTCAGCTACCGCTACGGTACTAAATACGCCGAGCCGTTCAACAATCAGGACATCAGCAAAAACATCTTCAACCTGACCAGCGTCTCCGGCTACAAATACGGCAAGAACTTCTTCAGCGTCGACTTCCTACTGTCGTCGGAAGCCGATCCATCCTCGGCCGGTGCCAAGGATGGCGCGCACGAAGCCTATGCCGTGTACCGCCACACGCTGGATCTGGGCAAGATCAGCGGCGCCAATCTGGCCTTCGGTCCCGTGCGCGGCGTAGGTGCCACCGCTGGTTTCGACTACAACACCAAGACCGATGCCGGCTACAACTCGAAGAAGCGCATGCTGGTAGCCGGCCCTACCCTGATGCTGGACGTGCCGGGCTTCCTCGACGTCAGCCTGCTGGCTCTGCGTGAAAGCAATGCACCGTACAACACCTTCAGCCACGTGCAGACCCCGCGCTACACCTACAAGACCCACGCCATGCTGACGGCCGCATGGGGCATTCCGTTCGAAGTGGCCGGCGTGCCACTGTCCTTCGAAGGCTTTGCCAACTTCATCGGCACCAAGGGCAAGAACGAATTCGGTGGCGACACCGCGCGCGAAACCAATATCGACATGCAGATCATGTACGACATGAGCGCTGCCGTCAGCGCGCCGAAGAACACCTTCAAGGTGGGCGTGGAATACCAGTACTGGAAAAACAAGTTCGGCAATCCGGACACCAACAACCCCGGCGCCACCGCCAAAACCCCGATGGTGCGTGCCGAGTACCATTTCTGATCGCAGCCTGAGTTACACCGCATCCTGAACGCTACTCTTTAAAGGAAACCGAATAATGAAACGTCGCACTCTGCTCGCCCTCACCGCCTGCGCTGCCGCCATCGGCCTGTCCGCTTCCGCCTATGCTGCCGAACCGCTGAAAATCGGCTTCGTCTACGTCGGCCCGGTGGGCGATGCCGGCTGGACCTATGCGCACGATCAGGGCCGTCTGGCCATGGAAAAGGAACTGGGCGCCAAAGTCAAAACCACCTACGTGGAAAACGTGCCGGAAGGCGCCGATGCGGAACGCGTGATCCGCAAGCTGGTCGCCGAAGGCAACAAGCTGATTTTCACCACCTCGTTCGGCTATATGAACCCGACCGAAAAAGTGGCCAAGTCCACCCCGGGCGTCGTATTCCTGCACGCCACCGGCTTCAAGACGGCCAAGAACATGGGCATCTATGAAACCCGGTTGTACGAAGGTGCGTATCTGAACGGCGTGATCGCCGGCAAAATGAGCAAGACCAAGACGCTGGGCTTCATCGCTTCCTTCCCTGTGCCCGAAGTGATCCGCAACATCAATGCCTTCACGCTGGGCGCGCAAAGCGTCAATCCGGCCATCAAGACCAAGGTGATCTGGGTCAATTCGTGGTACGACCCGGCCAAAGAACGTCAGGCTGCCGAGACGCTGGTGGCGCAAGGCGCCGACGTGATGGCACAGAACACCGACTCGCCCGCCACCCTGCAAGTAGCACAGGAAAAAGGCGTGTATGCGTTCGGCTGGGATTCCGACATGTCCAAGTTCGCGCCGAAAGCCCACCTGACGGCGGCCACCAACAACTGGGGTCCGTACTACACCGAAACCGCCAAAGCCGTACTGGAAGGTAAGTGGAAAACCGGCGAATTCCGTGGCGGCCTGAAAGAAGGCATGGTCAAAATGTCGGGGCTGAACGCCGTGGTGCCTGCCGATGCGGCCAAGATCTTCGAAGAGAAGAAAGCTGCGCTGACGGCCGGCACTCTGAGCCCGTTCACTGGCCCGATCAAGGATCAGTCGGGTGCCGTGCGCTATGCCGCCGGTGTGGCCGTGCCGCTCAAAGACCTGCTGTCGATGAACTTCTACGTGCAGGGCGTGGAAGGCACCATTCCGAAGTAAGCCTTAAGGGGAGGGGACGGGTGGTCGCCAACTGCGGCTGCCCGTCCCTCTAACCTATGGCATCTTGTTTCATTTTGCGGAATTCTCATGTCTGACGCTAACCCACAGGATCACGATTTTCTTGGCCGCGTATTCGCGCTGGCCCAGCGCTCGCGCGATGCCGGCCACCACCCGTTTGCCGCCATGGTCGTGGCGGCCGACGGCACGGTAATCGCCGAAGCCATGAATGCTTCCAGCAGCGACCGCACGGCGCATGCGGAAATGAATGCACTACGTCAAGCTTCGCAACGCTACAGCCCCCAGCAACTAGCCAGCGCCACCCTGTACAGCAATGCCGAACCCTGTGCCATGTGCGCAGGCGGCACCTACTGGAGCGGGGTGGGCCGCGTGGTGTACGGCATGTCCGAAACCAGCCTGCTGGCACTGACGGGCAGCGATCCCGAAAACCCCACGCTGGCACTACCCTGCCGCGAGGTGTTCGCCCGTGGCCAGCGCCCCACCGAGGTGATCGGTCCCTTACGCGAGGACGAAGCACGGCGCGCACATGCCGATTTCTGGCAAAAATAAATAGTTAAATCACTCAAGCAACCCTGCAAATACAGCAATTCTGCCGAAATGACAGGGTTTCACCATTTCGATGCGACAGAGCAACACTGCCGCATCGCAGCACCGTCTTTCGTTGCTTAATTCCCCCGATCGTTGCACAGTATTGTTATCAGCCACGCGCCGGGCTTTGAAAGCGGCGTTCAAAGGGGACATCATGCAACCGCTTTTACACGCCGCCGCCGCCACCGTGCTGGCCTGCTGCGCTACCCTGACACTGGCCCAACCGATCGCGCCAGCCACCAATCCCGTCAGCCTGACGGAAGTGCTGCCGTATAAAGGTGCACCGGACAAGGCACTGCTGCAATACCGTGCCATACAGCGCCTGAAAAAACGCTTCGATGAGGCCGATTCGGACGGCAGCGGCAGCCTGAACCGCGAAGAAGCCAGCAAAGCCGGCCTGCGCTTCGTCAACCGCAACTTCGAGCACATCGACACGCGCCAGCGCGGCGATATCACTTTCGATGACCTGAAAGCCTATGTCATGCAGCGGCGCGAAGAGGCGCGGTCGCGTTAAGCGCAGCACCATGCGCTGACACGCACAAAAAAGTTCTAGACGACTGGTCTAATTGTGCTATAGTGCAGTCCATGAAAGCCGAATACACCGACGTCCGCCAGCACATCCTCGATCAGGGCAAAGCCATCATCACGCGCAAAGGGTTCGCGGGAGTGGGCCTGAACGAAATCCTGACGGCGGCCGACGTGCCCAAGGGTTCGTTCTACCACTACTTCAAATCCAAGGAGCTGTTCGGCGAAGCCATGCTGGCCGATTACGTGCAGCAGTACCGCATCGAAATGGATAGCCTGCTGGGCCAGAGCGGCAAAACCGCGGCACAGGGGCTGATGGATTACTGGGCTAGCTGGTTCACCGACAGCAGCGAACATAGCGATGGCTGCCGCTGTCTGGTGGTCAAGCTCAGTAGCGAAGTGGCGGATATGTCCGAACCCATGCGCACGGCCCTGCGCGACGGCACCAGCCGCATCATCGAACGCCTAAGCCTTACCATTGAGCAGGGCATGGCCGATGGTTCGCTGGCGCGCGTGGCCGATCCGGCCCGCATGGCGCAGACGCTGTACCAGATGTGGCTGGGCGCCGCCATGCTGACCAAGCTGCGGCGCGAACCCAGCGCCATGCAGTCGGCCTGGCTGAGCACTATGGAATTATTGCAGTTACCTCCCGTTGCAGCACCACTGCCAGCAGCCAGCTAAAACGGACCACAGAATCACGCCACGCGGGTGCGCAGGTACTCGCGTTTTTTTGAATCGCATACTAGACGACTGGTCTATTACAAAAGGAAGCCATCATGAAAAACTTTGAATTCCACAATCCCACCCGCATCGTGTTCGGCGCCGGCACAGTAGGCCGCATCGACCAGCTGATTCCCGCCCACGCCCGTGTGCTGATCCTGTACGGCGGTGCCAGTGCGGAAAAAACCGGCACACTGGCCGAAGTACGGCAGGCACTGGGGCAGCGCAGCGTGCAGGAATTCGGCGGCATCGAGCCCAACCCCAGCTATGAAACCCTGATGCGCGCCGTGCAACTGGTACGCGCTGAAAAGCTGGACTTCCTGCTGGCCGTGGGTGGCGGTTCCGTCATCGACGGCACGAAATTTGTCGCCGCTGCCGCGCTGTATGACGGCGAGCCATGGGAGATTGCCGAACAGGGCGGCAGCAATATCAAGCAAGCCCTGCCGATTGGTACGGTACTCACCCTGCCCGCCACCGGTTCGGAGATGAATAGCGGCGCCGTGGTCACGCGCAAAGCCACCCACGCCAAACTGCCATTCCGCAACGTGCTGCTGTATCCGCAGTTCTCCGTGCTCGATCCGAGCAAAACGTTCACCCTGCCCACCAAGCAGGTCGCCAACGGACTGGTGGATGCCTATGTGCATACCATCGAACAGTACCTGACCTATCCGGTACAGGCCCATGTGCAGGACCGCTTTGCCGAAGGCCTGCTGCAGACCCTGATCGAAATCGCCCCGCAAGCCGTGGCCGCACCGGACGACTACACCACCCGCGCCAACCTGATGTGGACGGCCACGCTGGCACTCAACGGCCTGATCGGCGCCGGTGTGCCGCAGGACTGGGCCACCCACATGATAGGCCACGAACTGACTGCCCTGTACGACATCGACCACGCCCGCACGCTGGCACTGGTACTGCCTGCCCTGCTGGACGTACAGCGCGACAGCAAACGCGCCAAGCTGCTGCAATACGCTGCACGGGTCTGGGATATCCGCAGCGGTAGCGAAGACGAACGCATCACGGCCGCCATCGCCAGCACGCGCCAGTTCTTCGAAGGCTTGGGCATTCCTACCCGCCTGTCCGCCTACGGTCTGGGACAGGAAGCCATCGCGGCCGTGCTGCGCCAGCTGGAAGCACACGGCATGACCGCATTAGGCGAGCAGCGCGACATCGACCTCGCCCGTAGCCGCCGCATACTCGAAGCAGCCCTGTAATCGGCAGCCTGCCGACTCCACTCACGACCTCACACCACGAAAAGGAAACGATATGAACATTCTGATGGTACTCACCTCGCACGACCAACTGGGCAACACCGGCAAGAAAACCGGCTTCTGGCTGGAAGAATTCGCCGCGCCCTACTACGCCCTCAAAGCAGCCGGCGCCAACATCACGCTGGCTTCGCCGCTGGGCGGCCAGCCGCCGCTGGACCCGAAAAGCGACGAGCCGGAATCGCAGACGGAAGCCACTCGCCGCTTCAAACAGGACACGCAGGCACAAGCACTACTGGCCAGCACCGCCAAGCTGGCCGACATGCAGGTGGCCGACTTCGACGCCGTGTTCTATCCGGGTGGCCACGGCCCGCTGTGGGATCTGGCCGAAGATCGCGCATCGATCAAACTGATCGAAGACATGCTGGCCGCCGGCAAGCCGGTCGGCGCCGTATGCCACGCACCGGGCGTGCTGCGTCATGTCAAAGCCGCCGACGGCGCACCGCTGGTACGCGGCAAACAAGTCACGGGCTTCACCAACACAGAAGAAGACGCCGTGGGTCTGACCAACGTGGTGCCCTTCCTCGTTGAAGACATGCTCAAGCAGCACGGCGCCCAGTATTCGAAAGTCGCCGACTGGCAATCGTATGTGGTCACGGACGGCCTGCTGGTAACGGGGCAGAATCCGGCTTCGTCCGAAGCGGCGGCCGAGGCGCTGCTCAAACTGCTGGCCTGAACGGAGCCGGCTTCAGCAGCCATTCCGAAATAGGGTCATAATTCGTCTTCACGGCCAGCGCAACGCTGGCCGGTAGCGGCGCCCCGTGCCGCGTTTTACAACGAAGCGAAATCTATGTCCCAGAACAGCACGCCAGCAGCCAAGCATCAGGCTTTTGAAGCATTAAAAATCCCCAGCTTCCCTATCTTCGTCGCCACCTTCGTGCTGACCATGATGGCGGATAACGTCGAACACGTAATCAGCTACTGGGTAGCTTTCGAAAAATTCCAGTCGCCCACACTGGGCGGCTTCGCCGTGATCTCGCACTGGCTGCCGTATCTGCTGTTCTCGGTGGGCGTGGGTGCACTGAATGACCGCTACGATTCGCGCCGCCTGATACAGATAGGCGGCGCCCTGTTTGCCATCGTCTCGCTGGGCTGGGGCTATTTCTTCATCACCGATACCCTGACCATACCGGCCGCCATGATCCTGCTGGTGCTGCACGGACTGGCCGGTGTGTTCTGGATGACGTCCAGTCAGGTGCTGCTGTACGACATCGTCGGCGTCGACAAACTGGCCAGCGCCGTGCGGCTCAACTCCACCGCGCGCTACTTCGGCGTGCTGGTAGGGCCGGGCGTAGGCAGCCTGATCATGGCCACACTGGGCCCCTCCAAGGGCATTCTGCTGAATGCCGCGCTGTACCTGCCGCTGCTGATCTGGCTGATACGAGCACCGGCACCGCATCGGGGCAAACGTCTAGAACAATCGGCTGCACGCCGCGTCAACGGACTGGCCGATATCTGGCAAACCATCGTCGCCGTGAAAAAAATTCCTACGCTGGGCGTGATGATCTTGCTGTCCGGCGCAGCCTCCTTCTTCGTCGGCAACAGCTATCAGGCGCAGATGCCGGGCTTTGCCAGCGCGCTGGGCGGCATCTCGCCCGGTGTGGCCTATTCCATGCTGCTGGCCGCCGATGCGGCCGGCGCCCTGTTTGCCGGCATTACGCTGGAAGCAGGCATGCGCTTCACGCGCGTTACGCCGACGGCGGCCATGGGCTTCGCCATCGCATGGGCAGTGGCGCTGGGCAGCTTCGCCATGACGCACAACTATGTGGTGGCACTGGTCTGCCTGTTTGCGGCGGGCTTCTGCGAACTGTCTTTCAGCAGCATGAACCAGACCATCGTGCAGATGAACGCGCCGGACGCTATCCGTGGCAAGGTACTGGGACTGTTCGGCATGTCCTCCTCCGGCCTGCGTCTATTCAGCGGGATATTCGTCGGCCTGATCGGCAGCAAAGTAGGCATCCACTGGTCAATGCTGGGCGCCACCACCGTGTTCGTCTGCGTCACGCTGGGCCTGCTCTACCTGAATCGCGATAGAAAGCGGTGAATCCCGATACGGATGCGAATATCCCAGCCCTATCCCGACGCGCAATTTTTGACGCAAGTCAAAATATTGGCAGCGCAAATTGACGACGGGGATGGGATCTGGCTGGAGGGCAAATAATTCATTTGTGAGATATCGAATGCTGCGAAGCAGCATCGAATCGCCCGCTTGCAGCAACAGAATCCATCATCCGCTAGATCATCGTAAGCAGCCGGTAGCGGCGTCAAATAGCCGTGCGAAATCCTGCCAGACTTTAGCTAAGTGATTGAAATTAAGGGAATTTTCTGGTGCGGCTGGCGGGGATCGAACCCACGACCCTTGGCTTCGGAGGCCAATACTCTATCCACTGAGCTACAGCCGCGCTGGAGGGGATTTCTGAAGTGTGCCGTAGGATACCGTTTTATTCGTTCTGCGTCCATGGAAAGTGTCGTTTTGCGCGCTAACTCGTTTCCTAGCAGGCATTTTTGAGTCTATAATCGCCGATCAAGTAGAGCCTTTGCTCGGCTGTAGGTTGATCTTCTCACCCCCATCCGACTCTCAAATCAGTCTGTTAAGGAAATCATGAGCGACGCACATAACGAACACGAATCCGCCATCAAAACGCCTAAGCAGCTGATCGCTGCTGTTATCGGCTTCTTCGCCGTAGTCATCCTCGGTATCGTCCTGCTGGTTCAGTATGTCACCACCGACAAGCTGACCGGCCGTGGTTCTAACAGCCAGGAACCGGATGAGATCGCTGCCCGTCTAGCCCCTGTCGCCGACAATGGCTTCACGCTGAAAGATGCTAGCGGTCCTAAAGTGCTGCAATCGGGCGAAGCCATCTACACCTCCACATGCGCAGCCTGCCACGGCAGCGGCGCAGCCGGTGCACCGAAGTTCGGCGACGCAGGCGCATGGGGTGCCCGTATTGCTCAAGGTTTCGATACGCTGGTTAAACACGCCAACGAAGGTCTGCGCGCCATGCCAGCCAAAGGCGGCAATCCTGAACTGGCCGACGTGGAAATCGCCCGCGCCGTGGCCTACATGGGCAACTCTGCTGGTGGCAAGTTCAAAGAGCCGGAAGCACCAGCGGCTGCCGAAGCCAAATAAGTACATTAGCGCGACCACCGCGCGCAAAAAAAACCGGCTTGCGAGCCGGTTTTTTTTCGTCTTGCCGCTGCCTTAACTACACAGGCCCGGGCCTTTACGCTCGGCGAAATAGCGGTAGGTGAAGGTACGCATCGGGTACTTACTCAGGGCAATCTCGAACGCGGGCGGCTGCACGTCGAAACGCTCGGGCAGCTTTTCCTTCACGCGCAGACGCACACGCCAGATGGTTTCATCGCCCGTGGCCCCCGCCACCAGCATGTCCGGCACCTTAGGAATCACATCAACGATCTCGGCACGCGAATTGGTGGCGCGCTGGTAAAAGCTGACCAGTTCGGCCTTGGCCAGCACGGGGCCCTTGGGTGCTGTCACCAGATATTCACGGCTCAGAAACAGCGCGCGCTGACCACGCGGCACCAGATACACAAAGGTGAACTCGGTACTGCCGTCAGCCTGCACCTGCGGCGGCGAGGTAGAAACGCTAATCCCGCGCGGCAGGTTGTAGCGCGAGCCTTCCTGCCAGTCGCGGCATTCCGGCGTTTTCGCCATATACAGATCGACGGGCGTAAAACTATCACCGCAACCGGACAGCAATACGGCAGCTAAAGCGGGAACAACGTAACGCATGGTTCAGCAACTTCCTTGATAATCAAGCCGCTAGTGTACCGCACAATAAAAAAGGGCCGCATCACTGCGGCCCTCCTTACATGCTAAGCCGGCTAATGCCTACTTACCACATGATCACGCGGTCTTTCGGTGCCAGATACATCTTGTCGCCCGGTTTCACATCGAAAGCGTCGTAGAAGCCCGGCTGGTTGCGCATGGTACCGTTGGCGCGGAATTTACCCGGCGAGTGCGGATCGGTCTTGATCTGCACGATCTGCTGGGCTTCACGCATTTTCATACGCCATACCTGAGCAAAGCCCATGTAGAAGCGCTGATCACCCGTCAGGCCGTCAATCACCGGAGCTTTCTTGCCCTTCAGCGACAGCTTGTAAGCTTTGTAGGCAATTGCCACACCGCTGTTATCGGCAATGTTCTCGCCCAGGGTCAGTTCGCCGTTGACGTTATAGCCAGGCAGCGGGCTGAACTGGTTGTACTGCTCGACCAGCATCTTGGTTTTAGCCGCGAAGTTCTTGTGGTCGGCAGCCGTCCACCAGTCGCGCAGATTGCCGTCGCCATCGTACTGGGCGCCCTGATCGTCGAAGCCGTGGCTGATTTCGTGGCCGATAACGCCGCCGATGGCGCCGTAGTTGACGGCATCATCCGCATCCGCATTGAAGAACGGTGCCTGCAGGATCGATGCAGGGAACACGATTTCGTTCATTTCCGGATTGTAGTAGGCGTTCACGGTCTGTGGCGTCATGCCCCACTCTTCGCGGTCGATCGGCTTGCCCAGCTTGTTCAGTTCCTTGTTGTATTCGAACTGGCGCGAACGCATCATGTTACCGACCAGATCATCCTTGGCGATCACCAGCTTGGAGTAATCGCGCCAGTGGTTAGGGTAGCCGATCTTGGTGGTGAACTTGGCCAGCTTGGCTTGCGCCTGCTTCTTGGTGGTCGGGCTCATCCAGTCCAGCTTGTCGATACTGGTCTTGTAGGCAGCCAGCAGGTTTTTCACCAGCACTTCCATGCGGGCTTTACGCTCGGCCGGGAAGTATTTCTCGACATACAGCTTACCTACGGATTCACCCAGTGCGCCTTCGGTGGTCGAGACAGCACGCTTCCAGCGTGGACGCATTTCCGTTACGCCGCTCAATACGGTGCCATAGAAGGCAAAGTTTTCATCCACGAAAGCTTTGCTCAGGTAAGGTGCACCTGCGCGTACCAGTTGCCACTGGAAGTAGGCTTTCAGCGTATCGACTGGCGTTGCGGCCAGCAGGGCCGTCATGCCTTTCAGGTAGCTAGGCTGGCCAACGATCACATAATTGACCTTGCCGGCGATGCCGGCAGCTTTCAGGTAAGCATCCCAGTCGTAGCCCGGTGCCACTTCGGCCAGCTTGGCAATATCCACCTTGTTGTAGGCTTTGACCGGATCACGCAGTTCCACTTTGGTCCATTGCAGCTTGGCCAGTTCGGTTTCGAATGCGACGATCTGTTTGGCGGTCGCAGCGCTGTTGGCGTCGCCGGCCAGCGCCAGCATCTTGCCGATGTGCTGTTCGTATTTGGCCAGAGCGTCCGCCAGTTTGGCGTCGTCGGCTTTCAGGTAGTAATCGCGATCCGGCAGGCCCAGACCGTCCTGACCCAGATCGACCACGTATTTGGTGGAATCCTTGTTGTCCTGATGGATGCCGAAGCCGAACGGCGCCGACACGCCGATTTCACCCATGTGGGCGATCAGCGCTGGCAACTGGCTCTTGTCGGAGAAGGCAGCAATCTTGTCCATCTCGCCTTTCAGCGGGCTCAGACCCAGTTGCTCCAGACGGGCTTCATCCATGAAGCTGGCGTACAGGTCGCCAATGCGCTGGGCATCGGCACCGGCCGACGGGTTGGCGGCGGCGTTTTCGATAATCGCGCGCAGTTGCGGCTGGATGTCATCGCGCAGTTTGGCAAAGCTGCCCCAGCTCGATTTGTCGGCGGGGATTTCCGTGGTGGCCAGCCATTTGCCGTTCAGGTGGGCAAACAGGTCGTCCTGCACACGGACAGCTGGGTCGATGTATTCGACGGCGATACCGGAAGCAAGGGTTTTAGGAGCAACTTTGGCACTTGCCGGAGCAACACTTTTGGTATTGTCGGCAGCACCTGCGAGACCCGCGATCAGGCTCAGGGTCAGGGCACTTACGAGATGACGTTTCACGTTTTATCCTTCTTGATAGGGAAACAAAGAGGCCGATACACGATGATGGGCCGAATAACTTTATAGCATACGGCCCCATCCGGATAAAGGCTTACCACATATTGACGCGTTCTTTCGGCGCCAAATACATCTTATCGCCCGGTTTTACTTCAAAAGCGTTGTAAAAACCGGCTTGATTACGCAGCGTGCCATTGGCACGGAAGCGGTCCGGCGAGTGCGGATCGGATTTGAGATAAACGATTTGCTGGGCATCGCGGATCTTGCTGCGCCATACCTGCGCAAAACCCATGTAGAAACGCTGGTCGCCCGTCAGGCCGTCGATCACGGGGGCGGGCTGGCCCTGCAGTGACAACTGGTAAGCTTTGTAGGCAATCGCCGCGCCGGAATTGTCGGCAATGTTCTCGCCCAGCGTCAGCTCGCCATTCACGCGGTAGCCGGGCACGGGGCTGAAGGCGTTGTACTGCTTGACCAGCATTTTGCTACGGGCCGCGAAGTTCTTGTGATCAGCCGCCGTCCACCAGTCGCGCAGATTGCCGTCGCCATCGTACTGGGCACCCTGATCGTCGAAGCCGTGGCTGATCTCGTGGCCGATGACGGCACCAATCGCACCGTAGTTCACGGCATCATCCGCCTCCGCATTGAAGAACGGCGGCTGCAGGATCACGGCCGGGAACACGATTTCGTTCAGCTCGGGGTTGTAATAGGCATTCACCGTCTGCGGCGTCATGCCCCACTCGGCACGGTCGATAGGCTTGCCCAGCTTGTTCACTTCCTTGGCGTATTCAAACGCATGCGAGCGCTGCACATTGCCCACCAGATCATCGGCCTTGACCACCAGCGCCGAGTAGTCGCGCCACTTGTCGGGATAGCCGATCTTCACCATGAACTTGGACAGTTTATCCTGCGCCTGCTGCTTGGTAGCAGGGCTCATCCAGTCCAGCGTGGTGATGCTCTGCTGGAAGGCGGCAAGCAGGTTCTGCACCAGCGCTTCCATGCGGGCTTTGCGCTCGGCCGGGAAATACTGCTGCACGTACAGCTTGCCTAAGCTTTCACCCAGTGCGCCATCGGTCGCATTCACGGCACGCTTCCAGCGTGGCTGCTGTTCCTTCACATCGCTCAGCACCGTGCCATAGAAAGCGAAGTTCTCGCGCGCGAACGGCTGCGACAGATAGGCCGCATGGGCATGGATCACCTGCCAGCGGAAATACGCCTGCCACGTGGCCAGCGGGGTGGTTTGCAGCAGGCGGTTCACGCCCTTGATGAAGCTAGGCTGGCTGACGATCACATAATCCACCTTGCCGCCTATGCCCGTATCAGCCAGCCACGTGGTCCAGTCGAAATCCGGGGCCAGCTTGGACAACTGGGCCAGCGGCACTTTGTTGTAGGCTTTGACGGGATCGCGCAGCGCGACCTTATCCCACTGCAGCTTGGCCAGCGCGGTTTCCAGCGCGACGATGCTGCGTGCTTCGGCATCGGGCTGGGTGCTGCCAGCCAGCGCCAGCATACGGCTCACATGCTGCTGATACTTGGCCAGCGTATCGGCCATCTTGCGGTCGGATTTTTTCAGGTAGTAATCGCGGTCCGGCAGGCTCAGGCCATCCTGCGCGATATCGGCCACGTAGCGGGTGGAATCCTTGTTGTCCTGATGGATCAGGAAGCCGAATGGCGCCGTGACACCGAGCCGGTGGTAGTGGGCAAACAGGGCTGGCAACTGGGCCTTGTCGCGCAACGCTGCCACCCGTTCCAGCTCCGGCTGCAGCGGCGTCAGACCTAACTGTTCCAGCCGCGCTTCATCCATATAGCTGGCGAAGAAATCGCCGATGCGCTGGGCATCGCTACCGGGCTGCTTGCTGCTGTCGTTAGCAGCCGCTTCGATCAGGGCGCGCAGTTGCGGCTTGGTGTCGTCGTCGAGTTTTTCGAACGAGCCCCAGCTCGACTTGTCGGCAGGGATCTCCGTCTGCGCCAGCCAGCGGCCATTCACGTGCTGGAAGAAATCATCCTGCGCCCGCACGCTGGTATCAGCCGCAGCACGCTCGATGCCGGACAGTTTAGGCTGGGCCTGCACACCGGCCGTGGCCAGCAGGCCCAGCATCAATGCACTCAACAGATAGGTTTTCAAAGCAGACTCCTGAGATGGACGCTTGCTGGGCAAGCGATTACAAAGGCAGAACAATAACAAAAAGGCCACGGTATGTGTCACCCCGTGGCCTTTTTATTATGTGGAAACGATTACCAGATGTTCACCCGCTGTTCCGGCGCAACATACATCTTGTCACCGGGTTGCACGCCGAAAGCTTCATAGAAGCCCGCCTGATTGACCAGCGTGCCATTGGCACGGAACTGGCCCGGCGAATGGGGATCGGTCTTGATCAGCACGATCTGCTGCTTGTCGCGTACCTTGGCACGCCAGACCTGCGCAAAGCCCATGTAGAAGCGCTGGTCGCCCGTCAGACCGTCGATCACGGGCGCCGGTTTGCCACCCAGCGACAGCTTGTAAGCCTTGTAGGCGATGGCCAGACCGGAGTTATCGGCGATGTTCTCGCCCAGCGTCAGCGCACCATTGACGTTATAGCCTTTGACCGGGCTGTAAGCGTCGTACTGCTTGACCAGCGCATCCGTCTTCAGCTTGAAGTTGGCGCGATCCTGTTTGCTCCACCAGTCGCGCAAATTGCCGTCGCCATCGGACAGGCTACCCTTGTCATCGAAACCGTGGCTGATTTCGTGGCCAATCACGGCACCGATAGCGCCATAGTTGACGGCATCATCAGCGCGCGCATCGAAGAACGGCGGCTGCAATATCGCGGCCGGGAACACGATTTCATTCTTGGACGAGTTGTAATACGCATTCACCGTCTGCGGCGTCATGCCCCATTCTTCCCGATCAACCGGCTTGCCCAGTTTCTCCACCATGCGCTGGTAGGAGAAGGTGGAAGCACGCATGGCATTACCGATCAGGTCATTCTTCTTGATCGCCAGCGCACTGTAGTCGCGCCATTTGTTCGGGTAGCCGATCTTAGGCGTGAACTTGGCCAGCTTGGCCTGCGCTTCCGTCTTGGTTTCCGGGCTCATCCAGTCTAGTGTGTCGATACTGGTTTTGTAGGAAGCCAGCAGGTTCTGCACCAGCACTTCCATACGCGCCTTGCGCTCAGGCGGGAAATGCTGCGCTACATACAGCTTGCCCAGCACTTCACCGAGGCTGCTTTCCACCAGACTGACGGCCGACTTCCAGCGCGGCGGCTTGACAGCCACGCCCGTCAGCGCGGTGCTGAAGAAGGCGAAATGGGCATCGGCGAAATCGTGCGACAGGTAAGGCGAAGCACGGCGCAGCAGGGTCCATTCGAAATAGGCCTTCCACGTGGCCAGCTCGGTCTTTTCCATTACGCTGTTGAGCGCGGTGAGGTAGCTAGGCTGGTTGACGATCACGTAATCGGTCTTGCCGGCCACGCCGGCCGCAGCCAGCGCGCCTTGCCAGTCATAACCGGGCGACAGCGCGGCCAGTTCCTGCAAGCCCATCTTGTTGTAGCGCTTGACGGGATCACGGTTCTCCACCTTGGTCCACTGCACTTCGGCCAGTGCCGTTTCCAGTGCCACGATGGCTTTCGCGCTGGCTTCCGGTTCGCTATGGCCGGCCAGCTTCAGGATGTGGGCGATGTGGGCCTGATACTTGGCCAGCACGCTAGCCATTTCAGCGTCATCTTTTTTCAGATAATAGTCACGGTCGGGCAGGCCCAGACCACTCTGGGAAATACCGACTGCATACACGGTGGAAGCACGCGCATCCTGAGTCACATAGATGCCGTAAGGTGTGCTCACGCCAATTTCGCTCAGGTGGGCGATCAGACGGGGGAAGGCTTTCTTGTCCTTGATGCCGCGGATGTGATTGAGTTCGCCCGCCAGCGGTTTCACGCCCAGCGCGTCGAGCTGCTTCTCGTCCATATAGCTGGCGTACAGATCACCGATCTTCTGCGCATCGCTACCGGCTTTGTGCTTCTTGTCGGCGTCGGCCGCTTCGATGATGCTGCGCAGTTGCGGCAGCACGTCGTCGCGCAGCTTGGCAAACGTGCCCCAGCTGGATTTATCTTCCGGGATCTCGGTGGTCTTCAGCCACGTGCCATTCAGGTACTGGTAGAAGTCATCCTGCACGCGCACGCTGTGGTCGATGAACTGGGTATCGATGCCGGAAATCGGCGCGGTATCATGGGCGCTGGCAAACGCCGCCATCAGACTCAGGGCCAGCGTGCTCACAACAAAACGTGTTTTCAATTGAGGTCTCCGTTAGAACTTCAGTTCGTATTTAACGCTCCAGGCCACATAGGTCTGGTTGCTGGTGTAGGCCGCTTGTGACAGCCCGTTGATATTGACGATATTGCTGGCGAGCGCGCTTTCCGCCATCAGGTTGTTGGCAGAAATCCGCAGTTGCTGCAGGCTGTCGATTTTCCACAGGCCGTAGATATCGAAGGAACGCTTGCGGCTAGCGCCAATTTCCTGCGTCAGGCTGCTCTGCACCAGCGTTGGCGCGGTCCAGTTCACGTTCGCGCCCAGCGTCAGCGGCAGTGCCTTCATGCGGTAATCCGTGCCCAGATTGGCGGTCTGCTTGGGCTGCGCATCCAGATGGTTGTTCGGGCCGGGAATGTCATCCACACTGGACCAGAAGCGGCTATAGTTGGCGCGCAGATCGATGGCCGGCCCCTGCTGCAGCAATTCCTGCAGCTGGAATTTGGCCTCCAGCTCGATACCCTTGGTGCGCGCATGGCCGATGTTCTGCGGCGTCGACACCCAGCGCGGCCCCGTCGACGTATTTTCCAGTGCCACCACACGGCGGATCAGGTTATCGATATTGCGCACAAAGCCGGTGGCGCTGATGATGCCGCTGCGGCCCACATAGTGTTCATAGGCCAGATCCAGCCCTGTGGCCAGTTCCGGCTTCAGATTCGGATTACCCGTGCGATCGGGACGGGTAGCGCTGTTCAGACGCGCGATCGACGGCAGCGCAATCAGATCCTGCACATTGGCCGCCTTGTAGCTCTTGGTCAGGCTGGCGCGCAGCTGATCCTTCTCGCTGCCGGGGATGCGGTACACCGCGTGCAGCAAGGGGCTGAACACGCTGCTGCTGTTATTGATATCGCCTGTGGCACGGCTGCTGGTAGTGCGTATGCCTTCCCAGCGCAGGCCACCATAGCCCGACCACTGCGACGAAATATCCCACTCATCCTGTGCATACAGGGCCAGACGACGGCTATCGGCGGTCAGATTGTCGCCCGACTCGGCAAACTGGGGCACGCCGTTCTGGTCAACCGACACCTTGGTTTCCACGCGGTGGCCCAGTTCCACATCCCAGCCCGCAGCCAGACCGTGGTTGCGGCCCAGCGGCGTGGTGTATTTGCCGCCGCTATTGAAGCTGTGCTCGCGCACCGAGGAGGTATCAGTAAAGCTGTCCTGCAGCTTGCCCGCGCCATCGTACTGGGCGCGCTGGGTGTCGTTATCGCTGAGGCCTTTGCCGAAGCCGAATTTCACATCCAGCTTGGAAGCGCCTTCCAGCTTGTGGATCCAGTTACCGAAGCCACGCATAAAGGTGCCCGAATAATGCGTCTTGCTCAACGCCGAGACATATTCCGGCGGCTGTTGCAGAGCAGGCGGCACCAGCCCCGTATTCTGGCCCAGATCGCTGCGCGCATCGCCATGGCTGCGGAAGCTCATGATGAAGGGCTGGAAGTTGAGCGTATCGCCACCGTCGAATTTATACGACAGACGGGGCGTGAAATGCACGCCGTAAGCGGTACGCTGGCTCTGCTCCAGCACGTTCTGATCCTTGACCACCACACCATCGGCGCGGGTATCGCGGTTGTAAGTCAGAGTGTTATCGTGCGGCAGATTCTCGAATAGCGAGCCGGACAGCAGATAGGTCAGCTGGCCCACTTTACCGGGTGCCGTCAGCGACAGATTCGGCGCATGGCGGCCCTGCTCGATGGTATCGGTCAGCTTGAACTGCTTATCGCGCTGCTGGTAACCGTCGCGCAGCACGATATTGATGGTACCGGCAATAGCTTGCGCACTATGCTCGGCCACGGGGCCGCGCATGATTTCCACCCGCTCCACCTGATCGGGCGACAGCGATTCCATGGAAAAACCGGCCGGTGGGCGCTCGCCATTCAGCAGCACCTGCGTGTAACCATTGCCCATGCCGCGCATGCGCACCTCGCCACCACGGCCGGGACGGCCGCCCAGAGTCACGCCGGGCAGACGCTTGAGCACATCGCCGATATTGCTATCGCCGTTGCGGTCGAGCTCCTCGCGGCTGAAGATTTGCTTGCCGGCCACGGAATTGCGGCGCTCATCGATATCGCTGGCGCGCCCGCCCGTGACATTGACCTGCTGCACAGGTTTACCGTCGGGGCCCAGCGGCGGCTTGCTGGCGGAGCCGTCCAGTTGGTTTTGCGCGATCGCATTGGACGCGCCCAGCAGTGCCATACAGGCGTAAGGAATCAGTTTGCTCATAGGGGCGCTATTTTACCGACACCCCTACGGACAAACACGGCCAGCCGCAGAATGTTACTTTACGATACACAGCCGCGGGCAGCGGCAGTGCTCAAATTTTGTTCAGCTATTTCTCAACCGCCACCACCGGGCATAGGCAGGTTCAAGCTGCTACCACCGGGCCCGCTGATGCTGGCCCCGCCTCCGCCACCACGGCGGCCACCGCCATGGCGCCCTTCCCCGCCTTCTTCGCGACGGGGACCGCCACCGGCAGCGCCATGCTCGGGCACGCGCAGCAACTGCTCGGCCACCAGTTGCACCACCGTCTGGCGCTGGCCTTCGCTCAATGCGTCATTGACCGTCAACCACCATTCACGCAGCAGCTTTTCCTCATTCGCGGCGGTAACTGCTTCTGCTTCCACCGCCTTGGCCAGATCGCGCAATTCCACATTCGCCCCCTTCAGCCCTTCCTGCAGCGCGGCCTGCATCTGCTCGCGGCGGCTCTGGCGTTCGCGCAGCAGATTACGGGTCTTGCTCTCCGTCTGCTGCCACAGAATCTGCTGATTGCCGTTCAGATTGAGCGACTTCTTAAGCTCCGCCGCCATCGGCAAATAATCCTCGGCGCGCATTTCCATAGCAGGCAAAGCCCACGCCGAGGCCAGCATCCCCCCCAGCACCAGCGCCACCAAAAATCTCCGCATACAAACTCCTTCATGGGGGTCAGGTCGGGCAAAGTGCAGGGGTCAGGTCGGGCGTTGGTGCGTTCTTTGAGTTTTCTCAAAAACTGCACTTTGCCCGACCTGACCCCTGCATCTTGCCCGACCTGACCCCAGTTAAAAAAAAGCCTGCGCTTGGGGCGCAGGCGAAAAACCACTTCAGGGTAGAGAGAAATACGAGTTCAGTGTAGGCCGCGTTTTGCAGCGCCGGAAGGGCTTCTTACATTTACTTACCGACCTTTACGCCTTCTATACAAGCTGCGAGAAACTGCAAATTTTTCAGGCAGCCCGCCCCTGCTGGCACACTGCCTTTGTCAAGCGGGGTAGTGGTAAATCCGCGTAAAGGTATAAATCATTTCGTGACGGCTAGAACGCTTTCCGAAAATCAGGTTTATACTGAATTCAGTACGTTGCCGCGAATATCCAAGGGCGGCCACGGCGATCTGCAATATTAGATAGGTGGCAATATGGGTAAGAAACTCAAGAATACCGGCCTGATCGGCCTCGGCGTGGTGGCCGGCATCGCCGTGTCGCTGCAATTCTCGGCCATGGCGCAAAAGCCGGCCGATCAACCCCTGCCGCTGGAAGAATTGCGCCAGCTGGCCGATGTATACGGCCTGATCAAATCCGACTATGTGGAAAAAGTCGATGACAAGAAGCTGCTGACGGAGGCCATCTCCGGCATGGTGGCCTCGCTCGATCCCCATTCCGCCTACCTCGATAAACGCGCCTACGCCGAACTGCGCGAAGGTTCGCAAGGCAAGTTCGTCGGCCTCGGCATCGAGATCGGCGAGAGCGAAGACGGCTATATCAAAATCGTCGCCCCCATCGAGGATTCGCCCGCATGGCGTGCCGGTATCAAACCAGGCGATCTGATCAGCCGGCTTGATAACACCGCCGTCAAAGGCTTGAGTCTGGAGGACTCGGTGAAGAAAATGCGCGGCGAGCCACACAGCAAAGTCAGTCTGACGGTGCTGCGCAAGGGCGAGCCGGAGCCGCTGGTATTCCATCTGACGCGCGAAGAAATCCAGCAAAAAAGCGTGAAAGGCAAAATCATCGAGCCCGGCTATGCCTGGCTACGCATCGCCCAGTTCCAGGACCCTACGGTGGACGATCTGGCAGCCAAGATCACCGAACTGTACAAGCAGGACCCCCATCTGAAAGGGCTGGTGCTCGATCTGCGCAACGATCCGGGCGGCGTGCTGCAAGGCGCTATCGGAGTGGCGGCCGCCTTCCTGCCGAAAGATGCGGCCATCGTTTCCACCAATGGCCAGCTGTCCGAGTCGCGCCAGATTTTCTATGGCCGCCCCGAATACTATGCGGTGCATAACGAAAGCGATGCGTTGGCCAAACTGCCCGCCGCCATCAAGCAGATTCCGCTCGCCGTGCTGGTCAACAGCGGTTCCGCTTCGGCCTCGGAAATCGTCGCCGGCGCCCTGCAGGATTACAAACGCGCCCAGATCATCGGCAGCCAGACTTTCGGCAAGGGCAGCGTGCAGACCATACGCCAGCTCACCGCTGACACGGCCGTCAAACTGACCACAGCGCGCTACTACACGCCGAATGGTCGCTCGATCCAGGCCAAGGGCATCGTGCCCGATGTGGCCGTGGACGAATATGCCGATGGCGATGGCCTGAATGCACTACGTCCGCGCGAAGCGGATCTGGACAAGCATCTGGCTAATGACCGCGATCAAGAAGGTGTACGCGCGCGCCGCGAGGAACCGGAAGAACAGTTGCGGCTGGTGGCGCAGGAGAAAAAACGCAAGCCGCTCGAATACGGCAGCGGCGACGACTTCCAGCTGCAGCAGGCGCTCAATCATCTGAAGGGCTTGCCCGTGCAGATGGCCAAGCCGGAGACCCGCGTGGTGCAGGCGGCTGCACTGTCCGGCGGCTCTCCCAGCGGCAAATAAGGCCCGGATAAAGTCTGAATAACAACGGCTGGAACGGCGGCGCCTGCGGGGCGCCGCTTTTAATTTCGCCTAACATGCAGGCATTGTGTAGAATTTGCGTCATTAATGGCGCAAGCCATTGCCTAATTTGAAAGTTTAACTATGAAACAAGCCGTCATCAGCGGTACCGGTCTTTACACCCCTGCCCAGTCCATCTCCAACGAAGAACTGGTGCAATGTTTTAATACGTATGCCGAGCAGTTCAATGCCGATAACGCCGCTGCCATCGCCGACGGCAGCGTGACGGCACTGGAACTGTCTTCCGTTGCCTTCATCGAAAAAGCTTCCGGCATCAAGTCGCGCTTCGTCATGGAGAAAAGCGGCATCCTCGATCCGCAGCGCATGGTGTCGCGCATCGCCGAGCGTGGCGACGACGAACTGTCGCTGCAGGCAGAAATCTGCGTCGCCGCCGCCCGTCAGGCGCTGGAACGCGCCGGCCGTACGCCGGCCGATATCGATATGGTGCTGGTGGCCTGCTCGAATATGCAGCGCGCCTATCCGGCCATGGCAGTGGAAGTGCAGGGTGCACTGGGCATCGAAGGCTATGGCTTCGACATGAACGTGGCCTGCTCCTCGGCCACCTTCGGCATCCAGCAAGCCGTGGCCGCCGTGCAGAGCGGTCAGGCCCGCGCCGTGCTGGTACTCAATCCGGAAATCACCAGCGGCCACCTGAACTGGCGTGACCGCGACAGCCACTTCATCTTCGGCGATGCCTGCACCGCCATGGTGATCGAAGCGGCCGACACGGCCACCAGCGCGCAGCGCTGGGAAATCGTCGAGAGCAAGCTGAAAACCAGCTTCTCGAATAACATCCGCAACAACTTCGGCTTCCTCAACCGTTTCGACGAAGCGGGCGTGGGCCAGCCGGACAAGCTGTTCCGCCAGCAGGGTCGCAAAGTATTCAAGGATGTCTGTCCGATGGCGGCGGAAATGATCAAGGACACCATCGCCAGCGCCGGTCTGGAAGTGCCGCAGGTAAGCCGCTACTGGCTGCATCAGGCCAACCTGAACATGAACTTGCTGATCAGCCGCATGGTACTGGGCCGCGAAGCCGAAGCAGGTGAGGCGCCGGTGATTCTGGACACCTACGCCAACACTTCCTCGGCCGGTTCCGTGATCGCCTTCCACAAGCACTCGGACGATATGCAGCCGGGCCAGCTGGGCGTCATCTGCTCGTTCGGCGCCGGTTATTCGATCGGCTGCGTAGTCGTCAAACGCCTGTAAGCACTTTCCTTCCCGCGCAATCGCCGCGGCTATGCTACGCTGGGGCTCCGCAATCGTTTTAGGAGCCCCGCGCGCATGCACCACAACCTTAGCCTGATCACCACCATCGCCGCAGCACTGGGAACCGGGCTGCTGTTCGGCTATATCGCAGTCCGTATGAAACTGCCCGCGCTGGTCGGCTATCTGGCCGCCGGCATCATCATCGGTCCGGCCACGCCGGGCTTCGTGGCCGATACGGCACTGGCCAGCCAGCTGGCCGAAATCGGTGTGATGCTGATGATGTTCGGCGTGGGCCTGCATTTCTCGCTCGACGACCTGTGGGCCGTACGCAAAATCGCCCTGCCCGGCGCCATCCTGCAGATTGTATTCGCGACCGCGCTGGGTATGGGACTAGCCGTGTACTGGGGCTGGAGCATTGGCGGCGGGCTGGTATTCGGGCTGGCGCTGTCCGTGGCCAGCACGGTGGTGCTGCTGCGCGCGCTGGAAGAACGCAGCATCCTCGATAGCCTGAACGGCCGCATCGCCGTCGGCTGGCTGGTGGTGGAAGATCTGGTGACGGTGCTGGTGCTGGTGCTGCTGCCGGCACTGGCCGGCCCGCTCGGCGGTGCCGTGCCCGCTGCCGCCCAGCATGGCAGCAACGCCAGCCTGTGGACCACGCTGGCCATCACGCTGGGACAGGTGGCAGCCTTCATCGCGCTGATGCTGGTGGTCGGACGCAAGCTGTTCCCGTGGATACTCTGGCAGGTGGCGCGCACCGGCTCGCGCGAACTATTCACCCTGTGCGTGATTGCGGCCGCAGTGGGTATCGCCTACGCTTCCACCCACTATTTCGGCGTCTCGTTCGCACTGGGCGCCTTCTTTGCCGGCATGGTGCTGCGCGAATCGGCACTGGCGCACCGCGCGGCGGAAGAATCGCTACCGCTGCGCGATGCCTTCGCCGTACTGTTCTTCGTTTCGGTCGGCATGCTGTTCGACCCCGCCATCATCCTGCAGCAGCCAGTAAAACTGCTGGCAGTGGTATTCATCATTGTGTTCGGCAAATCCATCGTGGCCTTCCTGCTGGTGCTGCTGCTGCGCTATCCGGCCAAGAGCGCCCTGCTGATCTCGGCCAGTCTGGCGCAGATCGGCGAGTTCTCCTTCATTCTGGCAGCACTGGGGCTGTCACTGGGGCTGATGCCGCTGGAAGGCCAGAGCCTGATACTGGCAGGTGCCATCATTTCGATTGCGCTCAATCCGCTGGTATTCCATACCCTGACGCCGCTGGAGCGCCTGCTGGGACTGAACAGCAAGCTGGCAGCCCGCTTCGAGCGCACCACCGATCCGCTGGCCATGCTGCCCATGTCAGTACCACCGGAACAGCTATCCGGCCATGTGGTGCTGGTGGGTTATGGTCGGGTGGGGCGACGCATTGCCGATGCGCTGGAAGCGCAGGGCATTGCCGTGGTGGTGGCAGAGCAGAACCGCGAACTGGTCGATGCGCTGCGCCAGCGCGGCATTCACGCGGTGGCCGGCAATGGCGGCGAGACTTCGGTGCTGATACAGGCGCATGTGGCGCGTGCTGCCATGCTGGTGATCGCCACGCCCGATACCTTCGAGGTACGCGCCATGATAGAAACCGCACGCACCCTCAACCCGCATATCCAGACCGTGGTACGCACCCACAGCGATAGCGACTCGGAACTGCTGCGCAGCGAACGCGCCGGCGAAATCTTCATGGGCGAGCAGGAACTGGCCAAGGGCATGAGCGCCCACGTGCTGGCGCAGTACGCGCAGAAACAGCAACGGCCGCACTGAACGAGCTGCGGCCGTTGCGCTGACAGTAATCCCGCAGCCGGCCCGCAGCAGCAATGCTAGCGGGCGGCTACATTCAGAAACGCGCGGCCAGTTCGGCGCCTTCGCGGATAGCCCGCTTGGCATCGAGTTCCGCTGCCAGCGCAGCACCACCGATCTTGTGGAAACGCGGCCAGCCCGGATGGCCTTTGATTTCCTCTTCGCTCGGCATCAGTTCGTTCAGGCTGTCCTGCCCCGCGCACACCACCACGTTATCGACCGACAGCAAGCGCTGTTCGCCGCCCACAGTGATATGCAGGCCCTGATCGTCGATGCGGTCATACTGCACGCCGGACAGCATTACCACGCCATTGCGCGCCAGTACGGCACGGTGCACCCAGCCAGACGTTTTGCCCAGCCCGGCACCCGGTTTGGAAGTCTTACGCTGCAGCAGATACAGCTGGCGCACCGGCTCCGGTGCTTGCGCAGGCGTCAGGCCGCCAGCCGTATTGCCCTGCAAATCCACGCCCCATTCACGCGCCCATACGTCCAGCGCCAGTGGCAGCGGATGGCGGCTGTCATGCAGCAGGTATTCGCCCATATCGAAGCCGATGCCGCCCGCGCCGATAATCGCCACGCGCTTGCCCACCGGCGCCTTATTCTGCAGCACGTCCACATACGACAGCACTTTCGGATGATCGATACCCTCGATAGGCGGACGGCGCACCTTGATGCCGGTGGCGACCACTACTTCATCGTAGCCATCCTGTATCAGCTGTTCGCGGCTAACGCGCACACCGAGGCGCAGCTTGACGCCGGTGGTTTCCAGCTTGCGCTCGAAGTAGCGGATGGTTTCGCGGAACTCTTCCTTGCCCGGCACCTGCATGGCGATGCGGAACTGGCCGCCGATCTGCTCATTGCCGTCAAATAGCGTCACATCATGGCCACATTCGGCTGCCACCGTGGCGGCCGACAGACCGGCCGGACCGGCCCCCACCACCGCCACGCGGCGCTTTTTCTGCGCCGGTACGTACACCAGTTCCGTTTCATGGCAGGCACGGGGATTGACCAGACAGCTGGCGCGCTTGTTGGAGAAGGTGTGATCAAGACAGGCCTGATTACAGCCGATGCAGGTATTGATTTCATCGGCGCGGCCTTGCGCGGCCTTGTTGACGAAGTCGGCATCGGCGAGGAAGGGACGTGCCATGGAAATCATGTCGGCATCGCCACGGCGCAGAATATCTTCCGCTTCGTTCGGCATATTGATGCGGTTCGACGCCACGACGGGGATGGTCACTTCACGCCGCAGGCGGCCCGCCAGACCGGCAAACGCAGCGCGCGGCACCGAGGTCACGATGGTCGGCACCCGTGCTTCGTGCCAGCCGTAGCCGGAATTCAGGATGGTCACGCCGGCATGCTGCAGCGCCTTGGCCACTGCCACCACGTCTTCCCACGTATTACCGCCTTCCACCAGATCGAGCAGCGAATGGCGGTACATGATGATGAAGTTAGACCCTACTTCGGCGCGTATGCGTTTGACGATTTCCACCGACAGGCGCATGCGGTTTTCGATGCTGCCGCCCCAGCGGTCGGTACGCAGATTGGTGCGTGCGCACAGGAACTGGTTGAGCAGATAGCCTTCGCTGCCCATCACTTCCACCCCGTCGTAGCCGGCATCGCGTGCCAGTTTGGCGCAGCGGGCGTAATCGCGGATAGTAGCTTCGATGCCGGCTTCCGTCAGCGCGCGCGGCTTGAACGGCGAAATCGGCGATTTCTTATCCGAGGCCGACACCACCAGCGGCTGATAGCCGTAGCGGCCCGCGTGCAGGATCTGCATCAGGATCTTGCCGCCCTCTTCGTGCACGGCCTTGGTGACGCGACGGTGATTCAGCACATCGCCCTTGAAATTGAGCGTGCCGCCGAACGGCAGCAGCCAGCCGGACCGGTTAGGCGAGATACCACCCGTGACGATCAGCCCCACCCCGCCACGCGCGCGCTCACGATAGAACGCTGCCAGTTTGCCGTAGTGGTAGAAGCGGTCTTCCAGACCGGTGTGCATCGATCCCATCATCACGCGGTTGCGCAGTTTGGTGAAACCGAGATCGAGAGGGGCCAGCAGATGAGGATAGTTTGTCATTGTCGTTGTTATATCAGACTGAAGGATCACCGCATTAAAACCCAAATCTCTAGATCGGGGCTTCTAAAGTCCCTTGTACGGACAGGGATTCCCGCGTGAGCGTGCGCTCGCACACTTGTATTCTGCCCCCCTTTCCCTTACGCTGGCGCGATGACGCGATTCTTTCTGTTTCTGTTGTTTTCCGTGAGCTGGGCGCCACTGGCGCTGGCACAGGCGCCGGCACAAGCGGCACAGGCGGCGCGGCCGGAACTGCCCAAGCTGGAAGTCTCGGTCAACCGCATCGAAATCGACGGCCAGAAAATGTATGAAGTCGATGCCACCGGCACGGTGGGCGCGCCGCTGCCGAAAGTCTGGAAAACCCTGACCAATTATGAACGGATGGCCGACTTCGTGCCCGACATGGAGTCGTGCAAAGTCCTGTCACGCAATGGCAATGAAGTGGTGATCGAACAGTTCGGCGTGGCCCGCTTTCTGTTCATGACGCGTGCCATCCATCTGATCGTGCGCGCCACCGAGCAGCCCATGTCGGCGATCGACATTGCGCTGGTTTCGGGCGACATGAAGCATTACGAATCGCACTGGGAGCTGATCCCCGTGCCGGAAACGGGCGGCACCCGCGTGGTGTACAGCGGCCGCCTGATGCCGAACTTCTATGTGCCCGGCATCCTCGGGGCCAAGATGGTGCGCGGCGATATCGAGCGCATGATGGGCGCCGTGCTGGCACGGCTGGATAGGCGCGACGAGCCGAAATAAGCCGCGCAGCATGACGCTGCGGGCCGCGCCAGCCTAGGCCGGAGCTCAGGCCAGATAGGTATCGCGCTTGCGCAGTTCGGCGAAGTTTTCCAGACTACCCACCTTGATCAGCACAGGATTGAGGCTCAGATTAGCCTGCATGGCGCGCCATGCGAACTGCCATTCCTGCTCCTGCGCTTCTGCTGCCGTCTTGCTGAACGCTGCGCCCAGTGCGGCGCGCACGCCGTATTCCACGGCGCCATCGATACCGGCCCAGCTAGGCAAGGCACGCTGCACGGCGCGGTGGACGCGCTCGCCGAATTCTTCCGTGTTATGGATGATCAGACAGCTTTCGGCAGCAAACAGCTCGAACAGCTTGGGCTCCCACACCTTGGAAAAACTCAGGGTCAGGCAGTTGGCCGCCGGGGTCAGGATGAACTGGCCCTGGGTCAGCGCCAGTTCCAGATCTTCTTGCAGACCGTAGCGGTACAGGGTGGGTGGGCGTTGGTAGTCGTGCATAAAAACTCTATTCTAGTCAGGTTATTTGAGCGGGCGGCGCACGTGGCGGTGCGAACGCATGGCGGCCGAGGCGATGAAAATCTCGCGCAGCAGGAAGCAGAAGCTGCCGATCAAGGCCATCATGGCCACCACAAACATGCCGGCAATGTATTTGTCGAGCGAGATGTTGGTGATATCGCCCAGGAACAGCATGGCAATCACCAGACAGATCAGCAGCCCGCAGGCGGTCGACAGGGTAATCGAGGAATTAATCAGGTGCGAGCGCTGGTAGAGCACATCGAGCTCGTTCAGATAGCTGTCGCTATAGCCCACGTCGAGGCGGTCTTCCAGCACGCGCGAGCGGTCGATAATCCGTGCCAGCCGGTTGGTCAGCACCATCAGATTGGTACACACGCCCGTGAGCAGGAAAACCGGAGCAATTGCCAGCTGGATGATATGGCCTACGTCGCCAACTTGTATATTCATGGAAACAGATCTTAGTGATGAAACGCTAGTGTAACAGCCCGCCGGCAAGGCGGGCACGCTGGCGCCGGCGCCCTCAGTCGAAGCGGCGCTGGCGTTTGAACTGCTCGGTGGCCTCCACCAGTGCCTGCGAGATGCCATATTCCATGGCGCCATGGCCCGCATCGGGCACCATTTTCAGCACCGAACCGGGCCAGGCCTGATGCAGTTCCCACGCCGTGGCAGGCGGGCAGATCACATCGTAACGGCCCTGTACGATCACCGCCGGCAGATGGGCAATCCGGTCTATCTGGCGCAGCAACTGTTCTTCCGTGAAGAAGCCCAGATTGGCCATGTAATGGGCTTCCAGTCGGCCCACGCCCAGATCGAGTGCATCGGACGACGCCTCATCCGGCTGCGGTAGCAGGAATACGCGCCGGCCCTCGAAGCGGCTCCACGCCCGCACGGCCGGCAGGTGGACAGCGGGATCGGGGTCCATGATGCGGCCCAGATAGGCCTGCAGCAGATCGCCCCGCTCCGCTTCCGGTATGTGGGCAATGAATTCATCGTGAATTTCGGGATGGAACCAGCGCGCACCGTGCAGGAACCAGTCCACTTCGCGCTGGGTGCACAGGAAAATGCCGCGCAGCACGAAGCCGAGGCAGCGTTCGGGATGGGCTTCGCCGTAGGCCAGCGCCAGCGTCGAGCCCCACGAGCCGCCAAACACCAGCCACTGCTCGATGCCGAACTGCACGCGCAGACGCTCGATATCTTCGATCAGCAGCTGGGTGGTGTTGCGGCGGCATTCGCCCAGCGGCAGCGACTTGCCCGCACCGCGCTGGTCGAACAGGATCACGCGGTATTGCTCGGGATCGAAAAAGCGCCGGTGCTGGGGCGACAGGCCCGCGCCGGGGCCACCGTGCAGGAAAATCACGGGGATACCGGCAGGATTACCCACCTCTTCCCAGTAAATGGTGTGCAGTTCGTCTACGGCCAGCATGCCGTGGCGGCTGGGCGTGATGGGAGGAAACAGCGGCGTCGTCATGGCAGTCCTTGTTCAGTCATAGCGCGATTGTAACGGCGCCGGCGCAGCAGGACTACTGTAAAAAAGTGTAATACTTGATAATGTCAATTTAACATCACTCTACACTGCCTCACCTACCCGGGTCACGCCCCAGCGATCGCGACGCCACAAGCGTGTGCATGCAAATCAACATATCACTTACCAAGGATATTTCATGAAACATCCACGCAAACTGCGGCCATGGCTGCTGTCACTGATACTGCCCGTGCTGGGCGCCTGCGGCGGTGGTAGCACCGCAAACAATAAGCCGTTTATCCCGCCTGATCCCGTGCCTGTGGCCACGGTCAGCTATGACTTGCGCAAAGCCGTACTGGAACTGTATGGCAAACCGCATAGCTGGAAGCTGCAAGGCACCTCCTGCTGCGCGGGCGGCACGATCAGCGCCAGCCTGACCCTGCAGCCGCGCCCTATGGACGGCGGTACGTTCAATGTGGGTGGCGAAAATGTCAGCGGCACCGATATCACGCTGCAGCTCCAGCTTGACGGCATGGCCACTAGCAGCAACACCTCTATTCTATGGTATGGCAGCAAGGAGCAGCAGATGTTGCTCACCAGTCTGGACGGCAACCGGCAGGAAGCCACCACCAGTCAGGGCAGCCTGCCGACCAGTGCCGCGCCCGGTGATAGCGGCAGCAATGGCGAAACCGGCACGGTCGAAACCACGGCGGGGAATTCCCGCATTGTCAGCAGCACCAGCTACCGATGGGAGCTGAAAAAGGATAGCAATGCCCGCGTACTCATGTGCCTGAACAGCGTGGAAACGCCCGATCCTGCCTATGCTGGCAGTAATCCGGCACTGGCCGCCAAAACTACCCGCAGCAACTGCTACGGCCTGAATGCCGACAGCACGCTGAGCGGCTACGTCACGCTGAGCCAGCATGGCTTTGCCAGCATGGGCTGGGATCTCGCCACCCAGTAGCAGCGTACGGACGAAAAAAAACCAGACCCCGGACTGAACCCGGGTCTGGTTTTTTTATGCGTCCGCGTGGATTACGACATGTGCTGGCCGCCGTTGATGGCGATATTCGCACCGGTAACGAAAGCTGCTTCGTCGGACGACAGGTAGGCCACCAGACCGGCCACTTCTTCCGGTTTGCCCAGACGGGCCATCGGAATTTGCGGAATGATCTTGGTATCGAGCACTTCCTGCGGAATCTCCATCACCATCTTGGTGCCGATATAGCCCGGCGAGATAGTGTTGACGGTCACGCCCTTGCGTGCCACTTCCAGCGCCAGCGCCTTGGTGAAACCGTGCATACCGGCTTTGGCTGCCGAGTAGTTGGTCTGACCGAAAGCACCCTTCTGGCCGTTGACGGAAGAGATGTTGATGATGCGGCCCCAGCCACGTTCCACCATGCCGTCGCAGACCGGCTTGGTCATGTTGAAGACGGAATCCAGATTGGTGGCCATGACGGCATCCCAGTTCGGTTTATCCATTTTCTTGAAGGTCATGTCGCGCGTGATACCGGCGTTGTTCACCAGTACGTCGATCGGGCCGATCTCTTTTTCGATCGCGGCGATGCAGGCCTGAGCGGAATCATAATCCGCCACGTCGCACGGGTAGGCGCGGAAGTTGTAGCCCTGATCACGGGTAGTGGCCAGCCATTGTTCTGCCTTGGTATTGCCAGGGGAATACGTAGTGACGACGGTATAGCCCAGTGCCGACAATTTGAAACATACGGCTTCACCCAGACCACCCATGCCACCGGTTACTAATGCAACTCTTGCCATTTCTCGTCCCCTCTTAAATTGACACAAAAAATCAACACAGAAAAATCCGGACTGCGGCCTCATGGCCGCAGTCTGCAGGTACTGCTAGCGGTTTAAGCGCGCTCGATAGCCAGCGCCACACCCATGCCGCCGCCGATGCACAGCGATGCCAGACCTTTCTTGGCATCACGACGCACCATTTCGTGGATCAGCGTGACCAGAATACGGGCACCCGATGCACCAATCGGGTGACCGATGGCGATGGCGCCGCCGTTCACGTTGATCTTGCTGGTATCCCAGCCCATTTCCTTATTCACCGCCACTGCCTGCGCCGCGAACGCTTCGTTAATTTCCATCAGATCCAGATCATCCGGCGTCCAGCCCGCTTTTTTCAGGCACAGCTTGGCAGCCGTCACCGGGCCCATGCCCATGATGGAGGGATCGATACCGGACGAAGCGTAAGCTTTGACCTTGGCCAGAATCGGCAGACCCAGTTCTTTGGCCTTGCTTTCGGACATCATGATGACGGCAGCGGCGCCGTCGTTCAGGCCAGACGCATTACCGGCAGTCACGCTGCCATCTTTGGCGAACGCTGGACGCAGGCCGGACAGCGCTTCGATGGTGGAACCGGGTTTGATGTATTCGTCGCTATCGAACACGATGCTGCCCTTCTTCTGAACGATTTCCAGTGGCAGGATCTCATCCTTGAACTTGCCGGCTTTCTGCGCGGCTTCAGCTTTCAGTTGCGATTGCAGGGCGAACTCATCCTGCTCGGCGCGCGAAATCTCGTATTTCTTGGCCACGTTTTCAGCCGTGGTGCCCATGTGGTACTGGTTGTACACGTCCCACAGGCCATCGACGATCATGCTATCGGTCATCTTGAAGTCGCCCATGCGGAAACCGTCGCGCGAACCGTTCATGATGTGGGGCGAAGCGCTCATGTTTTCCTGACCACCGGCGATGACGATCTCGGCGTCACCAGCTTTGATGGCCTGTGCTGCCAGATGGGTAGCCTTCAGGCCGCTACCGCACACGTGGTTGATGGTGAATGCCGGTACGCTGTTCGGCAGACCGGATTTGATCACAGCCTGACGGGCCGGATTCTGGCCGACGCCTGCGGTCAGCACCTGACCCAGAATGGCTTCGCTCACCAGATTGCCGTCCAGACCGGTTTTGGCCAGCAGGCCCTTGATCACGTGTGCGCCGAGTTCGGCAGCCGGCGTCTTGGCCAGCGAGCCACCGAATTTACCTACGCCAGTACGGCCAGCGGCCACGATAACTACATCATTCATTTGATTCTCCAATGTGCCGGCAGCAGCCAGCGAGGTTGAGCAAACTCAGTTGCAAACTCACACGCAAAAACATGAACTTTTATCATACGCCCCGAGGCCGCCGTCGTGCAGGGTTTCGATGCTGCGCCGCCGCGAGAACTACCGGATTCCGTCACAGGCTTCTCTAGCAGCAAGCATGCCAAGCGCTGCACGTGATCCATCGTAAGGGTGCGATTAAGGGCTTTCCTTGAGACGTATCAAGCATTTATGAATTATTTTGAATAATCGCTAACTCTTTGTCACGATAATAATTTGATACCGTCCAGCGAACTCGCGCACTGTTCCCGTATCACGTGGACGAAATCGCGCACATAGGCTTTGTGCTGCTGGGCTGGCGGCACGGACACGAACAGGTCGCTCCACAGGCCGGCATCGCCGATCGGGCGCGCAATCACATAGTCGTAATCGACGTAATTCTTGATGGCCCAGTTGGGCAGCGCAGCGATGCCGCGCCGGCTGGCCACCAGTTGCAGCACCGCCACCGTGAGTTCTGCCGTGCGCCGCTCCACCTGCACACCGGCCGGTTTCAGCACTTCGCGGATCAGATCGATACGCTGCTCCGGCACAGGGTAGGTAATCAGGGTTTCGCCTTCGAAATCGGCGGCCTGCAGGCGGCGCTGGGCGGCCAGCCGGTGCTTCTGCGCCATCACCACCAGAATTTCGAAACGGAACAGCGGGAAGGTGGCGAACTGGTCACCGTAATTCGAGCCGATCACCAGATCGGCCGCGCCACTGCGCAGCAGTTCGGCCGGTTCGCTGTGGAAGCCGGACACCAGATCGATTTCCACATCGGGCCAGCGGCGGCGGAATTCATCCATCACCGGCATCAGCCAGTCAAAGCAGGTATGGCATTCGAGTACCACCCGCAACTGTCCCGTATCACCTTGTGTCAGACGGGCGACATCGCGCTCGGCCAGTTCGATTTCCGGCAGCAGCAGATCGGCCAGTTGCAGCAGGCGCGCACCCGTGGCGGTAAAACTGATAGGCACCGATTTGCGCTCAAACAACGGCCCCTCGTAGCGATCTTCCAGCAACTTGATCTGATGCGACAAAGCGGACTGAGTCAGGTTGAGCAACTGCGCTGCGCGCACCAGGCTGCCGGCCGAACGCAAAGCACTGAGGGTGCGTAGGTGTCGAAGTTCTAGCATGGTCTATTAGAAATATTCATGTTAAGCCGCAAAATCTTTCGTTTTTATTATAGACCGGAATGCCGCACACTTTAGCGCACCAATATGAAATGCTTATGACAACACTATGCACACTACTTTCAGCACCTGCACTACCCCTACCATCCTCAGCCACGTCCCCGGTTATCCCCGCATGGGCGCCGCGCGCGAACTCAAATTTGCGCTGGAAAGCCACTGGCGCGGTGACATCGACGAAGCGGCGCTGCACGCCGTGGGCCGCCAGTTGCGCGCACGCCACTGGGAAGAGCAGCGTCTGGCCGGCCTCGATTTCGTCAGCGTGGGCGACTTTGCCTATTACGATCAGGTCGCCAGCCACATCCAGCTACTGGGTTGCGAACCGGTGCGCTACGGCTTCAGCCCGCAGCAATCGGAACTGAGCCGCTATTTCCGCATGGCGCGCGGCGCATCGGTCACGGCCAACAGCACCTCAGCCGACGACGCTGGCCATGCGGCGGCAGACGGCGCAGCCAGCCACTGCGGCCACGGCACGCACTGCCAGCATGACCAGCCTGACCAAGCGCTGCCTGCCAGCGCCGCGCTGGAAATGAGCAAATGGTTCGACACCAACTACCACTATCTGCTGCCCGAATTCGACGCCGCCACCCAGTTCTCGCTGGCCAGCAGCCGTTTGTTCGATGAAGTGGCCGAGGCGCAGGCACTCGGTCATCCCGTCAAAGCCGTGCTGCTGGGGCCACTAAGTTTCCTGTGGCTGGGCAAGGTGCGTAGCACCGAGCCGTTCGAGCGGCTGGAACTGCTGGAACGCCTGCTGCCCGTATATGGCCAGATTCTCGGCCGCCTAAAACAGCAAGGCGTGAGCTGGGTGCAGATTGACGAACCCATCCTCGGCCTCGATCTGCCAGCCGCATGGCGCAGCGCGTTTGAAACGGCCTACTGGCAGCTCAATCAGGCCGGTGCGCAAGTGCTGCTGGCCACGTATTTCTCGCCGCTGGAAGAAAATCTGGGGCTGGCCTGCCGCCTGCCCGTGGCCGGCCTGCATGTGGACGGCGTACGTGCCGCGCACGAACTGACCAGCATTGCCGACTGGCTGCCCGTGCCGAAAGTGCTGTCGGTCGGCATCGTCGATGGCCGCAACATCTGGCGCTGTGACCTCGATGCGGCGCTGGCCATCCTCCAGCCACTGCTGGAGAAGCGGCAGGGCAAGCTGTGGCTGTCTACGTCCTGCTCGCTGCTGCACGTACCGTACACACTGGCCGCCGAGACCCAGCTAGACCCCGAAGTACGTCCATGGCTGGCGTTTGCGCACGAAAAACTGGCCGAACTGGCCGTGCTCAAGCAGGCGCTGCAAGGTGCAGCCGATCCGGCCGCACTGGCCGCCTCGCGCACCGCACTGGCCAGCCGCGCCCACAGCCTGCGCCTGCATCAGCCCGAACTGCGTGCCCGTCTGGCTGCCTTGCCGGCCGATGCCGACCAGCGCCAGTCGCCGTTCGCCCGGCGCCAGCCCGTGCAGCAGGCCAGACTGCAGTTGCCGGCCTACCCCACCACCACCATCGGCTCCTTCCCGCAGACGCCGGCCATCCGTGCCGCGCGCGCTGCCTACAAACGGGGCGAACTGGATAGCCACGGCTACGCCGAACGCATGCGCGCCGAAATTGCCGACGCCGTGCAGCGGCAGGAAGCGCTGGGGCTGGACGTGCTGGTACACGGCGAAGCGGAGCGCAACGATATGGTGGAATATTTCGGCGAACAGCTGGAAGGCTTCCTGTTCAGTCGCCATGGCTGGGTGCAATCCTATGGTTCGCGCTGCGTCAAACCGCCCATCCTGTTCGGCGATGTGCGCCGCCCGCAAGCGATGACGGTGGACTGGACGGTGTACACCCAGAGCCTGACGGACAAACCCGTGAAAGGCATGCTGACGGGCCCCGTCACCATCCTGCAGTGGTCGTTCGTGCGCGAAGACCAGCCACGGCAGGACACGGCGCTGCAACTGGCACTGGCCATCCGCGATGAAGTGGCAGACCTGCAACAGGCCGGCATCGCCATCATCCAGATCGATGAACCGGCCGTGCGCGAAGGCTTGCCGCTGCGGCGCAGCCGCTGGGATGCCTATCTGGACTGGGCCACCCGCGCCTTCCGCATTGCCGCCAGCGCGGCAGCCGATGCCACCCAGATCCACACCCATATCTGCTACGCGGAATTCAACGAAATCCTGCCCCAGATCGCTGCCATGGATGCCGATGTGATCACCATCGAAACCAGCCGTTCCGATGCGGAATTGCTACAGGCGCTACGCCGCTTCCCCTACCCTAACCAGATCGGCCCCGGGGTGTATGACATCCACAGCCCGCGCGTACCGGCGCAGGCTGAAATGGTGGCTCTGCTGCAACGGGCAGCCAGCGTGGTACCACCGGCCAACCTGTGGGTGAACCCCGATTGCGGCCTGAAAACCCGCGGCTGGGCTGAAACGGAGCACGCGCTGCGCAATATGGTGGCAGCGGCGCAGCAATTACGCGCCGCACTGGCCCCCGCCTAGTCGCCACCACCCACTATCCGCCCTGCCAGCCGCACAGGCAGGGCGGATCACCGCGGATTTGCTGGCGCCGCCCTCCCCAGCGGCCGTTTTCCACAGTAGAATGCTGGAGCCCACGCGGGCTTAACCTCATCACTGTGTCGCCCATGTCCAAGAGCCAGTTTCAAAAGCCCATAGAAATCAAGATTTCCACTGTCGTCGCCGTGTCCGCCATACTGGCCACCTCCGACCGTCTGGCGCTCGATGCCGCCATGGCCGAGATGACCGGTGGCAGCACCGACTTTTTCGAAGATGATCTGGCCGTGATCGATGTCGGCGGCCTGCCGGCTGGCGGCGAAGCCATCGACTGGGCCGGTCTGATCGCCCTGCTGAAGAAATACCGCCTGAATCCGGTGGCCGTGCGCAATGCCGCACCGGAAATGGGGGCAGCGATTGCCGCTCACGGTCTGAGTCTGGAAACCGCCGCGCCCCAGCGCAGCGAAGCGGAAGCGCCTAAAAAAGCAGCACCGGCTCCGGCACCGGCGCCCGCGCCTGCAGCGGCCCAAGCCGCCAGCGAAGCGATTCCCGGTGGCGCCCGCGTGATGATTATCGACACGCCGGTACGGGCCGGCCAGCGCATCTATGCGCGCGGCTGCGATCTGGTGATTACGGCGGTGGTCAACAATGGCGCGGAAATCATTGCCGATGGCAGTATCCACGTCTACAACACTCTGAACGGGCGGGCTCTGGCCGGTGCTTCGGGCAATCCCGACGCACGGATCTTCGCGATGGGCATGGCGCCGGAGTTAGTCTCCATTGCCGGCGTTTACCGCACATTTGAAGACGGTTTCCCCGCTGAATATGCACGCACCCCAGCGCAAATTCGCCTCAACGGCGACCGAATCGATATACTATCTGTCAATTCAGCAACCCGCGCCTGAGCGCGCGCTGGCGTATCCACTCACTGAAAAGGAATTTCTGTGGCGAGAATTATTGTTGTAACGTCCGGCAAGGGCGGTGTCGGTAAAACGACTTCCAGCGCCAGCTTCTCTACCGGTCTGGCCATGCGCGGCCACAAGACTGCCGTGATCGACTTCGACGTCGGTCTGCGTAACCTCGATCTGATCATGGGCTGCGAGCGCCGTGTGGTGTACGACCTGATCAATGTGATCAATAAAGAGGCAACTCTGACGCAAGCCCTGATCAAGGACAAGCACTGCGACAACCTGTTCATCCTGCCGGCGTCGCAAACGCGCGACAAGGATGCGCTGTCGGAAGACGGCGTGGAAGCCGTGCTGGCCGAACTGATCACCATGGGCTTCGAGTTCATCATCTGCGATTCGCCCGCCGGTATCGAGCACGGCGCGCTGATGGCGCTGACCTTTGCCGATGAGGCCATCATCGTCACCAATCCGGAAGTATCGTCGGTACGCGATTCGGACCGTATTCTGGGCATCATTCAGGCCAAATCGCGCCGCGCCCAGACCGGTGGCGAGCCTGTCAAGGAACACCTGCTGATTACCCGCTACTCGCCAAAACGCGTGGAAGCGGACGAAATGCTGTCCTACGAAGATGTGCAGGAAATTCTGCGCATACCGTTGATCGGCATCATTCCCGAATCGGAATCGGTACTGCACGCTTCCAACCAGGGTAATCCGGCCATCCATTTCAAAGGCACTGATGTGGCGGAAGCTTATGAAGACGTGGTGTCGCGCTTCCTCGGTCAGGAACTGCCGTTGCGCTTTACCACCTATGAAAAGCCCGGCCTGCTTCAGCGTATTTTCGGGAGCAAGTAATCATGGCACTGCTTTCCTTCCTGTTCCCGCAAAAACCGAAAACCGCCACGGCGGCCAAGGAGCGGTTACAGATCATCATCGCCCGCGAGCGAAATGGCCGCGCTGGTCCGGACTTCCTGCCGGCCCTGCACAAAGAGCTGATCGATGTGATTTCCAAGTACACCAAGGTGAACGCGGACGACATCAAGATCTCGCTCGACCGTCAGGGCAATCTGGAAGTGCTGGACGTCAACGTCGTGCTGCCGGACGCTTAATTTCGCAGCACCATCCTAGGGACGGCCGGCACCGGCCGTCACCAGTTGCTGCGCCACCGCCGCACAGGCTTCCACATGCTGGTTGCCGATGTGGCGGAACACGGCAAAGCCTATCCCCGCCGAGGCCAGCTGACCGGCCAGCGGCACCAGTTTTCCCGCCTGCCGTGCCACCAGTTTCACTCCGCTACGCTGTAGCAGCGGCACCAGTAATTCACGCGTAATCAGTTTCCCTACCAACATACCACCCACGCCCACAGCCGCTTCATAGGCCAGCATACGGTATTCAGGCTGCAAGCCTTCGATCTGGGCCGGCGTCAGACCAAAAGCCTGATTGATATCGTCGATCAGACGGGTGAACAGGTGCAGGTCGGACACCACGTCCAGCCCCGGCACGGGAATGGCGGCCACGCTGGCCGACAGCAGAGCGCGGCGTTTCACCAACTGGCGGCATTGCTGGCGCAGTTGCGCCACCTTGTCCGGCGTGGCCAGTGCCAACGGCCAGCTTTGCTGTTGCTGTGTTGTCATGCTTACTCCCAAGCGCACCATTTGCCGCAGCGTTCTGTTTCTGATTTACAACTTTCTCATTGAAAACCACCTTTTTCCAGTGTACCTTGTAATCATCGTGTGCGTGCACGCGCTACGGCGATCGCTTTCTATCAAGAAAATAGTAATTCTCTGGCGAAAAAAATTAAGCCAGTTTGGACGGTTTTTTTGTGAATCCCTGTTATATTCCGAGTGACTTTCGCTCAATTTATTCCCACAGGCAGCCGGATGAGAATCGCCGTACTCGACAATGACCGCAGCCAGTCCGACCTGATCTGTCAGGTACTGGGCTCGGTCGGCCACACCTGCCACGGCTACCAGACCGCCAAAGACACCCTGCACCACCTGCGCAAGGATAGCTACGACATGCTGATCCTCGACTGGCAGGTGGTCGATCTGGGCGCCGCCGAAGTGCTGCGCCGTGCACGCGAAAAGCTGCCGGATGCCGCGCCCGTGATGTTCCTCACCACCAGTTCCGGCGAAGACGATATCGTCGCCGGCCTCGATGCGGGTGCCGACGATTACATGATCAAGCCGCTACGGCGCGGCGAACTGGTGGCGCGCGTGCAGGCTTTGCTGCGGCGTGCCTATCCAGCCCAGAACGGCGCCGAACAGCTGCAATTCGGCCAGTATCTATTCGAAACCCGGCCCGGCCGCCTGCTCATGGATGGCACCGTGCTGGACGTGACGCAGAAGGAATTCGCGCTCGCCTTGTTATTTTTCCGCAACATCGGCCGGCCCCTGTCGCGCGCCTACATCCACGAAGCCGTGTGGGTCAAGGAAAGCGCCGTCCCCTCGCGCACCATGGACACCCACGTTTCCCGCGTGCGCAATAAACTCGTGCTGAAACCGGAAAATGGCTACCGTCTCGTGCCCGTCTACAGCTACGGTTACCGGCTGGAGAAACTGGGCGGCTGAGGCAGCAGGGCGCGCTATGGTCAGTGCATAGCCACTACACGGTATAATGTCCGGTAAATCAACATTCGGATCTGCAATGCAGCTGCTTGCCGTCGGCCTCAACCACCATACCGCCCCTGTCGCCCTGCGCGAACGGCTGGCGTTCGCACCAGACCAGCTCGGTCCTGCCGTGCGTTCGGCCCGTGCGTGGTTCGAACGGCTAGACCAGCGCGGCAGCGACGAAGCAGCCATCCTGTCGACCTGCAACCGCACCGAACTATATGCGGCCAGCCATGCGCCCGATCCCCTCGATGCTGGCGCCCAGTTCCTCGCCGACTTCCACAAAGTCAACTACAGCGAACTGCGTCCCCACCTGTACATGCTGCCCCAGCACGATGCCGTGCGCCACACTTTCCGCGTGGCCTCGGGGCTGGACTCGATGGTGCTGGGCGAAACCCAGATTCTGGGCCAGATCAAGGATGCCATCCGCACCGCCGACGAAGCGGGCGGTCTGGGCACCTATCTGCACCAGCTATTCCAGCGCAGCTTCTCGGTGGCCAAGGAAGTGCGCAGCACCACGGAAATCGGCGCCCACAGCGTGTCCATGGCCGCCGCTGCCGTACGCCTGTCGCAGCGTATCTTCGACAAGATTTCGGAACAGAACGTGCTGTTCATCGGCGCCGGCGAAATGATCGAACTGTGCGCCACCCACTTTGCCGCGCAAAATCCGCGCAGCATCACGGTGGCCAACCGTACGCTGGAACGGGGTGAACAACTGGCGCACCGCTACGGCGGTCAGGCCATCCGTCTGGCCGAACTGCAGGACAAGCTGCACCTGTACGACATCGTGATTTCCTGCACGGCTTCCTCGCTGCCCCTGATCGGTCTGGGCATGGTGGAACGCGCCATCAAGGCACGCCGCCACAAGCCTATCTTCATGGTCGATCTGGCCGTGCCGCGCGATATCGAACCGGAAGTGGGCCGTCTCAACGACGCCTTCCTGTACACGGTGGACGATCTGGGCAAGGTGGTGCAAACGGGTCTGGAAAACCGTCAGGCTGCGGTAGCGCAGGCCGAAGCCATCATCGAAACGCGCGTGCAATCGTTCATGCACTGGATCGATGACCGTGCTGTCGTGCCCGTGATCCAGAGCCTGCACGAAAACGGCGAAGCGCTGCGCCAGCTGGAACTCGAACGGGCGCGCCGCATGCTGGCCAAAGGCGACGATATCGACGCCGTGCTGGAAGCCCTGTCCAAAGGGCTGACGGCCAAATTCATGCACGGCCCGCAGCAGGCGCTGCACCGTGCGCAAGGCGAAGAGCGCGCCCATCTGGCCGCCCTGCTGCCCCAGCTGTTCCGCGGCCGCCGTTAGCGCTGCCCACTGCTGCCAACTCCCTCTGCTGCCCGCCGCTGCTGCTGCGGCATCTGTACTTCCAACTGATACGATACGCTATGAAACCCTCCATGCTGGCCAAGCTCGATCAACTGGCAAACCGCCTGACCGAGCTCGATGAATTGCTGATGTCCGAAGGCGCCACCAACAATATGGACGCCTACCGCAAGATGACGCGCGAACATGCGGAATTGCAGCCGCTGGTGGCGCTCTACCACGACTACCAGCAGGCACTGGGCGACATCGCCACGGCGCAGGAAATGCTGGCCGATCCCGACATGAAGGAGTTCGCGCAGGACGAAATCGACGCCGCCAAAGGCCGTCTGGCCGAGCTGGAACTGGAACTGCAGAAAATGCTGCTGCCCAAGGATGCGAATGACGAGCGCAACATCTTCCTGGAAATCCGCGCCGGCACGGGCGGCGACGAATCGGCGCTGTTTGCGGGCGATCTGCTGCGCATGTACACGCGCTTTGCCGAACGCAACCGCTGGCAAGTGGAAGTGGTGTCGGAATCACCGTCCGATCTGGGCGGCTATCGCGAAGTCATCGTGCGACTGGTGGGCAACAGCGTGTACTCCAAGCTCAAGTTCGAATCGGGCGGCCACCGCGTGCAGCGCGTACCGGCCACCGAGACGCAAGGCCGCATCCACACGTCGGCCTGCACGGTGGCGGTGATGCCGGAAGCCGATGAAGTGGAAGACGTCAACATCAATCCGGCCGATCTGCGCATCGATACCTTCCGCGCCTCCGGCGCCGGTGGTCAGCACATCAACAAGACCGATTCGGCCGTGCGGATTACCCACCTGCCGACCGGCATCGTGGTCGAGTGTCAGGATGACCGTTCGCAGCACAAGAACAAGGCGCAGGCGCTTAAAGTGTTGGCTGCGCGCATCAAAGACGTGCAGCTGCGCGAACAGCAATCGAAGGAAGCGGCCACCCGCAAGAGCCTGATCGGCTCGGGCGATCGTAGCGAACGCATCCGCACCTACAACTACCCGCAAGGCCGCATGACCGACCACCGCATCAATCTGACGCTGTACAAGCTCGATTTCATCATGGACGGCGACCTGACCGAACTGACCAATGCGCTGGCCGCCGAACATCAGGCCGAGCAGCTGGCCGCGCTGGGCGACTAATCAGATCCGCTTACTTGCCTACTAGCCTTCTATCTTCGTAAGCAAGAAATAAGGCGGAATTGGCAACTCTGTGCGAGAATCATTCATACTATATTTGAACCCTCAACCGGATTTACAAATGAACCCTACGCGCATTCCGTTGCTGGTAATTTCCGCTTTCAGTTTCACCATGCTGGCCGTGGCCCTGATCCTGCAGCACGTGCTGAATATGCTGCCCTGCCCGCTGTGCGTGATCCAGCGCTATCTGTTCCTCGCCATCGGCATCGTGGCGCTGGTAGGCGCCTACCGCAAGCCGGTGTTCTACACGGGGCTGGGCCTGCTGGGCGGCCTCGCCGGTCTGGGCACGGCAGGCAAGCACCTGTATGTGCTGGCGCATCCGGGCCTGTCGTGCGGCATCGATCCGATGGAAACCATCCTCAACAAACTGCCCGCGGCCACCTATCTGCCTTTCCTGTTCAAGGCAGACGGCCTGTGCGAAGACGCTACTGCGCCTTTCCTCGGCCTGTCGATTCCGCAGTGGTCCTTCCTCGGCTTTGCTGCCGTCACCGTCGCACTGGGCTGGGTGTTGCTGCGCCGCCGTAACGCATGATCCGCAGTACGGACGAGATATGCGCCGGCCTGACGCTGGCCGCGGCACAAGTACAGGCGCTGCTCGATCCGCTCGACAACCGCATACTGCTATGCCACGCGCTGGATGTCAGCCGCGTCAGCCTGATTACCCAGTCGGAACGCGCCTTAAACGCTGACGAAGCGGCGTGCTACAGCGCGCTAGTGCAGCGCCGCCTGAACGGCGAGCCGGTGGCCTACATCGTGGGCCAGCGCGAATTCTTCGGCCTGCCGTTCGAAGTCAGCAGCGCCGTTCTGATCCCCCGTCCCGATACCGAACTGCTGGTGGAACTGGCGCTCGAGCGCCTGCCGCCACAAGGCCGCGTACTGGACATGGGCACGGGCAGCGGCGCCATCGCCGTGGCCATCGCCCACAGCCGCAAAGATGCGGCCGTTACGGCGCTCGATGTGAGCGAACAGGCGCTGGAAGTGGCCAGCCGCAATGCGGCGCACAACCACTGTCACATCAATTTTTTGCGTAGCGACTGGTTTGCTGCACTGGCACACCAGCCACGCTACGATCTGATCGTCTCCAATCCGCCCTACATCGCCAGCGGCGACCGCCATCTGGGCGAAGGCGATCTGCGTTTCGAACCGAGCGGCGCCCTGACCGATTTTGCCGATGGCCTGAGCGCCTTGCGCACCATCATCGCCGGTGCCGCCAGCCATCTGCATGAGGGGTGCTGGCTGCTGCTCGAACATGGTTACGATCAGGCCGCCGCCGTGCGCGCCTGTCTGGCCCAGCATGGCTATACCGAAGTGCAGAGCTGGCAGGATCTGGCCGGCATCGAACGCGTCAGCGGTGGCCGGCTGGCAATTCCTGCTACGACGGCCCCTTCCCCCTGAGCCGGATCAGCGCCTGCCACATTTGATACACTAGCCTCCGATTTGCACGACGCCCCTGGGATGACCCAATTTGGGGCGTCTGCCAACACGATTTCGCGTTTTCGGTTAATCTCGCTGCGGATCGCACTGACGCGCTCCGGCTGTCACCCTGCTGTACAAACGAAAGGAAAACCGAGTGTCTCCAACTTTGACTCGCCGTCTGGCCCTGCTGGCCCAGCCTGAGCACCACGCGCTGCTGGGTGGCCTGCGCGGCATCGAACGCGAAACCCTGCGCGTGGACGACCACGGCCAGCTGGCCAGCACGCCCCATCCGCTGGCACTGGGCTCGGCCCTGACCCACCCGCAGATCACCACCGATTACGCCGAAACCCTGCTGGAGTTCATTACCCCGGCCGAACATGACATCGCCGACACCATCGCCAAGCTCGATGGCATCCACCGCTACGCCTACAGCAAGCTGGGACAGGAACTGCTGTGGAGCCAGTCCATGCCGGCCACACTGCCAGCCGAAGAAGACATCGCCATTGCCTGGTATGGCACCTCCAACATGGGCACGCTCAAGCATGTGTACCGGCGCGGTCTGGCGCTGCGCTATGGCAAAGCCATGCAGTGCATTGCGGGCATTCACTACAACTACTCGCTGGACGAAGGCCTGTGGCGATTGCTAGCCGCCAGCGAACCGGCGGCCCGGCCACACACCGCCAAGGCTTACCAGTCGGACGCCTATCTGGCTACCATCCGCAATTTCCGCCGCTATAGCTGGCTGCTGATGTATCTGTTCGGCGCCTCGCCGGCGCTGCAGACGGGCTTCCTGCGCGGCCGCCCGCACCAGCTGGACACGCTGTCGGATGACACCCTGTACCTGCCGTATGCCACCAGCCTGCGCATGAGCGATCTGGGCTACCAGAACGATGCCCAGTCCGGCCTGAGCCCGCACGAAAACTGTCTGGACAGCTATGTGGCCGCCCTTACCAAAGCCGTCAACCAGCCGTATGCGCCGTACGCCGAACTGGGCACCAAACGCGATGGCGAATGGATACAGCTGAGCACCAACGTGCTGCAGATCGAAAACGAGTACTACTCCACCATTCGCCCGAAACGGGTGATCCAGACGGGCGAACGTCCGATTCAGGCGCTGTGCGCGCGCGGCGTGCAGTACATCGAAGTGCGCTGCATGGACGTGGACCCGTTCGAGCCAGTCGGCATCAGCCTGACGGCAGGCCGCTTCCTCGATACCTTCCTGCTGTACTGCGCGCTCGAACACAGCGCTGCCATCACGCCGGAAGAAGGCTTGCGCCACACCGCCAACTTTGCCCGCACCGTCAAGGAAGGCCGCCGTCCGGGCCTGCTGCTGGAGCGTGACGATGGCGCCGTAACGCTACAGCAATGGGGCCAGCAACTGCTGGAACAGATGGCGCCCGTGGCCGCGCTGCTCGACGCCCGCCATGGCGACAGCTCGCACAGCACGGCACTGGCCGAACAGGCCGCCAAACTGGTCGATCCTGCCCTCACGCCGTCGGCCAAAGTGCTGGCCGCACTGCGCGAGCATGGCAATTCGTTTGCCGCCTTCGGGCTGGCGCAGAGCCAGCGCCACGCAGCCTACTTCCGCAGCCATGCGCCGAGCGTCGAAGAAAACGCCTATTTCGACCAGCTGGCCACGGCCTCGCTGGACGAGCAGGCCGCCATGGAAGCGGCGCCACGCATCCCGTTCGACGACTACGTGGCAGCCTACCGTGCCAGCAATCTGTGCCACTCGAGCGGCGATTGCGACTAAACTAGGGGCTTGATCACCGCACCATCTGCGCGAGGCCCCTTTGCTCACCTTCTACAACGAACTGCACGCCCAGCACCGTGGCCGCCACGAATTCTTCCGTGGCGAGCTGACGCCCTGCTTCGAAAAACCCGAGCGGGTCGACAGCGTGCTGGCCGAACTGGGGCGGCGCGGACTGGGGCGCATCGTCACACCGCAGGGTGTGCCGCTGATGTCACTGGAACGCATCCACACGCCGCGCTATCTGCACTTCCTGCGCCACGCATGGGCCGACTGGCTGGCACTCGATCCGGCCAATGCCGACAAGGATGCGTTTCCGGCTGTGTGGCCCGTGCGCTCACTGCGCAGCGATATCGAACCGGATAATTTCTGCGCCAAGCTAGGCCTGTATTCGATGGATAGCGGCACGCCGCTGACAGCCGGCACCTGGACCGCGGCCAAGACGGGCGCCGATTGCGCCGTCAATGCGGCGCACGCGCTGCGGCTAGGCGAACGGGGCGCGTTCGTGCTGAGCCGTCCGCCCGGCCACCATGCCGGTGCTGATTTCTACGGCGGCTACTGCTTCCTCAACAACGCCGCGCTGGCAGCCCAGCACATGCTCGACGACGGCGCACGCCGCGTCGCCATCCTCGATCTGGACTACCACCACGGCAATGGCACGCAGAGCATCTTCTATGGCCGCAACGACGTGCTATTCATTTCCATCCACGCCGATCCGCGCTACGAATACCCGTTCTATCTGGGCCATGCCGATGAAAAAGGCGAAGGTGCGGGGCTAGGCTACAACCTGAATCTGCCGCTGCCTGCCGGCAGCAGCGCGGCCAGCTGGTTCAGCGCACTGGAAACCGCCTGCATCCGTCTAGGTAGCTTCGCACCGGATGCGCTGGTGGTATCGCTGGGCGTGGATACCTTTGCCGGCGATCCACTGTCGCGCTTCGCCCTGCAAAGCGCCGACTACCTACGCATCGGCGAACGGCTAGCCTATCTGAACCTGCCCACCGCCTTCATTTTCGAAGGCGGCTATGCGGTCAAGGAACTGGGCACCAATGTAGTCAATGTGCTGGAAGGCTACGAGACGGCGCTGTAAGCCCGCACTACAGCACAAGCGGATCGATCGGGCAAACTGCCGCATTTGAATCTCATGGAGTCAGTCGGTGAACGCTAGCGTATTACAAATTTATCAAACAGTTCAATTTGATAGGCCGCTGCCTGCCTAGATTCGTCCAGATAGCTGTGCGCTGCCAGGCACCGACTGCTTGAACTTGCCCAACGTTCACTGTTCACCGTTAGCCAGCCAGCGTCGGCTGATAGTAAAAACCACTGCCGATAATTTCAGCCAGCGCTTGCTGATTCTCGGCCGACTCACTGAAATGGGCCAAAACCTCGGCCCTGCTGACGTTATTCTGCAAAGCATGAATCCAGAAATCACGCCCGTCCGCATCTGCGGCGCGATGCAGCACGTTCTGGTACAAGGTATCGACAAAGAACGCATCCGTAGAGGCTTTACCGTATAAGCTGGTGAACTCACCACTTTCAACAAATGCCTTGGCCACCCGGTTCAAGCTCGTTCCAGCATCCATTTGCTCGATCCAGAAACCTAGCCCGCCTAAGTCCGGGCTACGATTAAATGCCGCCTGATACAGACGATAGGCCTGCCCCGCAACGCCATCCACGTCCAGCGCATACACTTCGCCGCCCAGCATGACTACCCGTTCAATATTGCGCATGTAGGCATGGGTTCCATGCCCCTGATCTGTGATGTAGTACCCAGCGCCATCCCGGCTCAGATAGGTAAAGGTACTGAAGCTGGGAATAAATATTGTATCGACACCTGAGCCACCGTCGATGATGGCATCAGGCGTCATCACATACACATCATTGCCTGTACCGGGTTGCAGCATCGCAGGTTTAGTGCTGAAACTGATCGTCTCCGGACCCTTATAGCGATTACCATCCTTGTCATGAATTGCTACTGCCGGCAATGACAGTGTGTAATCGCCGGGGGCGAGGTTATGTAGCGTGTGCACCGTCAAAGTATCGCCCTGGACCTGCGGATAGAGAAAATCCTGCAGCACCACTTTGCCGGCGCTATCTTTAATCGTTAGCGCCGAGGTATCGGCAATAATCGCCTCGCTAAATTTCAGCACGATAGCGCGCGATGTCAGCAACACATTGCTGGCATGGTCAGGCATCGATTGCGCCACCAGTCTCGGACCAGCGCCATCATCCCCATGCACCAGCGAGCTTAGTTGATAGCCCCCCAAAGAGGTCCATACCGGACCCACTTCAAGAAAATACTGACCAGCCGAAGACGCTTGTACCTTGATCGTCCGCACCCCGTCGCTCACCGTGTTTTCAATCAGGGATGCCGAACTGTGGCCGGGACTAGCCGTCGTTTTCAAGCTAGGCACGGCGCCACCCGGCTGATTACTGGCCAGCTTGAAGACATAGACCAGGCTGGCATCCAGTTCAATCGCGTACACATCGCGATCGCCCGCATATTCAAGCTGGCCTGTCAGGCTGGCTCCCTCGGCCAGCAGGCGCACATTAGCCCCCGCGTCATTCGGTGCATCGTCACTAATCGCCTGCAGCTGGACCTGATAGGACGCCGCCGCAGTTCCATGTACCGAGGCATACACGGTGCCGCTACGCCCGGCCACAAACACCTGGGTATCATCGGGATACGCGCTGCCTTTGATCACGCCTGATAGCGCTGTCCCCGCTGCATCGCTGAGGTCCGCCACGACAAAAGTACCGGCATTATGTTGCAGGTTGAACTGATAGATCTGTCCCGCTTCCACCTCGAAGCGGAACACATCGCGGTCTGTGCTCAGCTCGAGTTGGCCGCGCTTAGCTATCGACAGTGCCAGTCCGCTGGCACTACTCATACTATCGCCGACATCATCATGCGGACCGACACTGTAACGAACGTTATAGTTCCCCGACCAGCCGGGTAAGGCCGAGACTTCCAGATAATATGTGCCGCTTTGCGCCGGCGTGTAGGCTAGCGGCCCTTGCGTGCTGGCGCTCTGCGAGCCCTGCGCCTGATCCAATATCCGCAGCACGGAATAAACGCCGTTGCCCGGAGTTTCAAACCAGTAGGTATTGCCGGCGACCAGATTGACAGCGAACCAATCTCTATCTGTGGCTGACTCCAGCCTTGCCGCCAGCGTCTGGTCGAGTGCCAGGATTGCTGCGGTGGCCGGTGTCGCGCCCCAGTCGTCGGCGGCTAACTGGCCCGTCAAGCTATAGCTTATCTGCGGCGCCACCCAGCCTGCACTCGACACACGAACCCAGTAATCGCCACTCGTGACAGGCGTGTAAGAAAGCTTGCCGGCACTGCCAACCAGTTCGCTGGCCAGCACGGCGTTGTCGCGGTAGGTTGCGAATTCCAGCTGGTAACTGCTATTGGCGGAAGAAGCAGCCAGCACAAAATCATAAGAGGTTCCCGCAACCAGCGTAAATTTAAAAACATCCACATCGCTCGTGATCTGGATGGCGGCGCGGCCTGCCTCGCCAATTGCCAGTGCGTGCGCAGTGAGCGGTGTATCGCTCACCTCGTCCACCTGCACCTCCATCTTCAAGGTATAGGGCGTCACCACCGTGATGTTGGAACTCGCGGGCTGCCGGGCGGCCTGAATGTACAGTGCCCGGCTCTCTGTCGCCTGATAGGTCAGTTGCAAGCCGGCTTCCGACTGGTAGCCATCCACTATGGCAAGCGGCTGATACTGGTCCCCGAACAGCATCAGTTGCAGTGGATAGCCCTGCTCAGCGTACATCGTGAAGATGTAAATCTTGCCCTTCTCCACATCGACGCGGAACCAGTCGCAATCGCCTTCAAAATCTACGCTGGAGCTGACCGGTGCCTGCGCGCTCAGCTTGCCCGATGTTGCATAACTTTGCGGAAACTCGTCACGCCACTGCCGCAACACTAGTCCGTAGTTGCCTACTTCCGCCCCCGTGAAGGCCAGATAATAGTCACCACTGGACTGCGGATTGAAGCCGCCGGAGCCCCGGCTCAAAGTAGCACCGGTGGCATCGACATACTTAAAACTGCGCAGCCACCCGACATCGGCAGCCCCCGCCGCCGGGGTGTCCAGCACCACGTCATAGCGCATGCCAACTTCAGCATGGAACTTGAACCAGTCGACGTCACCATGCTGCTCGAATCGACCCTGGGTATGCTGATCTACCTTCACAACGCCACTAGTCTGGCTACTGGAAAGAAAATCATCCGGTGCAGTACGATAATCCAGCTGCAAGGTATAGTGCCGCGCCGGGTGGCCCTCCCCTGATTCAATCGCCATGGCGTAATAGGTGCCGCTGTGCGTCGGGGTAAATTCCAGCCCAAAATGCGCGGCATCGATACCGGCGAGCGCGACAGTTTGAGCCTTCAGCGGGTCATAGAAACCGATCTGCATGCCGTTGGTAGCAATATCGGTCGTCCCATTAAGGTAATAAGTAAGCCCTGCCTCTAGCTGAACGGCGAACCAGTCCTGATCATAGTCGCGGCGCAAATCGCCCTGAACTGTCTGGCCCAAGGCTAGCTTTCCCGAAGTACGTTCATTGCCCCAGTAGTCATCAACCAGAATATCGCCCATGCGCCAGTTCCATTGCAAAGATGACACATATTATCATTTAAACCATGCTCAAGTATTCCAGACAAATAAAGTCGAAAATTAGTACTAGGTGTTCGTTTGCTGGCAGGATTGACCCGGTCTAATTGACCCTCCTTCCAGGTCCTCGCGAACGCCGCAACCCTGTCATAAGATCCCTCGAACCCCAATT